>NZ_JBXWMG010000001.1:0-654728 GCF_059609705.1 Ruegeria sp. YTSC192
AGCAGGATGTGCTCACGCGTTTGCGGCATCGGGCCGTCAGCGGCGTTCACAACCAGGATCGCGCCGTCCATCTGGGCCGCACCGGTGATCATGTTCTTGACGTAGTCGGCGTGGCCGGGGCAGTCAACGTGCGCGTAGTGGCGGTTCTCGGTCTCGTATTCCACGTGGGCGGTCGAGATGGTGATGCCGCGCGCTTTCTCTTCCGGCGCACCGTCAATCTGGTCATACGCTTTGAAGTCACCGAAATACTTGGTGATTGCTGCGGTCAGCGTCGTCTTGCCGTGGTCAACGTGGCCAATCGTGCCGATGTTGACGTGCGGTTTTGTACGCTCAAACTTTTCCTTTGCCATGATGGCCTCCTTTTTCGGTAATGAAGGGAGCGTGATACCCACGCTCCCCCAAATCGTCGCTTATGCGTATTTCGCCTGAATCTCGTCCGAGATGTTCTGCGGAACCGGATCGTAATGCGAGAACTGCATGGTGAACTGGGCACGGCCCGACGACATCGAACGCAGAGTGTTGATGTAGCCGAACATGTTGGCCAGCGGAACGTTCGCGTCGATGGCGATGGCGTTGCCGCGCGGCTCTTGTCCAGACACCTGGCCCCGACGCGATGTCAGATCGCCGATGATACCGCCGGTATATTCTTCCGGGGTGATCACTTCGACCTTCATGATCGGTTCCAGCAGTTTCGCGCCAGCTTTGCGCATGCCTTCACGCATACACATACGGGCCGCGATTTCGAACGCCAGAACGCTCGAGTCAACGTCGTGGAACTTACCGTCCAGCAGGGCAACCTTGAAGTCGATCACGGGGAAGCCAGCCAGCGGGCCGCTATCCATGACCGAGTTGATGCCTTTCTCAACACCGGGGATGTATTCCTTCGGAACAGCACCACCAACGATGCGGGACTCAAACGAATAACCTTCGCCCGGCTCGGTCGGCTGGATTTCCAGCTTGACTTCACCGAACTGACCCGAACCACCCGACTGTTTCTTGTGGGTGTAGGTGTGTTCAACCGGCATCGAGATGGTTTCACGATAGGCCACCTGCGGTGCACCGATGTTCGCTTCAACCTTGAACTCGCGCTTCAGACGATCGACCAGGATGTCCAGGTGAAGTTCGCCCATGCCCTTCATGATGGTCTGACCGGATTCCAGGTCAGTTTCCACGCGGAAGGACGGGTCTTCGGCGGCCAGACGGGCCAGACCCTGGGACATCTTCTCTTGGTCGCCCTTGGTTTTGGGCTCAACCGCGATCTCGATCACCGGATCGGGGAAGGTCATGGTTTCCAGAACCACCGGATCCTTCGCGTCACACAGAGTGTCACCGGTTGTCGTGTCTTTCAGACCCGCCAGCGCGATGATGTCGCCTGCAAACGCTTCTTCGATCTCTTCCCGGTTGTTCGAGTGCATCATCATCATACGACCGATGCGCTCTTTCTTACCTTTGGTCGAGTTCAGGATCGAGTCACCCTTGTTCATGGTGCCCGAATAGATCCGAGTGAAGGTCAGCGAGCCAACAAAGGGGTCGTTCATGATTTTGAACGCCAGACCCGAGAAGGCCATGTTGTCATCGGCACGACGGGCGATGTCACGAACTTCTTCTTCGTCGCCGGGCTTGAAGCCCATGTAATCAACAACGTCCAGCGGGCTGGGCAGATAGTCGATCACAGCGTTGAGCAGAGGCTGAACGCCCTTGTTCTTGAACGCAGACCCACCCAGAACCGGAACGAACGCGATTTCCAAGGTGCCTTTGCGCAGCAGGGCGCGCAGGGTCGGAACGTCGGGCTCATTGCCTTCCAGGTATTCCATCATCGCGTCGTCGTCCATTTCGACGGCCGCTTCGATCATTTTACCGCGCCATTCGTCAGCCATGTCTTTCAGGCTGTCGCGGATCGGAGCTTTGACCCAGCTTGCACCAAGGTCTTCGCCCTGCCACAGCCATTCTTCCATGGTGACCAGATCAACCAGGCCTTCCAGCTCGGTCTCTGCGCCGATCGGGATACCAACCGGAACAGCACGTGCGCCGGTACGGTCTTCGATCATGCGAACGCAGTTGAAGAAGTCAGCACCGATCTTGTCCATCTTGTTGACGAACACCATACGCGGAACCTTGTAGCGGTCAGCCTGACGCCACACGGTTTCGGTCTGGGGCTCAACACCGGCGTTTGCGTCCAGAACGCAGACGGCACCGTCGAGAACCGCCAGCGAACGTTCAACTTCGATGGTGAAGTCAACGTGGCCGGGGGTGTCGATGATGTTCAGGCGGTGCTTGGGCGAGTCAGCAGTTTCACCGTCTTCGGTGCGTTCCCAGAACGTGGTGGTCGCAGCCGAGGTAATGGTGATACCGCGTTCCTGCTCCTGCTCCATCCAGTCCATGGTGGCTGCACCATCGTGCACCTCACCGATATTGTGGGATTTGCCGGTGTAAAACAGGATGCGTTCCGAGCAGGTGGTCTTACCCGCATCGATATGCGCCATGATACCGAAGTTACGGTAATGTTCGAGTGTATATTCGCGTGCCATTTTGATAAGCCTCTGGAATTACCAACGGTAGTGGCTGAAGGCTTTGTTCGCCTCGGCCATCTTGTGGGTGTCTTCGCGCTTCTTAACGGCAGTACCGCGGGACTGTACAGCGTCCAGCAGCTCGCCGGCGAGGCGTTCTTCCATGGTGTTTTCGTTGCGGCCACGCGCAGCAGTGATCAGCCAGCGGATGGCCAGTGCTTCGCGGCGCTCGGGGCGCACTTCGACCGGAACCTGATAGGTTGCACCACCAACCCGGCGCGAGCGAACCTCGACCGACGGTTTGATGTTGTCGAGTGCTTCGTGGAACACTTCGACGGGTGCGCGCTTGATCTTGCCTTCAACGCGATCAAAGGCGTTGTAGACAATGCGCTCTGCGACCGACTTCTTGCCGTCGATCATCAGGTTGTTCATGAATTTTGTCAGAACCTTATCGCCAAATTTGGCGTCAGGCAGGACTTCGCGTTTTTCGGCGGCGTGACGACGTGACATATCAGCCTCTCCTTCTTACTTGGGACGCTTCGCGCCGTATTTCGAACGACGTTGCTTACGGTCTTTGACGCCCTGAGTATCCAGAACACCGCGCAGGATGTGGTAACGCACACCGGGAAGGTCTTTTACACGGCCGCCACGGATCAGAACAACCGAGTGTTCCTGCAGGTTGTGGCTTTCACCGGGGATGTACGAGATGACCTCGAACCCGTTGGTCAGGCGCACCTTGGCAACCTTACGCATCGCCGAGTTCGGCTTTTTCGGTGTGGTGGTATAAACACGTGTGCAGACGCCGCGTTTCTGCGGGCACTGCTCCAGGTGCATGGACTTCGAGCGTTTTACTTTCGGCTGCCGCGGTTTGCGGATCAGCTGTTGGATCGTTGGCATTCCGGTTATATCCCCGTTTTGCAACACATAGACATGCACGCGGATGCGTGCGGTTAAATTCGCTGCACTTATGCGTCCACAAGCGCAAAACCCGCGAGCGTTCCCATTCCGAGGTGAACGTCGCGGTTGGTTATCAGAGGGCGCGAACGATAAAAGTGTCCGGGCCTTGACCAGTTCATTACTGAGATCGGTTTTGGGGCGGCCCCCGGTACCGAGATGACGGGCGTAATAGGGGGAGTCGGCCCAAGTGTCAACAGCACTTGCATCAGCGCGTCAAGCTGGCCGGATTGCGCTGTGTTATCAACGATTGCGCGCACCGGCCAGCCTCTTCTTGCGTTGCGGGTGCAGGCATAGCCCGGCATAGTGCGCGCAGACCTCTTAGCGATGGATGACAGATGCAGGTTATCGGCCTTTGCCGCTTTTCCTTTCCGGCCCTTGGCAGCTTTCAGACCGAACATGAAACTCTGGAAGATCGGCGTCGCCACCTCTACAGCCCTGTCCGTCTGGAAGAGAGGTTCAGGTTGTTTGAATCCTCGACCCTGCCCTGTTTTCGCGACCATACCGACGAGGATTTCGAGCTGCTGGTGGTGATCGGGGACTGCCTGCCCAAAGACGCCTATGATCGGCTGCACGACCTGACCGCAGATGTGAAACAGGTTCGGATCGTTCAGGAATCACCCCAGGCCGACAAATCACATCGCCATATCATGAAGGATATCCTGAACGCGGCCCGCAAAGACCCGGATCAGCCCTGCATTCAATTCCGCCATGACGATGACGACGCCGTATCGGTGGATTTCGTCGAACGTCTGCGCGAAGCCGCGCGCGACAGCAAGGGCCTGATGGAGCGTAACACCATTGTCGGCATTGACTTCAACCAAGGATTCTTTGCTCGTTTGAATGCTGACGGGATTTCCGCGAAAGCCACACATAAATCGCTATTGGGCGTGGGCCTTGGAATGCACATCGCTGGCGGATGTAAACAGACCATCATCAGCTTTACCCATCATCGCATGGGGCGTTTCATGCCCGTTGTCAGCTATACTGATGCGCCGATGTGGGTGCGGTCTCTGAACGGGTTCAACGATTCGCGCGGGGCGCGCAACTATGATCGTGAACTTGCAGCCCTCAGCCCCGAACTTGAGGGAGAGTTCATCGCCCGCTTTGCCATTGACCAAAGCATCGTCCGGCAAGTTCACGGCGCGCCCTGAGCGGATCTTTCGCGAAACAGAGTAAACAAGCCAGCCGCGACAACCAGCCCGGCCCCGAACAACGTCACCGCATCCGGCCATTCGCCAAACACGGCCCAGCCCAAGCCCAAGGCCCAGATCAGGCTGGAGTATCGGAAGGGCGCAATGAACCCGACCTCGCCTTCTCGCATCACCATCACGCTGCACAAATACCCGATCAGGACAAACACGGCTGCCGATGCCACCAAAACAGCATTGTCGCCGGACACGATGACCCAGCCTTCAAAAGCCGACACCAAACCCGCAGCGACCGAGATCGACAGCGATGTGGCAAGTGTAACCACCAGTGACGGAACCTGCGGCGACATACGCCGCGTGATCAGGTCGCGGATCGTCACCGAGACCACGGCCAGCAACGCATAGATCGCATAGACGCTGAACCCGTCAGGTCCGGGTCGCACGATCAGCAGCATGCCCATGAAGCCAACAACAATCGCCATGATCCGCCGCCAACCTATATGTTCCGAAAAGAACAGAACTGCCCCGAGCGTTACGGTCAACGGCAGCACCTGAAGAACCGCCGTGACATTTGCCAAGGGCATATTCTTGAGCGCGGTCAGGAAGAAAAACGTAGCAGAAAGTTCGGCGACACAGCGGATCGAGACCAGGCATTTGTCATGCCGAGAAAAGTTCAGATGCAACGCCCCAAGATGACGCGCCAAACCGTAAACGAGCAGAGTCGCCAAAGCACCCCGGATCGCAACCAGCTGAAACAAGGGCAACTCTCGCAGCGCGACTTTGACCAGCGTGTCGTTCACTGTAAATGCGGCCATGCTGGCCATCATCAACAGTGCGCCTTTAACATTCGGACTCATTCAAACAATACTCGGTCTTTAAACAATGGTAGTATTCACGCTTCAAACTGACGCAAAGTCAATTCGCGCGGATTAATCCAGAAATATTTCCACGCAGAGCGACTGCAACTGGTTGTTGTCCAGCCGCTTCAATCCGTCATCTGCGCCGATGGCGTCGAATTCGAAATCGCAATTTCTTCCTCTGTCATCTCTTCTTCCACGCCTTCAAACAACGGGGTCGAAAGATAGCGCTCGCCAGTATCCGGAAGCATCACGAGCATCACCGACCCATCCGGAGCGGTCTCAGCCAGTTTCATCGCCACAGCAAATGTGGATCCACCTGATATGCCGGTGAAAATCCCCTCTTCCGCAGCCAGACGGCGCGACCAGGCAATACCGTCTGCGCCGGGCACTGGGATCAACTCATCATAATAGGCGTTATCTATAGCCTCCTGCAGGACCCAGGGGATGAAATCAGGCGTCCAGCCCTGAATCGGATGCGGCTCGAAATTCGGATGGCTTTCCATCGGCTGATGCGTGTCGTTGCGGGTGTTGACATAGCCTGACGCGACAATGGCTGCATTCGCAGGTTCCGTCAGGATAATCTTCGTCTCCGGGCGTTCTTTCCTCAGAACCCGAGCCACGCCAGAGACGGTTCCGCCGGTGCCATAACCCGTCACCCAATAGTCAAGCTTCTGCCCGTCGAAATCCGCCAGAATCTCTCGCGCGGTGGTGTTTTCATGAATGTCGGCATTGGCGGCGGTTTCAAACTGGCTGGCGAGGAACCAGCCATTCTGCTCGGCCAGTTCCTTGGCCTTGGTGTACATGCCGAACCCTTTCTGGGCGCGCGGGGTCAGGACAACCTTTGCCCCCAGAAACCGCATCAGCTTGCGCCGCTCGACCGAGAAACTGTCAGCCATGGTCACCACCAGAGGATAGCCCTTGGCCGCGCAGACCATCGCCAGCCCGATCCCGGTATTGCCCGAGGTCGCCTCAACCACCGTTTGACCCGGTTTAAGCCGACCGTCCCGCTCGGCCGCTTCGATGATGTTCAGCGCCAGGCGGTCCTTGACCGAACTGGCGGGGTTGAACGCTTCGAACTTCACATAGACCGTCACGTTTGGGGGCGCGATCCTGTTGACGCGCACGCAGGGCGTGTCTCCGACGGTGTCCAGAATGCTGTCATAAAGGCGCTTGCGCCCTTGCGTTTGTCGGGTTGTCATGGCGGCCCCCTCCTCTGGTTTCACCAAACATGCCACAAACCAGATCACATTCATAACTATCTTTATGAGAGTTCTCGTGGAGCACCCAAATGAAAAAGGCCCCGCGAAATCGCAGGGCCTTTTCTGTTTCCAAAGTCCGAGGGTTACTCGCGGCTTTCCGGTGTTTCCACCAGAACGTCCAACTCATCACCCACCATGTCGTCGTCAAAGCTGGGTGCTGCCAAAGCAGCAGCGGCTTCGGCCTCTTCCCGGCGGGCTTCGATGACCACGTTGTCACGCGACTGCGCGATGTGGCGAACGGCCTGAGTTGCGCCACCGGTACCCGCGGGGATCAGGCGACCAACGATGACGTTCTCTTTCAGGCCAACCAGCTTGTCTTTCTTGCCCTGAACCGAAGCTTCGGTCAGAACACGAGTGGTTTCCTGGAACGACGCCGCCGAGATGAACGAACGCGTCTGCAGCGAGGCTTTGGTGATCCCCAGCAGGATCGGTTCGCCCTGAGCCGGACGACCACCGCGCGAGAGGGTCTTCTCGTTGGCTGCGTCGAACTCCTGCTTGTCGACATGTTCGCCTTTCAGCAGGGTGGTGTCGCCTGAATCCAGGATCTCCCACTTCTGCAGCATCTGGCGCACGATAACCTCGATGTGCTTGTCGTTGATCTTCACGCCCTGCAGACGATAGACGTCCTGCACCTCGTCGATCATGTAATCCGCCAGCGCTTCGACACCCATGATGGACAGGATGTCATGCGGAGCCGGGTTACCGTCCATCAGGTATTCACCCTTCTGGATGAAGTCCCCTTCGGCGACCGGGATGTGCTTGCCCTTGGGTACCATGTATTCGATGGTCTCCATGGACTCGTCCGCCGGTTCGATGCTGATGCGACGCTTGTTCTTGTAGTCGCGGCCAAAGCGTACGTAACCATCGGCTTCTGCGATGATCGCGTGATCTTTCGGACGACGTGCTTCGAACAATTCGGCCACACGCGGCAGACCACCGGTGATGTCCTTGGTCTTGGCGCCTTCACGCGGGATACGCGCGACAACTTCACCGGCTTCGATCTGCTGACCGTCTTCGATCGACAGGATCGCATCCACCGACATCGGATAGTGAACCGGGTTGCCCGCATCGTTGCGGACCGGCTCTCCATCTTCGCCCACAAGAATGATCTCGGGCTTGAGGTCGCTGCCTTTGGGGGCCGCGCGCCAGTCGATCACGATCTTCTGGGTCATACCGGTTGCATCATCGGTCTCATCACGGACAGCAATGCCCGAAACAAGGTCGACATATTTTGCAGTACCGGCTTTCTCGGCGATGATCGGCAGAGTGTAGGGGTCCCATTCGTACAGCTTGTCGCCACGGGCAACCGATGCGCCGTCCTTGACGAACAGCTTCGAGCCGTAGCCCAGCTTGTGGCTGGCCCGCTCTTCGCCGTGTTCGTCCTTGATCACCAGCTTCATGTTCCGACCCATCACCAGGCTTTCGCCTGCGGCATTGACCAGAATCTGCGGGTTCTCGAAGGAAACGACACCTTCCTGGCTGGCTTCCTGGAACGACTGCTGACCACCCTGCGCAACACCGCCGATGTGGAATGTCCGCATCGTTAGCTGCGTACCGGGTTCACCGATCGACTGGGCGGCGATGATGCCGACAGCCTCACCCGTGTTCACCATGGTGCCGCGTGCAAGGTCACGACCGTAGCAGGTGGCACAAACGCCTTCCTCGGACTCACAGGTCAGAGGCGAGCGGATGCGCATCGACGCGACACCGGCCTCGTCAATGGTATCTGCCATACGTTCGTCGATCAGCTGACCAGCGGCAACCAGAACCTCATCCGTACCCGGACGCAGAACGTCATCGGCAGAGACACGGCCCAGCACACGTTCGGCCAGCGAGGCAACAACCTCACCGTCGTTGACGGCGGCTTCGGCAGTGATCGCACGCTCGGTTCCACAGTCGATCTCACGAACGATACAGTCCTGCGCCACGTCCACCAGACGACGGGTCAGGTAACCCGAGTTCGCCGTCTTCAGAGCGGTATCCGACAGACCCTTACGGGCACCGTGGGTCGAGTTGAAGTACTCGAGAACGGTCAGACCTTCCTTAAAGTTCGAGATGATCGGCGTCTCGATGATGTCGCCGTTCGGCTTGGCCATCAGGCCGCGCATACCGCCCAGCTGTTTCATCTGAGTGACCGAGCCACGCGCACCGGAGTGAGCCATCATGTAGACCGAGTTCGGTTCCTGTTCAGAACCATTCTCTGCCCGTTCCGACGACGAGATGGTGCTCATCATCGCCTCGGTGACGCGGTCGTTACATTTCGACCAGGCATCAACAACTTTGTTGTACTTTTCACCCTGAGTGATCAGGCCGTCCATGTACTGTTGTTCAAAGTCCTTCACCTGACTGCGGGTATCATCAACGATGCCCCACTTGTCATCAGGAATAACCATATCGTCCTTACCGAACGAGATGCCCGCCCTGAACGCTTCCTTGAAGCCCATCGACATGATCTGGTCGCAGAAAATGACCGACTCTTTCTGACCGCAATAGCGGTAGACGGTGTCGATCACCTGCTGCACTTCTTTCTTCCGCAGCAGGCGGTTGACCAGCTCGAACGGCGCTTTGTTGTTCATCGGCAGCAAGGCACCCAGACGCAAACGGCCCGGAGTGGTCTCGAAACGCTTCTGAACTTCGTTGCCTTCGTCGTCGATCTGCGTGATCCGCGCGGTGATCTTGGTGTGCAGATGCACTTCACCGGCGTCCAGCGCGTGCTGAACTTCGTCGATCGAACCGAACAACTTGCCTTCGCCCGGCATGCCTTCGCGTTCCAGGGTCACATAGTAGAGACCCAGGATCATATCCTGCGACGGAACGATGATCGGCGCGCCGTTGGCAGGCGACAGAACGTTGTTCGTCGACATCATCAGAACACGCGCTTCCAGCTGTGCCTCAAGGCTCAGCGGGACGTGAACGGCCATCTGGTCCCCGTCGAAGTCGGCGTTAAAGGCCGAGCAGACCAGCGGATGCAGCTGGATCGCTTTACCTTCGATCAGAACCGGTTCGAACGCCTGAATGCCAAGACGGTGCAGCGTCGGCGCACGGTTCAGCATGACAGGGTGTTCGCGGATCACCTCATCGAGGATATCCCACACTTCGGGGCGTTCTTTCTCGACCAGTTTCTTCGCCTGTTTGACAGTCGAAGACAGACCCTTGGCTTCAAGGCGCGAGTAGATGAACGGCTTGAACAGCTCCAACGCCATCTTCTTGGGCAGACCACACTGGTGCAGCTTAAGCTCCGGACCGGTCACGATGACCGAACGGCCCGAGAAGTCGACGCGCTTACCCAGAAGGTTCTGACGGAAGCGACCCTGCTTACCTTTCAGCATGTCCGACAGCGATTTCAGCGGACGCTTGTTGGCGCCGGTGATCACGCGGCCACGACGGCCGTTGTCGAATAGAGCGTCAACGGATTCCTGCAACATCCGCTTTTCGTTGCGGACGATGATGTCAGGCGCGCGCAGCTCGATCAGACGCTTCAGACGGTTGTTCCGGTTGATGACGCGGCGATACAGATCGTTCAGATCCGAAGTCGCGAAACGGCCACCATCCAGCGGAACCAGCGGACGCAGTTCCGGCGGAATGACCGGGATCACGGTCATCACCATCCACTCAGGCCGGTTGCCCGACTCGAGGAAGGATTCGACAACCTTCAGACGCTTGATGATCTTCTTGGGCTTCAGCTCGCCGGTGGCTTCGGCCAGATCAGCGCGCAGCTGCTCGGCTTCGGCTTCCAGATCGATCTGGGCCAGCATCTCACGGATGGCTTCGGCACCGATATTCGCGGTGAACGCGTCCATGCCATAGGCATCCTGCGCGTCCATGTACTCTTCTTCGGTCAGCATCTGGCCATAGGACAGGTCGGTCAGACCGGGCTCGATGACAACATAGTTTTCAAAGTACAGAACGCGTTCCAGATCGCGCAGCGTCATGTCCAGCATCAGGCCGATGCGGGACGGCAGCGATTTCAGGAACCAGATGTGTGCGACGGGCGCGGCCAGTTCGATGTGGCCCATACGCTCACGACGGACTTTCTGCAGGGTGACTTCGACACCGCATTTCTCGCAGACAACGCCGCGATACTTCATCCGCTTATATTTGCCGCACAGACATTCGTAATCTTTGATCGGGCCAAAGATACGCGCGCAGAACAGACCGTCACGTTCAGGCTTGAACGTCCGGTAGTTGATGGTTTCGGGTTTCTTGATCTCGCCATAGGACCAAGACAGAATCCGCTCGGGCGACGCCAGCGAGACCTTGATCTCGTCGAAAACCTTCGGGGGCGTCAGCGGGTTGAACGGGTTGTTGGTGATTTCCTGGTTCATTTTGCGTCCTTACAAATTGGGATGGGATGAGTGTGGGGCGTTGCCGCCCCTACTCTTCCTCCGCATCCAGGAGTTCCATATTCAGGCCGAGGCCACGGACTTCTTTCACCAGAACGTTGAACGATTCCGGTACGCCCGCTTCAAAGTTATCCTCGCCCTTGACGATCGACTCATAGACCTTGGTCCGACCGGCGACGTCATCCGATTTCACCGTCAGCATTTCCTGCAGGGTGTAGGCGGCGCCGTAAGCTTCCAGTGCCCAGACCTCCATCTCACCAAAGCGCTGACCACCGAACTGCGCCTTACCACCCAGCGGCTGCTGGGTCACCAGGCTGTACGGCCCGGTCGAACGCGCGTGGATTTTGTCGTCCACCAGGTGGTGCAGTTTCAGCAGGTACTTGATGCCCACGGTCACCGGACGTGCGAATTGCTCACCCGTACGACCGTCGAACAGAACCGACTGACCGCTTTCCGAGAAGCCCGCACGCACCAGCGCGTCGTTGACATCAGCCTCTTTGGCACCGTCAAAGACCGGGGTCGCGATCGGAACACCGCGGGTCACATTGCCCGCAGCCTCGATCAGGTGACCTTCGTCCATGCCGGCAATGCCTTCTTCATAGACATTCTCGCCATAAGCCAGTTTCATCGCTTCGCGCACCGGGGTCAGGTCGCCGGAGCGGCGGTATTCACCCAGAGCGTCATCGATGTTCAGACCCAGACCGCGCGCGGCCCAACCCATATGGGTTTCAAGGATCTGACCAACGTTCATACGCGAAGGCACACCCAGCGGGTTCAGACAGAAGTCAACCGGCGTACCATCGGCCAGGAACGGCATGTCTTCCATCGGAACAACCTTGGAAATCACACCTTTGTTTCCGTGACGACCGGCCATCTTGTCGCCCGGCTGCAACTTGCGCTTCACGGCGATGAAGACTTTGACCATCTTCATCACACCCGGCGGCAAGTCGTCGCCACGGCGGACTTTCTCGACCTTGTCTTCGAAACGGGCGTCCAGAGCACGCTTTTGCACTTCGTACTGCTCGTTCAGAGCCTCAACGATCTGTGCGTCCTGCTCACCTTCCAGCGCCAGCTGCCACCACTGACCACGGGTCAGGGTTTCCAGCAGCTCCTCGGTGATCACCGACCCTGCCTTGACGCCTTTCGGGCCTTTGACAGCGGTTTTACCCAGGATCAGGCCTTGCAGACGCGCATAGATGTTGCGGTCAAGGATCGCCAGCTCGTCGTCCCGGTCACGGGCAAGACGTTCGACTTCCTCACGCTCGATCTGCAGCGCACGCTCGTCTTTTTCCACACCGTGACGGTTGAAGACGCGGACCTCAACGACCGTACCGTAATCGCCCGGCTTCACGCGCAGCGAGGTGTCACGCACGTCAGATGCTTTTTCGCCAAAGATGGCGCGCAGCAGCTTTTCTTCCGGAGTCATCGGGCTTTCGCCCTTCGGAGTGATCTTGCCGACCAGAATATCGCCCGGCTCAACATCCGCACCGATGTAAACGATGCCCGCCTCGTCGAGGTTGCGCAGCGCTTCTTCACCGACGTTCGGGATGTCGCGGGTGATCTCTTCCGGGCCCAGCTTGGTGTCACGGGCGGCGACTTCGAATTCCTCGATATGGACCGAGGTAAAGACGTCATCGCGCGCGATACGTTCCGAGATCAGGATCGAGTCTTCGTAGTTGTAGCCGTTCCACGGCATGAACGCGACGACCACGTTCTTACCAAGGGCCAGTTCACCAATATCGGTGGACGGACCATCAGCAATCACTTCGCCCTTCTGAACCGTGTCACCCACCTTGATCAGCGGACGCTGGTTGATGCAGGTGTTCTGGTTCGACCGCTGGAACTTGCGCAGACGGTAGATGTCAACGCCAGCATCGCCCAGTTCCAGATCTTCGGTGGCGCGGATAACGATACGCTGGGCATCGACCTGGTCGATGATACCGGCACGTTTCGCCTGGATCGCAGCGCCCGAGTCGATCGCAACCTTTTCCTCGATGCCGGTACCGACCAGCGGTGCCTCGGCCCGCAGCAGCGGAACCGCCTGACGTTGCATGTTCGAACCCATCAGAGCGCGGTTGGCGTCGTCATTTTCAAGGAACGGGATCAGCGATGCTGCGACCGAGACCAACTGTTTCGGCGAAACGTCGATCAGGTCCACATTCTCGCGCGGGGCAAGCGTGTAGTCACCGGCCTGACGGGTCGACACCAGATCGTTGATGAACTTGCCATCGCCGTCCAGCGTCGCGTTCGCCTGCGCCACGGTGTGACGCATTTCCTCGGTCGCGGACATGTAGTGAACCTCATCGGTCACCTCGGCGTCTTTGACGACGCGGTAGGGTGTTTCGATGAAGCCATACTTGTTCACGCGGGCGAAGGTGGCCAGCGAGTTGATCAGACCGATGTTCGGACCTTCCGGCGTTTCAATCGGGCACATCCGGCCATAGTGAGTCGGGTGTACGTCGCGCACCTCAAAGCCCGCGCGCTCACGCGTCAGACCGCCGGGGCCAAGCGCCGAGAGACGGCGTTTGTGGGTCACTTCCGACAGCGGGTTGGTCTGGTCCATGAACTGCGACAGCTGCGACGAGCCGAAGAATTCGCGAACAGCAGCCGCAGCCGGTTTCGCGTTGATCAGATCCTGCGGCATCACGGTGTCGATCTCGACCGACGACATACGCTCTTTGATCGCGCGCTCCATGCGCAGCAGGCCAACGCGGTACTGGTTTTCCATCAGTTCGCCGACCGAACGTACCCGACGGTTGCCGAGGTGGTCGATATCGTCCACGTCGCCTTTGCCGTCACGCAGCTCTACCAGCGCCTTGATGCAGGCCACGATGTCTTCACGGCGCAGAGTGCGCAGGGTGTCCGGCGCATCCAGTGCCAGACGCATGTTCATCTTCACGCGACCAACGGCGGACAGGTCATACCGCTCGCTGTCGAAGAACAGCGTGTCGAACAGGGCCGAAGCGGCCTCGACGGTGGGCGGCTCACCCGGACGCATAACGCGGTAGATATCCATCAGCGCGGTATCACGGCCCATGTTCTTGTCAGCAGCCATGGTGTTGCGCATGTAAGGACCGACATTGATGTTGTCGATGTCCAGAACCGGAATGTCGGTGATGCCCGCATCAACCAATTCCTTGACTGTGCCACCGATCAGTTCGCCGTCTTTGTCATATTCCAGCGTCAGCTCGTCCCCGGCTTCGACATAGATCGCGCCGGTTTCTTCGTTGATGATGTCTTTGGCGACAAATTTGCCAACGATATGATCGAACGGAACCAGCAGGTTGGTGACGCTGCCTTCGTCGATCAGCTTCTTGACCGCGCGCGGGGTGACTTTCTTGCCCGCTTCGGCAATCACCTCACCGGATTTGGCGTCAACCAGATCATAGGTCGGGCGGGTGCCGCGTACACGCTCGGGGAAGAAGGGTGCAATCCAGCCTTTCTTCTTGTCCAGCTTGTAAGACACGGTGCTGTAATACGCGTCCATGATCGCTTCCTGATCCAGACCCAGCGCATATAGCAGGGTTGTCACAGGCAGTTTGCGGCGGCGGTCGATACGGGCGAAGACGATGTCCTTGGCGTCGAACTCAAAGTCCAGCCAGCTGCCGCGATACGGGATGATGCGGCAGGCAAACAGCAGTTTGCCCGAGGAATGGGTCTTGCCCTTGTCATGGTCAAAGAACACACCGGGCGAACGGTGCATCTGGGACACGATCACACGCTCGGTGCCGTTCACAATGAACGTCCCGTTCGGCGTCATCAGGGGCATGTCGCCCATGAACACGTCCTGTTCTTTGATATCTTTAACCGATTTCGCGCCGGTGTCTTCATCGACATCAAACACGATCAGACGCAGAGTAACCTTCAGCGGTGCGCTGTAGGTCATGTCACGCTGCATGCATTCTTCGACGTCGTATTTCGGTTTTTCCAGATCGTATTTCACGAACTCCAGAACGGAGGTTTCGTTGAAATCCTTGATCGGGAAAACCGACTGAAACACGCCTTTGATGCCTTCGCCGTCTGCGGGCTGTTCTGCATCGCCGGAGCGCAGGAAAAGATCATAAGAAGATTTCTGCACCTCAATGAGGTTCGGCATTTCCAGCACTTCGCGGATTTTGCCGTAATATTTACGAAGACGTTTCTGGCCAAGGAACGTTTGAGCCATGTCAGATGTCACCTTTCGATGTTCTCAGCGGGCAAAGACACCGTCGGGCCCCGGCATCTTGCACATTCGAGACGACACGCCCGGATCAATTCGTGGCCACCGTCCCGAAGGCGGCCTCCCGATCCGAAAACCGTGTCTTAGAAAACGCCCCACATCATGAGGCCCTTTCTAAGACAGGTTCGGCTGGACCCGGATTTCTCCGGGCCCAGCCAAATTTTGCGGCGTATCAGCGATACGCCTGTCGGTTGGCTTAGGCCAGCTCGACTTCGGCGCCAGCTGCTTCCAGCTTGCCTTTGACTTCTTCGGCTTCGTCTTTCGACACGCCTTCTTTGATCTTGCCGCCAGCTTCGACCAGTTCTTTGGCTTCTTTCAGGCCCAGACCGGTGATGCCGCGAACTTCTTTGATCACGTTGATTTTCGAAGCGCCGGCATTCTTCAGAACGACGTCGAATTCGGTTTTTTCTTCCTCAGCTGCGCCACCGGCGTCGCCACCGGCTGCCATGACAACTGCGCCGCCAGCTGCGGGCTCGATGCCATATTCGTCTTTGAGGATGGTTTTCAGTTCTTGTGCTTCCAGCAGGGTCAGACCCACGATGCTTTCTGCGAGTGCTTTCAGATCAGCCATTTTATCAGCTCTTTCCGTTTACAGTGTGTGTTCCAACGTCAGGGGCATTCCCCTACGCAGATCATTCAGTGCCAACCGCTTACGCAGCTTCCGCCTTCTCTTCGATGGTGGAAAGGATGCTTGCGATGTTGCTTGCAGGTGCGCCAATCGCGCCGGCGATGTTCGAAGCAGGTGCGCCAATGCAGCTTGCGATCTGAGCAATAAGCTCGTCACGAGACGGCATTTTCGAAACGGCTTCAACGCCTTTGCGGTCCAGAGCGTTCTCGCCCATTGCACCGCCAAGGATTTCGAACTTTTTGTTCTCCTTGGCGAAGTCCTCGGCCACCTTGGCTGCTGCCACGGGGTCCTCGGAATAGGTCAGAACGGTCATCCCTGTCAGCAGGTCGGCCATGCTTTCACACGGCTTACCCTCAAGGGCGATTTTGGCGAGCCTGTTCTTGGCAACACGCACGGCACCACCCGCGTCACGAGCACGTGCGCGAAGGTCCTGCATCTCGGCAACTGTCAGACCGGCGTAGTGCGAAACCACTACGACGCCAGAGCTTTCGAAGATTTGGCCGAGTTCTTCGACCACTTTCTCTTTCTGGGCTCTATCCACAGTTCTCTCCAAGTTTGGGGCGATATCTCACCCCGGCTCATATTTGCCGCGGTCGAAACCCCGGCGTTTAGGTCCGTTGTTACGGGATTGGCCAAAATGCGCCCGAGGGCCGAACCCTCAGAATTCTTTGGTCTTACCCGTCTCAGGCAGGGAATTAAGGGGCCATATGGACCCACCCACCGTCTTGGACGAAACAAAATAAAGCGCACGACGAATCGCACGCTTTATTTCGTAGCTCTACTTAGGGCAGTTGGAGTGAGTTTCCAAGAGGTAAAATGCCCTATCTGCGCGTTCGGCCTCATGGCGGGAATCGCCCCTTTTACACAGGGCCATCCGCCCGAAGGTCAACAGACGTCAGCAATGTCATTGACAGTACGTTTCAGCTACGGTCACCTCCGATATGAGTGCCCGAAACAGCACCAGCCCGAGGCAAAATGACAGACGTTACTCTGCAAGAATTCGACAAGGCCAGCGCCTGCGCCCACGAGCTGGCGCAGGACTGTCTGGGCACGCCCATCACGCAAGTACGGTTTCTCTGCCGCTCTCATGCTTTTCCTGACACGCGTCTGGTGTGGAGGGTCGAAACATCAAACCGCCTCTACGCGTTGAAGCTTGATACGTTGTCGCCTGAAACAGGACGTCTCAGCAAAGAGTTCAACCTGCTGCTGCAACTGACCGAGCAGTTCAAATCCTCGAAAAACAGCCGCGTCGTCCGCCCGGTCTACCTTTCGCCAGGCGGCGCGTTCATGGTGACCGAATTTGTCGAGCGCCCGACCGCAACGGATATCATCTACAACAGCGACGACGACGCCCAGGTGGCGCAAATCTACCGACGCGCAGGGTCGTGGCTGCATGACCTTCACGGGATTCACAACGCCACGGATTACGCGTTTCGACCGCGCTGGATGACCGACAACATACGCGAGCAATCCGCCCACGTTCCCTCGCATATCGCAGAGATCAGCCAGCCCATGGTCGAGGTGTTTCTGGCCGAAGCCGCAGCCCTGAGAAACCGCCCCGACCTGCGTGTGTTCTCTCATGGGGATTTTCACGGCCTGAACCTGATCATGGGCCAAGGCACCGCCATCGGGCTGGATTTCACCGAAGCCCGCGACAAACTGGCCGTCTATGACATCGTCGATTTTCTAAAGGCAGACATCTTCCGGAACGGGGCCGACCAGGACGTCGACCGCAGCGGCGTTCTGGCCCGCAACAAAGAGATGTTCTTCCGCCAGTACCGCCACCCGATTGACACTCAGATCCTCGATTGCTGCTTGCGGGGTCGATTGCTGAAAGACTGGCTGCGCCTCTGGCAACCTGACGTCACCTGCAGCGATTTTGAGCTGCGCAAACGCGACCGGCTGCAATCGCGTCTGCAACAGGCCTTTCGCTAACAAAAAAACCCGAGCAGCTTGCGCTACTCGGGTTTCGAGGATTATTGCGTCTGCACTAAGGCTTATTCGCCCGCAGCAGCCGCCACGTCCAGAGTCACACCCGGGCCCATGGTCGAGCTGAGTGCGATTTTCTTCATGTAGGTGCCTTTGGCGCCCGACGGCTTGGCTTTTGCAACAGCCGAGATGAAGGCGCGAACGTTTTCGGCCAGCTTGGCTTCGTCAAATGACGCTTTGCCAACACCGGCGTGAACAACACCACCTTTTTCAGCTTTGAACTGTACTTCGCCGCCCTTGGCTGCTTCCACGGCCGCTTTCACGTCCATGGTCACGGTGCCGACTTTGGGGTTCGGCATCAGGTTGCGCGGGCCCAGAACTTTACCCAGACGGCCAACGATTGGCATCATGTCAGGGGTCGCGATGCAGCGATCGAATTCAATGGTGCCGCCCTGAATGGTTTCCATCAGGTCTTCCGCGCCAATGATGTCTGCGCCAGCTTCTTTCGCCTCATCAGCCTTGGGGCCACGAGCGAATACAGCAACGCGCATCGCTTTGCCGGTGCCGTTCGGCAGGCCAACAACGCCACGAACCATCTGGTCTGCGTGACGGGTGTCAACGCCCAGGTTCATCGCGATTTCGATGGTCTCGTCAAATTTCGAGGTCGCGTTGCCTTTTACCAGGGCAACTGCTTCTTCAACCGACAGGTTTTCCTTGCCAGCGACAGCTTCGCGCGCAGCGCGGGTACGTTTACCGAGTTTTGCCATCTTACTTCACCTCGATGCCCATAGAGCGGGCCGAGCCCAGGATGATCTGCATTGCGCCTTCGACGTCGTTGGCGTTGAGATCTTTCATTTTGGCTTCGGCGATTTCGCGAACCTGCTTGGTGGTCACGGTTGCCACGGTCTCACGACCGGGGTTTTCCGCACCACGGGGGCGGTTACGCTTGCCAACCGGCTTCAGACCAGCCGCTTTTTTCAGGTAATAAGACGCGGGCGGCGTCTTGATGTCCATGGTGAAGGACTTGTCCTGATAATAGGTGATCACGGTCGGGCAAGGGGCGCCTTGCTCCATGTCTGCGGTCTTGGCGTTGAACGCCTTGCAGAATTCCATGATGTTGATGCCGCGCTGACCCAGCGCCGGACCAACTGGCGGCGACGGGTTCGCCTGACCTGCAGGAACCTGCAGCTTCATTGTACCAGCAAGCTTCTTGGCCATTTGGTTTTCCTTTCAACTCGGTTGGGGCGCGCCCCGACCAGTTTATGTTGCGTGGTCCGATCCGGGATCGCGATCCCTGAAACCTCCCACGAGAGAATCTCGCCCGAAGACGATAGAGGCGGCGTTTACAGGGGAACGGAGGGGTTGGCAAGGGGGCGACTGATGGAAGTCGGAGTGACCGCGTCCGAAGCCGAGCAAGCAAAGGGGCACGTTGCCAATGCGTGTGACCGTTTCGCTAACCGGTCAAAGTGATCTGTGGCGCGGTGTGCGCCACAGATCAATGGTTTTGCACCTATGCAGCGGCGTTGTGCAAGCGGTGGGTGAAGATGCCCCGGTCGGTCAAGGCCCGCATGCCTTTGGCACTCGCAAGCACCGCCAGATCGGCAACCGGTTCGATCACGATCACCAACAGGTATGCCATACCAAAGCTGGTCACGGCCGAGAGGTTTTCGGCACCAACGCCTTGCCCGTAAATTGCCCAGAAAGCGACCCAGGCAACAACGCCGCCCTGATAGACGGCAGACAGCTTTAGCACGTCCAGATACTGCAGATCGACATAGCTGACGCTTGGCGGAATGATCTTCTTGGCCAGCGCATCCACCGCGAATAGCGGGAACAGCAGGGTCGAGATGTTGACGAAGTACATCGGCAAATCAGACGGCGCAAACAGGAAGCCCTGGATTGCCAGACCACCCGCCAGGCCAAGCGCCGCCGGACCAGCCCCAAGCAGCAAGAACAGGGTCGTGCCCAATATGAAATGCACCTCTGAGATGCCAACCGCGAAATGCGGGAAGACTTCGAAGAAAATGAAAACGCCGATTGCGGCAACAACCCAGCGTACACAGAATGAGGCTATGGAATGGGTTTTGAGATCATCGTTAATCAGTTTCAAAGAATAACCTGCGGCGGCCGCAGCCGTCCCGTAGGCGAAGACCATTTTTGCGCCATCAACGACGCCAGGTTCGATATGCATTGTAGAGTTCCTTTCGCGTCCACCCGACGCATGTAGAAGGGCCGGAATCTCCCGGCGGTTGCGCTAAGATGGCAGGTATCCTGACTTGTAGCTCAACAATCTTTGGCTACTTACAGTTGCGGGGGCAGTCCGGGATTTTCACCCGGTTCCCAATTAAGACCTCCTCTCGAAGGCCACCATCAGCGCGACATTACATGGGCAAAGGTCGGGGACAAGCTATGTCTGCGGCATTTGATCGTGCGACAGCGAATTTTGAATGCACGTTCGCGCAATGCCGCTTTAAAAAAAGAAAGCCGCGATGTGTCGGACATCGCGGCTGATAGCAATTCGCTGAGAGTGGTTTCAGCCCTGCTTGGTGACCTGCGTAAAGTCCAGTTCCACCGGCGTTTCCCGACCAAAGATCGAGACCGAAACCTTCAGCTTTTGCGCTTCGTCGTCCACGCCTTCGACCATGCCGTCGAAATCCTCGAACGGGCCGTCGTTGACTTTGACCTTCTCGCCGACCTCGAAGCTGATCATCAGCTTGGGCGCTTCTTCACCTTCCTGAACGCGGTTCAGGATCTGGTTTACCTCGGCGTCGCGCATCGGCATCGGACGGCCTTGGGGACCAAGGAAGCCGGTGACGCGGTTGATCGAGTTGATCAGGTGATAGCCCTGATCCGACATTTCCATATGCACCAGCACGTAGCCGGGCATGAAGCGGCGCTCGGTCGTGACTTTCTTGCCCCGACGCACTTCGATCACCTCTTCGGTGGGGACCAGTACTTCGTCGATATCGTCCTCAAGGCCCTGTTCAGCCACCGACGTGCGGATCTGCTCTGCGATCTTCTTTTCGAAATTCGAAAGAACGCTGACCGAGTACCACCGTTTCGCCATGAACCTGTCGTCCTTGTTTGTCTTGGGCCAAGTCCCGCATCGCGGGTTCGCCCTGTATTGAAATCCTGTCGCGGCCTGCCCGCGTGTTCCGGAATAAAAAGCGGCGCGCAGCCCGAATCGCCACACGCCCATTCCGAATAGTCCCGTGTGAACTACTCTGAGATTCAGCGCTGTGCAAGGGGGGCTGCGGTGTTTCCGCGCCTGAGAGCGGTTAGCTGAACGCGCCCAGGATCAGTTGCAAGCCGCCACGAATGCCCAGATCGACCAGAGCAAAGAAAACAGCGGTCAGAGCAGCCATGATGAACACCATGACCGTGGTCAACAGCACCTCGCGCCGGGTCGGCCAGACGACCTTGGAAACTTCGGCTCGAACTTGCTGAATGAACTGGATCGGGTTGGTGGTAGCCATTTGGCGGGATCTCTCTGCTTGCGGATAGGCCGGACATAGCCGGGCATTGCGGCAATTTCAAGGGCGGTTGGGATCAACTGTGATATTGCACCCTCAGCCAGCTATTGCTTGGGTTTGTCGTCCCATTCATCGCTGAGGATACGGCGCGCGTCGCCCTCGGGGTCCTCGTATTGGTTCGAGCGGACCGTGTAGACAAAAGCAACCAAGCCAATTCCGCCCAGAAACAGGGAAATCGGGATCAGATAAGCGAGCACTTCCATGGCAGTTACCTCAGCCGTAGGGCGTTCAGGGATACGGTAATCGACGAGGTCGACATCGCCAACGCCGCAATCAAAGGCGTGGCCAGCCCGATCACCGCCAGCGGCACCGCAATCACGTTGTATACGGTCGCAATGCGGAAGTTCTCGCGAATCCGTTTCGTGGCTTTGACGGCAGTGTCGCAGGCATCCGCGATGGGGGACAGGTCAGTTCCCAGCAGTACGATGTCAGACGCAACGCGCGCCGCATCCAGGGCCGAGGCCGGTGAGATGGACACATGCGCCGCCGCGAGGGCCGCCGTATCGTTCAGACCATCACCTACCATCAAGACCTTGTGGCCCTGTTCGCTGAGGTCCTGAATGCACTGCGCCTTATCCTGAGGCAGCGCTTCGGCAATCCAGTTCTCGATCCCCAGTTTCTCGGCCAGCGCTTTCACCGCACCTGTCGAATCGCCCGAAATCAGCATCACCTGCTTTCCAGCTTTGGCGAAGTCACAAACGGCCTCGGCCGCGCCCGGTCGCAGGGCATCGGTGAATCGGAAGGCCACCGGCGCATTGGGTCCAACGGACAGCCAGGCAGAGGTCTCGACCCCGTGTTCCGCACCGACCCAAGCCGCGCGTCCCAGGCGCACGCGCTGGTTTCGATACTGGGCCTCGGTGCCATAGCCCGGAACCTCGGTGATGTTGCCTAGCTTAGCGGGTGTGATCCCGGCCTCACGCGCGGCTTTGGCCAGAGCGACCGACAAAGGATGCGCTGACGCCTCGGCCAGAGCCAGCGCGATTTCAAGGTCGGCAGTGGTTTGATCGCCCAGATTCACCACCTCTGGCGCGCCTGAGGTCAGCGTGCCGGTCTTGTCGAAGACAACCGTATCGACCTCGGCCAGACGTTCAAGCGCAGTGGCGTGTTTGATCAGCATCCCCTTGCGGAACAACCGGCCCGAGGCCGCCGTGGTCACCGCAGGAACCGCCAGCCCGAGCGCACAGGGGCAGGTGATGATCAACACCGCCGCCGCGATGTTCAGGGCCGTACGCAAGTCGCCGGAATAGATGTACCAACCCAGAAAGCTGAGCGCCGACAGGATGTGAACGCCGGGGGCATAGAGCTTGGCTGCCTTGTCCGCCAGCGAGGTATATCGAGACCGGCCGGATTCAGCGATGGCCACCAGATCGGCCATGCGATGCAGGGATGTATCTTCGCCAACCGCTGTGGCGCGGATGGTCAGAGGGCCGGTCAGGTTGACCTCGCCCGCGCTGACAATCTGGCCTGCCTCGGCAAATACCGGCAGGGTCTCACCCGTCAGCAGGGAGCGGTCCAATTCCGACTGGCCCGAGACAATCTGGCCGTCTACCGGCATCCGCCCTCCGGGCCGCACAAGGATCAGGTCATCGACGGCCAGGGTGGATACAGCGACCTCTTCTTCGGTGCCGTCGATCAGTCGAAGGGCGCGGGGAACCTCTAGCGCTGTCAGTTCCTCAGCCGCAGACCGCGCGACGGCGCGGGTGCGGTAGTCTAAATACCGGCCTGCCAGCAAGAAGAAGGTCAGCGTCAGGGCGGCGTCGAAATAGGCGTGTTCGCCGCTAAGCGCTGTTTCCCAAAGCGACGTCACCAGCGCCAGCAGGATCGCCAGAACAATCGGCACATCCATGTTCAGCCGGCGCACACGCAAAGCGGACCACGCGTTGGCGAAGAAGGGCTGGGCCGAGAAAGCAATCGCAGGCAGGGCGATAGCAGCAGATATCCAGTGGAACATGTCCCGCGTCGCGTCCGTCGCCCCTGACCAGACCGAGACCGACAACAGCATCACGTTCATCGAGGCAAACCCGGCCACTGCCAGGCGCATCAGCAGATCACGCCCCGCCTTGTCCGCGTTGGTGGCCGACAGGGCTCCGGCGTCCAGCTCATGCGCCTCATAGCCCGCGCGCTCCAGCACCGGGATCAGATCAGAAGCGCGCATTTCAGGCGCGGCTTTGATCATCGCACGTTTCAGGGTCAGGTTGACGCGCGCGTCTTCGACCCCGGGATGGGCGTTCAACGCCCGCTCGACATTGGCGATACAGGCCGAGCAATGGATGCCGGGCAAAGACAGTGCAATCTGCACATCCTCTGGGATTGGCCGCGCAGGTTCCGCCGGGGCGGCGATACACCCAGGACAAGCCGCCGTGCCTGAGGAAAGCTGAGCCGTCACCGCCCTACCCTTTCACGTACAAAGGAACCCGCTGAGCGAACTCGGCCCCCGAATGATCGCGGGCGACCAGACGGATGTTCCAGTTCCCCTTACCCAGCGTCGCAGGCGTTGCATAGGCAAGCCCGTCAAAGGTGAAGTCGGGCGTGAAATCATCCCGTACATGAGTGGCGCGGCCCACGACGGCCTGCAACTCGGCCACCTGTACCGGGGCGCCGGTGGCGTCTGTGATGTGCAGGATCAGCAGACCGCCCGTGTTTTCAGCGCGCACTTCCCAGCCCAAGGCCTGATGCTCCTTGAGACGGTCGTTGAACTCCTGACTGGCAACGTAGGAGTTCTTGACCTCAAGCCCCGGGAAGGTTTTGACCGCGCTATAGGCCAGGATCAGGTTCACCGTGATGATCACACCAAACGCACACACGAACACCGCAAGGGCGTGTTTGCCAGTGAATTTCCGCTCGGACATGATCAGTTCCCTCGTCCGTTGAAGCTTGTGTCTTTATAGGCGCGTTCGCCACTGTCGATATCCTCGACCCAGATCCGAACCGCAGACGTATCCGCACCCGCAGGCCCTGTGTCACGCGCCGCCGTGATATAGACGCGCACCAGCTGCGCGGTATCAGGGGCCACAATCACAGTTTGCCCGTCAACGCCTTCGATTTCCAGAGCCAAGGCCGGATCGCCGGTCAGTGACAGATCGAACGGACGCTCTTCGCCATGTTTGTTGCGCAGACGCACGTCATAGGTGTTGCGAATTGTGCCGTCCGACATCGTCACAAAGGTCGGATTGCGCACAGGCGCCACCGTCAGGTCGATATCTGACCGGATGAACAGGGCAAACAGCAGCGCAAAACCGACCAGAGACCACAACGCGGTATACATGATGGTGCGAGGACGCAGAATGTGTTTCCAGATATTCTTAGGGGGCTGACCTGCGCGTTCATGCACCTCATCACTCAGCGCCATATAGTCGATCAAACCCCGTGGTTTGCCGATCTTGGCCATCATGTCGTCGCAGGCGTCGATGCACAGGGCGCAGGTGATGCACTCCAACTGCTGACCATCGCGAATGTCGATACCAACGGGGCAGACATTCACGCAGGCCATGCAATCGATGCAATCGCCTAGTTCTGAATCGGCCGTACGTTTGCCCTTGCCGCGCGGCTCACCGCGCCATTCGCGGTAGCCGACGACCAGAGTATCCTCGTCCATCATCGCGGCCTGAATGCGTGGCCATGGACAGGCATAGATGCAGATCTGTTCACGCGCGAAGCCGCCAAACAGGAAGGTGGTGCCGGTCAGGATCAACATGGTCGTATAGGCAACGGGATGCGCGTTACCGGTCACCAGATCGCGCAACAAGGTCGGCGCGTCGGCAAAGTAGAACACCCAGGCCCCACCAGTTGCGAGGCCGATCAGGAACCACGCGATCCATTTCGTCAGACGCAACCGGGCCTTGCGGAGGTCCATTTTCTTTTGCCGGTGCAGGCGCAAGCGCGCGTTGCGGTCACCCTCGATCCAGCGCTCGACCAGAATGAACAGGTCGGTCCAGACGGTCTGCGGGCAGGCATATCCGCACCACACCCGGCCCAAGGCCGACGTGAACAGGAACAGGCCAAGACCGGCCATGATCAGCAGGCCCGCGACAAAGTAGAATTCGTGCGGCCAGATTTCGATCCAGAAAAAATAGAAGCGGCGGTTGGCCAGATCCAGCAACACAGCCTGATCGGGCAGGCTGGGCCCACGGTCCCATCTTATCCATGGGGTAATGTAGTAGATCCCCAAAGTTACAATCAGGATAATCCATTTCAGGTTCCGGAACGGACCTGAGACACGCCTCGGAAAGATTGGCTCTCGTGCGGCATATAAACTGGGGGCGGGGTCGGAATCGCTCACTGGCTGGCTCCAAGGATGGGTCTTATGGTAGTGTGTTCTTCCAGATCATGGACGTGCAAGCATTGACATGGGTCAAAACGGGCATCGGACAATCATCTTTTACTGCGCGTCACCCGCCTGCCGCCTCAGCCAGCTGACAAAGGTCTTTGCCGCCGGTCTAAGAGGCGTTTTGGCCGTTAAAACATGGTATCCGCTGCTTTCAGGCTCAGTATGGAGTTCGACAAGGCGGCCCGCCTTGATGTCTTGTTCGACGAAATGTCGCACCGTGGCCGTAACGCCCTGCCCGGCCCGCAAGCCTTCAAGCAGCAAGGTCCCCGGCAGCGAGATGCGCCGCCCCTGAGGTGGATGATCCACCCCACGTCTGGCCAGCCAGGTCGAGGCCTCGGTGGTGCCGAACTCTTCCAACCAAGGCAGCTGGCTCAACTCTTCCGGCGTCCACGCCGTTTGGCCACCCAGAAGGCTGGGCGCTGCGACGACAACAAAAGGGGTTTCAAGCAGCATTTCGCAGTCCACACCGGGCCACCCACCGGAGCCGTACCTGATCGCGACATCGACACCGCCCGGCGTCAGCTCCACCAGATGCGGAGAAGGGTCGATCGTCAGGCTGATTTCAGGGTATTTGGCCTGAAATTCCGGCAGTCGCGGCATCAACCACGAGGCGGCGAACGTAGGTGTCAGCGACACGTGAACCGGACGGGCGCCGCCTGCGCTCATTACCTCTTCCACGGCTGCGCCGATCGAGCCGAACCCAAGCTGCACCGCACGTGCCAGATGTGTGCCTTCGGGTGTCAGGGAAAGCGATTTTCCACCGCGCCGCACCAGAGCGACGCCCATATGCTTTTCCAGTACGCGCAATTGCTGGCTTATGGCTGCATGGCTCACATTCAGCGCAGCGCCTGCCTGCACCACACCCCCCTTCTCAGCAAAGGCCGAAAAAGCGCGAAGGGACGAGAGCGGAGGCAGTTTCAACCAGTTCATATGTAATCCCAGCTTACATTTAGACATAGCAATTGGCTCGCATCCTGTACAGCGAAACATCATCCTAAACGCACACAGAAAACGCGAAAGGAAACCCCTATGCTGAGTGTTTTTGCGAAATCGTTCATGACCGCGACACGGATCAACGAGCCCCATCTCAGGGACGCACCTAAACCAACCCGCAACAAAACACGCTGGTTGCCCGAGCATCATTGGTGGAAGAAGCACCCGCGCACGGTCAATCTTGACAACCTTTAAAACGCGGCCTGTACTGGTTTAGGTTTGGAAATAGGCACCGGCTGTTCAGGAAACGCGCGAACAGATGGAACAGCCGGTGCCGGGACCTTCGGGCAGCAAGCCGCCCGAAGGTATTCTTGCCGCCTTACTGGCCGCCACCCAATTGGTGGACATAGGCGGTCACGGCGCGGATTTGCGCCTCGGTCAGGCGGGTGTCCCAGTTGGGCATCACACCAAAGCGGCTGTAATTCACCGTCTCGGTCAAGGCCTCTTCGCTGCCACCATAGAGCCAGATGGCATCGGTCAGGTTCGGCGCGCCCTGGAAGACATCGCCTTTGCCGTCCTCGCCGTGACACGCGGCACAATTGTCTTCAAAGACAACCTTACCTGCCTGTGCGGCCGCATCGTCGGTCTGCGCATTGGTCAGCGACATCACGTATTGGACCACCTGATTGATCTCTTCTTCTTCAAGAAGCTCACCAAAGGCGGGCATTTCGGAATAGCGTGCATCGTCGCTTTCCTCATTCCGGATCCCGTAGCTGACGGAGAAATGGATATCCTCCATCGTACCACCCCACAGCCATGCGTCATCCAACAGGTTCGGGAAGCCCGCCGCACCCTGCGCGCCCGAGCCGTGACATTGCGCACACCAAGTGCGGAACACGGCGCTGCCTGCGTTGACGGCATATTGCTGCAACTCAGGGTCAGCCGAGATGTCCTCCAGCGGGGTATCCACCAGCTTGGCGTTCCACGGGGCGTTGGCCTCTTCGAACGAGACCAGCTCCTGCTGGACTTCGGCCCGTGATGACCAGCCCGTGATACCAGCTGTTGCCGACTGAACCAGTGGCCATGCGGGATACATGATCGTGTAGATTACCCCCCAGAAGATCGTGGCGTAGAACGTCCACAGCCACCAGCGGGGCATCGGGTTGTCAAATTCTTCGATGCCGTCCCAGCTGTGACCGGTTGTATTCGGGTCACCCGGCTGTTTATCAGGTATCTTGCTCATGGCCGCGCCTCCTTGGATGTGGCGGGTTGGTCTTGCTGCGGTGCAGGCGCATCGACGTGCCGGAAGGGGATGTTGGCGGTGTCGCTGTATTCCTTGCTGGCGCCTGGGCGGAACACCCAGATGATGATGCCAACAAAGAAGGCAAACAGCAGAAGCAACATCCAGCTATCTGCAAACTGCCTCAGGAGAGTATATTCTTCCATTGCACTCTCCCTCAGCGGTTTGCGTCAGGCGTGAAGGTCGAGAAATCGACCAGCGTGCCCAGCATTTGCAGATAGGCGATCAGCGCGTCAGCTTCGGTCAGGTCGGATTGACCATCGAAGTTGCGGACATTCACCTTGTCACCATAGCGCTCCAACAGCCCGTCATAGTCACTGTCGGGATCGGCCTGCGCGCGGAAGTCAGCTTGCGCGTTCTCCAGCATCTCGTCGGTGTACGGAGTACCAACCACCGCGTTTGCCGCCATGATGTCGCCGATATACTTGCCATCGATCTTGCTGTTTTCGAGGAAGCCATATTTCGGCATCACCGATTCCGGCACCACCGATTGCGCATCGCGCAGGTGGCGTACATGCCAATCGTCCGAATACCGCCCTCCAACACGTGCCAGATCAGGTCCGGTCCGCTTGGATCCCCACTGGAACGGGTGGTCATACATCGACTCGGCCGCCAGCGAGTAATGGCCGTAGCGTTCGACCTCGTCCCGCATGGGGCGGATCATCTGGCTGTGGCAGACATAGCAGCCTTCGCGGATGTAAATCTCACGGCCCGCCATCTCGAGAGGGGTGTAAGGGCGCATGCCCTCCACCTTCTCGATGGTGTTCTCAAGATAGAACAGCGGGGTGATCTGAACGAGGCCACCGATTGTCACGACCAGAAAGCTGAAGATCAGCAGAAGGGTCGCGTTGGTCTCAAGCACTTTGTGTTTGTCAAGAATTGCCATTGCTCCGGCCTCCTTTATTCAGCCGGGACTGCGACGGTCAGGCTGGCCTCTTTGGCCGGTGCCTTACGTACAGTCATCCACAGGTTGTAGCACATGACCACCGAGCCAGCGAGGAACAGAACCCCACCCAGACCGCGAACCACATACATCGGGAATTTGGCGGCAACGGTGTCAGCGAACGAGTTCACGAGGAAGCCGTTGGCATCCACTTCGCGCCACATCAGGCCTTCCATGATACCGGTGACCCACATCGACGCGGCATAGAGAACGATGCCGATCGTGGCGAGCCAGAAATGCCAGCTGACCATCTGCAGCGAGTACAGACGCTCACGCTTCCACAGGACAGGCACCAGATAGTACAGCGCACCAAAGGTGATCATACCGTTCCAGCCCAGCGCGCCCGAGTGTACGTGACCAATGGTCCAGTCGGTGTAGTGGCTGAGGCTGTTCACCGCACGGATCGACATCATCGGACCCTCGAAGGTGGACATGCCGTAGAAGCCGACTGAAATGACCATCATGCGGATGATCGGGTCGGTGCGCAGTTTGTCCCATGCGCCAGACAGGGTCATCAGACCGTTGATCATACCACCCCAGGACGGCATCCACAGCACGATCGAGAACACCATGCCCAGCGTCGAGGCCCAGTCGGGAAGCGCGGTATAGTGCAGGTGGTGCGGACCGGCCCAGATATACAGGAAGATCAGCGCCCAAAAGTGGATGATCGACAGCTTGTAGCTGAACACCGGACGTTCGGCCTGTTTCGGGATGAAGTAGTACATCATGCCCAGGAAGCCCGCAGTCAGGAAGAAGCCCACAGCGTTGTGGCCATACCACCACTGGATCATGGCATCCTGCACGCCCGACCAGACGATAACCGATTTCGAACCCCAGATGCTGACCGGGATGGTCATGTTGTTGACCAGGTGCAGCATCGCGACTGTTACGATAAAGGCCAGGTAGAACCAGTTGGCCACATAGATATGCGGCTCTTTGCGTTTGATGACCGTGCCCAGATAGACAGCCAGATAGGCGACCCAGACGATGGTCAGCCACAGGTCCACATACCACTCAGGCTCGGCATATTCCTTGGACTGCGTGCCGCCCAGAACATATCCGGTCGCGGCCAGAACGATGAACAGCTGATAGCCCCAGAACACGAACCAGGCCAGGTTTCCGCCCCAAAGGCGCGCCGCGCTGGTGCGCTGAACCACGTAGAACGAGGTCGCGATCAGAGCGTTGCCTCCAAAGGCAAAAATCACGGCCGAGGTGTGCAGCGGACGTAACCGGCCAAAGTTCAGATAGCCCTGCGCCCATTCAAAGTTGAGCGTCGGAAAGGCCAGTTGGAACGCAATAAAGGTTCCCGCCAGGAACCCGACCACGCCCCAGAAGGCCGTTGCGATCACGCCGTAGCGGATCACGCCATCCATGTACTCGCCCGAGCGATCGACAAGAATATCTGGCTCATCCGTGTTTCGAAGCGTCCAGATGAACAGACCACCGGCGATGATCATCACCAGTATCGCATGCACCTGATACGCCAAATCGCGTGCATAATTGGACCCGATCGCTGCAAACAGCACGACCAGACCAAGCACGATCAGCTTGATGTAATTCGACATATTGCGTCCCTTTACCCTGCCCTGCGCGATTTGCGTGCCGCACAGAACCTTTTTGACTGTGACCCGTAATGTAGAAGAACGCCCACTGCCGCTTTGATCTGAGTCAAGACAATCCGTTGTTTTCTGTGACACCCATGGTCATGTGGATGGGTGCCGACCCTATTAAACCGGCTGTTCGAAATACGAGGTCGATATGGCTTACAAATCAATTCTCACAATCATGACGGAAACCACGAATGCGCAGGCCGCGCTGTCTCAGGCAGCGGCATTGGCCGAAGCACAGGATGGTCATGCCGAGGCCTTGTGCCTGGGCGTCGATCGCAGTCAGACAGGGTATTACTACGCCGGGGCGAATGCTTTGATCCTTCAGGAAACCCTCAGCAGGGCCAACGCCGAAGCCGATGAACTGCTAAGCTTTGCTCAGGGGCTTCTGGAAAAAACCGGCGCACGCTGGTCGGCCGAAAACGGGGTCGCCCAGATTGCGGATATCGGACGCCACGTTGCACATCGGGCACGGTTCTCGGATCTGGTCGTACTGCCGCATCCCTATGGCGAAGGGCGCGGCGCCGAGGCGGAGCCGATTGTCGAGGCTGCCATGTTCGAAGGCCATGCGCCGGTCATGGTTGTCCCGAACAATGCCCAACCTGTTTCGAACCCCAAGAACATCATGATTGCCTGGAATGAAAGCGTCGAGGCCATGCGCGCGGTGCGCTGCGCCCTGCCATTTCTAAAAGACGCCGATCTGGCGCGTATAGTGGTGATCGACCCGCCACGCCATGGGCCCGACCGCTCTGATCCGGGTGGCATGCTGTCTCAGATGCTCGCCCGGCACGGTGTCCGGTGCGATATCGAAGTCCTCAGCAAAACCATGACGCGGGTATCGGACATTCTGAACCGCCACGCCACGGACACGGAATCAGACATGATTGTCATGGGCGCCTACGGCCATTCCCGCTTTCGCGAAGCGATCCTTGGCGGTGCGACGCGCAACATGCTGGAACAATCCGCTGTACCGGTCTTCATGGCGCACTGATCGCGTGCTGACCCAAACAAAAAGCCGCCCTGCGGGGCGGCTCGATCGCTTTGGTAGATGACTGGCAGGTGGCGACGCTAAACGAGGAACCCTCCGTCCGAGTCGTCGCCGGCCTCTTCCATAAGGCGACCCAAATCTGGGATGGTGACGTGGCGCTTGCCTTCTAGCACGATAACCCCGTCCTTTTTCAGGGCAGAAATCTGCCGGCTCACCGTTTCAAGCGTCAGACCGAGGTAATCCGCCATCGCCTCACGCGTCAGCGGCAGGTCGAACACGATCGGGCCTGACAGCCCTTTCTGGGTGATCGAAGCATCCCGGCGCGCGATGATCGACAGCAGGCTGGCAATCTTCTCCCGCGCCGTTTTGCGGCCCAGAACAAGCATCCATTCACGTGCGGCGTCCAGCTCATTTAGGGTCATCTGCAACAACCGATGCGCGATATGAGGTGTCTCATTCAACAACCCTTCGAACGGCTTCTTGCGAAAGCAGCACATCACAACATCTGTGGTGGCCTGAACGTCATATGGCGCAGAATCACGTCCTGGTCGCCCGACGAAATCACTGGGAAGCAACAGGCCCACCATCTGGGTCCGCCCGTCCTCCATCGTCTGGGTCAGAGACGCGATACCCGACACGACCGAGCCGACAAAATTCATCTGATCGCCCGACCAAATGATCGTCTGACCTGCCTCGAAACTGCGATAATATTTAATACTCTCAAGAACTTGCAACTCATCCGCGTCGCACCGGGCGCAGACAGCTCGGTGGCGAATAGGACATTCGTCACAATTGGAATGATCAATTTTTAGCTCTACTGACATTCGCTTCCCTACTTGATCTCCATCAAAGCAACCAAGAATTGAGTTCTTTAACCGTATCCCCATGATCGATAAATCACAATTGGCAAGGCTTGGACTTTTTGACGCGAAAGTGCCTCGCTACACCAGCTACCCGACCGCACCCCATTTCAGCAATGACGTGGGGGCTGATCTTTTTGGTGACTGGATCGCCAGTATTGAACCCGGCAGCGCCATCTCGCTTTATATCCATGTGCCCTTCTGTCGGCGCCTGTGCTGGTTCTGCGCCTGCCGCACGCAAGGCACGCAAACCGACAGCCCCGTGGTCGCCTATGTAGACGTTCTTAAGGCCGAGTTGGACCTGCTGGCCGCACGCCTGCCTGAAGGGGTGGTTCTATCCCGCCTGCATTGGGGCGGCGGCACCCCGACCCTATTGAATGCCGATCTGATGCGCGATCTGGCGCGGTATATTCTGAATATCGTGCCGCTGGGACCGGATGCCGAGTTCTCGGTCGAGATCGACCCGAATGAGATTGACGAAGCGCGTCTGGATGTCCTGGCCGAAGCGGGCATGAACCGCGCCTCGATCGGAGTGCAGGATTTCGATGACGAGATCCAGAAAACCATCGGGCGCATCCAAAGCTACGACACCACGCGGGATGCGGTGGATATGATCCGCGCGCGCGGGATCACCAGCCTGAATGCCGATATCCTGTTTGGCCTGCCGCATCAGACCAAAGCGCGGATGACCGAAAGCGTGCAGAAGCTTCTGTCGCTCAGCCCGGATCGCGTCGCGCTTTATGGCTATGCCCATGTGCCGTGGATGGCGAAACGGCAGCAACTCATTCCATCCGAGGCACTGCCAACGCCCCAGCAGCGTCTTGACCTTTTCGAAACCGCGCGCCGTCTGTTTATGTGGGACAACTACGCCGAGATCGGGATCGACCATTTCGCAACGCAGCAGGATGGGCTGACCGAAGCGCTGAAAGCGGGCCAACTGAAGCGCAATTTCCAGGGCTATACGGACGATCAGGCCGAGGTTCTGATCGGTGTCGGCGCAAGCTCGATCTCGCGCTTTCCGCAGGGCTATGCACAGAACAACCCCGCGACCTCGGCCCACACCAAAGCGATCCGCGACGGTCAGTTCTCAACCTCACGTGGGCACCTGTTCAAAGGACAGGACGTGCTGCGTGCCCGTCTGATCGAAGCATTGATGTGCGATTTCCGCGTCGACTCGGCAGAGATGCTGCGCGGCTACGATGTATCCAGCGCCGAGCTGAACAAAATGTATGCCGAGGTGAACGCAAGATTTGACGGCCTGTTGCGCGTCACCGAAGACGGGCTGTTCATCCCATCCGAGGCGCGAGCACTGACCCGAATGATCGCCCGCAGCTTTGATGCCTATGACCTGAGCAAAGCCGGACATAGCTCTGCGATCTGACCTTGAGCACGCGGCCCGGTATTCGGCGGGCCCAAGCCGATCCCGAACGGGGGCTTGACGCAAGGCTGGTGTTTTCTCCACACTCGGGGCGTGGGTCTTCGATCAGGTCCACAGCCCGAGGCAGGCAATCCGCAGACAGACCATGCCAACGCATTTGCGCAAGGCAGCCCCTTTCGTGCAGCCACTCTGCAACCTGAAAGAGGGACAGCACATATGCGCGTTTTCACCGTCCTAGGCCCAAGTCAATCGGGCAAGTCCACTCTGGTCGAGGCCATCAGCCGCCTCGACGGGCGCCCGACAACATTCGACATCTCCGGAACCGTGCATTTGCACGGTTTTTCTTATTTGGACGAACCGTGGTGCGCGGTTGACGTGGATGGCGGCGGCGATGCGCTGGCCTATGTTGGACCAGCCATGGCGATCTCGGACGCCGCCGTGGTCGTCGTCCCGCCCGACCCGGACGCCGCCGTTCTATGCGCGCCGTACCTGCGGCTGGTGGAAGAGGCAGGCATCCCCTGTTTTCTGTTCATCAACCGAATGGACAACCCCAATGGCCGTATCCGCGACATCATCGCAGCCTTGCAGACCTATTGCACCCATCACATCGCCTTGCGGCAGGTCCCGATCCGCGACGGCGATGCAATCATAGGCGCGGTCGATCTGATCTCGGAACGTGCGTGGAAGTATCAGGAAGGCCAGCCGTCGGCCTTGATCGAACTGCCTCAATCCATCGAGGACCGCGAACAGGAAGCGCGTACTGAATTGCTGGAAACGCTTTCCGATTTCGATGACCATCTGCTGGGGCAGCTGATCGAAGACAAGCAGCCGCCCAGCGCCGAGATCTACGATCTGGCCGCTCAGGTCCTGCAAAATCACCAGCTGATTCCGGCCTGCCTGGGGGCCGCGCAACGTGGCAACGGGTTGACCCGCTTGATGAAAGCCCTGCGGCACGAAGCGCCCGAGTTCGATATCGCCGCCGGGCGGGATGAGGCCGCAGACAACGCGCGTGCCATTGCGGGCTTTGCGGATGTGAAGAAACATATCGGCAAGATCACCGTGCTGCGCGGGCTGGGCGATGGCGTCAAAGCGCATGAGGCTTTGGGAGGCGAAACGGTCGGCAATTTGACGAGCCTAGACGCCAAAACACAGATCGGCGCGTTAGAGGCCGGACAGATCGGGCTTGCGGTAAAGTCTGATCACCTGAACCCCGGATACATCTATGACAGCCGGTCGGCTACGCCGCTTCCAGATTGGGCGTCTTCGCATCCAGTTGCGCACCGGCAAGTCGTCTCACCCGCGCATGAGCGCGACGACGTGCGCCTGTCTAACGCTCTGAGTCGCTTGGTTGAGATCGACCCCGGGCTGCATATGGAACAAGACGAGCTGAGCGGACATTCTGTACTCGGCTCTCAGGGTCCACAACACATGCGGCGCGTGACGGCCAAGCTACTGGAAGATTTCGGGATCGAGATCGAAACCGACCCCGTCGAGACCGCCTATCGCGAAACCATCCGTACGCCAATCGAACATCGCCACCGTCATCGCAAGCAATCGGGCGGCGCCGGACAATTCGCCGACGTTGTGATCTCGGTGGCACCTCTACCCCGCGGCTCGGGCTTTCAGTTCGAAGAGGTCGTGAAGGGCGGTGCGGTGCCGAAAAACTACATCCCATCCGTTGAGCACGGGGCCAAAGACGCGTTGGCACAAGGCCCCGAAGGCTTCCCGGTCGTAGATGTCAAAATCACCCTAAGCGACGGCAAACACCACAATGTCGATAGTTCGGACTACGCGTTCCGGACGGCGGGCAAGAACGCGGTGCGCGAGGCGTTGCCGCAGGCCAAACCCGTCGTGCTTCAGCCGATTCTCACGGCCGAGATTCATCTGCCGTCAGATTTCGTCGGAGATCTGGTTCCAACGATCAGTTCGCTGCAAGGGCAGGTTTTAGGGTTCGAGGGCAATCCGAATGCCTCAGGTTGGGAGATCTTCAACGCCCAACTTCCCGCCGTGGCGCAAGATGAGTTGCACCGAACCCTCGCCAGTGCCACGCGGGGAACGGGGTGGGTCAATCTGAGCTTCGATCATTATGAAGAGTTGCGCGGACCGGTCCCCAAATCCGCCGATCGCGAGAAAGCCAGCGTTTGAGGGAAACGCGAGGCGGGCCTTAGCCCGCCGCCGCAATCAGTTCACGGGTGTATTCTGTTTGCGCGTTTTCAAACAGATCCTCGGCTGCGCCCATTTCGACCACGTCGCCGTTGCGCATGACGATGACCTTGTGGGACATCGCCCGCACAACTTTCAGATCGTGGCTGATGAACAGATATGCCAACCCGTATTTCCGCTGCAGATCGCGCAAAAGATCAACGATTTGCACCTGCACCGTCATGTCCAGCGCGCTTGTCGGCTCATCCAGAACCAGTAGTTTCGGACGCAGAACCATAGCCCGTGCAATCGCAATCCGCTGACGCTGCCCGCCCGAGAACTCATGCGGGTACCGGTCCATCGAGGCCGGGTCCAAACCCACTTCTGTCATCACCTCAGCCACCAGCTCGCGCGGGGCGCGATGTGGGTCGACTTTGTGAATAGAGAGCCCCTCGGCGATGATCTGCTGGCATGTCATGCGCGGGCTCAGGCTGCCGAACGGGTCCTGAAACACGATCTGCATGTCCTTGCGCAGGCGCCGCAACTCTCGCGTGGACCAGCGGCGCACATCCTGATCGCGGAAGGTGATCCCACCCTCGGACGCGATCAACCGCATGATGGCCAGCGCCATCGTCGTCTTGCCCGAACCACTCTCGCCGACAATCCCAAGAGTTTCCCCAGCCCGCACGCTGAACGTCGCATCGTTTACGGCCTTTACATGGCCGACCGTGCGTTTCAGAAAGCCACGCTGGATCGGGAACCAGACCTTCAGGTGATCGGTCCGGGCGACCTCTTCCGCGTCCGCCGCGACGGGATCGGGGTGCCCCGAAGGCTCGGCCTCCAGCAGTTTGCGCGTGTAAGGGTGCTGCGGGTTGTCGAAAATCTCAGCCGTGATCCCGGTTTCGACAATCTCACCGTCTTTCATCACACAGACCCGGTCGGCGATCCGACGCACGATGCCAAGGTCATGGGTGATGAAGAGCATCCCCATGTTCTCGGATTTCTGCAGCTCGGCCAAAAGTTCTAGGATCTGCGCCTGAATGGTCACATCCAAGGCGGTCGTCGGTTCATCCGCGATCAGAACATCCGGTTTGTTGGCCAGCGCCATAGCAATCATCACACGCTGCCGCTGCCCGCCAGAAAGCTGGTGCGGATAGCTGTCCAGACGATCTTCGGGGTCGCGAATGCCAACCTTGTTCAGCAACTCCACAATTCTGTTGCGCGCGGCATCCCCGGCCAAGCCCTGATGCAAGGCCAGCGATTCCGCCATTTGCTTCTGGATCGTGTGCAGCGGGTTGAGCGAGGTCATCGGCTCTTGGAAGATAAAGCTGATATCGTTACCGCGCACCTCCATCAGCTTGTCTTCCGACGCGCCGATCATCTCGGCCCCGTCATATTTGACCGAGCCTTCTACCATCGCACTGTCGCCCAGCAGCGACACCGTCGACAATGCCGTCACCGATTTCCCCGAACCGGACTCTCCCACCAGCGCAACGGTCTCACCCCGATCCACGGTGAACGAGACGCCTTTGACCGCAGCCGAAACCCGCCCGTCCTGCCGGAACGAGACCTTGAGGTTGCTTACGTCCAAAAGGCTCATGAGAAGGTCTTTCTGGGATCAAACGCATCGCGGACGCCTTCAAAAATGAAGACCAGCAGCGACAGCATGATGGCAAAGGTGAAAAAGGCGGTGAAGGCCAGCCACGGCGCTTGCAGGTTCTGTTTGGCCTGCAAGGTCAGCTCACCCAGCGAAGGGGCCGAGGATGGCAAGCCGAAGCCAAGAAAGTCCAGCGAGGCCAGCCCGCCAATCGTGCCAGTCACGATGAAGGGCATGAAGGTCAGCGTCGCGACCATCGCGTTGGGCAGCATGTGGCGGAACATGATGGTCATGTTGCCCACGCCCAGCGCCCGCGCGGCGCGGACATATTCCAGATTGCGCGCCCGCAGAAATTCGGCCCTTACAACGCTCACCAATCCGGTCCAGCTGAACAGGATCATCAGGATCACCAGAAGCCAGAAACTTCGGCCCAGAATGGCGAACATGATGATGATGACATAGAGAGAGGGGGTCGCGGACCATATCTCGATGATCCGTTGGAGGATCAAATCCAGCCAGCCGCCAAAGAAGCCCTGAATGGCCCCTGCGAAAATGCCAACTAGACTGGCCACGCCGGTCACCATCAAAGTGAATAGAATCGACAGGCGGAAACCGTAGATCACGCGCGCCAGCACGTCCCGTTTGGTGTCATCCGTTCCCAGCAGGTTCTGACTATTCGGCGGCAAGGGGGCCGCACCGGGACGATCAACGCTGGTGTTGAAGGAATAAGGGATCAACGGCCAGATGGACCAGCCCCGTTCAAACCCTTCGGCCTGATATGTCCCGGCCTCGATCTGCTCGATGATACCTTCGGGGTCGTCGAAACAGTCTTCGATCCCGCCGCTGTCGATCAGGCAGCGGACCTCGGGGTCGCGATAGATCGCTTCGGTCTGGAAATCGCCGCCAAATTCAGTTTCGGGATAGAAGTTGAAGATCGGCGTGTAGAATTGACCACGATATTGCACCAGGATCGGTTTGTCATTGGCAATGAACTCAGCGCAGAGCGACAGGCCGAACAGCACCGAGAAGATGATCAGCGACCAGAAGGCCCGGCCATTGCGTCGAAAATTGCGCCAACGCCGTTGGTTCAGGGGGGAAAGCGCCATTTAGCCCTCCCTCTTCTCAAAGTCGATGCGAGGATCGACCAGCACATACATCAGGTCGCTGATGATGCCGACAACCAACCCCATCAGACCAAAGATGAACAAAGTGCCAAAGATCACCGGATAGTCCCGCGCCACCGCAGCCTCGAACCCAAGGCGACCCAGACCGTCCAGCGAGAAAATCGTCTCGATAATGATTGACCCTCCGAAGAAGACACCGATGAAAACCGCTGGAAAGCCCGCAATCACGATCAGCATCGCGTTCCGGAAAACATGACCATAAAGAACCTTGCGCTCGCTCAGACCCTTGGCGCGGGCGGTCATGACATATTGCTTCTTGATCTCATCCAGAAACGAGTTCTTGGTCAGCAGCGTCAGCGTCGCAAAGGCCGAAATGGTCAGGGCGATGATCGGCAGCGCGATGTGCCAGAAATAGTCGGCGATCTTGCCCAAAAGGCTGAGGCTGTCCCAATTGTCCGAGGTCAGCCCCCGCAGCGGAAAAATCTGCCAGTAGGAGCCACCGGCAAACAGGACCAGCAGAAGGATGGCAAACAGGAAACCGGGAATAGCGTAGGCCACGATGATTGCGCCACTGGTTACGGTATCAAACCGCGACCCGTCTTTGACCGCCTTGCGGATGCCCAACGGGATCGAGACCAGATAGGCGATCAAGGTCGACCATAGACCCAGCGAGATCGACACGGGCATCTTCTCAAGCACAAGATCAATCACGCTGATCGACCGGAAATAGCTTTGGCCGAAATCCAGCGTCAGATAGTTGCCCATCATACTCAGAAACCTCTCAAGCGGAGGTTTGTCGAACCCGAACTCTTTCTCCAGCTCAGCTATGAACTCAGGCGGCAGACCACGCGCGCCGGCATAGGTCTCGTCACTGCCACTGGTGTCGACGCCCGCCTCTCCGCCACCGGCGAACCCTTCAAACACATCCCCCTGGCCCTGGGCCTGCGCGATGATCTGTTCGATAGGACCACCCGGCACGAATTGTACCAGTGTGAAATTGACGATCATGATGCCCAGAAGGGTCGGGATGACCAGCAACAGGCGTCTTAGAATATAGGCGCCCATATTATCGCAGCGCGCCTGCTGCCTTCAACGCCGCCGCTTTCTCGGGGTTGTACCACCAGATCGAAAGCTCTCCCATGCCGCCGGGCGGTGGGGTGTCGGTGTAAGGTCGTTCATACATGTCGAAATACGCAATGTTGTGAGAGGGTTTGTACCACTGAGGCACCCAGATATGCTTGGCCCGCAGCACCCTGTCCAGTGCCCGAACCGCAGTTTTCAGATCCTCACGGTTGCCAGCGGATTCGATTTTTTCGATCAAGTGGTCAACGGCCTCATCCTGAAGACCCGCAACATTGCCCGAACCTTCAATGTTTGCCGATTCACTCCCGAATATGCGCCGCAGTTCGGTGCCCGGTGTTTGCGACATCGCATAGCGCTGAATCACAACGTCATATTCGAACTTCTTTTCCCGCTGCTGCGCCTGCGCGGCATCTACGCGCTGCGCCATCGCATCAATACCAAGTCGTTTGAGGTTGTCGACATAGGGCAGAATAATGCGGTCGAACGAGGGGCTGTCGTTGAGGAATTCAATCGTCAGAACCTCACCTTCTGCGTTTCGGCGCAAACCGTCATCGCCGACGGCCCATCCGGCCTCGTCCAGCAGCTTGCTGGCACGACGCAGGGCACGGCGATCCCCCGCGTTGTCCGGCTTGGAAGCCGCTGGTGAGAAGACCGGCTCAGTAAACACGGTGTCAGGAATTTCGCCGCGCAGAGGCTCCAGCAGCGCAAGCTCAGCCTCAGTCGGTAGACCTTCGGCCTGCATGTCCGAGTTTTCCCAGAAACTGTCAGTCCGGGTGTAAAGGCCATGAAACAGGCTCTGATTCGACCATTCGAAGTTGAAACCCAGCCCCACCGCCTCACGCACGCGCGGATCGCTGAATTTGTCGCGGCGCAGATTGAACCAGAACCCCTGCGTGCCGGCAGGTCGTCCATCAGGCAGCGTTTCCGTGATCACCCAACCCTTTTCGATTGCCGGGAAGTCGTAGCCCGTTGCCCAGAGACGCGAAAGAAACTCCTCTCGGTACGTGTAGGCACCGGCCTTGAATGCCTCGAACGCGGTTGTGTAATCGGCAAAATACTCGACCTTGATTCGGTCGAAATTGTCCTGACCGACATTGACCGGCAGATCCTTGGCCCAATAATCCTCGCGCCGTTGATAGGTGATCGAGCGCCCCGGATCGACGCTGAGCAAATCGTAAGCCCCCGACCCCATCGGCGCATCAAGGCTGGTTTCTTCAAAATCCCGCGTCTCGTAATAGGCTTTGGACAGAATCGGCAGGCCTGCCGCTGTCAGATAGGCCTCACGCAGGGCACCTTTTGGATCAAAGCTGAATTTGACCTTGTGCTGGTCCAACGCTTCGACGCTTTGGAAATCCTTGAACAGCAGTTTGTAGGATGGGCTCCCCTTGTCGCGCAGTGTCTCGAAGGTAAAGACAACATCCTCTGCCGTCACATCTGTGCCATCGCGGAACTTGGCCTCGGGACGCATGCTGAAGATGATCCACTCGCGGCTTTCGGGATATTCTGCCGACTCGGCCACCAGACCGTACATCGCGTCAGGCTCATCCAGCCCACCGGTCATCAGCGTGTCATAGAACACGGTCGACAGCGCCCCGGCATTCCCCTTGAGGATAAAGGGCGTCAGGCTGTCGAAGGTGCCAAAGGCCCAGGTCGCGATCTCTCCGCCCTTTGGGGCGTCGGGGTTGACGTAGTCGAAATGTTCGAAATCCGGACCATATTTTAGGTCGCCAAAGACTGAAAGGCCATGGCTGACGATGACATTCTCTTCCTCGGATACACCTGCGGCCAGCCCTTGCGACGCACCCGCGCCCAACAGCCCCAACGACAGACACAACGCGAAACCCCAATGCCGAATACTCATATCGCGTGCAGCAGGCAGGAGGGGTTTCATATGGCTCATCCTCTGGATTGTTGTCTTCGTCTATTTCGGTTCCGCCAGCTAGATCGCCAGTGCTGACTGATTCAAGTTTAGAATGCGTGAACGCTTTGTGAAGATTGTCGACAAAAAAAGCCGCTGCACAAGGCAGCGGCTTTCGAATTTCTTAATCGTGAAGGCAATCAGTTGCCGATAGTTTGCAGATAAGCAATCAGATCGGCACGGTCTTGCGGTTTTTTCAGGCCAGCAAAGCTCATGGATGTGCCCGAGATATAGGCGCTGGGTTTTTCGACGAAGGCATCAAGCGCTTCGGGCGTCCAGTTGCCGCCATGCGCCTGCATCGCCGCCGAGTAGCCGGTGAAGCCATTGGCCGATGCAACGGGCCGATCTACAACGCCATAAAGGTAAGGGCCGGTGCCGTTCGCACCGTCTTCCAGCTTGTGGCATGCAGTACATTTGCGGAAAACTTTGGCGCCCTTTTCAGGATCCGCGGCGGCCAGCAGGTCTTCAAAGACCACCTCTTCGCCATCGGCGCTTTCGCCCGAGCTTTCGGTTTCGATGATATACGCGGCCTGTGCATCGCCATGGCCACCTTGCGAATGGTACAGGATGTCACCACCCCATTTGGCAAGAAGCAGCACAAGGAACGTGCCGAACAGGCCCGCAGCGGCCTTGGTAACTGTCATCGTGTCGAACATTGATCGCTAGTCCATTTCAGCTGTCTGGAAAGGTGTCTAAGGCTTCCCCTTGCGAGAGGCAAGGTATAGACACCGCGACGAAACGCCCAATTTTGTAACTTGTTGCACGGGATCGACCAAATGACCAATCACATTGCCTTTCAAGGCGAACCCGGCGCCTACAGCCACGAAGCCTGCCGCAACGCGCGCCCGGAAATGGAGGCGCTACCCTGCCGTACTTTCGAAGACGTGATCGAATCGGTTCGGTCCGGCGCGGCCGATCTGGCGATGCTGCCGGTCGAAAACACGACCTATGGGCGGGTGGCCGATATCCATCGCCTGCTACCGCATAGTGGTCTGCAGATTATTGATGAGGCCTTTGTTCGCGTCCACATCAACCTGCTGGCCGTACCCGGCGCCACGCTGGACGACATCACCGAGGCACACTCTCATCTGGTTCTATTGCCTCAATGCGCAGGCTTCCTGCGCCAGCACGGTATTCACGGGCGGGTCAGCCCCGACAACGCCCGCGCCGCACGCGAGGTATCCGAGGCCGGAGAGGTTCATTCCGCCGCGCTGGCCAGCGAACTGGCCGGAGAGATCTACGGCCTGAACGTCCTGGCCCGCCATATCGAGGATCATGGCGACAACACCACGCGCTTTCTGGTCATGTCACCCAAAGCCGATCTGACACGCCGGGGCGATCATGGCATGATCACCAGCTTTGTCTTTCAGGTCCGCAACATTCCGGCCGCGCTCTATAAGGCTATGGGCGGGTTTGCGACAAACGGGGTCAACATGACCAAGCTGGAAAGCTATATGGTCGATGGCTCGTTCACCGCGACACAGTTTTACGCCGACATCGTCGGGCACCCGGATGACCGGAACGTACAGCTGGCGATGGACGAGCTTGAGCATTTCACCACCAATGTCGAAATACTCGGCGTCTACCCGGCAGCCCAGCCACGCGGTTAGGCCCGCGCCTCAGGTAAAGGAGAGGCTAGGCGCCATGCCTGTGGCGCTGCTCCAGTTCTCGGGCGAATTCCGCCAGACGCATCTGAAAGCGTTTGCGAAACCGCGCCTGGCCCAGTTTCATCGACTGCAGCAACAACCGCGCCGGCAGGGACTTGGCGCTGAGCGAAAGATCCACGCTCAAACGTGTGCAGCGCTGGGACAGAGCCAGAAAGTCAACCACTGTAACACCGGTCATGCCCTTGCCTGCGGCCTCGAATCGCATTTGTGAGGGGTGGTCGCAATCGGTCAGCAGTACGGACATCTGGCGGGGTTTGCCGCGCAGCTTGAACTCGGTCTCCCAAGCCATGCCTGCGGCAGGTGCGGCCCCACCGATGGTGCGGCGCACGTCAACACCACGGCGCATCGCCATACGTTCGAACCGATCGAAATCGGCAACCATGTCAAAAACCGAGTGAATGGGAGCCTCGATATCTTCGCGCGCTGAAAACTGCATGTGGGCCTTTGCTGCTCGTTCTTGCTGTCCAGTGTTTCGTTAGTCCAGCGTATCTGCAAGCCAGTTCTGCAGCAGAAAATGCGCAATCGCACCTTTCCGGGCGGGCAGCAAGCGCGGATGCTCCCCCGCGAAGGCCTGCATCATCTCGGATTTGCTGACCCACATCGCCTCTTCGATCTCGACCGGGTCGATCTGGATGTCCCGAGACAGGGCCTCACCGGCGCAGCCGAACATCAGCGACGCCGGAAACGGCCAGGGCTGGCTGGACAGATAGGACACCGCGCCCACAGGAACGCCCGCCTCCTCCATCACCTCGCGGCGGACGGCGGATTCCAGTGTCTCGCCCGGCTCGACGAAGCCTGCCAGCAACGAGAACATGCCCTCGGGCCACCCCGGTGAACGACCCATCAGCACACTGTCGCCATGGGTGATCAACATGATCACAACCGGGTCGGTGCGTGGGAAGTGCTGACCGCCGCAAGCTAGGCAACTGCGCTGCCATCCGGCTTGCGATACGTCGCTTGGCGCACCACAGCGCGCACAAAAACGGTGCGTCTCGTGCCAGCCGATCACCGCCTTGGCTGTCGCGGCAAGCTCGGCATCGCGGGCGGACAGGCGGGTCATGATCCGGCGCAGCTCTGCAAACACATGGCCAACGGGCAGATCGGGGTGCTGTTGCTCGGACGGATCAATGAAATTGCCCAAGCTCGACAGATCCAGCCCCTCGGCCTGCCATTCAGAGATATCGGCGGCAAACACCGCCGCCCCGTCATCGGAACAGCCCAGCAGGATCGGCGCCTCAACCACGCCACCCGGGCCATCGGCGACCAGAGGATGCGCCATGGAGACCAGCCCCAGTTGATCCACAGCCTCGCCCTGCACCAGCACTTTGCCACGCCACAACAGCAGACAGCGGGCATTTGGATCTTGGGCCGCCTCTGCCAGCTTGACCGCATCGCCCCGCAGATGGGCCGCACGTTCAAGGCCCGAGCTGCCGAATGTCACGTTCTCTGCATTTTTCATTGAGGTCCCCTCGGCCCGTTGCGCCTAGGGCTGCCATGTCCGCGCAGGTGTTGCAATGTCAATTCACTACTGTGGCAAATCGACAGGTGCCACCGAAACACCGCATGACCGCCTCGGATTTTTCACTTATTTGTCCTCTTGGTAAATTTTCTTAACTCTCATAGCGCAAAAGTAGACAACCAAACGTGAACGCAATTTCCCCGCGCATGAAAGACGCGCAGGACGCAGGAGTGCATATCCGCATTCTGGCAACCACCGATCTGCACATGACCCTGACCGGGTTCGACTACTATGCGGACAAACCTGACCCGAGCATCGGGCTGACTCGTACGGCGTCGGCGATCCGAAACGCCCGTCAACAGGCCGGGGGCGCGGTCACCTTTCTTTTTGACAATGGCGACGCACTGCAAGGCACACCGATTGGGGATTGGGCGGTGCAGAACCACGGCCCACACCCGATGATGCAGGCCTTCAAAGAATTGGAGTATGATGCAATCGGCTTGGGCAACCACGATTTCGGGTTCGGGCTGGGCGCGCTGGAGCGTGTCCTAGCCCAGGCCCCGTGCCCCGTGATTTGCAGCAACCTGACCCAATTGGACGACCGACAGCTCTGGCTGCCCAGCACTGTCCTGTCACGGTCCATTGCGCAGGAAGAAACAATCCGAATCGGCGTGCTGTCCGTGCTTCCACCTCAAACCACGATTTGGGAGGCGCATCACCTGAAAGACACGGTGGTTGCCGAGGATATCCTGACCGCCGCCCGAAGAAAGGCTGAGGCGTTGCGTGCGCAGGACTGCGATTTGGTCGTCGCACTGGCGCATTCGGGGTTGGGACAATCGGCAGCTCAGCCAGGGCTTGAGAATGCGGTGATTCCCCTGGCCGAGATTGAAGCCATTGACGCGATTGTTGCCGGTCACACGCATCTGACATTCCCGGGTCCGGTACATCATGGGCTTGACGGCGTAGATGCAGGCAATGGCCTGATCCACGGCAAGCCCGTGGTTATGGCTGGGTCTGCCGGGTCTTATCTGGGGGTCATAGACCTGCACCTGACCAAGGCACCCGAGGGGCGCTGGCAGATCAAGGATCACCAGTGCAACCTGGTCGCCACAGCCGACGAGGTCGAAGACAATGACCTGAGTAAGAAGTTGAAACCCGTTCATCTAGCGACGCGCAAGATGATGGCCGAACCTGTCAGCCATACCACGCAGAGCTTGCACAGCTATTTCAGCTTCTGCGCGCCCGATCGCGGGCTAGCCCTGGTCGCGGCGGCGCAAGCGGCGGGTTTGCGCCCGTTTCTGTATGGCACCGCCTTTGCTGGAGTGCCGCTTCTGTCTGCGGTATCTCCTTATAAATTCGGCGGCCGGGCCGGGCCGAGGAACTACACCGACGTGCCTGTGGGCGAGATTTGTCTGCGCCACGTCGCTGACCTGCATGTCTTTCCCAACGAACTTCGCGCCGTCGACATCACCGGCGCGCAACTGCGGGACTGGCTTGAAATGTCGGCGGGTGTTTTCAACCAGATCCATCCAGACGCCGAAGCCGAGCTAACCGATTCCCACCGGGTGGGGCATAACTTTGACGTCGTGTTTGGCGTGACCTATCAGATCGACCTGTCCAGCCCGGCGCGGTTCGACAGCAACGGCACCCTGACCGATCCAACCGCCCGGCGCATCCGCAACCTGTGCTTTGACGGGCAAAGAATCCACGACGATCAGAGCTTTGTCGTCGCCCTCAACAACTATCGTGCCAGCGGTGGTGGGCATTTCCCTTTCGTTGAAAAGGCCCGGGCCATTCCGCTGCCGTCCAGAGATATCAAAGGGATACTGCGTGACTACCTGTCAGATCGACTTCCCGCAGACCCTCTGGATCAGGCTCGTTACCCATTCTCCTTAACTCCGCTAAATGGCGCGCACACGATCCTCAGAACCGGAAACGGAGCGTTGAAGTATTTGCCCGAGCTAGGCGAGTATGCCCCGGAATTGCTGGGGCCTGATTCTGAGGGTTTTGAAAGGATACGACTGACCTTGTGACGGGTTGTCATTTCTACATCGCTTCCCTATATCAAGCCCTGAGAGGTTGGCGCGGGCGAGCGCCTCGCCAACCTGGTCAGGTCCGGAAGGAAGCAGCCACAACGAGCCCCGCTTGGGTCGATGTCCAACCTCTCACTTTAAAGAAACCATCAGCCGCAGGAGGGCTTTATGATTGTAGCAAACACCCTTCGGGCGGATCGGTTCTAAACCCAAATCTCCGATTGCCTGAACACAACACCAACGGATGCGCATCTGCCATTCGATGGGATTGCTCTATCTGAACACAGGCAAACCAATGTCTTTTTCTCTTTCGGACCTGGGATGGTCCTCTCACTTTGCTGCACAACACGCGGCGTATACGCAACTCATGCCTTTTCGTATCACTGCCGTTCACCGGGACCGGCTGGTCGGGATGAACGAGGCCGGTGAAACGTCTCTGTTGGTCCCTGGTCACTCCACTGGCGATTTTGCTGTTGGAGATTGGGTGCTGGCCGATGACCAAAACCGGGTTCAGCATCTGCTTGACCGGCGCAGCCTGCTGCAACGCCGGGCCGCCGGAACCGGGGCCGAGGCGCAGTTGATCGCCGCCAATGTGGACGTGCTGTTCATCGTCAGCTCATGCAACGCGGATTTCAATTTGCCCCGACTCGAACGGTATCTGGCGCTGGCCCATCAGGCTGCGTGCTATCCTGTCGTGGTCCTAACCAAGGCCGATAGCTGCTCGGATCCTGCAGCCTATGCCAAACAGGCCGAAGCGCTGGCCCCGTTTTTGACAGTCCTGACAGTCAATGCGCACAACGCGTCAGACCTGCAGCAGGTTCTGGCATGGTGCCCGGCGGGTCAGACAGCGGCTTTGGTAGGGTCATCAGGGGTTGGCAAAACAACGCTCGCCAACGGGATGACAGGGCAGGATCAGGCAACGGCCACAATCCGCGAGGATGACGCCCGAGGCCGTCACACCACAACGTCTCGCGCCTTGCATCCGATGCAAAACGGCGGTTGGCTGGTCGACACCCCCGGCATGCGCGCCCTGCGCCTGCTCGATGCGCAGGACGGGGTGGACGAAGTGTTCGCGGACATTCTGGAACTGGCCCAAACCTGCCGGTTCTCGGATTGCCAGCATGAGGCCGAGCCCGGCTGCGCTGTGCAGGCGGCGATAGAAGCGGGCACGCTGGATGCGGATCGGCTGGACCGTTGGCGCAAGCTACGGCGCGAGGATCAGCGCAACTCTGAAACCGTGGCCGAGGCGCGGGCGCGCGACAAGGCTTTCGGCAAGATGGTCCGAACCGCGATGCACGGAAAATCCGCGCGGCGCGGCGATTGAAACACGGGCTGAAAAAGGGGCGTCGGTCCGCCGGCGCCCCCCATCAAGCGATCAATCGGGGCCAGAGCGCCGCATTTCGGCGAGCAAACACACCGATATGGCCGATTTCCGGAACGCCAAACTCTTCCGGTGACAACAGGTGACGGCGTGCCTTCGGCCCGTAAAGTTCAGCCAACCGCCAAACGGCGGCTTCTGGGACCATCTCATCGTCAGTGCAGGCAAACAGGTCGACGGGAACATTAGCCTCTTTCCATGTAGCTTGCGGCAGGTTGTCTCCGATCTCGGGCAGATAGCTGTTCGGCGCGGTGCACCATTTGCGCCATTGCCAGTAGACCGCAGGCGGTAGGTCTGTACCGAATCCGAGTGCCTTGCCCGGTAAATACCCCAGACCGCGCACGATCAGAGGCACATGCCCATACCAGAACAACCCTGCCAGAGCGCGGTACGGCCAAGGATGATCGCCTAGTTTCACAAGGCCTGAACAGACACAGATCATGCGATCAATCTTGTCGATATCCGGCTGCACCGGCCCCAGCATCCCTCCGAGCGAATGGCCAATCGACCATTGCTGCGCCAGTGGGAACTGGCGGCGCATCTCGGCCCGTGCGGCGGGCATGTCCCGCAACGCCCAATCCTCCATTGATATCTTCGACCGACGCTGCGGCCCCGATTTCGAATGACCGAATTCCCGGTAGTCATAGATCAGACAGGCGATATTCCGATCCGACGCCAACCACTGTGCGAAATGCTTGTAGTATTCACGCGGAACCCCTGTCGCGCTGTGGACCACCACAACGGTTTCGGGCTGCGCCACGGGCCGGTAGATCCGCCCGGACAGGGCACCATCCCCCACCGGAATCCGAACATCTTCGATCAGCACTGTTTGGTTTGAATCCAACATGGGCATCCTCGGCGGAAAACTGAACTAATGAGTTCATATTGCTACATGACCCCAGACCGCCCATGCTAGTCAACCGCGATCCCGCATGACTATGCGTCCACTTTGCGCGCTGTCTTTCCGCAGCGCAGAAAGTTCAACTTGACTCAACATGGATATGAACGCTAGCGATGGTGCGATGGTTCCCGGCTTTCACAAGAGGTCGGGATGAAAAGGGAACACGGTGCGGTTTTCCCCGGCTTGCTCGGGATGAACCAAATCCGCGACTGCCCCCGCAACTGTAAGCGGCAAGCAATGTCGAAGATCCACTGGCCGAAAGGCCGGGAAGGTCGACAAAGCGATGACCCGCAAGTCAGGAGACCTGCCATCGTCAACATAACCCAAACTCGGGCGGGGTGTCCGGGCAGGCCGTGACAGACCCTATCTGCCCACCTGATCCCAGCCCCTGTCCACCGCGCGGAGGGCGCAGGATGATCTGGAAGACGAAGACTCATAGGTTCTCAGCAACCATCTGCCAACATACGGGCAAGACATGCCCTGCATTGGCACGGCTGGCGCGTTCAATGGTTGACGCACTGGACCAAGCCGGTCCGGCGACCACATCGGATTTTGAAATCGAAGGCAGTAGCGACCTGACCCATTGCTCGGATGGATGCCACGCCCGGTTTCGGGCCAGCCAGTCTAAGGTGCGGGTCTACTGCGGAGCGGACCCTGATACCGAAAGCGAGACCCTCGATCGCTATGCTGACCTTTTGTTCGGCACTGAAACCGCTAGCCTGCCTGCCGCTGCGATGACATCCCTGCCCTGCGCCATGCTCGAGGCATCAGTGATTGCGACGCGCAAACCGGCCCCGGCGGAACTGCAGCTGCCGGCTTAGAGCGTTTCGGGTTTAGCTTGAGACACAAATACCCTGCCACGCCTGCGGCGTTCTCGGGACATTAGTGTCGCAGATTGCTTTAGATAAAACCCGAAACGCTTTAGGAGTCTGCCAAAGCTCGGGCGGGCAAGGTGGCCCAGTGCTTCTGCGCGTCGGTTTCGACCGCGCAGGGGCGTAGCTTACGTAACCGGTCCAGCGCTTGGATTGGAAGCTCGCCACATTCGATCATCAACCGCAACACAACCATGCCAGAGCGACCGCATCCGCCCTTGCAATGAACTAGAACGCGCCCTCCGCCCGACAAAGCCTGACGCGCCGCGGCACTGACATCGGGCCATTGCGCATCAACCTCTGCCGGGGGCACGCCGAAATCCTGAATCGGCAGATGTACCCACCGGCTGGCGCGCCCCTGAATATCGCGGCCAAACTCGCGGGCTCCGAATTGGACCAACTCGGCCTCGGTTGTCATCGACAGCACGAGGCCCGGCTTCCAATCTCCGATCGTTTCAAGGTCGCCAGCGTAGTCGCCGCCTTTTCCCGGCATCGACGTCAGTGCAAGTGTGCCCCCACCCACTTGCAAAGCATGAATGACCAAATTCGTCATGACAGCATCCCCCCGGAAGCGTTAATCCTGACTTTAAGCCTGAGTCACAATCCGCAGACTGTACCCTTGACGCGCCGGTTTCCAAAACAAAATCGTTCTTCAACTCATGTGGACGCGGGCGGCACGGGCCTTTACGCTGCGGTGACGTCCCGAATCCGCCAGAGTAGACATGACCGACCCAGACAGCCCCGCCTATCAGGTTCTCGCCCGCAAATATCGCCCGGAAACCTTTGCCGATCTGGTGGGTCAGAACGCGATGGTCCGCACGCTGAAAAACGCGTTCGAGGCGGATCGCATCGCGCAAGCCTTTGTAATGACAGGCATTCGCGGGACCGGTAAAACCACGACCGCGCGGATCATTGCGAAAGGTATGAATTGTATCGGGCCGGACGGAAATGGCGGACCCACGACCGAGCCTTGCGGCCAATGCGAACACTGCATCGCCATCATGGAAGGCCGTCATGTCGACGTGATGGAAATGGACGCCGCCAGCCGTACCGGCGTGAATGATATTCGCGAGATCATCGACAGTGTCCGCTACCGCGCTGCCTCGGCCCGCTACAAGATCTACATCATCGACGAGGTCCACATGCTGTCGACCAGCGCCTTCAACGCGCTGCTCAAGACGCTTGAGGAGCCGCCGGCGCACGTGAAATTCATCTTTGCCACAACCGAGATTCGCAAGGTCCCCGTCACGGTTCTGTCACGCTGCCAACGCTTCGACCTGCGCCGGATCGAACCCGAGGATATGATCGGCCTGCTGCGCAAGATCGCCTCGGCTGAGAGCGCTGAGATTGCCGAGGACGCGTTGGCGCTGATTACTCGTGCTGCCGAAGGGTCTGCCCGCGACGCGACCTCATTGCTGGATCAGGCGATCTCACACGGGGCCGGAGAGACGACGGCAGATCAGGTGCGCGCGATGCTGGGCCTAGCGGATCGTGGTCGGGTTCTGGACCTCATGGACATGATCCTGAGGGGCGATGCAGCTGGGGCGCTGACCGAGCTTGGCGGGCAATATGCCGAAGGGGCTGATCCGCTAGCCGTGTTGCGTGATCTGGCCGAGATCACCCATTGGGTCTCGGTCGTGAAGATCACCCCGGACGCAGCCGAAGACCCCACTGTTTCCCCGGATGAACGCGCCCGCGGCCAGCAAATGGCCGAGGCCCTGCCCATGCGGGTGCTGACCCGGATGTGGCAGATGTTGTTGAAGGCACTGGAGGAGGTCTCAGCCGCCCCCAACGCCATGATGGCCGCCGAAATGGCTGTGATCAGGCTGACTCACGTGGCCGACCTGCCCAGCCCGGAGGAACTGATCAAACGGCTGCAAGATACGCCTCCGCCCCCCAATGGCGGACCAGGCGGTGGGAGGCCCATTCAAAGCAACGGCGCGGCCCCGGTCGAAGCACGCGCCGCTAGAAGCCACGCCCCTGCCCAAGGGTCTGGCGGCGCACCAGTCGCTGCTTTGGCACAGGACACGCAGACCGCACTTGCGCGATACCCGAGTTTCGAACATGTGGTCGAGTTGATCCGGACGAACCGAGACGTCAAGCTTCTGGTCGAGGTCGAAAACGGTGTGCGGCTGGTGTCTTACCAGCCGGGTCGGATCGAATTCACACCGGCCCCGCAGGCCCCGACCGATCTTGCACCGCGGCTGGGATCGGCCTTGCAGCGCTGGACCGGCAACAGATGGGCAGTGTCCATCGTGTCGGATGGCGACGCTCCGACAATCGCCGAGATCCGCGACAAGGCCGAACTGGCGCTGAAAGAAGAGGCCACCACACATCCACTGGTTCAGGCCGTTCTGGCAAGTTTCCCAAAGGCCAAAATCACCAAGATCGAAACGCCAGAACAACGCGCCGCCCAAGTCGAGACCGAAGCCCTGCCCGAAGTCGAAGATGAATGGGACCCTTTCGAAGAAGATTGATCGCACCACAAAACCAAACCCTCCCGCGCCCGCCACGGGCAATCGGCTAAAGCCGATCACCCTGAGCGGCCTTGGGCCCGGCAGCGCTCGGGCTATGCCCGAGCGCTGCCGGGCCCAACGGGAGGAAAGGTCTTGCCAAAGACCTTGACGACGGGCGGGAGCACGCTCTGCTCTTGTGTCACCACGATGACCCCCGTATCTAGGCACAAACTGGACCTACAGGAGGAGCAAGATGCTCAAAGGATTAGGCGGCCTGGGCGATATGGCCAAAATGATGAAATCCGCGCAGGATCTTCAGACCAAGATGACCGAGATGCAGGAAGAACTGAACAACCTGATGGTTGTCGGCGAGTCCGGCGCAGGGTTGGTCAAGGCAACCGCAACCGCCAAAGGTGAGCTGAAGGGCCTGGATATCGACCCGTCGATCTTCAATGGCGACGACAAGGAAGTGGTCGAGGATCTGATCCTGGCGGCCATCAAGGACGCACAGACCAAAGCCGCCGAACGCTCGCAGGCCGAAATGGCCAAACTGACCGAAGGCATGGGCCTGCCCGCAGACATCAAGCTGCCGTTCTGATCTTCATCTTTTCAAAAATACTCCAGCCGGAGACTCCCTCCGGCGCCAGACAGGACAGGCCGTGAGCTCCAACAGCGACATCGACAACCTGATCGACCTGATGGCCAAACTGCCTGGTCTCGGCCCCCGCTCGGCCCGCCGCGCGGTGCTGCACTTGATCCGCAAACGCTCTCTGCTGCTAACGCCCTTGTCCGACGTTATGCAGCAGGTCGCCATCACCGCCCGCGAGTGCCTGAATTGCGGCAATGTGGGCACCACCGACATCTGCGACATCTGCAATGATGAGGCCCGCGCGACCGGAGAGCTTTGCGTGGTCGAAGACGTCGCCGACCTCTGGGCGATGGAGCGCGCAGGCGTGTTCAAAGGGCGCTATCACGTTTTGGGCGGTACGCTTTCAGCGCTGGACGGGGTCGGTCCGGACGAGCTGCGCATTCCTCGATTAAAAGACCGCGTCGTGGCCGAGGAGATCACCGAGATCATCCTCGCTCTGAACGCCACCGTCGATGGCCAGACCACCGCCCACTACATCGCCGATCAGTTGGAGGGACAGGTCCGCCTGACTTCATTGGCGCAGGGCGTTCCGATTGGAGGCGAGCTGGACTATCTGGACGACGGAACAATCACAGCGGCATTGCGGGCGCGGAAAGAAATCTAGGCGGCCTATTGAGAACGGGGCGATCAAAAGCATTTCGCCCCGCAATATGCCAAACGGACTTTGAGTGCGCGAGTCAGGTATAAGCACCCGACGAATAGGTCAGCTCATACGAATGGCTGTAGACCTCGAACACGATGCCGAAGGGATCTTCGACATAGACCATGCGGTATGGCTTTTCTCCGGGATAATAGTGCCGGATCGGCATTCGCTGTTTTCCACCAGCTTGCACAATCTTTTCAACCAGGCCCTCAATGTCGGGGTCTTGAATGCAGAAATGGAACATCCCGTTTCTGCGGAAATCGATGTTGTTTTCAGGCTCGTAATTTCCATCAAACTCAAAAAGCTCGATTCCGATGCGATCCGCTGTCGCAAGATGTGCGATACGCAGCTTTTTCCATTTGGGGCCAAAAACATCCGTACACATGACACCAATATCCGAGTCGTCTTCAACCACATCCGTAGGGGGCATGATCACGTAAAACCCAAGTACCTCGGAATAGAATTTTACAGCCTCGTCCACATTTGGAACCGACAGCCCAATATGTGAAAATGTTCTTGGATATTGAGACATGGAACGCTCCTTATTCTGCTGGGGCTCAGAACTATAAGGTAGGAACAGAGTTTCAAGCGACTTCTCGCGCCCTCATAGCGGGGTTCACCCCAGAACATAGGTGCGCATCGAACCCCAAATCGCCCAAAAACACCAGAATGGTCTTTGCCTCCAGCACCCGCGTTGTAATATGCCTCAGACCTGATCATTTTTTATATCGGAAGCCCTTATGACCCGCCTTCTCGCCCTCACCTTCGCCGCCTTCACAGCCACCTCCGCCCTCGCGCAAGACCTTGTCGACAAAGGCTTTGTCGACGGTTGGAACATCATGATGGACCCTGCGCTTGGGAATGGGTGCCTGATCCAGACGGTGTATCAGGACCTCTCGGTCGTTCGGATCGGTTATGACGCGCTGGACAATCGCGGGTATTTCGCTGTCTACAACAAGGCCTGGGGCGATATCGAACAGGGCAAAACCTATCCGATCCGATTTGATCTGGACGGCAAAAGCTATGACGCCACCGCCATTGGCTTTAACGAGCGTGACGTCCCCGGCGCGACCGTCTTTTTCACTGACCGGAATTTCGTCACCGCAATCGCTCAGAACAAGACGATGACCGTTTACAACCCGGAGGGTGACGTGGTGATGGCGATTGACCTCAAAGGCACCGCCAAAGCGCTGGAATATGCGCGGGAGTGTCAGAACAAAAAGCTCTAGCGAATCGGGTCGAACAGAGCGTCCTTGGCCGCGCAGTCCCGGATGACATCCCGGCCGCAGGGTACGGGATCAAGGTCGCGGGACAGGCACAGGCGGACCTCTTCGATATAGCCCTGTTTGCAGGTGATGGTGATCATGTCGCGCCCAAGCGCAGGGTTGGAATTTAGAAAGGCCTCTTCGACAATCGACGCGGGCAATTTGACCGAGGCATCAAGCTGGCGGAACACCTCGGGCCGGGCCACGCGACCATACGCTTCGCGCGACAGATCCATGTAGCCTCGCGCCGACAGGCCCGAACAGGTGCCGTGTTTCTTCCACTGATGCCATGCAAGGCCTGCGCTTCCCTGAATATCCTCCATCGCACGGGTCATCGCGCGCGACGGTGGGGCCTCGGGCGTGCGGCAATAGGACGGCCAGCCCTGATGGAACTGAGGCCACAGCCCATGCAAAATCCAGCCATGGTCATGCCGGGCATCACATTGGTCTGACCCTCGCGCATCTCCTTCGCGCGCGCACCAGTTGGGCGACCAGCTGAGCGCCAGGACGTAGTAGTCGAACTCACCTGCCTTTTCGCCCTCGGCCAGCGTGGCGATTACGCTTGTGACCCACAAAACCAGCGCTAGCAAACCTTGGCGCATTCGCCTCTTCCCTTCTTGCGTCGCGGCGACTATATACTCCCCAAGTTCCCCGACAACGGAAACCTGCCCCAAAACCCCGGGGCCGCCGAATTCCGGCGACGGGAAAGATGTATGTATAGGAGACGGGCTGATGGCAAAACCGCTTATGGCCAAGGCAACAGCCGTATGGCTGGTGGACAACACCACGATCAGCTTCAAGCAGATCGCGGATTTCGTAGGGATGCACGAGCTTGAAGTGCAGGGCATTGCCGATGGCGATGTGGCTGCTGGCGTCAAAGGGTTCGACCCGATTGCCAACAACCAGCTGACGCAGGACGAGATCGATGCAGCGCAGAACAACCCGCTGCACAAGCTGAAGCTCAAGTTCAACCCGTCGGCAACGGGCGAGGAAAAGCGCCGTGGCCCGCGCTACACGCCGCTGTCCAAGCGTCAGGACCGTCCGAACTCGATCCTGTGGCTGGTCAAGTTCCACCCGGAACTCAGCGACGGTCAGATCGCCAAGCTGGTTGGTACAACCAAACCGACCATCCAGTCGATCCGCGAGCGCACGCACTGGAACATTTCGAACATGCAGCCCATCGACCCGGTTGCCCTTGGCCTGTGTAAACAGTCCGAGCTGGACGCCGTGGTACAGAAGGCCGCTGCGAAGAAAGCAGCCGAAGGCGGCGTGATGAGCGATGACGAGCGCCGCAAGCTGGTCTCGACCGAGCAGTCGCTGGAAATGGATGCAGCACCGAAGATCCCGACCGCGATTGAGGGTCTGGAAACCTTCTCGCTGTCGGATGAGCCGGACGACAAGGAAGACAGTGACCCGATCGTGGACGCCGACAGCTTCTTCAACCTGCCCAAAGGTGGCGGGGACGACGACGACGAAGACGATCTGCGCCCCTGATTTCTGACCCGCCCCGGTCTAAACTGGCTGGGGCGTTTCCTTGGGACCTCTCATGCTGAGCATTCTTTCTGCCATCTTTGGCCCACACCGCGCCGTAACGATCTACGCCTTCCTGAAAACCTGGGGTTTGGGTCTGGCTGCTGCTGTGGTCATGGCTTTCATCGTCGGCGGCCTGTTCCTGTTGGGGGATGGCGGCAAGCATGAGCATCATTCCTTCATGACCGTCCCGGTTTTGTCGGCCACGGCGATCAACGGCGATTTCAAGAACGGGATCATTGCTTCGGTTCGTCTGCCGGATGGGACGGCCACGTCGATCACCTCGACCGAGGCGCCGGTTTCCCAATCGGTGGGCACCAGCGCCTGCGTGGAAAAACGCGTCTACGTGGAAAGCGGAGAGGCACGATATCGGTTCAAACTGCCTCGGTTCTGCGAGGCCGGTTGACCCCTAGCGAACCAGCGAAAAACGCCCGGAGGATGCGCCGGGCGTTTTCTTTTTCAGAGCATCTGAAACAGAATCCCGGCGACGATCGCGCCACCGACCCCGAGGGTCAGATAGGTGGCAAAGACGCGCGGTTTAACCAGTGACCAGACCGCGGCCATGGCCGGGATCGAGCTGACCGCCCCTGCCACCATGAACGACATCGCGGCACCTGCTGTCATGCCTTGCTCCATCAGCCCCGCCAGAAGCGGCGGCGCAACGTAGGAGTTCAGATAGGCGGGCATTCCGACCAGTGCGGCTACAACGATGGGCAGAACACCTTCTCCGCCGACAACGCGTGCGATCAGGTCTGCGGGGACATAGCTGACCAGAAGCGCCTCGAGCACATAGGCCAGAGCAAGCCATTTCAGCAGGAACAGGCCATTGTGCACGAACTCAGACCGGAAACGCTGACGGCGTTCGGGTTCCTGCCAGAACTTCCAGACGGGTTTATCATCCAGCTTGGGGCCGCACCCACAACATCCGGCGGGTTTGTATTCGCGCAGGGGCTGGGCGAAGGCTCCGTTGCGCATCAGAAGGCGCACGGTGAACCCGCCGAATAGGCCCAAGGCAACCGCTGCAACCGCCTTGCCGATGGCAAAGGGCCACCCCAATGCGCCCGCCGTGATCAACAATGTGGGCGGGTCGATCAGAGGCGAGCTGAGCCAGAAGGCCATCACCGCAGAGAGCGGCGCGCCCAGTGCCAGCAGCCCGGCGATGAACGGGATCACCTCACAGGAGCAAAACGGCGCAAGCCCTCCGAACAGGGCCGCCAGAAAGATCATCCTGGTTTCCCGCCCCTCAAAAGCGCGCGCCACCATGACTTCGGCCCCGGTGGCCTTGAGATAGGACAGCAGAAGGACGGCGAACAGAATGTACTGGCCTGTATGCGCCAGTGCCTTGGCGGCGAAGATTACGACCTCGGCCCAGTTGCCCGGATCGAAAACTGCGACAAGCGCCAGTATGGCGACGATCAAAGCCCAGGGTGTTTTGATCACATCCAGCGCGAGTTTGGCTGAGGCTTTGGGGTTTTGTGATAGTTCAGCCATCGTTTGCGGCCTTTCCGACTTCGTCCGCGCAGCATTCGCTGAGAATGAACTGCGCCAGATTTCGCAACTCGTTGAAACAGGCGCGATTGATCGTCGTACGCCCGATCTTTTCCTGTTCAACCACACCACCTGCGGCCAGAAACCGAAGGTGATGCGCAAGGGTGGAGGGGGCGATGCCGGTACGCGTTTGGATCTCACCCACGGTCAGACCGGCCTGCCCAGCCCGCACAAGTGTTTTCAGAACCTTCAATCGGGCCTCGGACCCCATGGCCGAGAACCCTGCTGCAGCGGTTTCCCACATCTGCTTTCTCCATTAAACTAGTTTTCTAGTTATTTAGGTGATTCGAGTTTTCTCGTCAAGTTGCGGAAAACTCCCTTCAGTGCGTAAGTCCAGATTGCCACCGCCTTAAGTCCAATCTATAAGCGCTCATGGCTATCTCGGTTGACACCTTCTTTCTTGAGCTGAACGGACAGGGGACGCTGCAGGCGCAAATCCAGCAGATGATCGCCGAAGGCATCCTGTCGGGTCGGTTCCACATCGGGGAAAAGCTGCCTTCGTCCCGTAAACTAGCGACCCATCTGGGCGTCAGTCGGATTACGGTGACACTGGCCTATACCGAGCTTCTGGCCAATGACTATCTGACCGCTAAGGGGCGATCCGGCTACTATGTGTCCGAAAACGCGCCGATCCCTCCGAAATACACACCTGTCCCGCGCAGCGAGGAAACGGTCGACTGGGACAGGGTGCTGGCCCGTCGGTTCTCGGGTGGGAACGTTCTGACCAAACCTCAGGACTGGCGCAGCTACAAATACCCGTTTATCTATGGACAGGCCGACCGGACGCTGTTTGATCACGCCAACTGGCGGCTTTGTGCCGTGCGCGCGCTGGGTCAGAAGGATTTCGAATCCCTCACGACCGACTATGTGGATCAGGACGATCCGCTGCTGGTCGAGTTCATTGCTCGCCACACGCTACCGCGCCGGGGCATCACCGCCCGCCCGGAAGAGATCCTGATCACTCTGGGCGCGCAGAACGCGTTGTGGCTGGCCTCGCGCATTCTTCTGAAAAAGGGGCGCACGGCGGCGATCGAAGATCCCTGCTACTATGCCCTGCGAGAGCTGCTGAGCCATTCGGATTGCACCATTGCGCCGATCCGCGTGGATGGCGACGGGCTACCCCCCGAGGACCTGCCAGACGACACTGATGTGATCTTTACCACGCCCAGCCACCAAAGCCCTACAACGGCCACCATGCCCGTCAGCCGCAGAACCACCCTGCTGGAACGCGCGAGCGAGCTGAACGCCATGATCGTCGAGGACGACTACGAGTTCGAGATGGCTTATCTGGGCGCGCCCTCCCCCGCGCTTAAATCCATGGATCGTGATGGTCGGGTTATCTATGTGGGCAGCTTCTCAAAATCGCTGTTTCCGGGTTTGCGACTGGGCTACATGGTCGGGTCCGAGACCTTCATCCGCGAGGCACGCGCGCTGCGTTCGCTCGTGTTGCGACATCCTCCGGGGCATGTTCAGCGCACGGCGGCCTATTTCCTGTCACTCGGGCACTACGACGCTCAGATCCGGCGCATGTCTAACGCCCTGGCCCAACGACGTGAGGCATTGGACAAAGCCGTTCAGACCCATGCGCTACAGGTCGCGGGGCGCGGCGTGCTTGGCGGTTCGTCCATTTGGATGGAGGCTCCTTCGTATGTAGACACCGCGCAACTGGCAGTCACACTGCAGGCGCAAGGAGTGCATATCGAACCCGGCGCGCCCTTCTTTTCGGGGCCGAAGCCGCCTCGGAATTTCTACCGTCTGGGATATTCCTCGATTGCGCCCGACCGCATCGAGGCCGGGGTGAAACTGATTGCGGCTGCGATCAGGGCCAGTTGACCGTCGGCTGGACGTATTCCGCCGCCTCATCTGGCCCTAACGCCATCCGCACCCATACGCCAAAACCGTATCAAAGGCCGGGCTGTACCCCCCGGCCAATTCACGCATTCAGTTTTGGAGAGCCACCGATGAAAATGACCACGGAAGAAGCCTTTGTTAAGGTTCTGCAGATGCACGGAATCGAGCATGCCTTTGGCATCATCGGTTCGGCCATGATGCCGATCTCGGATATTTTCGGGAAAGCCGGCATCACGTTCTGGGATTGCGCGCACGAAGGCTCGGGCGGGATGATGGCCGACGGCTACACCCGCGCCACCGGCAAAATGTCGATGATGATCGCGCAAAACGGCCCCGGCATCACCAACTTTGTCACCGCTGTCAAAACCGCCTACTGGAACCACACCCCGCTGCTGCTGGTCACTCCTCAGGCCGCGAACAAGACCATGGGTCAGGGCGGCTTCCAGGAAATGGAACAGATGCGGATGTTCGCAGACTGCGTCTGCTACCAGGAAGAAGTACGCGACCCGTCGCGCATGGCCGAAGTCCTCAGCCGCGTGATCACCAAAGCCAAGCGCGCCTCGGCCCCGGCACAGATCAACGTGCCGCGTGACTTCTTCACTCAGGTTGTCGACATCGAGCTGCCCGCCGTGGTCGAATTCGAACTGCCTTCGGGTGGTGCGTCTGCCGTTACCGAAGCCGCTGCTTTGCTGTCCGATGCCAAGAACCCGGTCATTCTGAACGGTGCTGGTACAGTACTGTCCGCAGGCGGCATCGAAGCGTCGAAAGCACTGGCCGAGCGTCTGGACGCCCCGGTTTGCGTTGGCTACCAGCACAACGACGCCTTCCCCGGCTCGCACCCGCTGTTTGCCGGCCCTCTGGGCTACAACGGCTCAAAAGCCGCGATGGAGCTGATCAAGGAAGCGGACGTTGTTCTGTGCCTGGGCACCCGTCTGAACCCGTTCTCGACCCTGCCCGGATACGGTATGGAATACTGGCCGGCCGACGCAAAGATCATTCAGGTCGACATCAACCCTGACCGCATCGGCCTGACCAAGAAGGTCTCGGTTGGTATCGTTGGCGACGCGGCCACCGTTGCAACCAACATCCTGGAACAGCTTTCGGGCACCGCAGGCGATGAAGGCCGCGATGCACGTAAAGCGAAAATCGCCGAAACCAAGTCGCGTTGGGCGCAGGAACTGACCTCGATGGACCACGAGCAGGACGATCCGGGCACCACCTGGAACGAACGCGCCCGTGCCGCCAAGCCAGACTGGATGAGCCCGCGCATGGCATGGCGCGCGATTCAGTCCGCCTTGCCGAAAGAGGCGATCATCTCGTCCGACATCGGCAACAACTGTGCCATCGGCAACGCTTACCCCTCGTTTGAGGAAGGCCGCAAATATCTGGCCCCCGGCCTGTTCGGCCCCTGTGGATATGGTCTGCCGTCCGTGGTCGGCGCCAAGATCGGCTGCCCGGATGTACCTGTTGTTGGCTTCTCGGGCGACGGTGCCTTCGGCATCGCAGTCACCGAACTGACAGCAATCGGCCGTGAAGAATGGCCTGCCGTGACCCAGATCGTCTTCCGCAACTACCAGTGGGGTGCGGAAAAGCGGAACTCGACCCTGTGGTTCGACGACAACTTCGTCGGCACCGAGCTGGACACGCAGGTTTCCTACGCCGGTATCGCAAAGGCCTGTGGCCTGAAAGGTGTGGTCGCCCGTACTCAGGACGAGCTGACCGCAGCGCTGAACCAGGCCATCGAGGACCAGAAGAACGGTATCACCACTCTGATCGAAGCCATGATCAACCAAGAGCTGGGTGAGCCTTTCCGCCGCGACGCGATGAAGAAGCCGGTTGCTGTTGCAGGTATCGAAGCAGCAGACATGACGCCGCAAGCCGAGGCCTGATCGCAGTGAAGCCCCTGCGTCAAATTCTCGGGGCTGCGACCAGTTCCAAAAAGATCATCGCCCTTGCTGAGGGCGATGATCCACGAGTTGTGGAAGGCGCGTTGAAAGCACGCGCCGAGGATGCAGCCGATATTATCCTTGTCGGCGATCAGACCAAAGTCACCTCTTTGCTGGCTGAAAAAGGCGGAAGTGATGTGGCCGGGATCGACATCCACGATCCTGCAACTTCGCCCCATTTGGATCGCTTTGCCGATGCCTATTTCGAATTGCGTAAACACAAAGGCGTAACACCTGAGACTGCCAGGTCGCTGGTGCGAAACCGTCTGAACTATGCCGCCATGTTGGTCCATCTCGGGCTGGCTGACGGCACGGTTGGCGGAGCCGTCGAAACCACCTCGGACACTGTTCGCGCGGCGTTGCAGATCATTGGCAAGGCACCTGACGCCCATATGGTGTCCAGCTTCTTTCTGATGATCTATGACCGCGAACATCACACGGTTCAGGGCGCCCATATTTTCGCAGATTGCGGGTTGGTCGTTGATCCGAACGAACGCGAGCTGGCCGAGATCGCGCAGGCGTCTGCCACGTCCTATCAAACACTTACAGGAAAAGAGCCTCGGGTTGCGATGCTGTCTTTCTCGACAAGCGGCAGCGCCAGCCATCCGAAAGTATCCAAGGTGGTTGAGGCCACACAAATTGCCAAAACCGCCAACCCGAACCTTGTCATCGACGGAGAGTTGCAGTTCGACGCTGCCTACGTGCCGGAGGTTGCCAGTAAAAAAGCCAAGAACTCGCCTCTGGAAGGGAAAGCAAACGTGTTTGTCTTTCCCAACCTTGATGCGGGCAACCTGGGGTACAAGATCGCCCAGCGCATTGGCGGGGCCGAGGCCATTGGGCCCGTTCTACAAGGTTTGGCGAAACCCGCAAACGACCTGTCGCGCGGCTGTTCTTCGGACGATGTGTTGCATATGATCGCCGTGACCGCCGTGCAGGCAAACCAGGTGGGATCACCGCAAGAGCCAGTTCATCCAGCTACTGCATAACCTCTGCGGCTTTGCCGCTTTTCTCTAAACGTGTTCAAGAAAGATCAACGAACCGATGCTGGGCAAAACTGAACTTACAAGCTCCTTCGGTGCGCACGCGGCTCAGACGACCCGAACCATGTTCCCCGGGGTTATGGTGGCGATCACCGTTGCCGTGACAGCGAAGTTCCTGTCCGAGCATTACGCGACCCCTGCCATGCTCATGGCCCTGCTATTGGGCATCGCGCTCAGCTTTTTGGGGGAAGAAGGTAAAACCGTTCCCGGCATCAGTTTTTCCGCCAAGTCGCTTCTGCGTTTGGGCGTCGCGCTTCTGGGTGTGCGAATTTCCATGACGCTGATGCTGGGCCTCAGCTGGGACCTGATCGCCCTTGTCGTCGGAGGTGTACTGGCCACCATCGCGTTTGGCCTGTTGATCGCGCGCTTCTTTGGTCACAAATGGCGCTTTGCCTTCCTGACCGCCGGTTCGGTTGCGATCTGCGGCGCGTCTGCAGCGATGGCAATCAGCGCCATCCTGCCCAAGGATGAACGGTCCGAAGAACGGCTGATCTTCACGGTTCTGGGCGTTACGGTCCTGTCGACCATCGCAATGATCGCCTACCCCATCTTGGTGCGCACGCTGGGCATGGATGATGTAGCCGGCGGCGTGTTTCTGGGCGGTACGATCCACGATGTGGCGCAGGTTGTCGGCGCGGGGTTTTCGATCTCAGAGCAGACGGGTGATACGGCCACTCTGGTCAAGCTGATCCGTGTGGCGATGCTGGCCCCGGTGGTTCTGGTCGCATCGCTGATCATCCGGAGCGCGACCGACACGGGAGGAGAAGGGAAACGCCCTCCGATCCTGCCCGGCTTCGTGATCGGGTTTCTGGTACTGGCTGCGGCCAGCTCATTCGGCCTGATCCCGCTGTTCCTGTCCGAGCTTCTCAGCCAGACATCCCGCTGGTTGCTGCTGATCGCAATCGCAGCAGTCGGGATGAAGACGAACCTGAAACAAATCCTGTCGGTCGGAGGCGCAGCGATCGCCCTGATCGTCGTAGAAACTCTTTTTATTGCAGGAATTATCCTTACCGGATTAACATTCCTGACCTGACAAGCTGCCCGACATGAAGGACGCCAGATGACCATCCAGCAACCGAAGATCGACACCAGCCCGAAAGTCTCGGACGAGATCCGGCGCACCACCTGCTATATGTGCGCCTGTCGCTGTGGCATCAACGTCCACATGAAGGACGGCAAAGTCGCCTATATCGAAGGCAACCGCGACCATCCCGTGAACAAAGGTGTTCTCTGCGCCAAGGGCAGCGCGGGCATCATGCAGGTCAACGCGCCTTCGCGTCTGCGCAAACCCCTGCGGCGGGTTGGCCCCCGTGGGTCCGGTGAATTCCGCGAGATCGAATGGGACGAGGCGATCAGTACCGCTGTTGGGTGGCTGAACGAGCTGCACGAAACCGCGCCGCAAAAACTGGCCTTCTTCACTGGCCGCGACCAGAGCCAGAGTTTTACCAGCTTTTGGGCGCAGAATTTCGGCACGCCCAACTATGCGGCTCATGGCGGCTTTTGCTCGGTCAACATGGCGGCGGGCGGCATCTACACAATGGGCGGTGCGTTTTGGGAGTTCGGCCAACCTGACTGGGATCACACCAAACTCTTCATGCTGTTCGGAGTGGCCGAGGACCACGACAGCAACCCGATCAAGATGGGGCTGGGCAAGATCAAAGCGCGCGGCGCGCGTGTGATCGGCGTGAACCCGATCCGCTCGGGCTATAATGCGGTGGCTGACGATTGGGTCGGGATCACGCCGGGCACGGATGGGCTGTTCATTCTGTCACTGATCCATGTGCTGATGAAAGCTGGCAAGATCGACCTCGACTACCTTGCGCGCTTCACCAACGCGCCGGTTCTGGTGAATGCCTCTGAAGGTCCGGAAAAGGGCCTGTTCCTGCGCGATGCCGACGGCAAACCGCTGGTGATCGACCGCGTCACCGGGCAACCAATGGCCTTCGACAAACCCGGCGTACGCCCGGATCTGTCCGCCACCTATGACAAAGACGGCGTGACCCACCGCCCGGTCTTTCACCTGATGGCCGAGAAATACCTCTCGGACGAACACGCCCCCGAAAACGTTGCCGATCGCTGCGGCATTCCCGCCAATCGCATCCGCGCCATCGCTGCCGAAATCGCGCGCGTCGCCTTTGACGAGGCAATCGAGCTGGACCACGAATGGACCGACTTCCGAGGCGAAAAACACTCCAAGATGACGGGCCGACCCGTCAGCTTCCACGCGATGCGCGGAATTTCAGCCCATGCCAACGGTTTCCAGACCTGCCGCGCGCTGCATGTGCTGCAAATCCTGCTGGGCACGGTCGAAGTTCCCGGCGGTTTCCGCTTCAAACCGCCTTATCCCAAACCCGTCGAGGCCCACCCCACACCGCACGGTGATCGCCGGCCTGGACGCCCGCTGGACGGTCCGCACCTTGGATTTGTGCGAGGCCCCGAAGATCTGTTGATCGACGACTGCGGAACACCTCAGCGCATCGACAAGGCCTTCACCTGGGAGAACCCGATGTCTGCGCACGGGCTGATGCATATGGTGATTTCAAATGCCGCCGCAGGCGATCCCTACAAGATCGACACGTTGTTCATGTATATGGCGAACATGTCGTGGAACTCCTCCATGAACACCAAGGGTGTGATGGAGATGCTGACCGCCAAAACCGAAGACGGCAAATATGTCATCCCCAATATCATCTATTCCGATGCCTACTCGTCCGAGATGGTCGCGTATGCCGATCTGATTCTGCCTGACACGACCTATCTGGAACGGCACGACTGTATCTCGCTGCTGGATCGTCCGATCTGCGAGGCGGATGCCGCCGCCGATGCCATTCGGTGGCCTGTTGTCGAACCCGACCGGGATGTCCGGGGTTTCCAATCCGTCCTGATAGAACTCGCCAACCGCATGAACCTGCCCGGCTTCACCAACGAGGACGGAACCCCCAAGTGGCAGGACTATGCCGACTATATCGTCAACCACCAGCGCAAGCCGGGTATTGGTCCACTGGCTGGCTTCAGGGGTGAAGACGGCACCAAGGAAGGCCGGGGCGAGGTCAACCCGGAGCAACTGAACCGCTACATCGAGAATGGCGGTTTCTACGTTGCGCATATCCCCGAAGGCGCGGATTACTATAAACCGTGGAACGCGGCCTATCAGGACTGGGCCGTCGGCATGGGCCTGTACGACAGTCCGCAGCCCTACCTGTTTCAGCTCTACTCGGAACCAATGCGCAAGTTCCAACTTGCCGCCGAAGGTCATGGCGAACGTCAACCGCCCGAGCATCTGCGCCAACGTATCAAGGACAAGATGGACCCGCTGCCGATCTGGTACGAAACCGATCAACAGGGCAACGAAGGCTTCACCGTCAACGCCCTTACCCAACGCCCGATGGCGATGTATCATAGCTGGGGCACGCAGAATGCCTGGCTGCGGCAACTGCACGGGCGCAACCCGCTTTATGTTCCAACCAAGCTGATGCGCGAACACGGTCTGCAAGATGGCGACTGGGCCAAGGTCAGCTCACCACACGGCGAAATCACCGTACCGGTCATGGAGATGGCCGCGCTCAACGACAACACCGTCTGGACGTGGAACGCCATTGGCAAACGCAAGGGCGCATGGGCCCTGCAAGAGGACGCACCCGAAGCCACCAAGGGCTTCTTGCTCAACCACCTGATCCACGAACTTCTGCCACCTAAGGAGGACGGTATGCGATGGGCCAACTCGGATCCGATCACCGGTCAGGCCGCGTGGTTCGACCTGAAGGTTAAAATCGAAAAAGCCGAAGCCCCGAGTGACGCCGAAAGCCAACCCGGGTTTGACCCGATCAATTCCCCCGTCGGCACCGGCCCCAAGGATATCGCTTGGAAGGTAGGCAAATGATCCACTCTTCATCTGGCCAAAAATATCTCGGGGGTGAATTGAGCCTTAGGCTCAAGAGGGGGCTGGCCCCCTGCCCCGCCCAACAAAGCCGAGGTTTCTTGCTATGACTCAACTCCCCGAATCTACTGATCGCAAAATGGGCCTCGTCATCGATCTCGACACCTGTGTCGGGTGCCACGCCTGCGTGATTTCCTGCAAAGGCTGGAACACCGAAAACTACGGCGCTCCGCTGTCGGACCAGGATGCCTATGGAGGCAACCCATCGGGCACTTTCCTGAACCGTGTCCACTCGTACGAGGTCACACCGACCGAAGGCCCTGCCCAACTAATTCACTTCCCAAAATCCTGCCTGCATTGCGAGGACGCGCCCTGCGTTACCGTCTGCCCCACCGGGGCCAGCTACAAGCGCGTCGAAGACGGAATTGTTCTGGTCAATGAAAGCGACTGTATCGGTTGTGGCTTGTGCGCCTGGTCCTGCCCCTACGGCGCGCGGGAAATGGACATGGCCGAGGGCGTGATGAAGAAATGCACCCTCTGCGTTGATCGCATTTACAATGAAAACCTGCCTGAAGTGGATCGCATCCCATCCTGCGTTCGCACCTGCCCGGCCGGCGCCCGCCATTTTGGAGACCTCGGCGATCCCGATAGTGACGTCAGCAAACTGGTGGCCGAACGGGATGGCATGGACCTGATGCCCGAAATGGGCACCAAGCCCGTCAACAAATACCTGCCACCCCGACCCAAGGATCAAATCGAGGACCAGATCGATATTCTGGCCCCGCTGCTGGCCCCCGTCGCTGAAGAGCCCAAAGGGTTCCTCGGCTGGCTTGACAAGACACTGGAGAAGCTCTGATGCATCCGGCCCCTTCCGTTATTCTCTTCACCACTCTGTCCGGCCTCGGCTTTGGATTGCTGTTCTTTCTGGGCCTTGGCATGCCCGAGGTCACAGGCTGGGTCGCCTTTGTCTTTTTCCTGATCGCCTATGGGCTGGCCGTCGGCGGATTGCTGGCGTCAACCTTTCACCTCGGCCATCCGGAACGGGCGTGGAAAGCGTTCACGCAATGGCGCTCTAGCTGGCTCAGCCGCGAGGGCTGGTGCGCAGTCATCGCGCTTGCTCTGATGGGTTTGTTCGCAATCGGCTCGGTCTTCATGGGCGAAAGATGGAGCCTTTTGGGCTGGCTCGGCGCGTTGTTCTCGCTGGCCACGGTTTTCACCACGTCGATGATCTACACGCAGCTCAAGACGATCCCCCGTTGGCACATGAAGCTGACACCGGCCATGTTCCTCAGCTTCAGCCTGGCCGGAGGCGCCTTGATGGCAGGTCAGACCTCGGTTGCGCTGCCTTTGCTGCTGATCGCGGCGCTGGTGCAGATCCTGTACTGGCGTCAGGGGGACAAGGCGCTTGCCAGTTCTGGGACGGACCTTGGGACAGCAACAGGATTGGGCCATCGCGGGTCGGTGCGGGCGTTTGAACCTCCGCATACTGGCACCAACTATCTGCTGCGAGAGTTCGTGCACGTGGTTGGCCGTAAACATGCCGAGAAGCTACGGATCATCTCGTTCCTGCTGGCTTTTGCTGTGCCATTTGTATTCATCGCGATCCCATTGGACGGGGTTGCGCTTAAACACCTGCTTGCGCTGCTGGCCGTGGTTTCGCACCTGGCTGGGGTTGCCGCGTCACGCTGGCTGTTCTTCGCGCAGGCCGAGCACGTGGTCGGGCTCTACTACGGCAAGCGTGGGTAGAGGGGGCCAGCCCCCTCTTGGCCCTTTGGGCCAATTCACCCCCGAGGTATTTTTAGCCAGATGAAGCGCGGATCCTGTTTCAAATCAGACCGGCATGCGCCATCGCCGCTTCGATCGCGGTTTTGGTGCTGTCTTCCAGTTCGGTCAGGGGCGAGCGAACCTCTGTACTGCACAGGCCAAGTTTGCTGAGCGCGTATTTTGCGCCGACCAGACCGGGTTCGATAAAGATCGCCTCGTGCAGGGGCATCAGACGATCCTGATAGTCCAGCGCCTTGGCATAGTCGCCCGCCAGTGTGGCCTGTTGGAACTCGGCACAAAGTTTCGGGGCCACGTTGGCCGTGACCGAGATACAGCCCACACCGCCATGCGCGTTGAAGCCCAGCGCAGTGGCGTCCTCGCCCGACAGCTGACAGAAGTCGGCACCACAGCTTGCACGCTGCTGGCTGACGCGCGCCAGATCGCCGGTCGCGTCTTTGACACCGACAATGCGCGGCAGCTTGGCCAGCTCACCCATGGTCGCGGGGGTCATGTCGATGATCGAACGGCCCGGGATGTTATAGATGATGATCGGAATATCGGCGCAGTCATGCAGGGCACGGAAATGGGCCAACAGGCCTTTCTGGGTCGGCTTGTTGTAATAGGGTGTGACCACCAGCGCCGCATCGGCCCCGATTTTCTTGGCGAACTGGACGAATCGAACCGCCTCGACCGTGTTGTTCGAGCCCGCGCCCGCAATCACCGGCACCCGACCCGCAGCGGCTTTGACCACCTCGGAAATAACCGTCTCGTGCTCTTCATGGCTCAACGTCGGGCTTTCGCCGGTGGTACCAACGGGTACCAGACCGGTCGAGCCTTCCTTTATCTGCCATTCCACCAAGTGTTTGAGCGTATCCAGGTCCAACTCGCCGTTGCTGAACGGGGTGACGAGGGCTGGCATTGAGCCTTTGAACATGGGTCGCGCTCCTTGAAGTGCGGTTGCAGTATTTGCGCCATCCTCGCTCACGTTTTTAGCTTTGTGAGTTGATACTGGCGGCGCAGGGTTTATCCTGAATGGCTCTATCCTCGGTTGGTTGGGAAATGCAAGAGATGACACGCGTTCTGGCCTTTTTGGCAACAGTGATTCTGTGTTTTGGAATGCAGGCAAGCGCTGCGCGCGCGGATGCCGCCGGTGATCTGCGCGCCGGGCTGGCGGAAATGCGCAAAGGCGATTGGAACGAAGCGCTAAGGGTGTCTGGCGCGCGCGGCTCGGTATCCCGTGACATTATCGTGTGGCATTGGCTGCGCGAAGGCTTTGGTAGCTCGGGCGATGTGCTGGTGTTTCTGGAACGCCGCCCCGACTGGCCCGGACTGGCCTGGTTGCGCCGCAAGAGCGAGCCGTCCTTTACCGGGGCTGATCCGGATCGGGTGGTGCGGTTCTACGCCGATCAGCCGCCGCAAACGGCCGAAGGCGCGCTGAACTATGCGGTCGCTCTGAAAGCCAAGGGCCGGATTGGGGATGCCGAGGCCGATATCGTCACCGCCTGGCGCACCATGCCCATGGGGTCGGGTTTGCAGACGGACTATCTTGAGAACTTCGGGACATTGCTGAAAGCGCACCACACGGCGCGACTGGATCGGATGCTGTGGGACAATCATCTGGTCAGCGCCGGACGCATGCTTCCGCTGGTCAGCGCGGATCAGCGCAAACTGGCCGAAGCCCGCATTGCCCTGCAAAAACGCGAACCGGGCGTGGATGGCAAGATTTCTGCCGTACCCAAGGCTCTGGCGGGGTCTCCGGGGCTGGCGTTTGATCGCTTTGTCTGGCGCGACAGGAAAGAGCTGGACGACAGCGCCATTGATCTGATGCTGGCCCGCTCGACCGGTCCGGACGCCTTGGGTGAGCCGGACAAATGGGCTGAAGGTCGACGCCGGCTGGCCCGGCTTGAGATGCGGCAGGGCAGTGCGGCCCGCGCCTATCAGGTAGCCGCCAACCACCATATGACGCCTGAGATGGGCTATGGATACGCCGATCTGGAATGGCTGGCGGGGTTCCTGGCTTTGCGCAAACTGAACGACCCCACGACAGCGGTTCGGCATTTTCAAAACTTTGAAGGCGCGGTGAAGTCTCCGATCTCACGAGGCCGTGCTGGCTATTGGCTGGGTCGCGCCTACGCGGCGCAAGGAGATGCCGAAAAAGCCTATGACGCTTATGCAATGGGCGCAGACTATCAGACATCTTTCTACGGCATACTGGCAGCCGAGCAGATCGGGCGGCCGTTCGACAGCACCCTCACCAACCCGCCCCGCGCCGCGCATTGGCGACAGGCCGAATTTGCGAACTCCAGCGTGTTGGAGGCCGGTCTTCTGCTGCTGAAGGCAGGGGAAGATAACCTCTCTGAACGGTTTCTGACCCATCTGGTCGAAAGCCTCGATACAGCGCAAGCCAATCAGCTGGGCGATCTGGTGATCGAGCTGAAACAGCCGCACCTCGCCGTGATGATCGCCAAACGCGCCGCGACCAGTGGAACGGTTCTGCCCGCAGCCTATTACCCCGTGCATCCGGTCGCGGATATCGGCTTGCCGATGGCCAAAGAGATGACATTGGCCATCGCCCGGCGTGAAAGTGAATTTGATCCGGTGGTGATCAGCGGCGCAGGGGCGCGCGGGCTGATGCAGGTGATGCCTGCAACCGCCAAACTGGTCGCGCAGGAGCTGGGTATCCTCAGCGGGCACCAGACTGGTCGGCTGACCTCGGACTGGGAGTATAATGCCAAGTTGGGGGCCAACTACCTGTCGAGCCTAGCGGCGGATTTCAACGGCAACGTGGTCATGATGGCCGCCGGGTACAATGCCGGACCGCGAAGGCCGATCTCGTGGATGGAACGCTACGGAGACCCCCGCGCCGGAACCGTTGATGTGGTCGACTGGATCGAGACCATCCCATTCAGCGAGACGCGCAACTATGTGATGCGCGTGACCGAAAGCTTGCCTGTTTACCGCGCGCGTCTGGGCAAACCGGCCCTGCCTGTGCCCTTTTCGCAGGAGCTGACCGGATCAACCCTTGCGGCGTTCGCGCCATAGTGTGAACAGCCCCGCCGCGACAACCAGCGATGCGCCGATCACCACCTCGGGGCGCAGGACCTCGTTGAAGATTGCAATGCCCAGGATCGCTGCCCAAACCAGATGGAAATAGGCGAAAGGCTGCACGGCGCTGGCCTCGGCCATCTCATAGCATTTGATCAGAAGCCAATGGCCCGAGACGCCGCTGACGCACAACAGACCCATCCAGACCCAATCCGCACGCGCCATTGGTTCCCAGAACCACATGCCTACAAGGGTCATGGCGACGGCACCGCTGACTCCGGTCCAAAAGAAACTGGTGGCCGAACTGTCAAGACGGGCGGCATATCGGGTCACCAAAGCGTAGACCGCAAAGAGAAGGGCCGAGATCAATGGAATGATGGCCCATGGGTTGAACACGCCTACCCCCGGCTGCAGAATGATCAGGACCCCCACACAGCCGACGGCGATTGCGCTCCAACGCCGCCAACCTACCTTCTCGCCCAGAACCGGGCCACTTAACGCAGCGACAAGAAGTGGATAGCAAATGAAGACCGCCAAGCTGTCGATCAGACCCAGCACCGTAAAGCCGAACACAGCGACACAAATCTCGGTCACCAGCAGAACGCCTCGGAAAAGCTGAAGTTTGATCTGATCTGTCCGCGCGGTTGCTTTCAAGCCACCCGGCGCACGGGCCGCCAGGGCGATGACAAAGGCTGCGAAAAACCAGTATCGGATCATCACCACCATATAGGTGTTATACGTCCCCGCCAGATGGCGCGAGATCCCGTCCTGCAGGGCAAAAACCACCGTTGAGGCGACCATCAGCGCGATCCCGGCCGAGATGTTGTTTTGCTGCGTCACGCTTTGACCGCCCGTGTCATATGCCGTTTGCGACCGTAGCCGGGCGCGCGGGTGACAGCGAACCCTGCTTCCTCCAACCCGCGGCGGACAAAGCCTGCTGCGGTGTAGGTGGCCGCGGTGCCGCCTGGTGTCGTGTGATCAGCCACATGCTGCATCAGATCCGCGCCCCAAAGTTCAGGGTTTTTGGCGGGCGAGAAGCCGTCCAGAAACCACGCATCGGCCTTGCCGATCCAGCCGGGCAACGTCTGACGCGCGTCGCCTTCGATCACTTCAAGATGCAGCGTGTCGAACTGACAGCACCCGCCGCGCCATTGCGACAGGAAACGCTCGGCCCAGGGCTGCACTTCGGGGAAGGCTGCCAAGGCGCGCGCCATATCCTCGGGGGCCATGGGGAAGGCCTCAAAACTGGTGAATCGCAACGGAGTGGTCTGGCCTGCGGCCTCCCACGCGGACCAGACAGTCAGCAGGTTCAGGCCGGTGCCAAAGCCCAGTTCGGCAATATGAAATCCCGGCGCGAAGCGTGCGGGAAGGTCGTTGCCGGACAGAAAGACATGCCGCGTCTCCTCTGACCCGTTCTGCAACGAGAAATAGGGATCATCGAACTGGTCCGAGACCGGAATCCGGTCCTCTCTCCATGTCAATTCGGCGTGCTGGTTTGCCATCGGGGAATCCTGTAGCTAAGCGGCGCGACACTGAACAAGGAAGAGGGGTTTGGCAATGGTCGATGTGACGGTACGCGGCGCTGGCATTTTTGGCCTGTCCATCGCCTGGACCTGCGCCCGGCGCGGCGCAAAGGTGCAGGTTGTCGATCCCTTTGGCCCCGGTGCGGGCTCCAGCGGAGGGTTGGTGGGCGCTCTGGCCCCGCATGTACCCGAGAACTGGAACGCCAAGAAGGCCTTTCAGTTCGACAGCCTGATCATGGCCGAACCCTTTTGGGCACAGGTCGAAGCTACCGGAGGGGTTTCAGCAGGCTATGGGCGTCTGGGACGCCTGCAACCGATCATGGATGAGCGCAGCCTGCAGCTGGCGCACCAACGGCATGCCACCGCGCAAGAGCTATGGCAGGGTATGGCCGAGTGGCAAGTGCTGTCCACGTCGGAGGCAGGCCAATGGTGCCCGCCCAGCCCGACCGGCTATGTCATCCACGACACCCTGACCGCGCGCATGCACCCGCGCAGGGCCTGTGCCGCGCTGGTTGCCGCGCTTTCGGTCATGGGGGTTGAGGTGGTTGGTGAGGCACCGGACAAGGGCCATGTGCTGCATGCAACAGGTGTCGCCGGGTTGCAGGAGCTCAGCCAGAGCTTCGGGAAAACTGTCGGCAATGGCGTCAAGGGCCAAGCCGCATTGCTACGCTTTGATGCGGGCGCGGTGCCCCAGCTATTCGCCGATGCAATCCATATCGTGCCGCATGCGGACGGCACGCTGGCGATCGGCTCGACCTCTGAGCGGGACTATGACGATCCGACCAGCACCGACGACGCGCTGGATGACGTGATCGACCGCGCCACCCGCGCCGTTCCCGTGCTGCACGGAGCCGAGGTGATCGAGCGATGGGCCGGTGTCCGCCCCCGAAGCAAAAGCCGCGCACCGATGCTGGGCGCACACCCCCTGCACGACGGTCAGTTCATCGCCAATGGTGGCTTCAAGATCGGCTTTGGTATGGCCCCGAAAGTGGCCGAGGTGATGGCGGACCTCATGCTGGACGGGCGCGATGAAATCCCTGCGGATTTCCGGCCCGAAGCGTCACTCTGACTGCGCCTCGGCCTTCATGCATTGTCGACCGTCTGGGCCACGAACCCACAGGTCCGGCCCGTTGCGACACAGCGTGGCCGTCTCAAAATGCAAAAGCGGCGCGGTTGCCCGGAACGAAAAGCGCGTCAGCGGGCCAATCACGTCCTCCGCAAAAAGCATCAGCAGTTGCGCCAATAACGGCCCGTGAACGACCAGCCCGCCATACCCTTCGACATCGCGCGCATAATCCAGATCGTAGTGGATCCGGTGGCCGTTGAAGGTAAGCGCGGAGTACCTGAATAAAAGAGTGCTGTCGAAGCCCACCTCGCGGCGGTCCGTTTCGTCACGACGCGCCACGGGCGGCGTGGGTTTCACCTCGTCCAGAGAGGGGTCTTCACGATAGACCAGATCCTGCCATTCTGTCACGCAGAGCGCCCCATCCTGCCGGATCTCATGCCTGAGCCTAACAAACCCCAACGACCCGGTGCGCCCGATTTTGCGGCTCTGTTGCTCGAGAAACGAGTGCCGCTGTGCCTCAGCGCCTACCCGCAGAGGGGTGCGGAAGTGCAGCCGCCCCCCGGCCCACATCCGGCGCGGCAGGCCCATCTTCGGGATCAGATCAATCCCGACCCGAGGGTGCCCGTCACGCCCCAGATCAGATGGCGCGCGCGGGGACCAGAAGTAAAGCTGGTGAAAGAACGGCGGCAACGCGGAACCGGCCGAGATCGTAGGCTCCAACCCCAGCGCAACCTGCAAGGCCGCCGCCCGGGCCGGGTCTATGACATCGCTTTGCCGATCCTCGCGCATACCGTATCCGCCTAAAGACGCCCGACCTCAGCCCGCAGTTTTTGCATCAGCGCATGTATGGTCTTTTCATAGCGCTCACTCGTCAGCCGCCCCACGTCGTCAAACGCGTTGGAGCTGTCGGCCAGATGGATCTCGGGGCCTTGCAGAATGCGCGGCTGGAATGGCACCATATAAGCGCGCAGGATCATCTGGGCGCGCTCGCCTCCGGCCCGGCCCGCTGCGGCGGACATCACCGCAACCGGCTTGTCGGCCCAAGGATTGCCTGAGGTGCGGCTGACCCAGTCCAGCGCATTCTTCAAAACGCCCGACGGCCCCTTGTTGTATTCCGGCGTGGAGATAATCACCGCATCGGCCTGCGTGATCTGGTCGGCCAGCGTTTGCACAGCGGCTGGGATGCCCTCACCCTCTTCCAGATCCCCGTCATAAAGGGGCAGGTTCAGATCCGCTTCGACAAAGCTGGCGGGATCAAAAAGGCGTGCGGCCTCGCGCAGAAGCTTACGGTTTGTTGCCGTCTGACGCAGGGAACCGGACAGGCCAAGGAGGGTCGGTTGGGACATTGCGGGAAACTCCGTTTCAGTGTTTCCCAATAGGTAGACCGAGACGCGCCCGATCCAAACCCCATTTCCTGCACAGCTAATGCGCGCTTAAGGCGTTTCGGGTTTTACCTGAATCATCAAGTGACACGAATGTCCCGAGAATGCTGAAAGCGTGGCAGGGTATTCGTGTCGCAGGTTTAACCCGAAGCGACATAGGGGCAACCCGACGGCTGCCCCAAATGCACATGGATTTACGAGTTTGCGCTGGGTACGATCACGATCTCGACCCGGCGGTTCTGCGCTTTGCCTTCCGGCGTCAGATTCGAGGCAACCGGGTTGTTCTCACCTCGTCCGATGGTAGCGATCCGGCTGTAATTCACACCGTTCGCCTGAAGGATGTCCGCGACCGCGTTGGCGCGACGCTCGGACAGGCCTTGGTTGTAAGAGGCCTCGCCATCACTGTCGGTGTGACCGATAATCTGCACGTTCGAGTTCGGATAGTTCACGAGGTTCTGACCAACCCGCACCAGATCGGAGCGCAATGCCGGGCGAACCGTGGCACTGTCGGTATCAAAGGTGATGTCGTTCGGAACGGTAACGATCAGCCGGTCGCCCGCATTGACGATGGTGATCCCGTCATTGGCCAATTGCTGGCGTAGCTCAGCGGCCTGTTTATCAAGTTGGTTGCCAATCAGGCCTCCTCCAGCTGCACCGATGGCACCGCCAGCCAACGCCCCCAACAGCGGGTCCGAGCCATTTGCGATCGCACCGACGCCGGCACCGACCAGACCACCCAGAATCGCACCTTGTTTGGCGTTCTGGTTCGGATCGGCGGGCAGGTTCAACGTGCCCGGATCGGTACAGGCTGCCAAAGCCATGGCCGAGCATAGCCCGGTTGCCAGAAAAAACTTGGAAATCGTCATGGTATCACCTTCTGCTCCGGCCCCCGTTGATCGGGTTTGCCTTGTTGCAGATCAGTATATCACGGCAGCGTTGCGCAGGCTCAAGCAACAAAGCGGTGAAGTCGGCGAATCCCCTCCCATGCCGGATCAGGCAGGCTGCGCGGCCAGATCGTTGCGCTCCTGCTCGTGCCACAAATCCCTAAGCGAACGGCCTTGGCCCCGGAAACTCTGGCCCGTGTCTTCGCAGGCCCAGATACGGTCTGTCCGGAAATGCCGGAACCCGCCCCGCAGCTCGCACCATCCTGCCAGCATCGTGCATTCGATATGGTAGATCAGAGCCACAGGCCGCACGACCCGTTCCGAGCGTTCGCCCGCACCGTTGACATAGGTGATGCGCAGTTTCTGCTCGGCCCGTATTGCTTGGCGGTAGCTGGCCACCGGGATGCACCCTTTCGCGGGGTCATCAACCGGCGCACCCCAGGTCGAGACCTGCAACCAGTCGGCAGGGCAATGCAGCGCGTCGATCTTGTCACAGATGCGCTGCGCCGCCCGTTGCAGATGGCTGTCCCCGGTCCGCGCGAGCATCGACAGCCCGACCCACAGCGCCTCAACCTCTTCGGCGTCGAAATTCAGTGGCGGCAGATCATAGCCGCGCCGCATCAGATAGCCCACGCCTGCCTCGCCCTCGATCGGTGTACGCTGCGCCTGCAGCTCGGCGATATCGCGGTAAACCGTGCGCGTGGACACCTCAAGCTTTTCGGCCAGTTGATCGGCCGTCACGGGCGCATCTGCGGCCCTGAGCATCTGGATAATTTCGAACAACCGGGTCGAGCGGCTCATGTCGGGGCCTCCTGTCAAACTGCTGACAGCCTAGCACATCCCCCTGACAAGAGGGTGTCAGGAGTGGTGCGCGAGGTTGGGTCAGATTTCAACAACCCGGAGGCCCAATATGCCAAGTCTAGACAACCATGTTCTGATGCACCTGAAACTTGAACGCTGGTCGCAAGATCACACCCTTCGCGCCTATGAGATCGAACGTGAACTGGTCGCAGATCGACACCGCGCGCAGCAAGCGCGCCGTAAACGTTCCCGGCGGTTTTCCCTCGGGAACCTCAAACTGCTATGGACCAACGTGGCCTGAGGCTAGAAATCTACCTTGGCGCGAAACTTCATCGCCACGCCGCCCTCGGGGCTTTTCACGCGCAGTTCTTCAGAGTGCAGCATAAGGCGCGGGAAATCCCGCGCTGCGCCTTCTGCATAGAACGGGTCGCCCAGAATCGGGTGACCCAAGGCCAGCATATGAACACGCAACTGATGTGAGCGGCCGGTTTTCGGAAACAAACGCACGCGCGTCGTATCGCCTTCGTATTTGACGACGCGCCAATCTGTGACGGCCTGTTTGCCCGTGTCATGACACACCATCTGGCGCGGCCGGTTCGGCCAGTCGACGATCAGTGGCAGATCAACCGTGCCCGTTTTGGCCTCAACCCGCCCCCAAACACGGGCAATGTAGGTTTTGCGGGTCTGGCGCTGCTCGAACTGCATGCTCAGATTGCGTTGCGCGTGGGGCGTCTGTGCAAAGACCATCACGCCCGAGGTATCCCTGTCCAACCGATGCACCAGCAGGGCCTGCGGAAAGACCGCCTGCACGCGGGTCAGCAGGCAATCCGCCAAATGCGCACCGCGCCCCGGCACCGACAACAAGCCCGAGGGTTTGTTCACCACGATCAGTTGCGCATCTTCATGCAGCACATCCAGCGGTGTCTGGGGGGGATCGTAGGTCTCATTCATGCACGCGTGCCTATCCCACGGCGTCCCTTCCCGCAACGTCGTCCTTGCGTGTGGGGCGCGTATCGTGAACCGTTGAGGCAAAAAGGGGAGAGGACATGCATCCAACAATCGAACGTATGCAAGAGGTTGTCGCCAAAGGGGACGAAGCCCTCATTCACGAACTATTGGCCGAGGACGTCCGCTTCATGCCGCCCACCTACTACAGTACATGGACCGGCCGCGCGCCGGTTGCGGCTGTGTTGGGCCATGTGGGCAAGGTGTTTTCCGACTTCCGCTACCGACGGATCATGGGCAACGGCAATGACTGGGCGCTGGAGTTTCAATGCAAGGTCGGAGATCTGGATGCGGTCGGCGTGGACCTGATCACCTTGAACGACGAGGGTTTGATCCAGCAATTCGAGGTCGTCATGCGCCCTCACAAGACCATAGGTGCCCTGCGTGAGGCGATGATGGCCCGCATAATGACCGACCCAAGGTTCCTGGAATTCAAATCCGCCCTGAGCTGATCATGTCAAATCCGCTTGCCGCCGATCAGATTCTGCGTGTGCCCCTGCTGCCGATTCTGGCAGCTCAGGGTTTGGCTGTGCGCCGCAAAGCCCAACTGTTGCCAGAACCGATTGGTCCGCGCGAGGGGCGAACGGGTCGCGGACCGCTCCTGCGCCTGTTGATCGTGGGCGACAGTTCTGCCGCAGGCGTTGGCGCGGGAACACAGGATCAAGCGCTGTCAGGCCATTTGGTTAAACACTTGGCGCGGCATCATTCGGTCGAATGGCGGCTTGAAGCAACAACCGGGCACACAACCCGAGACACGCTTGAAAGGTTACAGGCGGTTGATGGCACATTTGATGCGGTTGTCACCGCGCTCGGCGTGAACGACGTGACCCGAGGCGTGACCTATGCGCGCTTCATCGAACGACAAAACCAGTTGGCAAGAATACTGACCCAACGCCTCGGCGCGCGACGCGTTGTCGTTACGGCTGTACCGCAGATGAACCGCTTTCCGTCCCTGCCCCATCCCCTGGCTTGGGTATTGGGTCGACAATCCTCTCGCTTGGATCGTGGCCTGCAACAGGTCGCCGCCGCCCATCCACAACTCAGACACCTGTCGCTGGATTTACCGGATGATCCGGCTCTGGCCGCGCCGGATGGATACCACCCCAGTCCCAAAGCCTATAAGATTTGGGCCGAGAGGGCGGCGCGGCTTCTGCTTCAGGCCTGAGCCCGCGCCTGCCGGATCATCGGAATCGAGTACACAACAAGCGCCGCCCAGATCAGGGGGAAGGCGATCATGCGGCCCCGGTCGATCTGTTCTCCGAACAAGGCAACAGCGGTGATGAAGATCATGGTGGGTGCGATAAACTGCAGGATACCCATCGTCGACAGCCTGACCAGTTTGGCCCCGTTGGCATAGACCAGCAAAGGAACAGCCGTCACGATACCGGCGCAAGACAGCAAGACAGTATCCGAGGCCAACACCCCGAAATGCCCCGCCCCCTGAACCCACAGCCACGTTAAATAGGCGATTGCGGGGATCAAAAGGATCAGAACCTCAAGCAGAAACCCTTGATTGGGACCAATCGGCAAAGACCTTTTGAAGAAGGCATAAAAACCCCAACTCACCATCAAACCCAGCGCTGCCCAAGGAAGGCGCCCAGCCTCAACCACCAGAACCAGAACACCCAAAGCCGCGAGCCCGACAGCGACCAACTGCATGCGCGTTAAAGGTTCTCGCAATAACACAGCGCCCAAAGCGATGCTGAACAAAGGGTTGATGTAATACCCGAGTGCCGCATCCAACGCATGGCCGGTTGAGATCGCCCAGATGTAGATCGCCCAGTTCACCGAAATCAGCGCCGCCGTCAAAGCCGCCATACCCAACATCTTGGGATTGCCCAACGCCGCCCTAAGGTCTCGGGTCCGCCCCAGAATGACCAGCAGAAGCCCCGCCACCGGCACCGACCAGATGACCCGATGCGCTACAACCTCAACCGGGCCAATATGGCTGAGGGCTTTCATATAGAGAGGCAGGAAACCCCACATGACATAGGCGGAAACCGCCAGCGCAAAACCCTTTGGGGTGTCCGCATGCTGCGAGGGTGAGGAGGCATTTGCCACGGGAAATCTCCGACAGGTATCGGACCCATCTACGGCAGTTCAGGAGAGGATGAAAACTCTGAAAACAGTGAAGTCGCACATAACGAATTGTGATGGGTCGGCTTCGAAGTCGTGTTTTTAGCCAGATGAAGACCGGATCCCCTGCTTCATCTGGCCCTAAATATCCCGGGGGAGTCGCGGCTTGCCGCGGCGGGGGCAGAGCCCCCATGTTCTGCGGGTCAGACCTTCACGCGCTCGGACTTGGGATCATACATCGGCTTCAAAGATGCCTCGGCCTTCACTTTGACACCGCAAACGTCGATCTCGTAGCTCGATGCCAGAACATCCGCAGCTTTTTGACCTTCGCACGGCACGTAGCCCAAACCGATAGCACCACCAAGGGTGTGGCCGTAGTTGCCGGAACTCAAGTAGCCGACATACTCACCATCGCGCACAATAGGTTCGTTGTGGAACAACAGCGGCTCGGCATCAGTCAGCTTGAACTGCACAAGACGGCTTTTGGGTCCGCTCTCTTTGCGTGCGATCACCGCTTCGCGGCCGATGAAGTCGCAGCCCTTGTCGACTTTCACGGCAAAACCAAGCCCAGCATCAACAACGTGGTCTTCACAGGTGATGTCGTGCCCAAAATGGCGGAAGCCCTTTTCGATGCGGCAGCTGTCCATCATGTGCATACCGCACAGCTTAAGACCCATATCCTGCCCGGCTGCGTGCAGCGTCTCGAACGCATGTCCTGCCATGTCTGAAGAGACATATATCTCCCACCCCAGCTCTCCTACATAGGTGACGCGGTGCGCGCGGGCGAGGCCCATGCCAAGCTCGATCTCTTGTGCAGTACCAAATGGGTTGGTCGCGTTCGAGAAATCGTTGGGCGAGACCTTTTCGAGCAAAGCGCGCGCGTTCGGCCCCATGATGGCCAGAACGCCTTCGCCGGCGGTCACATCCGTGATGACGACCTTGAAGTTGCCTGCATGGCGCTGCATCCATGATTGATCCGCCAGACGGGTCGCGGCTGGCGTGACGACCAGATAGGCGGTCTCGGTCAGGCGGGTGACGGTTACGTCCGCCTCGATCCCACCGGTGCGGTTCAGGAACTGAGTGTAAACTATCTTGCCATTCGGCACCGAGTAGTCCCCACCGCCGATGTAGTTCATAAATGCCTCGGCGTCGGGGCCTTCGACGCGGATTTTCCCGAAGGACGACATGTCGTACATGCCGACATTCTCGCGCACGGCGCGGTGTTCTGCGGCAGAATTTTCGAACCAGTTCTGACGCTTCCAGCTATATTGGTATTCACGTTCCTGCCCGTCATTGGCGAACCAGTTGGCCCGTTCCCAACCGGCCAATTCCCCCATGACCGCGCCTTGCCCCAACAGGTGATGGTGGAACGGCGTTCGCCGCACGCCGCGTGCAGTGGCTTTCTGACGGTAGGGAAAGTGGTCGGCGTAGAGCAGGCCCAGAGTCTCTTTCGAGCGCTCGAAAAGGTACTGCTTGTTGCCCTGAAAGGGCTGCATCCGGCTGATGTCAACATCCCCCAGATCAAACGGCTTCTCGCCGCTGTCCATCCATTCGGCCAACGCCATGCCCGCGCCCCCGGCCGACTGGATACCGATGGAGTTGAAACCCGCCGCAACCCAGACATTGTCCATCTCGGGCGCAAGACCCAGGTGATAGGCGTCATCGGGGGTGAAACTTTCGGGACCGTTGAAGAAGGTGTGAATCCCGGCTTCGGCCAGCATCGGCATACGGTTCACTGCCGCTTCGAGGATGGGTTCAAAATGGTCGAAATCCTCGGGCAGTTGATCGAATTCAAAGCTGTCGGGGATACCATTCATGCCCCAAGGCTTGGCGTTCGGTTCAAACGCACCTAGCAGGATTTTGCCCGCGTCTTCCTTGTAGTAGGCGCATTCATCCGGAACGCGCAGAACTGGCAGCTGGGTCAGGCCGTCAATGCCTTCGGTCACGATGTAGAAATGCTCGCAGGCATGCAGCGGAACGTTCACGCCCGCCATCCGCCCCACTTCGTGGCCCCACATCCCGGCGCAGTTCACCACCATATCGCATTCGATATGGCCTGAGGCGCTGCCATCGTCGGCCACCCAGTCAACGCCGGTAACCTTGCGCCCTTGCTTGACGACATCGGTGACCTTCACACGCTCTTTCACGATGCCACCGCGTTGGCGCGCACCCTTGGCCAGAGCCAGCGCGATGTTCGCCGGATCGCCTTGCCCGTCCAGCGGCAGATACACGGCCCCTTTGACGTCTTCGATGTTGAGATGCGGATACAGCTCGGCCACGCGCTCGTTCGAGATCTCTTCGACCTCGACCCCAAAGGCGCGGGCCATGGCGGCCTGACGGTAGATCTCTTCCTTGCGCTCTTCGGTCAACGCGACAGTGATCGAGCCACAGCGTTTGAAGCCCGTCGCGACACCGGTTTCTTCCTCAAGCGCGCCATAGAGTTCCTGACTGTACTTCGCCAGCTTGGTCATGTTCGCCGTCGCGCGCAATTGGGCGATCAGACCGGCTGCATGCCAGGTGGTACCGCTGGTCAGCTGCTTACGCTCAAGCAGCACAACATCTTTCCAGCCCTTCTTGGTCAGGTGATAAGCAACCGAGCATCCGATCACGCCGCCGCCGATGATGACCACGCGGGCCTTGCTGGGAAGATCAACCATAATGCAGACTCCGTTCGTTCAGGTTCCCCCCTGAATGGCATGAAAAATCGGCGCGGAATCCATCAAAAACGTCATCGCACCCGCAATAATCATCTCTGCGCGGCTTGTCTCTTTTGTTGGCGCATCACAATGGGCGTCACGCCGAAAAAACTGCGGTAAACCGATGAGAAACCGTTCGGGAAACCGCAGGCCAAGCCTATTTCGCGCACGCTCATGGTGGTGTTCAGTAAAAGGTTGTTGGCTTTGGCCAACCGCATTTCACGATAGAACCTGTTGGGTGTAGTGCCGAAGAACGTCTTGAACTTCCGCTCAAGAGATCGATTCGAGGTATTCAGGCTGTCCACGAGATCCTGAATCGGCAAAGGATCTTCGATATTGGTCTGCATCAGCTTGATGCACTGATCCAGTTTCTTATCCCCAGTCGCGGTGTTTTTTGCGCCCGAGAACGGCTGCATCGACGCAAAATCGCGGATGTTTTCATGCAGCATGACGTCCGCCACGGTCATTTGTGTGGGCCCCGAAATATGCCGCCCGATCACGACCAGTGCGATATCGGCGGTGGCCCCCATGCCTGCACAGGTGACGACCGCGCCACGTTCGGTCGCGATGGACAGTTTCGCCTCGAACCGCGCGCCGCGTTCACGCAGAAACGAGGCATTTTCCCAATGGGTTGCAAGATCGGCGGTGCCCTGTTCGTCGATATACCGGCTTGCCGCTTCGGCCAGCAAAAACACCTGCGCACCGCGATAGGTATAGTTCGACACCACCCGGCCCAAAGACAGGTCGGGGTGATCCGGGTCCGAATTGCCGATCACAAACAGATAGGTGGCATCGGGTTGGGTTGGCACGGTTTCGGTCTGAACCGTTGCGTCGCTGCTGCTGGCCACGGGACCACCGCGTAGGGACCGGTAAGTATAGGTGAACGGCGGCGTTGCGGATACCCGATTGGAAATCCGCAGAACATCCACCAGCGACGCGAGTTCCAGCAGCACAAAGCCCGGCGCGACCAGAATGTCGAAATGCACGGGGTTGGTCTGACGCTCGGCAGAGGCTGGCGATGGTGTCTCGGACATACCGTTCCCTTGTCGGTTCAGACGATCCGATGACCGGCTGAATGCAGGCGGCGCGCGAGGGCCTCGATATGATCCGGACCGATTTCGCAGCATCCGCCAACGATTGTTGCGCCTTGGTCGACCCAGGCCATGGCGTGGTCGGCATAGGCATCGGGGCTTAGATCGTGGCGCTGTGCGAGACTATCAACCGTGGGGGCGTCTTGCAAAAAACCATCAGCGATATGCGTGAATCCGTTTGCATAAGCGCCGTAGGGCAGTCCCATCTCTGACAATATCTTAAGCGCGGCCGGAACCGCTTCGGGGCGGGTGCAGTTGATCAGCACGGCTTGCGGTTTGTAACGCTCGACCAAGGGGGCAATCTGATCCAACGGCTCACCGGATCGCAGACGCGTTCCGTCCTCATCCATCGGAGACAGGGCCAGCCACACCGGTTTACCACACCCAGCTGTGCCCCGCAGGGTGCCTTCGGCCTCCATGACAGAGCAGACAGTTTCAATCAGAAACAGGTCCACGCCCTCAACCATAAGCGCGACCAGTTCGGCGAATTTGCGCCCGGCCTCCTCCGGATCAGGTTCAAGATCAGGTCTGTAGGAGGCCAATAGCGGCCCAAGCGATCCCGCGATCCGACCGCCTCCGCCCGCCCGTGCCAGATCGGCCTGAGACACAGCAGTGTGAATCAATTGCGCCAACTGATCCTCAATCCCTTCGCGCACAAGGCGCGAGCGGTGGACGGCATAGGTGTTCGTCGTCGCAACAGTGGCACCGCGTCGGAAATATTCGGCATGTACTTCGCGCACCAGTTCCGGGTGATCGATCATCACCCGCGTCGACCAAAGCGGCGTCGGACGTTTACCGCTGCGTTTGACCAGCTCTTGCCCGATCGAACCATCCAACAGAGTGATTTCGGCCATGTCATAAACTCCTTACGGGATCAGCACCAATTTCCCCGGCAACGCTTTGGATTGGAAATCCTCTTGCGCCTTGGCGATATCCTTTAGGGGATAGGTGCGGGAAATCAAAGGTTTGATCCGACCGGCATTCATCAGCTCGACCAGACGGCCAAACACCTCAGGCGATTGATGAGTGCAGCCGTGAATGGTGATGTCGCGCAGGTAGATGTCGCGCAGATCGGCCTGCACCATCGGGCCTGCAATCGCACCTGATACAGCATAGTGCCCGCCGGGCTTCAGGGCCAGCACGAGACCCGCCCATTTTGGGCCGCCAACCACGTCGATCACCACGTCAAACATATCTGCAGGCAACACAGCATCGCGATCAAAGGTCTCAACCGCGCCTTGGGATTTCACAACCTCGGCCTTGGCAGCACCGGTAGTGCCAAACACAGATGCCCCGCGCAGGCGGGCCAATTGTACGGCCGCCAGCCCGACACCGCCCGAAGCCCCTGTGATCAACACCTTGTGGCCAGCGGTGACCCCGGCGCGGGTCAAAAGGTTCTCGGCCGTGCCAAAGGCGCAGGGAATGGCCGCGATCTCGGTATCTGACAGGGGCGAGGCAGAGACATCGTAGAGATCATCCGCCTCGACCAGACAGTATTGGGCAAAGGCTCCGTCGATCTCGGACCCCAACGCAATGAACCCCTGCGGATGGCCGGGTCGCGGGCGCGGCAGATTGATTGGGCAGGTCACGCGCTGACCGGGGTGGAACCCTGCGCCCGGACCGACTGCTTCGACAATACCGCACAGGTCGCCGCCTTGAATGCGAGGGAACTGCAGCGCGCCGCCCCACCCTCCGGCGTCGACATCCTGATCAACGGCATCGGTGGCCCCGGTTACATCCGAAGAATACCACCCGACCCGCGTATTGATATCGGTGTTGTTGACCCCGGCAGCCGCGACACGCACCAGAACCTGCCCGGTACCGGGCTGTGGAACGGGAATATCTTCGCGCCATTGCAACGCCTCCGGCCCGCCGTGATGGGTGAGGTAAACGCCAGACATATGTGCAGGGATCGTCATTTCAGCCTTCCGATTTGGACTTTGGTGAAAGGCAGGCAAGGGCCCACCTTGGGCCCCAGCTTGGAGTTTTGTGCCAATTTGGCAATCCCCAAAGGGATCAGGCGCGCAGGCGTTCGTTGGCGGGATCCCAGAGCGGCCGGTCTTCCTGAACAACGGCGCGGTACTTCTGGCCGTAGATTTCGACCTCAAGCTCTGTGCCCGGGTTTGCGAGTTCGGTCTTGACCATGCCCAGCGCGATGGACTTGCCAACGCGATAGCCCCATGCGCCCGAGGTGGTCTCGCCCACGATCTCACCATTGTGCGATACACAAGACATGTAAGGCGCGTCGCAGTCACCGGCCTCGACAACCAGCGTGACGAAGGATTTCTTTACGCCCTGCTGCTTTTCGTTCAGGATCGCAGCCTTGCCGGGGAAGTCCTGTGGTTTGTCCAGTTTAACGAACCGCTCAAGCCCACCTTCCAGCAACGAATAATCGGTCGACAGATCGCCCTTCCACGCACGGTAGCCTTTCTCGATCCGCAGAGAGTTCAGGGCGTACATACCGAACGGGGTTGCACCCGCGTCAAGGATCGCGTCGTAGATCGCGGGCATATCTTCGTTGAGGGCGTGAACCTCCCAACCCAGCTCTCCGGCGAAGGAGACGCGGATCAGGAAGGCCGGTTTGCCGGCAACCGTCGCGGATTGATGCGTCAGCCAGCCAGTGGACAGATCCGCATCGCTGAGGCCCGAGAGGATTTCGCGCGATTTCGGGCCAGTCACGATCAGCGTATCGCGGGTGGTGGTGACGTCCTCGACGGAAACACCAACTGGCATTGCGGAGATCAGGATGTCACGGTCATGCCACTGCGCGGTGGCAGCGGTGATCATCACGAACTCATCCTCGCCCAGACGGATGCAGGACATCTCGGTCAGGATACGGCCACGGTCGTCCGAAATGTAGACGAGGTTGATGCGACCAATCTTGGGCAGACCACCGGTGATCAGGCCACGCAGAGCTTCGGCAGCACCTTCACCTTTGACCATGAAGCGCGAAAAGCCCGGCAAGTCCAGCACACCGCAATGGTCGCGCACCGCCTCGCATTCTTCCTTGATACGGCTCTCCCATGGACCCGAGCGACCCCATGTGTGCGTCGCGTCCAGCGAGGTGTCGTCGCCCGGCTTGGCAAACCAGTTGGCGCGTTCCCAGCCATTGTAGGCACCCATGACGCCACCCAGTTCTTTGACCTTGGCGTGGACTGGCGACAGCTTCTTGTCGCGCGCGGCGGGCCATTCGTGGTGCGGGAAGTGCATGGCGTATTCGTTGCCGTAAACCTCCATCCCTTTTTGCACGCAGTAATCGTGGTCGGTGTAATCGGTGTAACGACGCGGGTCGACGGCCCACATGTCCCATTCGGTCGCGCCGTCGACGATCCATTCGGCCAGCACTTTGCCTGCGCCGCCGCCCTGCGCGATGCCGAAGGTAAAGACACAAGCCTCGAACGCGTTTCTGACACCGGGCATCGGGCCGACCAACGGCAAGCCGTCCGGCGCATAGGGGATCGGGCCGTTGATGATCCGGCTGACACCGGCTGTCTGCGTGACCGGCACACGTTCCATCGCATCGGCCACGATATCTTCGATCCGTTCAAGGTCGTCGGACCACAGCTGAAAGCTGAAATCATCGGGCATCGGATCGCTGTCCACATCCCAATGGGCGCGGCAGTTGGGCTCATACGGGCCGATATTGATGCCATTCTTTTCCTGCCGCAGATAATAGGACACGTCTACATCCCGCAGCAGCGGCAGCTTTTTCCCATCATTGGCCTTTGACCAATCTTCCAGCTCGCTGATCTGTTCAGTCAGCAGATACTGGTGGCTCATCACCATCATCGGCACGGTGCGACCGCCATAGGGTTTGAACCATTCGCCCACGCGCTGTGCGTAATACCCAGCGGCATTGACTACATAGTCACAGGCGATATCGCCCTTTTCGGTATGTACGGTCCACGTCCCGTCATCATGCTGGGTCACACCGGTTGCCGGGGTAAAGCGTAGAATGCGTGCGCCCATGTCCCGCGCGCCCTTGGCCAGCGCCTGTGTCAGCTGGGCCGGGTCAATATCGCCATCGCTGGGATCAAACAACGCGCCTTCCAGATCGTGGGTTTCCAGAAACGGATACCGCTCTTTCGCCTGTTCAGGCGTCAGCATTTCCATCCCGATGCCCTGATACCGGCCCATTGCGCAGGCACGTTCGAATTCCTGCATCCGCTCTTTCGAATGCGCCAGCCGGATTGATCCGGTCTGGTGGTAGTTCATCGGATAATCGACCTCATCGCCCAGCCGCTCATACAGCTCGGTCGAGTACCGCTGCATGTTCATGATCGCCCACGAGGTCGAGAAGGTCGGAACGTTACCCGCCGCGTGCCAGGTCGAACCGGCGGTCAGTTCGTTCTTTTCAAGCAGGACACAATCGGTCCAGCCTTTCTTGGCCAGATGGTACAGGGACGACGCCCCCACCACACCGCCACCGATGATAACCACGCGGGCTTTTGTCGGAAAATCACTCATTGGTCTTGATCCCTGTTACTGTGCCCGTTGGGGCAGATCGTCCGTGATGTCGTAGTAATCGCCCTTGTCGGCGACAAAGATGTGCCGGGCGAGCCTCAAACCGGTCGGCTCGTCCAGTGAACCGATGGAAACTGCAATCGTGTCCTCGTCATTGTGCTGCCAGAAAAGGAACGAGCCGCACGCGCTGCAAAAGCCACGCTTGGCGATGTCAGAGGCGCGGTACCAGCCCAGCGTTTCGCTGGTGGTCAGGCTGAGATTGTCCTGATGCGTCACGCAAGACGCCCACAGGTGCCCCGATTGCCTGCGGCATTGTCCGCAGTGGCAGGCGTTGGGCGGCGTCAGATCACCATCAATGGTGAATGCAACCTTGCCGCAGAGGCAGGAACCGGTGTGCATGTCTTTACCCCTTTGCTGTTGGCGTCGTGCTGGTGCCCAGCAACACACCATAGATGATGAAACAGGTCGCCATGATCCGTCGGACCCAAACGTTGAACACGGCCCCCAGCGCAGCCTTGCCCATCAGCGCGCCCAGCAGGGTGAAGCCGGTATAGCTGAGCGTCGTGATGATCAGAGCCGTTGGCATGATCACCCCCATCTGTTGCCAGATCGGCGCGTCGGGCTGGACGAATTGCGAAAACGCCGCAAGGTATCCGGCCACACTTTTCGGGTTGATCGTGGCGACCGCCAGCGCGTGCAGATAGACATGGCGCGCGGGCCGCTCGGACGCAGGCGCTGGCTTGCTGGCGTTGAGCCAACCGCGAATACCCATCCAGATCAGGAACCCGGCCCCGATCAGCTTGGCGACAAGAAACCCGGTAGGTGAGGCCGCGATCAGCGCCGTTATGCCCAACGCGGACAAGATCAGAAACACACTGGCCTGTGTCAGGATCGCAAGCACCCCAAGCATCGCCTTCGGGAAGGGCAAGCTCATGCCGTTTGAGATACAATTTACCGCATTCGGCCCCGGAGTGGTCACGAACACCACCCAGAACAGCGCGAATATGGTCCAGGCCTCAAAGCTCATCAGTATACCGGCGGCGCAATGACCCAGATGGCCACGGCGGGCTCATCATAGGGGTTCGCCCATTGATAGGGCTCATGCTTTATTCGGAAACTGTCGCCCGGCCCGACGGTGAAGTGCCGCGCGCCGATCGTCAGGTCCAGTTGGCCCGAGACGATATAGCCGACCTCCTGCGTTGGTCGGTCTGCGGATTTTTGCATTTTGGATCGGGGCTCAAACGTGGAATGCACCATTTCGAAATCATCGGTCAGATCCGGTGAAAGCAGCTCCTCGATCAGGCCTTCTTCATCTGAACCCATTGGTCGTCGTGACACGGCGCGAACCACGTAGCCTTGCTCCTCGACCGGGGCGGCGGAATGCGCAAACAGCATCGACATGGGAACGCCCAGGCATTCTGCGATCTGACGCAGGTCCGAGATTGAAGGATCGGACATGTCCCTTTCGACCTGACTAAGCCACCCGACCGAGCGGTTCAGACGTTCGGCAATTTCAGTCAGCGTCAAACCCCTTGCCTTGCGCAAAGCTCGCAAGTCCGCTCCGAGCGTCGCGCGCTGAGGGGTTTGCGTGTTCAAGGTCAGACTCCGATTCTCGTGAAATTTCATTTTCATTTTTCACGATGTCTCAATTTCGTGAAATTTCAAAGCTCTTTTTCATGAGAGGTCGCAAATCAGGACCCAAACCCAAGCTCCATAACAGTTTAGTTGGGGTTGCTGTTAAGCGGAGAACACGTTCTGAAGAATTTTGGTCAGTTCGGACGCGTCCACATCCGTGAAGGCATCCGGCTGGTCACTGTCGATGTCAAACACGGCAATAACCGCGTCCGAGGCATCGCGTACGGGCAAAACAAGCTCTGACCGCGTAGAAGACGCGCAGGCAATATGACCCGGAAATGCGTCCACATCAGGCACCAGCTGCACTTCGCCCGTGCGCGCGGCTGCGCCGCACACGCCGCGTGCGAACGGGATGACCAGACAGCCGTGGCCGCCCTGGTAGGGGCCGATTTTCAGCAGGTCCGGTTCGGTGACGCGGTAGAACCCCGTCCAGTTAAACCGATCATCGGCGTGATGCACCTCGCACGCGATTGTCGCCATCAGAGAGATTTGATCGGTTTCGCCCTCGGTCAGCGAGGCGATTGTCTTGGCGAGGCTGTCGTAGTCGACCGTCATGTTGGCACTGCTCCGTTCGGGGGAAGGGGGCGCTGCCCCCTCTTGAGCCTAAGGCTCAATTCACCCCCGGAGTATTTGTAAAAAGATGAAGCGTCAAACGCGTTCGATGGCGATGGCCGTGCCCTCGCCGCCGCCGATACAGATCGCAGCGACCCCTCGCTTCAGGTCGCGTTTTTCCAGGGCGTTCAGAAGCGTGACCATGATCCGGGCCCCCGATGCCCCGATTGGGTGACCCAGAGCGCAGGCCCCGCCATTGACGTTGACGGTGTCGCGCGGCAGGCCCATTTCACGCATGAAGGCCATCGGAACCACGGCGAAGGCCTCGTTCACCTCCCACAGGTCCACATCATCTTTGGTCCAGCCAAGACGATCCAGCAGCTTTTGCGCCGCAGGAACCGGAGCAGTTGTGAAAAGGCCCGGCGCTTGCGCGTGGCTTGCATGGCCCAAGACGCGCGCGCGAACAGTCAGCCCTTTCGCCTGCGCTGCCTCGGCAGAGGCCAGAACAAGTGCCGCCGCTCCGTCGGAAATGGAGGAGGAGTTTGCCGCCGTTACTGTACCATTCTGACGGAAGGCTGGTTTCAGTGTCGGGATCTTCTCGGGCCGGGCGGACTTGGGCTGTTCATCCGCTTCAAGCACAAGCGCCCCTTTGCGCGTTTGCACCGTGACCGGGGCGATTTCCCCATCAAACGCGCCATTATCCTGCGCAGTCAGTGCGTTCGAGAGGGATTGTAACGCATATTCGTCCTGTGCCTCGCGGGTGAACTGATAGGTTTCAGCGCAGTCTTCGGCAAATGTTCCCATCAGACGGCCTTTGTCATAAGCATCTTCAAGCCCATCCAGAAACATATGGTCCACGACCTGCCCGTGCCCGATCCGCGCACCGCCGCGCATCTTGGGAAGCAAATAGGGCGCGTTCGACATACTCTCCATCCCGCCTGCGACCATGGTATCGGTGCAACCCAACGCGATCTGGTCAAAGGCGATCATGGCGGCTTTCATACCCGAGCCGCACATCTTGTTGAGGGTCGTGGCTGGCACCTCTTCGCCCAACCCGGCTGCAAATCCCGCCTGACGCGCTGGTGCCTGTCCCTGCCCCGCCGGAAGCACACAGCCCATCAGGACTTCGTCGACAGTGTCCGTATCCGCCTGCTGCAAGGCAGCGCGAATCGCGGCTCCGCCAAGGTCGGCAGCGGGAACACCATCGAACATGCCCTGAAACCCTCCCATGGGTGTACGGGCCGCGCCTGCGATCACTACGTCTTTCATCCGAAATCCCTCCTTTTGCCGCATCTTGAATACCGAATGGTAAGATTTGCCGTCTAGCGTATTTCTACGACGCAATTTCAGCTGAAAAGGGCGCTCAATCATGGGGCTGACCAGCACTACAACCGACAAGGCGCAGATCATCACCGTTCACTTGGAACGGATTGATGCAGCTATCGCCATCCAGTTCAAGGAGGACATGCGCCGCGAAACAGAAACCGACGCGATCCGCATCGTTCTGGATCTGGCGGGCGTGGAATTCATTGATTCAAGTGGATTGGGGGCCATCGTCGCCTCGATGAAACAAATCGGCAGTGAGCGTCGGCTGGATCTGGCCGGGCTGCAGCCTGTGGTCGAAAAAGTGTTTCGCCTGACGCGAATGGACACCGTTTTCAGATTATTCGATTCGCTGGACGACGCGCTGTCGGCGCAAGTAGAGTAACGCGGCCAACGCAGATGTGTGTAACGCCGACCAATGATCCAACCTGCCTGCAGCTGAGCTTTCCGGCGATTGAAGCGGAAGCCAGCGCCGGAATCGCGACGTTGAGCGCCGGTCTGGCCCGCCACGGCTTGCCTGTCGAAAAGGCGGATGACGTGAAAATTGCCTTGGCAGAAGCGATCAACAACGTTGTCGAGCATGCCTATTCTGGCATTGAACCCGCCAAAGTGCAGGTCTGTTGCCGGTTAGAGCACAACCAGCTGGACATTCTGATCTCTGACACCGGTCGCCCTCTGCCCGGCTGCAAACCTCCGGACGGGACCCCGGCGCTGGTTGAAACAAGCCTGCAGGACCTGCCAGAAGGGGGGTTTGGATGGTATCTGATTCACCAACTGACCAGCGAGATTCGGTATGAGCGTCGCGATGGCTTCAACCTGTTGTCACTGCGGTTCGACGTCCCAACGCCCGATTGACCCAAGGGATTTGACGCGAAATGGCCACAATAAGACCTTTTTCGAACCATTGCGCCGCCCCAAACGACTGTCAAACATATTCCCGTAGCTCAGATAGCTTCCCTCGGCGCCAAGTGTCACAGCCCCCACCCAGTGAACGGCGCCGAGGAACCTCCCTCCCCTCATTGAAGAACTGGACAATTGTTCCCTGCGCGATACGTTCGCGGTGTTCAAAGGAAGGGGATGATGATGCGGGATTTGCACAAGCCGGGCCGGTCCGAAGTTTTGGCCACAAACGGGATGTGTGCGACCTCACACCCGCTTGCGGCGAAAGCCGCCGTCGACATTCTGGAACGCGGCGGCAATGCCATGGATGCAGCCATTGCCGGGGCGGTCTTGCTGGGAATTTGCGAGCCGCAGATGACCGGTTTGGGCGGCGATTGTTTTGTCCTCTACAACCGCGCGGGGGAAACCCAGATCCGCGCGTTGAATGGCTCGGGCCGGGCACCTGCTGCGGCGCAAGCCGGCGCATTGCGGGATCGGGGCTTGACCTCGGTGCCTTTGACCAGTCCGGATTCGGTAACGGTCCCGGGCGCGGTCGACGCCTTCTGTAATCTCAGCCAAACCGAAGGCCGGTTGGGGCTGGATGCCATTCTGCAACCGGCCATTCACTATGCAGAACAGGGTGTTCCGGTCGCTCCACGCGTTTCTTTCGATTGGCACAATGGCGAGCCGACCCTTCAAGGGGTCGCGCGTGACCACTATCTGATCCAAGGACAGGCCCCGAAGACGGGTCAGGTCTTTCGCGCGCCAAAACAGGCTGAGGTTCTGCGACGTATTGCAAAGGATGGTCGGGAGGCCTTCTATTCAGGTGAAATCGCAGCAGATATGATCGCCGCGCTTTCCGCGTTGGGGGGTCTGCACACCGCCGAGGATTTTCAATCGACCCGATGCACCCCGTCCGATCCGATGAGCGGCACCTATCAGGGCGTTGATCTGGTCGAGCACCCCCCAAATGGCCAAGGTGCAACGGCGATCTTGCTGCTGAATATCCTCACGCATTTCGACCTTGCCAGCATGGACCCATTGGGCGCGGAACGGGTGCATATCGAGGCCGAAGCTACAAAACTGGCCTATGACGCACGCAACCGCTTCATCGCCGATCCCGACCATATGGCGCGGGCCGAGCGCTTTCTGGACAAAGACATCGCCGCAGCCCTCGCGGCTTTGATCGACCCGAAACGCGCTATGCCAGCAGCCGCGCCTCTGACCGAGGCGATCCACAAGGATACCGTCTACATTACCGTCGTCGACCGCGATCAGATGGCTGTCTCGCTGATCTACTCGATCTTCCACAGCTTCGGCTCGGGGATCGCGTCCGAGAAATACGGCATCTTGCTGCAAAACCGAGGGGCGGGCTTCACCCTTCAGGCTGGGCACCCAAATGAGTTGAGCGGCGGCAAACGCCCGATGCACACGATCATTCCCGGTATGCTGGCCGAGAACAACCGCGTGATGATGCCCTTCGGCGTTATGGGTGGGGCGTATCAACCCACGGGACATGCCCGGTTCGTGTCAAACCTGATGGATTTCGGCTTTGACCTGCAAGAGGCCATCAACGCCCCCCGCGCCTTCGCCGACGGAGGCATCCTGAAGCTCGAGCGCGGGTTCCCCGACGCGGTAGCTCAACAATTAAGCGAAATGGGCCACACTGTGGAAACACCAGAAACCCCACTGGGCGGCGCACAGGCCATACGAATCCGTGAAGATGGTGTTTTGGAGGGGGCAAGTGACCCCAGAAAGGACGGTTGCGCGCTGGGATATTGATCAACGCGCAGACGCGACGTCCTGATCAGTTCAGTTGGAAGTGCAGCGGGTATGACCCATCCTCGAACGGACCGAACATGTTGGGGATGTCGGGATGCTCAACCGGCTCACCCGATCGGTCTTCGATCAGATTTTGTTCTGAAACATAAGCCACATAGAAGGATTGGTCGTTCTCGGCCAACAGGTGATAGAACGGCTGGTCCTTGATCGGCCGGCTGTCTTCGGGGATGGCTTCGTACCATTCCTCGGTATTCGAAAACTCTGGATCCACGTCGAAAATCACCCCTCGGAAGGGATGTTTCTTGTGTCTCACGATTTGTCCCAGGCCGTACTTGGCGTGTGTCTTTAGCATTGTTTCAGCCCCCAAAGAGTTTACTACCTCTTTCCGGGCGGAAAAGCCAATCATTGATATGAAATTCAAGGAAACAGTCTGTGAACCTCTTACTGACAGTGTTCGAAATTGCGGCACCGGTGTTCCTTTTGTCAGCAATCGGCTTTGTCTGGGTGAAGCTTGGCTTTGAATACCGCCTACAGTTTGTGACGCGTTTTGCGATGACGCTGGCAGTCCCGAGTCTGATTTTCGTGGCCTTGATGCAGACCGAAATTCCGGGGGGTGACCTGTCACGGTTCACGCTGGCCACCATTGCGGCCAATCTGGTTCTCGCGGTCGTTTTCTGGGTCATTGTAAAGGTGCTAAAGCTTGAGCAACGCACCTACCTTTCGCCACTGATCTTCGGAAATACCGGCAATCTGGGTCTTCCCCTATGCATCTTTGCATTTGGTCAGGCCGGTTTGGGATATGCGGTTATCTTTCTGGCCGTGACCGCACTGTTTTCCTTTACCTATGGGATCTATCTGGTCGCGGGCAAAGGCGCCTTCGGGCAGGTCATCCGCCAGCCCATGGTCTGGGCCACGCTGCTGGGCGCGCTGTTCCTGTGGCAGGGCTGGGAAACGCCTCTGTTCCTGACCAACACCCTTGATTTGCTCGGGCAAATGGCTGTTCCGATGATGCTGGTGACCGTTGGCGTGGCAATCGCGCGCCTGACCTCTCGCAGTCTTCACCAGGCCATTTGGCTGTCGTTTCTCAAACTGGCGGTCTGCTTTGCCCTTGGATGGGGCGTCGCCATCGCCTTCGGGCTGGAATCGATCGCCTTTGGCGTTCTGGTCTTGCAGATGTGTACCCCCGTCGCCGTCACCTCGTACCTGCTGGCCGAACGGTTTGAAGCGGATGCAGATGCTGTTGCCGGCATGGTCATGGTCTCGACCGTGCTGTCTGTCGCCGCGTTACCGGGTGTTTTGGCGATCATTCTCTAGCGATTGTGATTTCCTCAGCGCTCAATCTGCGCTAGAATGCCAGAAAAAAGGCACGAGGCACATGAGCAGAATTCTTTTCGTACTCCTAGGGGTGCTGCTTTTGGCATCCTGTGGTGGCGGGTCAAAACAGCCACCCAGCAGATTGAATGACGCGTGCAGCATTGCGCGCGAAAAACCTGACTACATCAAAGCTTTCAAAAGCACCGAGCGGAAATGGGGCGTCCCCGTTCACGTTCAGATGGCGACGATCTATCAGGAAAGCCGTTACCGCCATGATGCGCGCACCCCGCATCGCTACGTGCTGGGCGTGATCCCGATGGGTCGGCAGAGCAGCGCCTTTGGCTACAGCCAGGCCCTGGACGGCACGTGGGAAGAATACCAGCGTGAAACCGGCAAACGCCGCGCCAAGCGGGACCGCATTCGCGACGCGTCCGACTTTATCGGCTGGTACATGAACAAAACCTACGAGCGGAACGGCATCAACCTGGGCGACACGCGCAACCAGTATCTGGCCTATCACGAAGGCCACACGGGCTATGCGCGCGGTAGCTACAACCAGAAATCATGGCTGTTGAATGTGGCCAGCGATGTCGATGCACGGGCCAACCTGTATCAGGCTCAGCTGGCCAGTTGCCGCTACTGAGTTAGGCGGGTCAGCGGTCGCCTGACCCGACCCGCTTTCCGTTTGAGAACAAGCTCTGATCGAGGCGCCCACCTTCGGTCAGCTCCCCCAGAAGAACTGTGGTTTGGGTTCCTGCATTGTCGTGGATCACCCATTTCCGCAGCTCGACAGGGTTGTCCGTGAACATCAACTCAATCCGGCCCGATTCAGGGTTTTTGGGGTCCTGCGCCGTCACGACGGTCGCGGTCCCGTCAAAGTCGTGACCGACGACCATATTGGCCTGCCCCAGATTCACATTCCGAGCCAGCACAAGTGACAGTGGCGTTCGCTTCAGCGGGTATTGTTCGGGCGGCTGGTTGGATTTCGGGTCAAATATCTGAACACTCCCCGAGCGTGCAAGGACAACCGCGCTGTCGGGCGGATCATATTCGAACCGCATCTTACCGGGCCGTTGAATCCATAGCCTGCCGGTACTGAGAGAGCCGTCATCGTTGACCTGGGTAAAACTGGTCTGAACCGTTTTCATCTTGTTCAGATAATTGGAAATCTCCGACAGCGGCAGCTTGTCTGCCGCCCAAGCGGCAGGCGCGGCCAGTGTCAAAGCAAGGGCAAAAGCAATCTGTTTCATAGGACCCAGATAAGGCTTTTGCCCTTGTTATTAAATATCCTACTGCTCGGGGACGAGGATTTCCCGCTTACCGACGTGATTTGCCGCCGAAACAACGCCTTCGTCCTCCATCTGCTCAACCAGCCGGGCGGCTTTGTTGTAGCCGATGGCAAGTTTACGCTGGATGTATGAGGTCGAGCATTTGCGATCCTTGATCACAATCGCCACCGCCTGATCGTAAAGCGCGTCCTCACCGTTGGTGTTGCCACCAGTGTTCAGGCCCAATACGGCATCGATGTTGTCGGCCTTTTCCTCAGCCGGGCCGTCGACCACGCCGCTCATGTAATCGGGCGGACCAAATTGCTTCAGGTGGTTGACGATTTCCTCGACCTCTTCGTCCGAGACAAACGGGCCATGGCAGCGGGTAATCTTGGCGCCACCCGCCATATAAAGCATGTCACCCTGCCCCAGCAGTTGCTCGGCGCCCATTTCGCCCAAGATAGTCCGGCTGTCGACTTTCGAGGTCACCTGGAACGAAATCCGCGTCGGGAAGTTGGCTTTGATCGTACCGGTGATCACATCGACCGACGGCCGCTGCGTCGCCATGATCAGGTGAATACCCGACGCCCGCGCCATCTGTGCAAGACGCTGGATGCAGGCCTCGATCTCTTTGCCTGCGACCATCATCAGGTCGGCCATCTCGTCGACGATGACGACGATATAGGGCATCGCCTCGGGGGCGAATTCTTCGGTTTCAAACGTTGGTTCGCCGGTCTCATCGTCAAAGCCCGTCTGGACCGTGCGGCTGAACATCTCGCCTTTGTCCTGCGCGTCTTTCACCCGACCGTTGTAACCTGCGATGTTGCGGACACCCATTTTGGACATCTTGCGATATCGATCCTCCATCTCGCCCACGACCCATTTCAGGGCCACAACCGCCTTTTTCGGGTCCGTCACAACGGGCGACAGCAGGTGCGGAATGCCGTCATAGACAGATAGTTCCAGCATCTTGGGGTCGATCATGATCAGGCGGCACTCATCCGGGGTCAGCTTATACAGCAGCGACAGGATCATGGTGTTGATCGCCACCGACTTACCCGAGCCGGTCGTCCCCGCGATCAGAAGGTGAGGCATCTTCGCGAGATTCGCGACAACCGATTCACCGCCAATATCCTTGCCCAGCGCCAGCGGCAACGCGTGGTTGCCGTCGCCGAAATCACGGCTGGCAAGAATTTCACGCAGCACCACCATCTCGCGGTTTTCGTTGGGCAGTTCGATACCAATGACAGAGCGACCCGGCAGGGTCGAAACACGAGCCGACAGGGCCGACATCGAACGTGCAATATCGTCGGCCAGACCGATTACACGGCTCGCTTTCAGACCCGGAGCAGGCTCCAGCTCGTACATGGTGACCACGGGGCCGGGGCGGACGCTGACGATCTCGCCTTTCACGCCGTAGTCATCCAGCACATTCTCCAGCATCCGTGCGTTTTCTTCCAGCGCCTCGTCACTCAGGTGGTGACGCTGAATGCTGGATGGGTTGGACAAAAGGCCCAGCGGCGGCAACTCGAAATCGGAATGACGTTCCTCGAAGGACAGGGTCGGCTGCGCCTCGGCCTGCGCCCGACGGGACGGTGTTGGAGTGCGACGGACAGGTTGGGCAACAACCGGCTTGCGCGGCTCGGCCACTGGTATCTTCACGGCTGGGCGCTGTGGCACAACAGGCTCAGGTGTCGCCGTATCTTCGAACACCGTGTCATCGTCAAAATCATGCGCGGCGTAGCTATTCTCGGGCATGTAGTCTGCCTCGGGCTCATAGTCAGGCTCGGGCTGATAGTCATGCGCCGTGTCTTGCCACATCGGTTCAGCCGACAGAACAGGCTCGGGCGGCAGGCCAGCAGCAGTCATGGGCGGCTCGGGCGGCAATTCATCCGCCCCACTGGGATTGAAGATCAGCGGGTCCGGCCCACGACCGCGACCCTTGGTCAAAGGCCGGCTCGGGTCATGTTCAGGGGCCATCTCGCCGGTCGCCACCTTGCGATTGCGCACGGCGGCCGAAATCTTCGAGCGGATACGATCTTCACCCGGCATTTCATCGAAACCCTGCACTGGCATGGCTTCGACCAATTCAGGCTCTGGCAGCGGCTCGGGACGGCGGATCAGGGCAGGCATCCGGGCCAGCAGGCCGGTTTTCGGGGCGGGTTCGGGTTCTTCCTCGACCTCTTCGAAGATTGGGTCGTCAAACGCGATCTCATCGTCAAAAACGGGTTCAATCCGCGCGGCACGGTGTTCTTTCCATTGCTCACGACGATCCCGCGCAACCTGTGCCGTGGCCGAGGCGCCCCGTCCCAGCATGTTCATCAGCATGTCGTAGGACATCACCAGCCCCAGCAGGAAGGCCCGCGTTCCACGCGCGACATCAACTTTGGTGAAGCCCAAAACAAAAATACCCAGCGTCAGCATTCCGACGGCCATGGCGAACGACATCAGCTTGACCAGGAAATGCGAGGAGATCGGCAGCAGGGTCAGCATGGCCCCCATGACAGTGTCGCCGAACAGGCCCCCCAACCCATAGCTATGGGTTGCGCGCCAGACCTCGCCCGGAACCAGAGTGGCGGCGTAAACCGAGACAATGGCAATCCAGATCGGCGCAAAGATCAGCCGCGCCACGGCTCGGTCTTCGCCGAAATGGCCAGCGAAACGCACACCCCAGCCGATCAGAACCAGCGCGATACCCCAGCTGCCCCAGCCAACGATCATGAACAACGGCGCGGCGATCGAGGCCCCGATCCGGCCCATCCAGTTCTGCACCGGTGCGTCGGTTGAAACCATCCAGTTCGGATCTTCCGGCGTGTAGGACCAGATCATCGCCGCAGCGGCCAGCCCCAACAAGATCAGGGCGATCCCGATCAGTTCCTTGGTGCGCCGCTCAATCGCGGCTTGCGTCGTGCTGTCCAGTAATGGATCGCGGTTGCGCGCGTTCAATGATGCCATTTTGCCCTCGTACCTCACGAATAGATGCAGTCACGAAGCTTGATCAGCCCCTGCTGCAACTCTTTTTTTGGAGCCACCAACGCGGCCCGAATAAACTGCTCGCCCGGGTTCTGCCCCGGATCACCTTGAGAAAGATATGCACCCGGCAGAACCCGAACGCCGGTCTCCTGCCACAGCTTCAATGCGGTTTCCTCGCCATTCTCGACTGGCAGCCACAGGAAAAACCCAGCCTCGGGCGGCATATAGCCTTGCAGGCCTGAGAAGACGTCATCCGCGATGGCGTATTTTTCCTGATAGAGCGCGCGGTTCCGGGCCACGTGTGCCTCATCAGCCCAGACGCGCGCGGCAGCAGCCTGTAGCGGCAGCGGCAACGGCGCACCCGCATAGTTGCGCAGCTGTTTGACCCGTTTGATACTGTCCGGACCGCCCGCAATCAGGCCCGAGCGCAGCCCGGCCAAATTCGACCGTTTCGACAGAGAGTTGAACAGCAGGACCCGCTCAGGATCAGCGCCCATCTCTTGTGCGACGGTCAAGGCACCTGTCGGGGCCTCATCGCGGTAGATCTCGGAATAGCATTCATCAGCGAAAATGCGGAAATCATATTTCTCGGCCAACCCGATCAACTCGGCCCAATAGTCGCGCGAGGCGACAGCCCCCTGCGGGTTCGCAGGCGAGCAGATATAGGCGGCAACCGTCCGGTTCAGCACATCCTCAGGCAAGCTGGCATAGTCCGGCAAATGGCCGGTCGCGGCTGTGGCGGACACGAAATAGGGCTGCGCCCTGACCGAGATCGAGGCGACCATATAGACCTGATAAAACGGGTTCGGACACAGAATGATGGGATCTTGGCCGCTCTTCTGTTCGGGGCACAGCGCCATCGCGGCATTGTACAGCCCCTCACGCGTGCCGTTCAGGGCCATCACGTTGGTATCGGGGTCCATCGTCACGCCGTAGCGGCGCTTGATCCAGTCGGTGATCGAACCGCGCAGCTCGGGCGAACCCTCATTCGGGGGATAACCCTGAAACCCGGCCGCGTTTTCTGTGATGACGTCTGTGACCCAAGCGGGGAAGTCATGCATCGGCGCACCGATGGTCATGTGAATCACGTCTCCACCCGGTTGATGGTGGTCCAACAGGGTGCGCAAACGCGGGAATGCGTATTCCGGTAGGTTCGAAAACCGCTCGGGGAAATTCATATCTACTGCCTCAATATCGGGATCATTTTCGCCCCGTTTGATTTGCAGATTACAGATCAGACCCCGCCCCGTCCAGACAAAGAGGTTCCGAATCAGGGGATTGTGGCATTCACGCCAATGCGGTTTCCGCTGCCGAACCCAACCGCAGCAGCGCTTCCTCCGAGCCGGGATAGCCAAGCATCATCAACCCGCAGCCTGCTGTGCCCGTCGGCAGGGTCAGCGCCGCAAGCCCCATCAGATTGCCGATACGCGTGTTGCGCAGGGCCAGAAGATTCTCGGTCACGTAGTAGTCGTGGTCACTGAGAAGCCGATCCAGATTTGGCGGCAGGATGGGTGCCGTTGGCGCCAGAACCGCATCAAACCCGGCGGTCGCCGCGTCCCACGCCGCACGACAGGCCTTGAGTTTGGACCACGCGGCCACGTAGTCGGGGCCTGATACGTCCTTGCCTGCGCGGAACCTTTCAAGAATTTCGGGATACATCGCGTCGGGGTTCGCTTCGATGACATCTTTCCAAAGCCCGTAAGCCTCGGTCGTGTAAAGAACACCCGAAAGCGCCATTGCATCGTTCAGTTCGGGCACTTCCAGCGGCACGATCTCGGCCCCGGCATCGCGCAGGCGATCCAGCGCATCGTCGAAAGCTTGGCGCGGCGCATCGCGCAAGTCATCTTTGGAGATGTTCTGCAACTCGGCAAAGCGTCGACCTTTCAGGCTGGCCTCGCGCAGATCCGCAGGCGTGCCGCCCTCCAGCAAGGCCAGCATATGCGCGGCGTCTTCGACCGAACGCGCCAGAGGGCCAACCGTGTCGAACCGCAGACAGAGCGGCACGACCCCTTCAAGGCTGAGCCGCCCGGCCGTGGTTTTCAGCCCCACCAAGTTGTTCCAGGCCGCCGGTATTCGCACCGACCCGCCCGTGTCCGAGCCAATCCCGCAGGCCGCCAGCCCCCATGCGACCGAGGCCCCGGCGCCCGAGGATGACCCGCCCGGCACGGCGTCCTCATCATCTACACAGGGCGGGGTGCCCGTGATCGGGTTCAGGCCTAGCCCAGAAAACGCCAGCTCGCTCATATGGGTTTTACCAAGGCACACCGTCCCCATGGCCGTCGCGTTGCGCACAACCACGGCGTCAGCATCCGGCACGCGCCCTTCCAGCAGCGCCGAGCCCGCCTCGGTTCCAATACCAGCGGTGTCGAACAGATCCTTCCAACTGATCGGCACACCATCCAGCAAGGAACGCCGCAGGCCCAAGGCGGCGCGCTCTTTCGCGGCTTTCGCCTCAGCCCGGGCGCGGTCATGGGTAACGCGCGCATAGATGCGGTCGCGATGGGGATGTGCGTCAATGGCGGTCAGATAGATCTCGGTCAATTCAACAGGGTCGATTTGCCCCTTGCCGATCCCACGGCCCAAATCACAGGCCGTCATGGTTAGCCATTCCTGCATTACACCCCTCCTTGCGTCTGCCTTTCTGGGACGGTAGCGACAGGACCGCACATGGACAATCCCGAAAGGGCGCGCATATTGCAGGGCATGACACAGGCATCGAATATCCTGATTGTGGGCGGAGGCCTGAACGGCGCGGCCCTGGCATTGGCACTGGCGCAAACCGGGCATTCTGTTTGCGTGATCGACACATTGGGCGAAAAACTCCGCAAAAACGCGGCATTCGACGGGCGGTCTTATGCGCTGGCGTTGGCGTCCAAACGGTTGCTGGACGCGATCGGCGTATGGGATAGGGTCGAGGAACATGCCCAGCCCATGCTTGAGATCAAGGTCACCGACGGCCATGCGGGTATCGGGCCGTCCCCCTTTTTCATGCATTTCGACCATGCCGAGATCGAAGAAGGCCCGATGGGCTATATGGTCGAAGACCGCCACTTGCGCCGCGCGTTTCTTGAGGCGATGGCGGAAGAACAAGGGATCACCCAGATCAACGGCAAAACGGTTGTTTCGCAACAGGTTGATGCAACCGGCGGGACGTTGACGCTGGATGACGGTGCGACCCTTGAGGGTCATCTGATCGTAGGCTGCGACGGGCGCAGCAGCGGAACTGCGACCCGCGCCGGGATCAAGCGTACCGGCTGGGATTACGGCCAGACCGCCCTTGTCTGCGCGATTGAACACGACCTGCCGCATCACGGCATTGCCCATCAGTTCTTCATGCCCCCCGGCCCACTTGCGATCCTGCCACTGACCGACAATCGCAGCTCGATCGTCTGGAGCGAACGCACCGAGGCAGCGCAGCGCATCAACGCCCTGCCCGAGGCCGAGTATCTGCAGGTCTTGCGCCCTCGGTTCGGGGATTTTCTGGGCGACATTCGCCTGCAGGGCGACCGCTTCACCTATCCGCTGAACCTGACCATCGCCAATTCCTTCATCTCGGATCGTCTGGCCCTTGTTGGCGACGCCGCACACGGGATGCACCCCATTGCAGGCCAGGGCCTGAATGCCGGGCTGCGGGACGTGGGCGCCTTGGCCGAAGTGCTGACCTTGGCCGGGCGGCGTGGCGAGGATATCGGCTCGGTTCTGGTGCTGGAGCGCTATCAGGAATGGCGACGGTTCGACACGGCCTCGCTGGCGATGGCGACCGATATGTTCAACAAGCTGTTTTCGAATGACAACCCGCTGCTGCGCCTTGGGCGGGACATCGGGATGGGCATTGTCGGATCTCTGCCCGGCCTGCGCCGAGGCTTTGTTCGTGAGGCCGCCGGGTTGACCGGCGACCTGCCGAAGCTGTTGCAAGGACGGCCAATCTAGAGCGCTCTTGAGCGTTCAAAAATGCTCAGTCCAACGCGCGGGCCTCATCGACCAGCATCACCGGGATGCCGTTGCGGATCGGAAAGGCAAGACCGGCAGCCTTTGACACCAGCTCCTGCTTGTCAGCATCATAGTGCAGCGTCGTATGCGTCTGCGGGCAAATCAGCGCCTCAAGCATGTGGCGGTCAAAAGCGTGTTCAGGCTCGCTCATTGCAGTTTTTCCTCATTTGATCCGCCCCGCAGCGCGAATTCGATCAATGTTACCAGCGTCTCGCGCCGTGTGCGCAGACAGGGGGCCTCTAGCAGGGCCTGTTTGTCCTCCGGATCGAAATCCATCAGCATCGATAGCGAATTCACCAAAAGCTCGTCTTCTGCCTCTTTCAACGAATCCCAGTCCGTCGACAGATCGCGCGAGTCGAAGAAGCGTTCCAGCAGGTTCAGAAAACGGCTGCGGTCGAACACATCGTCCTTCTCGGCCTTGCCGAGATCGCGGTCAAACCCATCCCAGGACACTTCGCACCGGCGATAGGGTGTAAAGGCGTCCTGTTCGGATTTGATACGGAACCGGGTCACACCGGTCAGGGTGATCAAATAGCGGCCATCCTCAGTCTCGGAGAATTGCGTTACGCGACCGGCGCAACCGATCCGATGCAGCTTTGTGTCATCACTCAGCGACGGGTTCGGCTGAACCATGCCGATCAGCCGCTCCTTTGTTTTCAGGGCATCGTCCAGCATTTGCAGGTAGCGTGGCTCGAAGATGTGCAATGGCAGTCGCGACCGGGGCAGCAGCAGCGCCCCGGGCAGTGGAAACACGGATATCGTATCCGGTAAGTCGGCGGGATGAATCATAGACCCGAGTCTAGCTCTGATCCGGAATTAGGCAAATATCATCGAGCTGAGTTTGCGCCGCCCGTTCAGAACAATCGGATCGTTGGGCTTGAGCGCATCGAAGATCGTGAACAACTGCGTTTTGGCAGCACCCTCGTTCCACTCACGATCGCGGCGGAACAGCTCCAACAGCTGCGTGACAGCCTCTTCCACATCGCCATTGGCGTGTAGGGCCTGTGCCAGATCGAACCGGGCCTGATGATTGTCCGGCTCGGCCTCAACTGCAGCGGTCAGCTCGGCCAACGGGCCTGCATCCGCTGCCTGTTTGGCCAGCTCCAACTGGGCGTGGGCGGCCTCAAGCTCCGGAGCGTTGGAGATTTCGGCAGGGGCGCCGTTCAGGATCGCCTCGGCCTGTTCCAGATCGCCCAAGGCAATATGCGCGCGCACCAGACCACCATAGGCAGCGGCATGGTTGGGGTCTTCGCCCAGAATCGCGGCAAAGGTCTGCGCCGCATCCACGGCTGCGCCTTCAGCCAGCATTTCCTCGGCGGCTTGCACGGCGTCCTCCAGTTGACCACCGGGGCTTTCGCCCCCGGCGGCCTCGATCACGCGGTCGATAAAGGCCTTGATCTCGGACCCTGGCAACGCGCCCTGAAAGCCGTCCACCGGCTGACCCTTGTAGAATGCGTAGACGGTCGGAATCGACTGAACGCGCATCTGAGACGCGATCATCTGCGCCTCATCCACGTTGATCTTGACCATCTTGACCGCGCCCTTGGCAGCGGTCACCGCCTCCTCCAGCGCAGGTCCAAGTGTCTTGCACGGGCCGCACCAAGGTGCCCAAAAATCCACGATCACCGGAGTTTCCTGCGACGCCTCGACAACATCCTCCATAAAGGTGGCTTCGCTGCTGTCCTTGATCAGATCGGTGGCTGAGGTGCTTTCCGCGCCGCTCAGAAGGTCCATGGCATACATTCTCCGGTTCAAACGTGCGCCCTATATGCAATCACTTGCTGCAGAAACCAAGGGCCGAGTTGCAGGTCTAGATCGCTTTGCGTTTGATTTGAATCGAAATACGCTGCCTCTCCCTGCGGTCGAACGCGCATTTCGAAGGCCTCGCCTCAACTAAAACGCAAAACGCTTTAAAGATCGAAACTGGCGAAAACGGGGGCGTGATCGCTTGGTTTTTCCCACCCGCGCGCGTCGCGCAGCACACGGCTGGAATGCCCCGCGTTCGAAATATCCGGGGTGGCCCAAACGTGATCCAGGCGCCGCCCCTTGTCAGCTGCGTCCCAATCACGCGCGCGATATGACCACCAGCTATAAAGCTGCCCTTCGGGGATATCCTGCCGGGTAATGTCGACCCATCCGCCCGCATCTTGTGTTTCGGCCAGTGCTTCAACCTCGATCGGCGTGTGCGAGACGACCTTGAGCAATTGCTTGTGCGACCACACATCATCCTCACGCGGGGCAATGTTCAGATCGCCGACCAGAATGGATTTCTCGGGTCTCTCAGTGTGGAACCAGTCGCGCATATCGCTGAGATAATCGAGCTTTTGCCCAAACTTCTCGTTCACTTCACGATCCGGAACATCCCCGCCCGCCGGGACGTAAAAGTTTTGGATGGTGACGCCATTTTCCAGCCGTGCGGCGATGTGACGGGCATGGCCGAGACCGGCGAAATCCTTGTCGCCGACCTCCTCCATCGGGATGCGCGACAGGATGGCGACACCGTTATAGCCCTTCTGCCCACGGGCCACCATGTGGGTATAGCCCAGCTCCGCAAATCCTTCGGTCGGGATCTTTTCAACCGGAGACTTGCATTCCTGCAAACACAGCACATCCGGAGCCTCTTCCTGCAGCAATTTCAGCACGATAGGCTCGCGCAGGCGGACCGAATTGATGTTCCAGGTGGCAAGGGTGAAGGGCATGGGGGATTCCTCTGTCGAAGTCGGGCTTGGCGTGGCACGGCGTTTAGCGCCACGAGAACAGGCCACAAACGGCTAGGGTCCGTCAATGACCTCTATGCGGAGATAGTGTTGAAAAGTCAGTTGATTGGTTTGTCTGGCGCTGATTCACTTGATTTGAGAGTGGAGGACTTAGCGATGATGGGACCGAGGCAGGTGGCGCAGGGTGCGCTGTTTTACGAGTTCTCGATTGACGATTTTTTCCTGCCAACCAGACACGCGGGATTGAAAGCAAGGAAGGTCTACCCCCGAACTGACCACCCGCGTGGTTAAGGAGTATCTCGAAACGCTGGATGACGCCGCATTCGGCGCGTCCACCAAAGTCGTCTCCAAATACATCTCGCCGGTGGACCCTGCGGCGCGCTGGACAGGCGCCGATGAGGGGCCGCATTCTTTGCTTGTTTCACCAACTACATGGTGGAATTGGACAATGCGATCATCGTAGATGTGGAGCCATCCGTGCCGATCCGAACCGCGGAGGCCCTCGCCGCGCGGCGGATGATCGACCGAATTACCAACCGCTTCGACATGACACCAGATAAGCTGGTGGGCGATACGGGCTACGGATCGGCAGAGATGCTGGGCTGGTTGGTCGAAGAGCACGGCATCGACCCACACATTCCAGTCTGGGATAAATCCAAACGGACGGACGGCACATTCTCACGTGAAGACTTCGTCTACGACCCGGCGACCGACAGCTACACATGTCCTGGCAACAAAGAGCTGCGAACATTTCGCCGGAGCTATTCCACGCCGCGCAAGCCGAACGGCGGCAAAGAGGGGTTCATCAAATATCGAGCGTCAAAGCACGACTGCGACGCATGCCCATTGAAAGCAAATTGCTGTCCAAAACAGCCAGCCCGAAACGTGCTTCGTTCCGTCCACGAAGCTGCTCGAGACGTCGCCCGCGATATCCGAAAGACAGATGCCTGCATGACCTCGTTCATTCAAAGGCGGAAAGTCGAGATGCTGTTTGCTCCCCTGAAGCGATACATCGGCGTGCCGATGATGTGGCTTCGAGAACCCAAAGGTGCATACGAACAGTTCCAACTCGCAGCCACAGCACAGAACCTAAGAAAACTTGCAAAACTAATCCCTCAACCTGAACCAACAGGCTGAGAGGAACATCCCAGCAGCTTTGGGCTTCGCCCATTGGCTGTTCCTACGTCGACTTCTTCGACACTATCCGGACTTTGCCGCTGTTCGAGGCGCTGAACTTATTGCGAAGAGCAAACTAGGTCTGTTCGTATAACCACTCGGTCGCCCCAGTACGTTATTGTGGGGGTCAGACAGATATGCAACTCGAACCAGCAGGTTTCCTCCAAACCTATCTCGGGCGTCGCCCAAGCGAAACCAGAGAATTTAAACTCTTGACGTTTCTGTTCTTTCACCTCGACAGGCCAAGAATCTGTTTTTTCACCATGATTCACATCAACGGTGTTCTGTCTCGATTGCTTCAATTTTAGTGTGTAGTTACCATTTGGGAACTCAAACTTCCAAGTACGATTTTCAACATCAACGATGTCGTCATCGTCAAAACGGCGCCAGTTCTTCATGCCGTGATATTGTTGAAGCTCTGTGCAATTAGCAAGCCCAATCAAGTACAAACCTGTTGAGCACATTGGGCTCTGAGCCGACATTCCCTACTCGCAAATCAAAAAAGCCGCCCCTAATGGGACGGCCTCTCATTCACTGTCTCTTTTCAGAGGATCAGGCTGCCAGAGCGGCCTGAGCTTTGGCGACGATCGCACCGAACGCTTCCGGTTCGTGTACGGCCAGGTCGGCCAGAACTTTGCGGTCCACTTCAATACCGGCCAGGTTCAGGCCGTTGATGAAGCGGGAATATGTCAGAGCCTCGTCATGCGAACGCACAGCAGCGTTGATACGCTGGATCCACAGCGCGCGGAAGTTGCGCTTGCGGTTCTTACGGTCGCGGGTTGCATACTGGTTCGCCTTGTCGACGGCCTGACGGGCAACCTTGAAGGTGCTCTTGCGGCGGCCATAGTAACCTTTGGCGGCCTTGATGACCTTCTTGTGACGGGCGTGAGTTACGGTTCCACCTTTAACGCGGGACATCTCTTAATCTCCTCTTAGCGGTCGTAGGGCATGTAGCCCTTGACGATCTTGGCGTCGGGGGCGGACAGGGTGGTGTTGCCACGGGCGTCGCGGATGAACTTCTTGGTCCGCTTGATCATGCCGTGACGCTTGCCGGCCTGGCCAGCAAGGACCTTACCGGTCGCAGTCACCTTAAAGCGCTTTTTGGCGCTCGACTTTGTCTTCATCTTAGGCATTTCCGTCTCCTTTCGGGGTTCGGTACAAAACGCGACTCGGCATGCCACATTGGCCGGTCACGCGATCAGAAGCGCCATTTACGCAAGTTCATTCATACTGGCAAGGGGGTTTGGCCCAGAATCTGCGCTTTTCGCAACGGCCCAGGCACCGGGGCAGCACAAGGCCGCCCCGGTGAAGTGTTTAGTGGCCGAATTTGCGGATCTCGCCGCTTTTCAGCCGTTCGGAATAGGAGGCCAGCTCCTGACGCACGACTTTCATCAGGAAGTAGAGTGCAAAGACGTTCACAACCGCCATGGCAAAGATTGCCGCATCCGAGAAGTCGATGACCGGGCCAAGGTTGGCCGCCGCACCGATTACCACGAAGATGCAGAAGATGACCTTGAAGATCAGCTCGGTCGTTTTGCCTTCGCCGAACAGGTAGGTCCATGCCTTGAGGCCATAGTAGGACCAGCTGATCATCGTCGAGAAGGCAAACAGAACCACGGCAATCGCCAGAACGAACGGGAACCAGCCGAAGGCGCTGCCGAAGGCGGCCGAGGTCAGGCTGACACCTGTGTTACCGTCCACCGTTGCAATCGCGTTGCCCGCTTCGTTCAGCATGTAGTTGCCGGTTGCCGGATCAACGACCAACTGCTGGGTGATGATGATCACCAGCGCAGTCATGGTACAAATCACAACCGTGTCGATGAACGGCTCAAGCAGCGAGACGAAGCCCTCGGTGATCGGTTCTTTGGTCCGTACGGCTGAGTGCGCAATCGCAGCGGAACCCACGCCTGCTTCGTTCGAGAACGCCGCACGACGGAAGCCCTGGATCAGCGCACCGACCATACCGCCTGCTACGCCGAGGCCGGTAAAGGCACCTGCGAAGATCTGGCCGAAGGCCCAGCCGATCTGGTCGATATGCATCAGGATGATAACCAGCGCCGCCAATACGTACATGACACCCATGAACGGCACGACCTTCTCGGTCACGCGCGCGATGGATTTCAGGCCACCCACGATCACCGCAAAGACGATGGCCGCAAAGACCAGACCTGTGATCCAGCCCGGATAGTCGCCGACGATCCCGGCAATCTGCTGGTGCGCCTGATTGGCCTGGAACATGTTGCCCCCGCCCAACGCGCCAAGGATACAGAAGATCGAGAACAGCACGGCCAGGATCTTGCCACCGGGCAGACCCAGCTCGGCAAAGCCCTTGGACATGTAGTACATCGGGCCACCCGAAACGGTGCCGTCTTCATATTCGTTGCGGTATTTGACGCCCAGCGTACATTCGGTGAATTTCGACGCCATACCCAGCAGGCCCGCGACGATCATCCAGAATGTGGCCCCCGGGCCACCGATCCCGATGGCGACCGCCACACCGGCGATATTCCCAAGGCCGACCGTCCCCGACAACGCGGTGGCAAGGGCCTGGAAATGGCTGACCTCACCCGCGTCGTTCGGATCGGAGTAGTCGCCTTTGACCAAGCTGATCGAATGGCCGAAGAACCGGAATTGCACAAAGGCAAAATAGAGCGAGAACACTGTCGCCGCGACGACCAGCCAACCCACGATCCATGGGAAGCCGGTGCCCGGAAACGGCGCGAAGATAAAACTGACGAAGGGGCCGGTTAGATCCGCAAAGGCCTGGTTGATCTTGTCATCCAGACCCGGCGCCTCTTGCGCGAAAGCGGGGTTGGAAAGCATAGCCATGGTCGCACCAAGACCGAGTTTTTGAAGCATATTCATCCTAGTCCCTCCGCTCAGTTCACGACCGTGACAGGCACGTCGGCATGCATGACCAAATTCTGGGTCGAGCTTCCAAACAGCCGTTTCTTGAACCCATCCGCCGAAGCGCGCCCGACGATGATCTGGGTGCCGCCGTTTTCAACCGTGATCGCGTTCAGCGTCTCGGCCACGTCGCCATGGCGCACGATGCCGTGCGCTTCGAACCCATCGGCCTTTAGCGCCTCAACCGTAGGGGCAATGATCCGCGAAGTGGCCAGTTCGACCTCTTCCTCGCGCCGCTTGTGCCGTTGGGCGTTTTCTTCCGGTGTTTGGAAAGTGAAAGGGGACCATTCGATGACATAAACAACCAGCATTTCGCATGAGCCAATCCGCCCGGCCAAATCCTTGGCAAAGGCGATGGCGCGCTCTCCGGTTTCTGTCCCGTCCAGTCCAATGACAATCTTTGTTGTCATGTCGTTCCTCCATTATTTTTTGGATTGACCGGGGCCCGTGCCCCCGGCAGGGCGACCGGAACCTGGAACTGTCTGAGATGATCGCCCCGTAGCCCAGTATCCGGCAAAAACACCAAAAAACAGAGGCATTTTTGCAAGGTACAACCTTGCGGGGATTTACCCATTGAAATTAAAAGGAAAAAATCGCCCAAAAGATGGGCGACCCGTGAAGTATCAGCTTGATCCTCCTTGAAACCCGACCGGACTCAGCCCGGATCTGTGTTATAGATCAAGCGCTCGTCACAAGGGGCAATACGCAAAATATTCGTGGTTCCGGGGACATTGAACGGTACGCCTGCGGTGACAACGATCTGATCGCTCTCGGCGGCGAACCCGCCTGCGCGGGCGGCGCGGGCGGCGTTGACCACGGCCCCTTTGAACCGCTCAAGCTCGGGCGTCATAACACAGTGGCAGCCCCAGCTCAGGCACAGACGGCGGGCGGTTCCGGTGGCGGGCGTCATGGCGATGATCGGCACTCCGGGACGTTCCCGTGCCGTCAGCAGGGCGGTGGTGCCGCTTTGTGTGAAACAGCAGATCGCCTTGATGTCAGTCTTTTCCGCGATCTCACGCGCTGCTGCCACGATACCATCCGCAATGGTCGACCCTTTGGCAGTACGCGAGGCGGCGATGATCTGCGTGTAGGTCGGGTCGGCTTCGACCTCGATGGCGACCTTGTTCATGGTCTGCACCGCCTCGATCGGGTACGAACCTGCCGCAGATTCCGCGCTGAGCATGATGGCATCAGTGCCTTCGTAAATCGCTGTCGCAACGTCCGAGACTTCGGCGCGGGTTGGCATCGGGCTTTCGATCATGCTCTCCAGCATCTGGGTCGCAACGATCACAGGCTTGGCGGCACCACGGCACTTGCGAACCAGACGTTTCTGGATCGGGGGCACAGCCGAAACCGGTAGCTCAACGCCCAGATCGCCTCGTGCCACCATGATCCCGTCTGATGCGTCGAGAATATCGGCAAACGCTTCGACCGCGGCGGGTTTTTCGATCTTCGACAGGATCGACGCTCGTCCATCCGCCAGCGCACGCGCCTCGAACACGTCTTTGGCCCGCTGCACAAAGCTGAGCGCCAGCCAATCCACACCCAGTTGGCATACAAACTCCAAATCGTCGCGATCCTTGGCCGACAAGGCTGCCAGTGGCAGCAGCACATCGGGCACGTTCACACCCTTGCGGTTCGAGATCGTCCCGCCGACCTCAACCGTGCAATTGGCGAAATCCTGACCGCAATCCTGCACGGTCAGACGGATCTTGCCGTCATTGACCAGCAGCCGCGCACCGGGTTCAAGCGCCGCAAAAATTTCCGGATGTGGAAGGCAGACACGGCTGGCATCCCCGGCCTCAGGGTCGAGGTCCAACCGAAACGCCGCGCCCTCAACAAGTTCTTCCGCGTCATTGGCAAAGACCCCAACCCGCAGCTTCGGGCCTTGAAGATCGGCCAAAATCGCGATCGGGCTGTCCAGATCCTTTTCCACCTGACGAATGATGCGATGCCGTTCGCGGATCTCGTCATGGCTGCCATGGCTCATGTTCAGGCGAAAGACGTCTGCCCCGGCCTCATGCAGGGCCCGGATGGTGTCATAGTCATTGGACGCCGGACCCAGCGTCGCCACGATTTTCACATTTCTAAGGCGTCGCACTGGATTCGCTCTCCTCAATCCCTCGGGAATACGGCAATGTTACCGCAAACAGTATGTGGGTGGTTATTGCGCAATTCCCTTTTGGAAGCAACTGCCATACACCTGCCGCAAACTTGATGACAGGCACATGACATACACTCCGTTTTTTATCCATGGCGAGGATCGCCCGTCCCGATGGCTGATCACCTGCGATCATGCGACCAACACCGTCCCCCCCGAAATCAACGGCGGGGATCTGGGGTTGCCGCGCGAAGATATGGAACGCCACATCGCCTATGATGTCGGCGCCTACGAGGTCTCGAAACACCTGGGCGAGATCCTGAATGCGCCGGTCATCGCGGCCAATTTCTCGCGCCTTGTGATTGACCCGAACCGGGGTGAGGACGACCCGACGCTGCTGATGAAGCTCTATGATGGCTCAATCATCCCCGGCAATCGCCACGCCGATGCGGCCGAGCGTGAACGGCGTTTGAACATGTGCTATCGCCCCTATCACGACGCGCTCGGGCGGTTGGCTGCTCTGCCCCATGCGGTGATCGTCTCGATGCACTCTTTCACCCGCCAACTCCGCGGTCGCGAACCACGCCCGTGGCATGTGGGGGTTCTGCACACCTCGGATGACCGCTTCTCGCGCCCCCTGATCGACCGCCTGAAGGCCGAAAGCGACCTGTGCGTCGGCGTGAACGAGCCCTATACCGGCGTTCTGCCCGGCGACGCTATCGACACGCATTGCACTTCGCACGGTCGGCCGAATGTCCTGATCGAGCTTCGCAATGACCTTATCGCGGATCACGCAGGGCAACGGGCCTGGGCTGAAAGACTGGCGGTGATCCTGCAGGATGCCCTGACAGACAGCGACCTTTGATCACACTTTGTTGTGAGCCGCACCTTCAGCCCCCATATCGGGACCCAGGAAGGAGGCGATCATGACACACGAATTACTGATTGGCGTTTTCGGCTGGATGGCAGTTCTCAACATCGCTGTCTTAGTGTTCACAACGCTGATGGTTGTTGTTTTTCAAGACCGGATTGCAGGGGTTCACGCACGCATGTTCCAAATGGAACGCCCAGATGTGAAGCGCGCCTATTTTCGGTATCTGGCCAATTACAAAATCCTGACGATGATCTTTTGCATCATTCCGTGGCTGGCCTTGAAACTGGCCTGACGCAGAGCTTGTTGAAACACCGACATCAGAGCGTTAGTTCAGAAGAAGACCGCATCCAATCCTCCGGAGCCAGACCATGGACAAGCAAACCGAAATCGAACTTCAGGCCGCAGCGTTCCGACGGTTGCAAAAGCACTTGATGGAAGATCGCACAGACGTTCAGAATATCGACATGATGAATCTGGCCGGGTTCTGCCGCAATTGCCTGTCGCGCTGGTATCAGGAAGCGGCCAATGAAAAAGGCATCGAGATGGACAAGGACGAAGCCCGCCAGATCTTCTACGGCATGTCCATGGATGAATGGAAATCCAACTACCAGACCGAAGCCGGCCCCGACAAGCAGGCCGCCTTCAAGGTCGCATTTGATGAAAATGTCACCAAGAGATCATAAACCCTGAAAACCAGCAGGGCGCTTCATCAGACGTCAAACCTTTTCCTAATAGGGCGGCGCTCAAGAAAACACTATGATGCGCGCCTACATATTTCGAGGGCAGGTTGATGCTTGGTATCTCTTACAGTCACTAGGTTTGGCATCAGTTTCGTCAATGGTCGACGTGTAGATCGTTCACCAACTCGTTCTGGTATCCGAAAAGTGCAGGCAACCCACCCGTGTGCAGCATGACAACTTTCTGTCCGGGTTGAATTTCTCGTGTGTTCACCAGGTGCAACAACCCGGCAAAGGTTTTCGCGGAATAGACGGGATCAAGGAAAATTCCTTCGGTGCGCGCCATCTTCTCCAAGGCAGCACGGGTCATGGAACTGAGTTTCCCGTATCCTGGGGGCAGTGCTTCATCCACTACGGTGATCCTGTCCTGCAAAGGCGCTGCGTCGATTGCCAGCAAATCCGCCAAATTCTGCAGAACAGTGTTCATCCTGGCCTGTTGCTTGTTGTGATCCCTGCGCACGCAGACTCCAAAAACCGTCGCGGCATTTTCTTCCAAGACTACTCCGGCCAACAGACCTGCATGTGTGGCTCCGCTACCCGAAGGGACGACGACCGCGTCGAAATCCGCCATCTGATGACACAGTTCTTGTCCCGCAAGGACATAGCCCAAGGCGCCTAAAGGTGGATGCGACAATCCCAGATGAATGACATAAGGCTTGCGCCCATGAGATTTCAATTCGTCGGCGCGCGCGTGCAGCGCAGCATCTGCTCCGACTTCATCCTCGCCTTCGGGATAACTCATATGTTCGGCGCCCAAGATTTGCGCCAGCAGCACATTCCCGGAGCGGTAATACTCTTCGCCCATATCCGGAACACGTTCTTCCAGTTGCAGCACGGATTGCATACCCAATTTGGCCGCAGCCGCAGCAGCAGATCGAACAAAGTTGGACTGAACTGCCCCGGTGATCAAAATGGTATCGGCACCTTGCCGAAGGGCTTCTCCCAAATAAAACTCAAGCTGCCGCGTCTTATTCCCACCAAACCCAAGCCCGGTCAGATCATCGCGCTTCAACCAGAGATCGATGCCCAGTTCCGAAGACAATCTATCCAACCGCTCCAAGGGGGTTGGACCTGTCATGAGCTGTGCTCGTGGAAAACTGTCCAGATTGCTTTTTTGTGTCATCGTCGGCCCTTTGGTTTTACGCGATCGTAAATGCGCGATGAAAGAGAACACTACAGGCAATGAAAGAAACCAATCGGATCGCTGTTGTGACGAGCGATTGTGGCAAGTAAGGCCCAACCAAGCGACCGAGGACGCTGCCAATCAGGGTCAGCGCAATGAAGCCCCACAATTCCGACCCGAAAGCGAACGCCTGCGTTTTTGTCAGGCTATGCAATAGGAACGCGATGCCGTACGCCACTAGCGCGATGGGTTGAACTAACTTTGCGACCTCCTTCGCCGAGCGGCCCTGTGCAATCAATCCAAATACCATAAGGGGGCCCGGCGTCGCTGCCCAAACGGTCGCCAACCCGGATAATCCTGATATGGCGGAAAATCCAGCTGTTCCAATTGACCGGTGCAAGGGGAGCAAGGTGGTAAGAAGCCCGATCAGCAACAGGCTGGCTGTCAGGGCGAGGACAAACGCCTCGCTCAGCCATGGGTAAATGGCAAGACCTGCAACCACTCCGACGAGGCAACCGATGATTGCCGTTCGAATTGTCTGACGGTCGGACTTAAACACTTTTCGATCTGTCGCCACCGCCGAAACGACGGTGTTCAACAGCAGCAGTGTGGGAACCGCTGTCGACGTACCAAGCATTATCATCATTGGCGGGCCCGCAATAATACTGAACCCGATTCCAACACCGACTTGCAGCGTTGCGCCAAGACCTATGGCGACCATCAGTATAGCAAGGTCAACGAACACTCGGCTCCCCCATATCCCGTGCAATACTGCGGAAACCTTATCTCCAAGGCATGATGCCGGGATAGGTTTCGCGCGTCGCAACGGTATGCGCCATCTGCGCCAGTGTCGTCAAATCGAAGACCGGAAGCTGCAGTTCCTGCTGAAGGCGCGCGGCATATGGCGGCAAATCAGTACACTCCAAAACCAGCGACCTGATTTCCGGTGTTTGACGCTTAAGTCGTCGTGCCGCATCAAGTACTTCGGCCTCGATCAGATCTGTGTCCATGCGGGTTCGTGCATTCCGCAAGATCACTTCAGCGAATTCGCTGGTGTCCTCCAGACCCTGCACTGCAACGGGAATACCAGCCGCTCCAACGCCTTCGAAGTGTCTCGGCGTCAGCGCCGACGCATCGGCCGTCAGAACACCCACCGGCGCGGTTGCCCCGGTCATGTGAAATGCCAATGGCACCTGGACAAGACTCGAAGCAAAGACTGGCACAGAAACGGCTGCCGCCAATTCCTTTTGAAACAAGGCCAGAAAGCCACAGCTTCCTGTGATGGCCCGGACGCCCTCTGCCTCAAGCCGTTGCGCGCCCTCAATGAATGGAGCGAGCAATTCAGGCGACGGATTGTTCAGCAAGGTCGGGACGGTAACACCGTCGATCATCTCGTACAGCACCGGAAATGGCAGACTGGATGGGTTTTTGATATGCCCCGGAGGTTTCGGAAAGTAGCTTTCAAGGCACAACACTCCGATCGAAGCACCGCAGATATTCTGGCCGCCTTCGTAGATTGGCATGGTCTTTGGATCCTTTCGAGTTGGAGATCTAGAAACGGGCCAGTGAGAACGCACTCAGGCTGATATTCGGACTGCGATCAGTCACTATATCTGCCACAAGCTCTCCGGTTTTCGGCGCCATCATCAGACCATAGTGAGAATGCCCGAACGCCGCGTACAAGCCGTCTTTACCGTCAACCGGCCCAATCGCAGGCAAACTGTCGGGAAACGAGGGGCGGCGCCCCATCCAGAACCGCGCCCCGTTGGTATTGAGGTCAGGCACCAATGACCTGGCCTGGTCTACGAGTATCTTTTCTTTTCGCGGATCGGCCGGGGCATCGACGCTGCCGAACTCTGCCGTGCCAGCGACCCGCAGGCCGTCCTCCATCGAGCTTGCGACGACCTTTGCATCCACATCCATGATCGAGTTGTTCAGCAAAGCAGACGGGCTGGGAAATTCGACGTGGTAGCCACGTTCCGCGACGAGCGGAACCTGCAGCCCGAGAGGTCTTAGCAGGTCTGCAGACCACACTCCGGCGGCAAGGATGACATGATGCGCGTTCAACGTCTCTTTCGACGTGGAAACTTGCCAGGAACCATCCTCAGCGCGGAACAATTTACGGACTTCTGCTCGGACAAATTCGGCGCCTTGAGCGCGTGCTTTTTCGGCCAAAACAGCACTCAAACGTCCCGGAGACGTCGCGCGTGCCTGCCCTTTGATCACAATCGCCGCTTTGAACTGCTCTGACAATGCGGGTTCCAGGCGTCGCAGTTCGGCGCCGTTCACACGCTCTAATTCACCGCCTTTTTCGCGACGGATCAGGTAGCCAAGCCCGTTCAGGTCGGCCTCGTCCGGATTCCGAAACGCATGGATATAGTAGCTGTCGGTGATCAGGTCTTCGTGCCCAGTGCCTTGTAGATGACGACGATACAGATCAATAGACGGGCGGCACAAAACCTCCATTGCATCTGACACTTCGCGCACTGATTTTTCGCCGGATTTGCCTAAAAAGCGAATCCCCCAGGGGATCATCTGCGGCCAGAATGACGCCCGGACCGACAAGGCGCTTTTCGGGTCCAGCAGCATCTGGGGAAGTTTCTTCCAAATGCCTGGAACTGCTTGCGGAATGATCGACCAGGGCGACACGACACCCGCATTGCCAAACGATGTTTCTTGCCCAGGGTCACCCCGGTCAACCAGACGAACCGGTATGCCCCGTTCTTGCAGAGACAGTGCACAACAAATGCCGACTATCCCAGCGCCGATGATAGTGACTTGCTCTGTCATCGTATCAGGCCGGCAACCGGCTGCGATTTCGCGCGATCAACTGGGTGATGATGACTGGTGATGCCACGGCAAGTGCAACGAGGTCAGCCGTCAGGCTTGGTGCGACGAAGATCACTCCGGCGATTGCCATCAGAACACGCGACGCGATATTCATCGGCTTCAGCCAGTAACCGACTACGGCTGCAGACAGGGCTATGACACCGGCGATACAGCTGGTTGCGGTGTATGTGAACTCCCATAGATCAAACCCGGTTGAGGACACAAACAGCAGAACCGGAGCATAGACGAAGGCCATTGGTGCGATGACTTTACCCAACCCAAGAGTGAACGCGGAAAGTCCGGTTCTGAAAGGGTTCGAGTTCGCGATGGCCGCCGCCGCATAGGCGGACGTGCAGACCGGCGGTGTGATCTCGGATACCACACCGTAGTACAGCACGAACAGGTGGCTTGCGATGGGCGGAACACCCAACTGCGCCAGCGCAGGCTGCGCGACCGAGACCAGCATGATATAAAGCGCGGTGGTCGGGATGCCCGCACCCATCAGAATGCAGACAATCGCGATGAAGACCAGTGAGATAAACAACTGCAGGTCTTCCATCGCAAACAGCTGGAAATTGCCGAACGAGATCATGTTGTACAGATCCGAGGCCAGATTGCCTGCACCTTGCGTCACCATGAAACCGATGCGGAAACCGATGCCCGTTGTGTTGATCACCCCGACCACGATGCCGACTGCGGCAGCAGCAGCCCCTACGGCCAGCGAGTATTTCACACCCAGTTCGACCGCCTGCAGCATCTCGGGCACTTCGATCCGTTTCTGTGGGTTCAGGGTGGCGATCACCGTCAGGCCGCACAGGATCGACGTCATGGTCAGGTCAAACCCGCCATTCGAGAACTTCCACAGGACAAAGGCCAGAAATGCCGCCGCATAGATCAGCGTTGGCGGTTGCTTGATGCGCGACATGCCCGCGATTACCGCCAGCGATATGCCGCAGAAGGCGGACATGAACGGCGTGTAACCGGTGAACAGCACGACCAACAAGCCGATCAGCGGCACGATATTGGCCCAACCTTCGGCCCAGACGGCCTTGAGCTGCGGCAGTTGCTCTTTCGCCAGACCTTTCAGGTTCAGCTTGCGCGCCATCAGATGCACCACGGCAAAAACGCCAACATAGTGCAGGAGCGCCGGGAAGATCGCGGCGATGACGATAGTGGTATAGGGAACCTCAAGGAACTCGGCCATGATGAAGGCGGCTGCCCCCATGATTGGCGGGGTGATCTGGCCACCGGCTGACGAAGCCGCTTCGACCCCGCCCGCAAAATGGCCGGGGTATCCAAGGCGCTTCATGTTGGGAATTGTCAGCGCGCCGGTTGATACGGTGTTGGCCACCGAAGAGCCCGAGATCGTGCCGAAAAACGCCGAGGATACCACCGACACTTTTGCCGGACCGCCAGTGTAACGGCCCGCCAAAATCGTTGCGTTGTCGATGAACAACTGTCCCAATCCGGTACGCTGCGCGATCACGCCAAACAGGACGAAATGGAACACGATGGTCGAAACCACCCAAAGCGTGACGCCATAGATGCCTTCCTGCGGGAAATACATCGATGACACGAAGGTTTTGAAATTCACACCGGGATGCTGCAGTAGTCCGGGGAAATACGGCCCAAGCAGTGCATATGAGATGAACACACAAATGATCAGCGGCAGCACCCAGCCCAGCGTGCGGCGGGCGATGTCCAGCACCAGCAGGATGATGATCACCCCAAGCAAGACATCATACCCGTTGGGGTTGCCCATGCGGAAGGTCTGCTCCTCAATCCCCAGAAACGGGACACCGCGCCAGGCAAAGCCGACATAGAGCGCGGCAACGATGCCCAGGGCCATGAAGACCAGATCGTAAAGGGGGATGTTGCCAATCCGGAACCGGCTGACCTTGAGGGCATAGAGGCTTTTGGCCCCTACAATCGGAATGGTCGCGTAGACCAGAATGAACAGCAGGGCCAGATAGATGCCCATATGCCAGTGATCGGCAGGCAGGCCGAATCCGGCGGTAAAGAATTCGTAAAATGCTAAGATCAGGGCAACGACGCGCAGAACCTTGCCTGCGGCGGGCGTGACCTGCCGGACGGCGGCACCTTCGTCAAACTGTTCCTCGATGGCCGCAAGCTCCTCGGCCGTCAGTTCGTGGTCATCAAGTTTCTGGGTCTCGGACATGATGGCCCCCCGATTTCGCATAAATCCAGAGTACGGTGCCCCCCGCGGGGGCACCGACGGCAAGTGTCAGTAAGGTATGGTTACTGAAGCAGGCCAGCTTCTTTGTAGAACTTCTCGGCACCCGGATGCAGCGGAACGCCCAGTGCCTCGACACCGTCCAGCGCCGTGTCCGCAGTGATCTGCTTGCCCTTGGCGTGACCATTGTCCAGCAGCTTGCGGGTGTTGTCGTTCCACAGGGCCTTGGTCAGGCCATATACCAGTTCGTCGGACAGTTCCGAGGACACCACCAGCATCGCGCTGACCGCAGGGGTATTGGTTTCCCCGTCAATGCCTTCATAGACGCCGCCCGGAATGGCCGAAGGAATATAGGCCGGAATGATCTCGTTGATCTTGGCCAGATCGTCATCACTGAAGGAATGCAAGTTCATGCCTTTGGTCGAGGACAGCTGCACCATCGCCGCAACCGGCCAGCCTGCAGCATAGAAATAGGCATCCAACTGACCATCAGCCAGACGCTCGGCGCTTTGGCTGTTGTTCAGCTCGGCCTCATCCATATTGTCCCGGTTGACGCCCCAAGCATCCAGCATCTGCAACACGGCAACCTGCGTACCGGAACCGGCTTGCGCGATTCCGACACGTTTGCCTTCCAGATCGCTCAGATCGTTGATCGTCTCGCCGGCAGGCAGAACCAAATGCAGGTCTTCCGGGAACAAGTTGGCCACGATGCGAAGATTTGGGTGGGGTTTGCCTTCAAACTTGCCCTCACCCAGATACATCGAACGGGTAACGTCGGCAGCAGCCAGCCCGGCCTCAAGCTCTCCGTTTTGAACAGCGGCGTTGTTGAAGACCGAAGCGGTGGTGGATTGCGCGATTGCGATCAGCCCCGGTACGCCGCATTGGCCACCCTCTTCACACGGGCGCGAGCCCGGAGGAGCAGAAATTCCGTTTGCGATGGTACCGCCAATGGGGAAATAGGTTCCACCGGCACCACCTGTGCCAATGCGGAAAAATGTCGGATCCTGCGCCAGCGCAGGTGCGGCCAGTGCGCCAGCCAAAGCCAGACCAGTCAGGCATTTCACTAGTTTCATCGTCGTCTCCGTTGTTGGTTCGTGGGATTCGGTTTGACCGAACCTCGATCCCAAAATCGTAAAGACAATTAGCATTAATGCAAATTTGTTATATTTCACAAAACTAAAGTATTACTTATAGTCAATCCATGAATCTAACGCAGCTCACAGTATTTCGCGAAGTGATGGAAACCGGGTCCATCTCTCAAACGGCCAGAAAGCTCAACCGTACGCAACCGGCGATCAGTTTGGCTTTGAAAAACCTGGAAAACAGCCTTGGCCTGACACTGTTCGAGCGTAAAGGCAGGCGACTGGTACCCGTACCAGAGGCGCATTACCTGTTGGCAGAAACGACGGGCATTCTTGACCGTCTTGCTGCGATTTCCAGCACGATGGAAGGGTTGATCAAAGGTCACTCCGGCAGCTTGAACATTGCCACGATGCCGGGTCCTTCGGCCTTTCTGTTTCCGCGCTTTATCAGCCAATCTGTCGGGGAGAACCCGGATATTCGCATTACCCTGTCTACGCGCAGTTCACCCCAGATCATGGAGCTTGCGGGCACACAGAATATTGATTTCGGCTTCGCAGACTTCGAACATTCGACCGGGAAAGAGCCTCAGTATTCAACAGAGCTGATCCGGGCAGATTGTTTTTGCGCCGTTGATCGTGACAGCACGCTCGCCTCGCGGAAGACCGTGTCCATTTCCGATCTCGACGGGGCTCCCATGGGAGGATTGCATGCCACGCATCCGTTCCAGCGCAAAATTCAGCAAGAGTTTCAGGATGTATCCGCCAACTACAATCCAACGGTGACCTGTCAATACTTTCTGCCTTTGATACCCTTTGTGAGTTCGGGACAATGCTATTCGATCGTGGACCCGCTGACCGTTGCCACTGAACAAGAACTGAATCTGTCTAACGGGAAGGTCGCGTTCTTACCGTTCGAAAAACCGCTCAGATACGAATATGCAATCCTTGAGCCAGACCACCGACCACCGTCTCAATTGGCTTTGAAGATCAAAGCGGGTTGGAAAGCCGAAGTTATTAAGATGTTAGACGAGGTGAAAGCCAAACCTGATGTCGTGGGGATTGATAAAGCGGGTGGCTAGCAGCGTCCGTTGTCAGAGTTTTTCGGAATGCTGAGGCGTTTCGTAACCGAGGCTCTGGTTCGGTTTCCGTTTGAGATTGGGCATGGAAGGTGTTTTGTACTTTAGGCTCACTTGCGAGGTCATCCAGATACCCAGAGTTCATGATGCCTGTACCCTTGTGGTGGCATCAAAAACTGTGACGAGCAGGCGGATCAGGGGTTATTCAAGGGGCCTGACCTGCTCCGCTGAAAAGTCCGCGATTTGAGGTCAAGGTTCACATTTGTTGTGAGTTCTGCTTCAAAAGATGCACTTTGCCGAGTGAACCACGCTTTTTCTGAGTGTGTGGCAATAGGCAGCCCACAACTCAGGAATGAGTGAATGCGAACGCGCTCAATGAAAAAAAGCCGGGCCATCAGGCCCGGCAGTCCAACAGGGAGGTACATGTCATTACCCGGACATGCACGGGATGGGAGTAACCTAATTATGACTTCAGAGTATCACTTTGATCCAAATCAATCCATAGGCGATCAAGATACCAGTCGATATCCACCCGACTCTGTGACCAAAAGGCGAGCATTTGACGGATCAGGCTCGATCTTCTGACGCAGGCGGTAGATGTGCGTCTCTAGCGTGTGGGTCGTAACACCTGCGTTATAGCCCCAGACCTCATGCAGCAGCACATCGCGCGCCACCACACCATCAGTCGAACGGTAGAGGAACTTGAGGATGTTGGTTTCCTTCTCGGTCAGACGAATTTTCCGGTCTTCCTCGGTGATCAACATCTTCATTGCGGGCTTGAACGTGTAGGGACCAAGCACAAATACGGCGTCTTCGGACTGTTCATGCTGGCGCAATTGGGCGCGAATCCGGGCCAACAGAACCGGAAATTTGAACGGCTTGGAGACATAGTCATTGGCACCGGCATCAAGACCCAGGATCGTGTCGGCATCGCTGTCATGGCCCGTCAGCATCAGGATCGGGCTTTTGACGCCCTGCTTGCGCATCAGGCGGCACAGCTCGCGACCGTCCGTGTCGGGAAGACCCACATCCAGAATCACGAGGTCATAGATCGCTTCGCGCGCGCGCTCCATTGCGGATGCTCCGTCAGAGGCTTCGAACACGTCGAAATCCTCGGTCATCACAAGTTGCTCGCTGAGCGCCTCGCGCAGGTCCTCGTCATCATCCACCAACAGGATTTTTTTGAGCTGAGCCATTCTTGAGTCCTCCAAAGCCTTTCCCATCACTTGCGCGTGGAATAAGCAATCAACAAGATTTACTGCAACCGTCTCACGCCTTCGTGTCAGACGCAGCGGAAATGTTTCACAATTCCAGCCGAAAGCGGTAGGAAAAGGGGCGAACGTTATAGGGTAACATAGATGAGTCTCATCCCCGATATCACCGAATTGCTGGCGCGCGCGCGGGCTGACCTGCGGATGGGCGTGCCAATCGTGCTGGTGGATGACAATGGCGGCAGCGTACTGGCCATCTCGGCCGAGACGATCACGCCCCAGCGACTGGCCGATCTGCGCAGCTTGGGTGGGACACCTGTGGTGGCCATCACCGGGCGGCGGGCAGAGACGCTGAAAGCACGTGCTTACGATGGTGATCTGGCGCGTGTGTTGATTCCCGCGGATGTGGATATGGCCTGGGTGCAAGCCGTGGCCGACCCTTCGGACGACCTGAATGCGCCGATGAAAGGCCCCCTGATGACCGAAAGGCAGGGCAACGCCAATCTGCACCGTATTGCAATCGCGTTGGCCAAATCGGCCCGATTGCTGCCCGCCACCGTGGTGCTGCCGGTCAAAGATGGCCGCGGTTTTGTGGCGACCCACGGGTTGACCTGCATAGATCACACCCGGGCCGCGCCGCATCTGGCGGATCGCAGCGCATTGCACCCGGTTGTCGCCGCGCGCTTACCGATGGAAGTGTCCGAGGCCGGGCGGCTGCACGTTTTCCGCCCTGAAGACGGTGGGGAAGAGCATTATGCGGTCGAGATCGGACGACCGGATCGCAGCAAACCCGTCTTGGCGCGGCTTCATTCCGCGTGTTTTACCGGTGACATCATGGGCAGCCTGAAATGCGACTGTGGCCCCCAATTGCGTGGCGCACTGGCCCAGATGGGAACCGAGGGCGCCGGAGTATTGCTCTATCTGAACCAGGAAGGGCGCGGAATCGGGCTCGCCAACAAGATGCGCGCTTATTTCCTGCAGGATCAGGGCTTTGACACGGTCGAGGCCAACCACCGCCTTGGGTTTGAAGATGATGAGCGCGACTTCCGCCTCGGGTCAGATATTCTGAAATCGCTGGGCTTCAGCTCGGTCCGGTTGCTGACCAACAATCCCGCGAAGATCTCCATGATGGAGCGCACTGGGATCGCCGTCGCCGAGAGGGTTCCGCTAAAGGTCGGGGAAACCGCGCATAACCGCGGATATCTTGAGACCAAGGCCGCGAAATCCGGGCATTTGCTGTGACACCGGCGGATTTGGTGCTGACCCCACGGGGTATTCGGTTCCGGGGACGGTCCTTTCCCTGCTCAATCGGGAAAGGCGGGCGGAGCACCGCCAAACGCGAGGGCGATGGCGCCACGCCGGTCGGTGTTCATCGCATTGTCGGCATGCTCTACCGCGCGGATCGGATTTCGGCTCCGGCGTCATGGGCCATCCCGATCGGTCCGCAAGACCTGTGGTCGGACGATTCGACAGACAGCCGCTACAACCAACTGGTCACCAGCCCCTATCCGTTCAGCCATGAACGGCTCTGCCGCGCGGACCCTTTGTATGATCTGGTGCTGCTGACCGATTGGAACTGGCCGAATGCGGTGGCGGGCAAAGGCTCTGCCATCTTTCTGCATCAATGGCGGCGACCGGGTTACCCGACCGAGGGTTGTGTCGCCTTCCGCCGCGACCACCTGCGCTGGATCGCCGAGCGGATCACGCCCGGCACCCGCCTGATCATTCCTGAGGCCTGACCCGTTCACCAAAGATGGCCGATCCGACACGCACATGGGTGGCCCCCAGCGCTATCGCCTGTTCAAAATCGCCACTCATGCCCATCGATAGACCCTCAAGGCTGTTACGGGCGGCAATCTTTGCCAGCAAGGCAAAATGCAGCGCGGGTTCTTCCTCGACCGGGGGGATGCACATCAGACCGCGAACGGGCAGATCCAGCGCCCGGCATTCTGCAATGAACCCATCCGCATCAGTTGGGAGGATACCAGCCTTCTGATCCTCTTCCCCCGTATTGACCTGAATGAACAGGTCCGGGCAGGACCCCAGCTCCTGCGCCAATCGCGCCAGAGTATTTGCCAGTTTCGGACGATCGACCGAGTGGATTGCGTTGCAAAGCTCCATCGCCTGACGGGCTTTGTTGGTTTGCAATGGGCCGATCAGGTGTAAATCGATGCCATCGAATTGTTCCTTGAACGCAGGCCATTTTCCGGCCGCTTCCTGCACGCGATTCTCGCCAAAGCACCGGTGGCCCTGCTCCAAAACATCCTGCACGCGCTCATTTGGCTGCACTTTGGACACGGCGATCAGCTTCACCGCCCCGGCAGTCCGCCCGGCTTTGGCTTCGGCTTTTGTGATACGGGCGGAAATCTCTGACAGCGACATGGGGAACCTCAAATCTGGCCTCAAATTCTGGTTTGCAGCGAGACAAACACCAAGTCGGCGCAAAAGAAAAGGGCGGGTCCGAAGACCCGCCCTAGAACCGTGTGGTTCAGATCAACTTAGAAGTTGAACTGGGCACCGAAGTCGGCGCGGATACGGCCGTCTGCGTCACCTTCTTTGATCTCACCGATACCACCGCGCAGCGATACACCGCCGCCCAGGTCGTAGTGAGCACCGATACCGATGTTACGGGTATCGCCGTCTGCGTTACCGTCACCGTAGACGAACTGGATGGTGGTCGCAGCGCCCAGGTTGTAGGCCAGCGACAGACCGTATGCAGTGCCGTCTGTGGCGTCTACTTCGGTGGCATCGTCTGCTACGAAGATGGTACCTGCGAAGTCACCAAACTCACCACCCAGGGTCAGAACGGTCAGGCTTGGGTCGGAACCCGAACCACCGTCGGTCTGACCGTAGGCCAGAGCAGCTGTGATGTTGTTGAAGGTGTAGGTCGCGCTGATGTCCCAACGGTCTGCGTCGGTGCTGGTGATTACTGCAGCAGCAGGATCAGCAGGAGCCGCAGTACCAGGTGCGCTGGTTACCGAAGTGGTTGCAGCTTGGTCATACGACGCACCGAATGCGAAGTCGCCTACAGCGTACTGGAAGAAGACGCCGTTCACGCCCGGACCGGTCGACGAGAACGAAGCAAAGCTATAGTTCACACCCGAATACTGACCCAGGAATGTTTCCAGACCAACTTCGTAGCCGTAGTAGTTTGCAAGGTTGTCAAACGAACCGGAGATGTTGCCGGCGTCTACACGCAGACCACCGTAGATGACCGAGAAGCGTGCGCCGCTCAGCTGAGCCTGACCAGCTTCGCCTTGGGCGTCATCGTCGGCTTGCAGACGAACACGACCTTCAAAGCGAACGCCGCCATCGGTTTCTGCGATACCGTCGATGTTCAGACGGAAGCGCGAGACCAGAATGGTGTTGTCTGTGTCAACAGTGCCTGCCGAACGAACGTCATCGGCAGTGCCGTTTACGCCATCTGCGCCAGGGCCGGTGAAGGTTTGGCTTTGCTCACGATCTTCGTAGTAGCCCAGACCGAAACGGCCATAACCGCTGAAGTTAACTTCAGCTGCTGCAACGCCTGCGGTCGCTACCAGCGCCGTAGTTGCGAAGAGAACTTTTTTCATCTTGTTTCCCTCGGTTTCAAAAAGTTTTATCTACTCGACACATGCAAGGCATATGTCTCAGCACGGACATCGTTTCGCTCTTTTCCCCCCCTTTACGCAAGCTTGGCCTAAACACTCGGCCCGCATTGAGGTTGGATTGGTGCAAGGATGCCACAGTCGTGATCACCGCCCTGTCACGCCGATATACCGGGATTTGATAAGAATAGGCTTGTTGCGCACAGGGTCCTTGGCTAGGAGTAGCTTCCAAAGACCGCAATACCAGCGAAACAGGACCGATCGACGATGCGTTTGCCGACAACTTTGGGTTTGATCTTTCTGACTGCCACTCTTGCAGCGTGCGGACAGAATCGCAGCACCGTCACCAACCCGGATCTGCTTAGCTCTAACAGCACGCGCACCGATGAGCGCGAGCTGAACGATCCGGAACGCACGACCATCTGGGATATTTTCGGCCCTAACAATGCCGAGCAGACCACCAATGTGAACCGTTACCTTTGGGCGGCGTCACTGGATGTTCTGAATTTCCTGCCCGTGCAAGAGGTTGATCCCTTTACCGGTGTGATCGTAACGGGGTACGGCACCCCCCCAGGCGGTGGGCGGCAGTATCGCGCCACCGTGCATATAAGTGACCCGGCGCTTGCCGCGCGTTCCCTTTCGGTTGCGCTGCAATCCAGCGGGGGCTCTCCGGTCAGTGCCGCAACCACCCGCGCGGTTGAGGATGCGATCCTCTCGCGTGCAAGACAGCTACGGATTGCAGACAACAAGTTCTAGCAACCCGATCAAAATCGCTCTAAAGACCACGCCGGGTTCCTACCCGGCGTTTTCAGTTACGAAGGACCGCATGATGTCGCGCTACTCGGCCAGTGAAATCGAAGCAAAATGGCAAGAGGCCTGGGACAAGGCCGGGATCTTCACCGCCAGTCGCAAGGCGGACAAGCCGAAATACTACGTGCTTGAGATGTTCCCCTACCCGTCTGGCCGAATCCATATGGGGCATGTGCGCAATTACACGATGGGCGACGTGATCGCGCGACACAAGCTGGCGACCGGCCACAACGTCCTGCACCCGATGGGATGGGACGCGTTCGGGATGCCGGCAGAAAACGCCGCGATGGCGATTGGCGGCCATCCCAAGGACTGGACCTATGGCAATATCGCCGACATGCGCGGTCAGATGAAGCCTCTGGGCCTGTCGATTGACTGGTCGCGTGAATTCGCCACCTGTGACCCGGAATATTACGGCCAGCAGCAGGCATTGTTCCTTGATATGCTCGAGGCCGGGCTGGTCTATCGCAAGAACGCCGTAGTGAACTGGGACCCGGTCGATATGACCGTTCTGGCCAACGAGCAGGTCGAAAACGGGCGCGGTTGGCGTTCGGGCGCTTTGGTGGAACGGCGTGAGCTGACGCAGTGGTTCTTCAAGATTTCCGACTACTCCGAGGAACTGCTGGACGCGCTGGATACGCTGGACAACTGGCCCGCCAAGGTCCGCCTGATGCAGGAGAACTGGATCGGCAAGTCGCGCGGTCTGCAGTTTGGCTTTGAGCGCACAGATGGTGGTGAGCCGATCACCGTCTACACGACCCGGCCCGATACGCTGCTGGGGGCCTCTTTCGTCGGGATATCTCCGGACCATCCGATTGCCAAACAGCTTGAGGCTGAGAACCCCGAAGTCGCTGAATTTGTTGCCGAATGCCGCAAGGGCGGCACCACCGAAGAAGCGATCGAGACCGCCGAGAAGCTGGGCTATGACACCGGCATCAAGGTCAAGCACCCGCTGGACCCGAATTGGGAACTGCCGGTCTGGATCGCCAATTTCATCCTGATGGATTATGGCACCGGCGCGATCTTCGCCTGCCCGGCCCATGACCAGCGCGATCTGGATTTCTGCCGCAAATACGGCCTGCCGGTGGTTGATACGTTCTTTGCTTTGGACGATGATTCTCCGGTCGACAAAGTCGCTTTCGTTCCGCCCAAGACCGAAAAAGTCCGCTGGGTGAACCATTTCGCGGGCCTGACCGAGGCAACCGGCGAAGAGGCCATCAACGCCACCGTCGACTTTGCCGAAAAGGCGGGTTGGGGCGAAGGTGTCACCAAATTCCGTCTGCGCGACTGGGGTCTGAGCCGCCAGCGCTATTGGGGTTGTCCGATTCCCGTCGTCCACTGCGAGAAATGCGGCACGGTCCCCGAGAAGCAAGAGAATCTGCCGATCGAACTGCCCTATGATGACGGCAACGGCAAAGCTATCGACTTCTCGATCCCCGGCAATCCGCTGGACCGTCACCCGAACTGGCGGGATACGCCCTGCCCGTCCTGCGGCGCACCGGCCAAGCGTGAAACCGATACGATGGACACGTTTGTCGATTCGTCCTGGTACTACGCGCGTTTCACCGCCCCACGCGCCGAAACGCCGACTGATCTGGCCGAGGCCGAGTACTGGATGAATGTCGACCAGTATATCGGCGGTATCGAGCATGCGATTCTGCACTTGCTCTATTCCCGGTTCTTTGCCCGCGCGATGCAGATCACCGGACACCTGCCCCAAAAAGCCATTGAGCCGTTCAATGCGCTGTTCACCCAAGGCATGGTGACGCATGAGATCTATCAAACACGCGACGCCAATGACCGCCCGGTCTATCACTTGCCCGAGGATGTGACCGACGGCAAACTGGCCGACGGCACCGAGGTTGAGATCATCCCCTCGGCCAAGATGTCGAAATCCAAGAAAAACGTTGTGGACCCGGTCAGCATCATCTCGGCCTTCGGTGCGGACACTGCACGTTGGTTCGTACTGTCCGATTCGCCGCCCGAGCGGGATGTGGAGTGGACAGCCTCTGGCGCTGAGGCCGCGTTCAAGCACCTTAGCCGTGTACATCGCATCGCCTCCGAGATCGCCGAGTCGGACGTTCCGGCCAATGGTGAAGACGAAACCCTACTGCGCGAGATGCACAAAGCGATCCATGACGTGTCAGGCGGTGTCGAATCCTTTGGCTTCAACGCATCCATCGCCAAGCTCTATGCCTTCACCAACACTCTGGCGAAGTCGAAAGCGGGAACCGACGCCAAACGCGAAGCGGCCAAGACGCTGGCGCAGCTGATGTCACCCATGACCCCGCACCTGTCCGAGGAACTCTGGCAGATGCTGGGCGGTGATGGTCTGGTGGCAACGGCTGCATGGCCGGTCGCGGATGAGGCGATGCTGGTCGATGACACCGTCACCCTGCCGATCCAGATCAACGGCAAACGCCGCGCGGAAATCAGCGTTCCCAAGGACATGCCCAAGGATGAGGTTGAAAAAATCGCGCTCAGCACCGAAGCTGTGCAAAAGGCGTTGGAGGGAGCCGCGCCGAAAAAGGTGATTGTTGTCCCGGGCCGGATCGTGAATGTCGTTGTATAACCGCAGAACTTTGTTAATTGCCCCGCTGGCTGTCTGTTTTCTTGGGGCTGCCTGCGGATTTGAACCGATCTATGCGCCCGGCGGGGCAGGTTCGGAACTCTTTGGCAAGGTTGAGGTGTCGGCCCCGAATACGGTCGACAGTTTCCTGCTTGTTCAGAACCTCGAACAAAAGCTGGGGCGCAGCGCGACCTCAGGCAATGCTTACCGTCTGGATGTAAGTGTTTCGACAATCACCCAGGCCGCCGCGATCACAACCACCAACGAAACCAACCGGTCATCCATCGACGGGCGTGCGGAATACACGCTTAAATCGAATGAAACCGGGCAGATACTGGCCTCGGGCGAAGTCACGGATTTCGTAGGCTTTTCAGCGGCAGGTTCAACCGTGTCGACCCTGGCGGATGAGCGCGACGCCAAGGAACGCCTGATGGTGATTCTGTCCGACCAGATCGTCAATCGCCTCTATGCGACGCCGGGCTTGACCTCATGAAGTTGAGCCCGCGCGAGGCTGACGGGTATTTTGCCAGACCGGACGCGGACAAAACCGGGTTGCTGATCTACGGTGCCGACACCATGCGCGTGGCTTTGAAACGTCAGCAGGTGCTGACCGCAATGCTTGGGGCAAACGCCGAAGAAGAAATGCGTCTGACCCGGATGCCCGGTAGCGATCTGCGCGGCGACCCTGCCCTGCTGCTGGATGCGGTCAAAGCGGTCGGGTTTTTCCCCGGCCCCCGCGCGGTATTCGTGGAAGAAGCAACCGAAACCGCCGCCCCTTCGGTCCTAGCCGCGCTAGAAGATTGGGCCCCTGGTGATGCTCAGATCATCGTGACGGCGGGCCAACTGAAAGCCAGTTCGAAAATCCGCAAGGCCTTCGAATCGCATCCGGCAGCCTATGCGGTGGGCATCTATGACGACCCGCCCTCTCGGGCCGAGGTCGAACGGATTCTGACACAGGCCGGATTGCAGAACATCCCACGCGACGCGATGTCGGCGCTGGGAGAGTTGGCGGTCAGCCTCAGCCCCGGAGACTTTACCCAGACAGTTGAGAAGCTGTCGCTGTATAAACGCGGCGACGAGAGCGAACTCAGCCTAGAAGATATTGATGCCTGCGCGCCCCGCTCGACCGAGGCGGCGCTGGATGATGTATTGAACGTGGTCGCTGACGGCCGTGCCGGAGAGATCGGGCCGCTGATCCGTCGCCTGCAGGCACAGGGCACCAACGGGGTGACGCTGTGTATTGGGGCGACCCGGCATTTCCGGACGCTTTACGCCTGCGCATCTGATCCGGGCGGGGCGGCGCAAGGGATCGGCAAGCTGCGCCCGCCCGTCTATGGCAAACGACGCGACCGTATCTTGCGACAGGCTCAGGGTTGGGGTGCGCCAAAGCTGCAGACGGCGCTGACCGTGCTGACGGATACTGACCTGTCGCTGCGGTCGGCCGGGCAAACGGCCCCCGCGATGGCCTTGGTCGAGCGCGCGATGATCCGGCTGGCGATGCTGGCCCGGTCGCGCTAGCGGTTCAGCCAGTCGCCTGCAGCCCGCCCAGCCCAACGCCCCGTCGCCAGACAGGCTGTGAGAAGGTAGCCGCCAGTGGGTGCCTCCCAATCCAACATCTCACCGGCGCAGAAAAAACCGGGCATCGCGGTTAGCATCAATCTGTCGGTCAAGGCAGCGCGTGTGATGCCTCCTGCGGTCGAGATTGCCTCATCCATCGGGCGCAATCCTGCGTGGCGGATGGGCAGGGCTTTGATCAGCGCGGCCATGTCTTCGGGCGCGTCTGGAAGGGGACGGGCGAACTCCATCAGCAACGCGGTTCGCACTTGCCCCAGTTTCAGAGCTTTGCGCAGGTGATTGGACAGGCTCATCTTGCCACGCGGTTTTGCCAGACGCTGCACTACTTCCGAGGTCGACAGGTCAGGCATCAGGTCGATCGTCAGAGGCGCCCCCTCTCGCACCGGCTTGCAGATGGAGTAGATACCCCCGCCTTCCAACCCGCGCACCGAGATCACCGCCTCGCCCCGTGCGCGCAGGGTTCCAGCTTGCAGCGCGACCCCTTTGATTGGCGCGCCGAAATGCGCGGTCATATGGTCCGACCAGTCGATCAAAAGCCCCGCGTTTGCAGGTGCAAACGGCGCAAGCTGCACGCCTTTCTCTGCCAGCCATTGCGCCCAGGCCCCGTCCGAGCCCAATCGCGCCCAGCTGGCCCCGCCCATGGCAAGCACAGTTGCGTCAGGCTGCAGCCGTTGCGAACCATCCGGAGTGTCAAAAACCAGCGCGTCACCCTCCCGCCCGGTCCACCGCCAGCGGGTTCTGATCTCGACACCACGATCCGAAAGACGCGCCAGCCATGCGCGCAGCAAGGGTGAGGCTTTCATGACGGTTGGAAAAACGCGGCCCGTTGAACCGGTGAAAAGCTCTTGCCCCAATTCGCGCGCCCAGTCCTGCACGGCCTGCGCGTCGAACTCGGCCAGCATCGGGTGAAGCCAGTCGGCGGCTTCATCATAGGATTGAATCAGGGTCTCAAGGGGTTCTTCCTTGGTCAGGTTCAGACCCGACTTGCCGGCCATCAGGAACTTGCGCGCAACCGAGGGCTTGGCCTCGGCCACCAGAACCGAGTGACCGGCAAGGGCAAGCTGCTCGGCCGCCATCAACCCGGCCGGTCCCGCCCCGATCACCACTGCCTGCGCCATGCTCACCCTCTTGCCTTCGCCGCCCGCAGGCGCATCATTCCCAACCATGACGAACAGCAATCCGATCTGCCCGCTTTGCGACCGCCCCATTCCCGATGGCGGCGGCAGCCTGCATCATCTGATCCCAAAACTCAAAGGAGGCAAGGGCGGACCGACCGTTCTGCTGCACCAGATCTGCCACAAAGAGGTCCACGCAACCCTGTCCGAGGCCGAGTTGGCGCGCAGTTTCAACACAGTCGAGGCCCTACGCGCCCATCCACGGCTTGAAAAATTCCTGAATTGGGTACGCAAACGCCCGCCCGGCTTCCGTTCGAAAGTTCCGGGCAAACGGCGCGGGCGCTGATCAGCTAGGCAAAACCGGATCGCCAAAGGCATCCGAAAGCGCGGCGGGCAGCCCCTCGACCTCGATCCCCTGATAGTCGGGAACAGGCGCGAATTGGGCCCCTTGCACATGCTGGAACTCGAGCGTCGTATAGGGGCGTTTCCAAAGCCATTCGCGATTCTCGACCGCCCAAAGGTCAGGATCGGGCGGAGACTCATCCGTGAAGGCATAGAAATGCAGGTCAAACCCATAGGCCGCCACGTCCTGCATCGACAACAGTTTCATACCCTGCGCACGGCAGAACGTATCCTCGGCGGCGATATCCCCTGTGCGCAGAGTGATCTGACCGATCCGTGCCGCCGCGAACGGGGCCGCAGGGAAGGCTGCATTTTCCGGGCGGTTGCCTTCAAAATCGTGCTGCAAAAGTTCGATCGCAAAGCCTTCGGGGTCGCTGAGATGCGCCATATACCCGATATCGAGGAACTGACGCGGCTCGCTGACGGCATAGCCTTTGGTCCGCAGCGCCTCGGTGGCCAGATCGACATCGGGCAAAGTGATCCCGATCTTCCAATATCGATGCCCCTGATCGTGGGAATACCCCCTGCCCCCCGGTAGCAACAGCAGATCAGCGTCCTGACCCGCATATCCTACACGCCGGGATTCGCCGATTTCCTGCACCGACATGCCCAAAACATCCCGATAGAACCCGGCCAGACGAGCTGGATCAGCGACGCGCAGCCTGACTGCGGACACCCTCATGGGCATAGCTCTGCTATTCCGGCTGCGATCTCTGGTTTGGCCGCGAGGCTATCGGCAACCAGCTCACGCGCTGTCGGCATCAGATCGTCCGGCGTGACGATACGATCCACCAGTCCGAACGCATAAGCCTCCTCAGCCGAGACCTTCTGGCCCGACATCAGAATCAGCTTGGTGCGCGCCGGTCCGATCAATGCGGCCATGCGCTTGGGGTCCGAGGGTTGCGGTAGAAAACCCAGCTTCATCACCGGATAGAAGAACTTGGCCGAAGGCACCGCGATACGAAGGTCGCAGGCCAAGGCCATACCGTTTGCACCGCCCGCCAGCGTTCCGTTTAATGCCGCAACGGTCAGGCATGGCAGTGACGCGATTGCACCCGACAACCGCTCCCAGACGCCCGATGTTGCAAGTCCTGCGCGGGCTTCCTCCAGATCAGCACCGGCGCTGAAGACTTTACCCGCGCCGGTCAGGATCAGGGCGCGGGCCGCGGTTGCGGCTTCGGCGATTTCGGCCAACTCGGTCAGCATCGCGCCGGTCAGTGCGTTGGCCTTGCCCGGATTGTTGATCGTGACGGTCCACAACCCGTCTTCCTTGGTCAATTCAATCACGACAGGCCGATCCTTTGGCGAATGTCCTCTTGGCGCAGGGAGATCTCGGCCCCCAGATATTCATCAGCATCCTGGGAACACATCCACAGCAACGCCCGTGCGGGCCAGTCCGCCGGGATGTGAACATCCCAGTCCAGCTGGCTGACGGGGTTGATGCCACTGGCCTTGATGACGCGCTGCATATCGGTTGCCACAGTGCCCGGCGACAGGCCCATGGCACGAATACCGTTGTGGGCTTCTTCCAGATGCAGACATTCCGTCAGCATCTTCGCACCCGCTTTCGAGGTGCAATAATGGCTCCACGCCTCAATCGCGTTCGAGGCGGCACCTGACGAAACAGTAAGAATCGTTCCACCGCCTACGGCCCGCATCACTGGCAAAGCAGCACGCATCCCGTAGAAAACACCCTTGAGGTTGATATCAATGGCCTGACTCCAGGCGCTGACATCGGCGTTCGACAGGTGAAAGATCGGCTCGATCACACCGGCATTGCCGATCAGAACGTCCAGCCCTCCGAAACGCGCGACGCAATCGGCGACGGCCTGTTCGACCTGCGCGAAATCGCTGACGTCGCAGGCCAGAGCAATTGCATTGCCCCCCAATTCTGCGGCAAGCGCATCAATCTGATCCCGACTGCGGGCCACCAGCGCCACATTCGCCCCGGCTGCGGCAAACACGCGCGCGGCCTCGGCACCGATTCCGCGGCTGGCCCCTGTTATGAGTACTGTTTTCCCCTGCATCTAACGCTCCTCACGTGTTGGGCTGACCTTTGGCTACAGGCGTAACGCGGAAACGGGGAAAGGGTCCAGCCCTTGCCCCTTGACGATGCCTGCCACAACCCCGACCATGCGCGCAAATTGATCAAGAAGGGTTACCTTATGTCTGTTTTTTTCCGCCGCAGCTGTGGCGCCGCACTGGCCTATGCCGTCGCAACCCAGGGTGCATTTGCGGACCTGACCGCAAATGACGTCTGGAACGACTGGCAAGAGTATTTCCGGTCCGTAGGTTACACGGTTGAAGGCGAATCCAGTAGTGCTGGCGATGTCATGACCATCAACGATATGACCCTGTCCATGGACTTCCCCGAAGAGGAAGGCCAGTTCCAGATGACCATGCCCGAGGTCACATTGACCGAAAACGACGATAGCACCGTCAATATCGGCTTCCCCGACAGCTTTCCGATGGTCATTTCGGGCGGCGTCGAAGATGAAGAGTTCACAGTAAACATGACCTATAGCCAGACAGATCTGGAAATGGTTGTGTCAGGTGATCCTTCCGACATGACCTATGACTACTCGGCGGCGGCCCTTGGGATTGTGCTGGATTCGATCGAGGGCGGCGACGAGCCGATACCCGAAGACGCGCTGGAAGGTGGTATCGAATTTAAGGATATGGCTGGCACATCGCGCATGCTGATCGGCGACAGTCGCGAGATCACGCAGACCCTCGACGCTGCCCAAATGGCCTATAAGTTCAGCTTCAAAGACCCTGAAACCGGGGAATCGGGGTTGATTGACGGGGCTCTGAACGATCTGACATCCAGCGGCGACAGTGTCCTGCCCACCGGGTTTGATCTGGCCGATCCGCAGGCACTCTATGAAGCCGGGTTCGCCTTTTCCGGCATGATCGCCTATGGCTCGGGCAAGACGGACATCAGCGGCGTCAGCGAAGGTGAGCAATTCACCATGGCAAGCTCGTCTCAAGGTGGCCGACTTGAGGCCAGCGTAGATGGCGAACGTGTGGCCTATGACCTTGAACAGAATGACGCGAAACTGGCAGTGACCACCGGTGACCTGCCCTTCCCGATCGAGATTGCAATGGCGAAGGCAGGCCTGAACCTGGACATCCCGGTGCAGGAATCGGATGAGGCCGCGCCCTTTGCCTTTGGCCTGAACCTGACCGATTTCACCATGTCCGATATCCTCTGGAGCATTTTTGACCCGGCGGGCAACCTGCCGCGCGATCCGGCCACCATCGCGCTGGACACCACCGGCACGGCGAAAGTCCTGCTGAACATCTTCGATCCGGAACAGGCTGCTGCGCTGGAAGAAGAAGGCGCAGTCCCAGCCGAGTTGCATGCGCTGACAATCAACGAATTGCTGATCTCGATGGTCGGGGCGCGCTTGACCGGGGATGGTGATTTCACCTTCGACAACGAAAACATCGACCAATTCGGTATGCCTGTTCCCGCTGGCGTTGCAAACCTGCAGCTGGTCGGAGCCAACGCACTGATCGACAAACTGATCAACATGGGCCTGATGTCCGACAGCGACGCATTGGGCGCGCGGATGATGATGGGCATGATGGCCGTTCCGGGCGATGAACCCGACACGCTGAATTCGAAAATCGAATTCTCGGAAGACGGTCAGATTCTGGCCAATGGTCAACGCATCAAGTAATACGATCCGGGAGGGCCGCAGGTGATCGGCCCTCCCACACAATACCGTCAGGGTCTTGCGAGAGGCGCGGTGCAAGGCTAGGTCCTTGGCAACACATCCGGAGGCCGCATGACCCGCACACCAGAAGAAATCAGCCAGCAATTGCTTGACGCCGCACGCCTTGCAGGGGCCGAGGCGGCAGATGCCATCGTGATCGACGGATCATCCGTTTCGGTCGAGGTGCGTGGCGGCGCGCTGGAACATGCGGAACGCTCAGAGGGAACCGATCTGGGGTTGCGGGTGTTTCTTGGCAAACAGCAGGCCATTGTCTCAAGCTCGGACAGCCGCCCCGAAACGCTGACGGCCATGGCCGAGCGGGCTGTTGCCATGGCGCGCGAAGCGCCCGAGGATCCTTTTACCGGTCTAGCGCCCAGCGAGGAACTGACCAACGGCTGGGATCTCGACGCGCTTGAGCTGTTCGATCCGTCCCCGGAACCGTCTGCCGAAGCGCTGATGCAAGATGCGCTGGCGGCCGAGGCCGCCGCTTTGGCGGTTCCTGGCGTATCGCAGGTCTCGGATGCGGCGGCGGGTTACGGCACGCACCGGGTGCATCTGGCGGCCACCAACGGATTTTCGGGCGGGTATGCACGCAGCGGCAGGTCGATCTCCTGCGTTGCGATCTCGGGCGAAGGCACCGGGATGGAACGGGACTATGACGGCGACAGCCGCACCTTTCAGGCCGACCTGCGGAATGCGGAAGAAATCGGGCGCAAGGCCGGGGAACGTGCGGTCGAACAAATGGGCGCGCGCCAGCCCGCGACGGGCAGTTTCCCGGTTCTGTTTGACGAGCGGATCTCATCTTCATTGATCGGGCACTTGCTGGCCGCCAGCAATGGCGCGGCCATCGCGCGGGGGGCGTCCTGGCTGCAGGATTGTCTGGGCGAACAGGTTCTGCCGGAACATCTGTCTCTGATCGAAGACCCGCACCGCCCGCGTATCTCAGGTTCGCGCCCGTTTGACGCCGAAGGGCTGGCGACGCGCCGCCGGGCGATTGTCGAGAACGGAGTGCTGACCGGCTGGACGCTGGATCTGGCCAGCGCTCGCAAGCTTGGCATGACCTCAACCGGTAACGCAGCGCGCGGTGTCTCGGGGCCGCCCTCGCCCAGCAACTGGAACCTCAGCCTGACTCAGGGCACCCAAACCCGCGAAGACCTGTTGCGCGATATGGGAACCGGGTTGTTGGTCACCTCGATGATCGGATCGACGATCAACCCAAATACCGGGGACTATTCGCGCGGGGCCTCGGGCTTCTGGGTCGAGAATGGCGAGATCACGCATCCGGTCAATGAATGCACCATCGCGGGCAATCTGCGCGACATGCTGAAACGGATCATCCCGGCCAATGACGCGCGCCCGTATCTGTCGCGCGTTGTGCCCTCGGTGCTGATCGAAGGGATGACCCTTGCCGGCAACTGACCTGCCATTGCTGATTGACGCGGCGCGCAGGGCGGGACAAATCGCAACCCGTTTCTCGGGCGCGCAGGCCCAGCGTTGGGACAAGCCCGACGGTGCCGGACCGGTGACCGAGGCCGATCTGGCCGTCAATGAAATGCTGGAACAGATGCTGCCAGACGCGCGGCCCGATTATGGCTGGCTCAGCGAAGAGACCGAGGATACCGAGGACCGCCTGTCGCGGGACCGCACCTTCATCATCGACCCGATTGACGGCACCCGCAGTTTTGCCGAAGGCTCGCGCACATGGGCACATTCGCTGGCCGTTGCCGAGCACGGAGAGGTCACCGCCGCCGTGATCTACCTGCCCCTGCGCGATCTGTTCTATGCTGCGGCGAAAGGTCAGGGCGCCACCCTGAACGGTGCGCCAATCCGCACCTCGGAGGCGTCGACGCTTGGGGCTGCCACCATTCTGGCCGCCAAGCCCAACATGAACAGCCATCATTGGAACAATGGTGAGGTGCCGGAGTTTGACCGCGCCTATCGCCCATCGCTGGCCTACCGAATGGCCCTGGTCGCCGAGGGGCGTTTTGACGGGATGCTGACCCTGCGGCCCAGTTGGGAATGGGACATCGCGGCCGGTGACCTGATCATTCGCGAGGCCGGAGGGATCAGCACCGACCGCGCGGGCCAACCCTTGCGGTTCAACAACGCACAGCCCCGATTGAATGGTGTCGTTGCCACAGCCCAGGGAATCCACACCCAACTTTCGTCCCAGCTTGACCCGAACGGCCCCGGCATCGCCCCATGAGCAAACCGCGATCTCTGAGCCTTGCGGCCTACCGGATCCTGTCCTGGGGGGGGGCACAGCAAAGCACCCAACCGGATCAGCCCCGCCCGGACGGAGAGCTTGTCTGGGTTCACGTCGCGACGCGTGACCGCCTGCGCGCAATCAGTGATTTTTGCCTCAGGCTGCAACAGGCCCGACCCGGTCTGTCAATCCTGCTGAGCGCCCCGCCCGAAATCGACCTGACCCGTTGGACCGGAAGCCCCTTTCCCATGATCAACCTGCCCGCCGAACAATCCGGCGCGGCGCGGGCTTTTCTGGACCATTGGAAACCCGACCTTGGTCTTTGGGTCGGAGGCGGCTTGATGCCCAGCATCATCACCCGCGCAGAAGAACGCAACATCCCGATGATTCTGATCGAGGCGCAGCTGGATGTCGTATTGTCCCGCAACGCTCGGTGGCTGCCCGATATCAGCAGATATACGTTCGATTGCTTCAAACATATCCTCACCACGACCGATGAAACTGCCCGCCAGATCAGGCGAATGGGGATTGCCTCTTCAAAGGTTCGCGAAGCGCCACCACTGCAGTTCAGTCCCAACCCGCAACCCTGGCCCGAGGACGAATTGATCGAGACCAACCACGCTCTCGCCGGGCGTCCGGTCTGGCTGGCGGCGCGGGTTCAGGCGAAAGAATTCATCTCGGTCCTCAGTGCGCATCGGCAGGCGCTGCGCATCCTGCCCCGGCTGGGGCTGATCCTGCATGTGGCCGATCGCTCCGAAGCCGCGCCGCTGCAGCGGCGGCTTGAAACCATGGATCTGCGTTGCTCGAATTGGGATGACGGCGGCATTATCGAGGACACAACACAGGTGATTGTCAGTGCTGAACCCGAGGATCTGGGCCTGTGGCATCGCGTGTCGCCCGTCTCATTCATGGCCAGCTCGCTTGAGCGTGGCACGAACGGACAGGATCCGTTGGATGCTGTAGCTTTGGGATCAGCAGTCGTCTATGGCCCTCATGTTGATATCTACCAGTCAGTCTACAGCCGCCTTACCGAGGCCGGAGCCGCACATCCGGTCAAAACCGCGACCGAACTTGGCGACGCCATCGTCGAGCTTCTGGCCCCGGATCGCGCGGCGGGGATGGCGCTGGCGGGATGGCAGGCGATCACCGAAGGGGCCCCTCAGGCCGAGCGGCTGACCGACATGCTGCAGGACCTTCTGGACCAGCGGAGTAACCATGATGCGCGCGCCTGAATTCTGGAACTCGGACCCTGCACGCCCGGCACTGCGTGCCCGGTTGCTTAGCCCATTGGGGCGGCTCTATGCAGCGGCCACTGCGCGCCGTGTCAGTTCTGATCCCGGATTGAAACCGGGTGTGCCGGTGATCTGCATTGGCAACCTCAACGCTGGCGGAACCGGCAAGACGCCCACGGTGATCTGGGTGTTGGAACAGCTGCGCAACGCCTGGCACGAGGCGCACGTCGTCACGCGCGGGCATGGCGGATCGCTGGAAGGCCCGGTTCGGGTTGATCCTACCAAGCACAACGCCGCGCAGGTCGGGGATGAGCCGCTTTTGCTGGCCATGTTCGCCGAGGTCTGGGTCGCCAAAGACCGTGCCGCAGGTGCGCGCGCCGCGGCCGAGGCGGGCGCAAGCGTGATTGTGCTGGATGATGGATTCCAGAATCCGGCGGTCGCCAAGGACTTCTCGATCATCGTGGTGGATGCCCAGCGCGGATTCGGCAACGGCCTGTGCCTGCCCGCCGGTCCTTTGCGCGAACCTGTAGAGGTCGGCCTGAAACGCGCCGATCTGGTTCTGTCGTTGGGCGATGCACAAGCGCAAGGAAACTTCGCCGCGCAATGGGGTCCTCAGCTAACAGTGCCCCATACAACGGGCGTCGTCGCACCGTTGCAAACCGGCATGGACTGGACTGGATCGCGGGTTCTGGCCTTTGCAGGGATCGGCCACCCCGAGAAGTTCTTTCAGACCCTGCGCCAGCAAGGGGCCGAACTTTTGCGAGCCGAGGCACTGGACGATCATCAACCATTGACCCCAGCCCTGATGGCCCGGCTGGAAAATGAGGCGCGCCTGCTTGGCGCTCAGATGGTGACGACGGAAAAAGACGCGGTACGCCTGCCGCAAGCCTTCCGCAACAAGGTTGTCACCCTGCCCGTCCGGCTGCAAGTGAACGACCCCGAGCAAGTCAAAGAGATGATCCTGAAGACGGCCCCGTCCCCCAAGTGACCGGATTGGTCGGCCCGAGAAAAGGCCGACCAATAGGCAACTAGCTGCCCAATTCGTCTTCGATCAGCTTCTTGAAGTCCTCATAGGATTGGTTCGAGACCTTCTTGCCGTTTACAACAAAGGACGGGGTGCCCGTCACCTCGTCGCGTTCAGCGTTTTCCTGATACCACGCCACCAGCGTCTGGGCGCGTGTGCCGTCCTGCAGGCAGGCCTCAAGCTGGTCATTGTCGATACCCGCCAGACGGCCGATCTTGCGCAGTTCATCGACGATCTCTGTTGGACCACCGGCGCGGGTCCATTCGGACTGGCCCTGATAGATCAGATCGGTAATACCAAAAAACTTCTCGGGCCCTGCGCAGCGCGCAACCATCGACGCCCACAGACCGTAGCGGTCAAAGTAGACCTCACGATAGATGAACTTGACCTTACCGGTATCAATGAAGTCCTTCTTCAGCTGCTTATACGCGCCCTGATGGAAATTGGCGCAATGCGGACAGGTGTAAGACGCATATTCGATGATCTCGACCGGCGCATCCTCGGCCCCCTGCACCATCTCAATGATCGTGGAGGTGTCCAGATCTGCCTCTTGCGCGATGGCGCTGCCGACCAGAGGATTGACGGAAGACGTGTTCGAAGCTGTCATCCAATAGCCACCAGCGGCCACTGCGACAGCCGTACAGACTACGGTTGCAATACGGCTCATTCTCAGCCCTTTCTCAGCGTTTCTGCTTGGATAAAACGTTGCGGCCCAAACGTTCAAGGGCCGTACGCAAATCTTCATCATGGACATCCTGCGAGACTCTGCCCGCTTCGGCCATGATTTCAGGTTTGATCTCGGGTTTCGCTTGTTTCGGCTTGTGTTCGAAACTGGCCTGCCCCTCGGCAAATCCGGTCGGAGCGGTCTGGGTGATGCGCACACGGCTGATCGCATTGAAGCCGTAAACGGCGTTCACCTTGCCGCGCAGTTGTTCTTTCTGCATTTCCAGCATGGGGGCCTGCGGCCCGGTTGTCAGCACGGTCAGGGTCGCCCCCATCCCGTTCCTGCCATAGCCCACATTCACCGGTCTTGCGATGGCGGCAGTATCCTGTCCCACGATCTCGGCCCAGTGGGTCAGAAGGCGCGAAACGGCAAAGCCCCGGCTTTCGCCGGCGCGCCTGATCTGATCGTTCAGCAATGTCGCGGTGCGTTTGAACCCGCGGGTCGAAGAACGTCTGCGCTGCATCTGGTTTCCAACTCCTGCACCGCTATTGTAATAGGCAGGCCAGCAGGCGCCAGCGAAACCCGACAGTGAGATAGATAAAACTTGCGTGACAGCCCCGAATTTAACCTGAGCGCTGACTTGCTCGACTGGTATGACCGCCACGCGCGCGAGATGCCATGGCGTGTTGGCCCCGCCGACCGCGCGGCAGGCGTGCTGCCGGACCCTTACCGGGTCTGGCTGTCCGAAGTCATGCTGCAACAGACGACCGTCGCCGCCGTGCGGGACTATTTCACCCGCTTCACCACGCGGTGGCCCACCGTGCAGGCGTTGGCCGCGGCCCCGGATGATCAGGTCATGGGGGAATGGGCGGGCCTTGGCTACTATGCCCGTGCCCGCAACTTGCTGAAATGTGCCCGCGTCGTGGCGGACCAGCATGGCGGGCAGTTTCCCGACACCTATGACGCGCTGTTGGGCCTGCCGGGGATCGGCCCCTATACCGCCGCCGCGATCTCGGCCATTGCGTTTGACCGCCCCGAAACCGTGCTGGATGGCAATGTCGAGCGGGTGATGGCACGGCTTTACGATATCCATGACCCGTTGCCCGGATCAAAACCTGTTCTGAAAGAAAAAGCGGCCGCGCTAACACCCAAGCTGCGCCCCGGAGACTACGCACAGGCCGTAATGGATCTCGGGGCCACAATCTGCACACCCAAATCCCCTGCCTGCGGAATCTGCCCTGTGCAGCCCCCCTGCCTTGCCCGCGCCGCAGGCACACAGCCGGAGCTGCCGAAGAAAACACCCAAAAAGCCGAAACCCACGCGATTCGGCCATATCTATATAGCGCAACAGCCAAACGGAGCGTTCCTGCTGGAACGTCGCCCGGACAGGGGTCTGTTGGGTGGAATGTTGGGCTGGCCCGGCTCGGATTGGTCCGAGGCCCCGCCCGAGGCCCCGCCGTTTTCGGCAGAGTGGCGCGCGCTGAACGGCGAGGTGCGCCATACGTTCACGCATTTCCATCTGGTGTTGCGGATCTGGACCGCACCGCTGCCCGAGGGCACCGAACCCGACGGGCTGACCCTATTGCCCAAGCATGACTTCAAACCCAGCGACCTGCCCACGGTGATGCGCAAAGCCTACGACCTGTGGCGGGGGCAATAAGCCCGCTGGGCAAGCCCGGCCCGTCCGGCTACGGTGCCTCTGCCTATTCGGAGCATCATGGATGATCGCGACTCAAACCTTATCGCGCTGGCAAGCCGCCCTGCCCTATTGGGTGTCCTTCCTGCTGATCCCGCTGATCTGGGCAACGGCCTTCGCAGGGGGCTGGTGGGTTTTGCTGATCCCCCTGTCCACATGGTGGGCCTTTGCGGTTCTGGACCGCCTGACCGGCCTCAACCTGCAAAACGCCGACCCTGAAACGCCCGATGATGCGCTGCATTGGTATATCCTGCTGACCAAGCTCTGGATGCCTGTCCAATTCTTCACGCTGTTTGGCCTGATCTGGTACGCAACCCACAGCGATCACCTGTCGAGCTGGTCAAAAATCGGGGTGTTCTTCGGCATGGGGGTCATTTCGGGCACGATCGGAATCAACTACAGCCACGAGCTGATGCACCAAAAATCCCGGACCGAGCGTTGGCTGGGCGATCTCCTTCTGGCGATGGTCCTGTATTCTCATTTCCGGTCCGAGCATCTGCTGGTCCATCACCGCCATGTCGGCACCCCGCGCGACCCGGTCACTGCGCGCTACAACGAAGGCTTTCACCGCTTCTACCCCCGCGTGCTGCGGCAATGCCTCATCTCAGCTTTTCGCGCCGAGCGGGACAAGCTGGCCCGCAAGGATCGCCCATGGACCGACCGCTCGAACCCGTTCTGGCGCTACTGGGCGCTGCAAGGCGGCATGCTGGCCCTCGCCACCCTGATCGGAGGCTGGTCCGGCCTCGCCCTGTTCCTGCTGCAAGCGGGCGTCGCGATCTGGCAGTTAGAGCTGGTCAATTACGTGGAACACTACGGACTGACGCGAAAACACTTGGGCCAAGGCAAATACGAACACGTCCTGCCCCGGCATTCGTGGAATGCCTCACAAAAAGCGTCGAACTGGCTGTTGATCAACCTGCAGCGACACTCGGACCACCACTACAAACCCAACCGTCGCTTCCCGCTGCTGCAAAACCACGCGCAAGAAGACGCACCACAACTGCCCTACGGCTATCCGGTCATGACCGTCGCAGCGATGATCCCACCCATATGGCGCCGCGTCATGAACCCGCGCGTCCGTGCATGGCGGCGGCACTACTACCCCGAAATCACCGACTGGCACCCTTACAACAAAGCACTGAACCCCAGCCCAAGGGCGTGACCGCAGCGCGCACCGCGCGCTGCCTGGCCCAACTGGAGGGGCTGCATCTTCGATGCTGTCCAAACAGGCGGGAGCCCCTTAGAACACCCAGATGTCCATTGGGTCTTCCACACCTCGCACTGCTTGAGCATTGCGCCTTTGAAACCCATCCATCAACGATCCACCATTCGGATTCTCGCGCAACGCCTGCTCCCGCAACGCCTCACTGACCACGATCCGGGCGTGAAAATCACGGGTCATCGCCTCCAGCTTGGCCGAGACATTCACCGCATCACCGATCACGGCAAATTCCAACCGGTTGGCCCCGATATCCCCCAGAACCACCGACCCGAAATGCACGCCTATCCCGACATGGATTTCGTGTTCTCCCGCGCCGCGACGCTCTTGGTTCCAATCGTCGATGACGCCAATCATCGCCCGCGCGCAGCCCAGCGCATTGCTGGCATCCAAAGGCGTTGCGACCGGAGTGCCAAAAGTCGCCATCAACCCATCGCCCAGATATTTGTCCAGCGTGCCATGGTGTCGGAACACCTCAGCCTCCATCCTTGCATGAAACCCGCGCAACACTTCGATCACCTCATAGGGGTCACGGCCAGCTGCAAATTTCGTAAAGCCCACAATGTCGATAAACAGCACCGCGACATCCGCCTTGCGCACCTGCTTTAGCGGCTCGTCATTCTGGCTGAGTTCCTCGACGACGTTGGGCGAAAAATAGCGCGACAGGTTCGCCCGTTCCCTCTCCAACCCCGCGTTGCTCATCAACAAGCGATTTAGCCGTCGCATCGACACGCCAAGTGTCACCGCGACCATGGCAAACACGATCACCTGCTGAATACGCTGCGGGATATCGAAACTGTTGGGGTCCAGCAACTCTGCCACATCCGGATAGCCCTGCAACGCCGCCGCCACCTTCTGGCTGATCCCCGGCATTGGCGTGGCCACCCACCAGGCGATGATCCAACCCGCCGTCCAGATCAATGCCGTCCAGGAGCCAATTGCCACAACCGTGCGCCACGAATAGGCCAACGTACCGGCAGCTAGGATGATGAAGAAATACTGAAAATTATCGAACCGATACTGCATCGCAAGCGGCCGGACATCATCGCTGAACGGGTTCGGCACAATCATCCCAAGCGTCATGATCAGCAGATCGACAAAGATCAGCAACAGCTCGGTCCGCGATTGCCCAACCCGCCCTGCGCGCCGGATCAACCAGCCATTGCTGCAAATGAGCAGCAGGATGAAATGATACCACAGCACCTCCCATTGCGGGTTCAGGAAGATCAGTAGAACACCGGTTAATGCCATGGCGATCCAGCGTGCGCGGACGGCCAGTTCCAGGCCCTCCTGCTTGTGCCGTTGCATCGCTGCTTCGGTGTATTTGTTGTCCAGATCCACAACATCCGGCTGGGTGACGGCGAACCGTTCCAAACTGGAGGGGCTGGCAGTTATCTCGCTCATGACAGGAACCTCTGAGGTAGTGCTGGCGACAGACCCATGCAATCACCTTGGACCAGAAAACAAAAGACCCCGCCGAGAACGGCGGGGCAAGGCGTAGTGCCTTGTGTCAGGCCACAGGCACCGGCGGTTTTCGTGATATCAGTTGTGCATCTCAGCCCGGATCTGCTGGCGCAGCACGTCGATCGGCACTGTCTTGCCATCGCGCTTGAAGCACCAATAGGTCCAGCCGTTACAGGAGGGGGCGTTTTCAAGATGCGCGCCAACCTGATGGATCGAGCCTTTGACATTGTCGCCAACCAATGTTCCATCCGCGCGAACCTTGGCCTTGTGGCGCTGGTTCATCGAATATAGCTCTTCTCCCGGGCGCAGCATCCCACGTTCGACCAGCTGGCCGAAGGGCACACGCGGCTCAGCGCGTTTGCTGGCGCTGACTTCAAGCGCTTCGCGGTCGAACTTGCGCACCTTCGAGATGCGCTTCTCGGCCACTTTGCGATAGCTTTCTTCACGCTCGATGCCGATGAACTCACGCCCCAACATCTTGGCGACAGCCCCTGTCGTGCCAGTACCAAAGAACGGATCCAAAATCACATCGCCCGGATTGGTCGAGCCAATCAGAACGCGGTGAAGCAGAGATTCGGGCTTTTGCGTCGGATGCGCCTTGTCGCCGTTTTCGTCCTTGAGGCGCTCATGTCCGGTACAGATCGGCAGAACCCAGTCACTGCGCATCTGCACGCCTTCGTTCAGCGCTTTCAGAGCTTCATAGTTGAACGTATATTTCGCACCTTCACGCTTTGAGGCCCAGATCATCGTTTCATGCGCATTGGTGAACCTCTTGCCGCGGAAATTCGGCATCGGGTTCGACTTGCGCCATACGACGTCGTTCAAAATCCAGTATCCCGCGTCCTGCAGGGCCGAGCCCACGCGGAAAATGTTGTGGTATGAGCCGATCACCCAGATCGCGCCATTGGGTTTCAGCAGACGATGCGCTGCCTTCAGCCACTCACGCGTGAACTGGTCATAAGCACCGAAACTTGAGAATTGATCCCAGTGATCGTCAACCGCATCCACCTGACTGTTATCGGGGCGATGCAATTGGCCTTTAAGCTGCAGGTTGTAGGGTGGATCCGCAAAGATCAGATCAACCGACGCCTCGGGCAGACTGTTCATCACGTCGATGCAGTCCCCGGATAGAATCGTGTTTATAGGGAGCGCTTTCGCGCCCTTTTTGGTGGTCGTTGTCATATCACTGCCTCAAGTATCCACGGCGCTTTTGCGCTCATTTGGTTGAGACAAGGATGAGTCAAAGACGATTCGCCGTCAATTTCTTTTTTGAATCAGCAGCTTACGATTTACTCTTGATACAAGATATTGTGTACCGTCTTGAACGAACGCCTATGATGTGGGGTCACGCCAAGATTTTGCAGCGCCTCGCGGTGCTGTTTTGTCGGATATCCGGCGTTTGCCTCCCAGCCGTAGCCGGGATGCTGTTGCGCTAAATCCACCATCAGCTGATCGCGCCAGTTTTTCGCGATGATCGAAGCCGCCGCAATCGACACGGATTTGCCATCCCCTTTGATCACCGCCTCGGACGGGATCTGCAGCCCATTGGGAATCATATTCCCGTCGATCAGAAGGTAATCGGGTGCCGGATCCAGTGCCTGAACCGCGCGAACCATGGCCAGATGCGAGGCGCGCAGGATATTGAGCTCATCAATCTCGGCGACCGAAGCCTCGGCCACGGTGATCTCGGCCCGGACCCGCAACTCTGCCTCCAACGCTGTGCGTCGCTTGAGCGAGAGCTTCTTGGAATCGTTCAGCCCCTCGGGAAAATCGTCTGGGTTCAGGATCACGGCGGCGGCAACCACAGGTCCGGCCAACGGGCCGCGCCCGACCTCATCCACGCCTGCAATCCGGAGGCGGCCCTGCGCGTGCAATCCCTGTTCAAGTTCATAAGTCGGTTTTGTCATCCGTTTGGAAAACCGCGTTTTCAAAGCCGCCGCAACAAAAAAAGAGAGGGCAGCTTGCGCCACCCTCTCTCAGCGCGATGCTGTTTTGCACCGCTCCTGCTCGACCGTGTTACTTGTAAACGACGCGGTATCCGTGATGGCGCAGGCATGCAGGTTCATACGCCCGCTTCACCTTGTTGCCATTCCAGAACCCGACCTTGCACTCTTGTGGCAGGCTGTTGGCATGTTTGTAGTGTTTGTTGAGGCACTTTGTTCCCAGCAGCGGACGTTGCCCGTAATTGTCATGCTGACGCAGGCAGCGTTGTGGCAGGTTATACCGTGCCACATGTTTGGGCAAAGGCTTCACCTTGTGATGCTTGACCTTTGGCGCAGTTTGCACGTGGTTGTATTGCCGCGCGGCTTTCTCGCGATCCTTGCGCTTTTCCTTGTTGTAGTAATGCACACCCGCGCCAATGATCGCGATCGCGGCCAGACCCCCGAGGATATCACCCCTATCCGCAGCACGCGCCTTTGACGCCGATACGCAGGTGATGGCCATTGCTGTCGCGATGATCAGAGCGATGAATTTCCTATGCATGATGCCTGTCCTTTCCGAGATTTGGGCGACCCCCTTGATGGACCGCGTCTTTGATGCCCCAACACTGGGTCCACCCCCATCGGACAAGCAATATCGACCGCATGTTATTGGATATCAGGTACCGCAAACCCCTTTGGTCATTGAATATCAGCCCAAGCCATGCGCAGGATGCAGCTTATGAAACAGATCGTCTCTTCTCTGATCACAGCGGCGCTGATATCGGTGGCCCCGGTCGCTTTGGCCGCAGAATGTTATGCCGACTACAAGGCCAAACAGGACAGCCCACTGCGCCTGCACTACGGCGTGATGCAGGTGTCGTCCTGCGACAAGGGTCAGGCAACGAGTGAAGTCGCCCAGCGCCTGAGTGGCTCGGGGTGGACCCTGCTGAATGTCCAGTCCGTTTTTGGGCCGGAAGGGTTGGATCAAAGGAAGGCCAATGCCGGACAATTCTATCTCCGTTTCTGAGGCGCGACGCTCGGGCGTGCGCCTTGTCGGTCTGGGCATTGCCGCCATTGTCGTGATCCTGATCACCGCCGCGCTGTTCCTGTTCTGGACACTGCCCGATGCCAACGCCTTCAACGCCCGCGTCGAACGGCTGTTTGTCGAGGCGGATCTGACCTCACAAACCGAAATTCGGTTGCTTGAGATTCTGGCCCAGTCGGGTACGGCCTTTGCCGATACGCTTTCCAGCTACCGCATGGTGATCTATGTGCTGCTGGTCTTTGCCTGCGCGATGATGATCTCGGCCCTCGTGTTTCTTGTTATGCTGGCACTATTGAACCGGCGCATGGCACAGATCGAACGCACCGGCATCCAGGTGACATCCCTGCTGATCAGCCGCGAGGAAAACACCGTCTACCTCAACAACATGGATTTCAAACTGACCCCTGCGGCGATGGAGACCCTCTCGGTTCTGGCGGAATCGCGATTGGATGATGAGGTCCTGTCAGGCGCGCAGATCGAGGCGACGATCTCTGGTCGCAATACCGCCGATTGTGACGAGGCCGCAGGCGCCACACGCATCAAACGGCTGCGCGACGCCTTGGGCAATCAGATGGTCAGTGAGCTGCTGGTCAAGAACATCGCCAAAAAAGGCTATATGCTGTCGATCGAAAAAGACGTCATCCAGATGGTTTAAAGCGTTTCGAATTTTCGTTGAAACGCCCTGTATCGCTTTTTGCGTTCGACCGAAGAGTGGGGCAGCGAATAAGCGGTTCGACATAAACTCGAAACGCTATAGGCCGCAGGAAAACCCGCGCCCCTCTTGGAATGCCAGACCAAAACGCCCATTCTATAGGAACTCCGGGCAAGGGAGGGATGGCGATGAACGTCCACACCACACCAAAATCCAACGGCTATGATATCTCGATCGAGCATCTGACAGACAGGATCGCGATTTTTCGCGATGGCCTCCTGCTGGCCGAAAGCCGGAATGCCAAGGTGATGTATGAAACCCGGCTGCCGCCGACAATCTACGTCCCGCGAGCGGATGTCTGTGTTGATCTCGGCAAAGAATCTGACCTTCAGACTTTCTGCCCCTTTAAGGGCACCGCGACTTATCACGACATCAAAATACCCGGAGATCGCCTGACCAATTCGGTTTGGGCCTATAACGACGCCCTGCCTGAAAGCGCAGAAATTCAGGGGCATATCGGGTTCATTCCAAGCGCCTATACGGATATCGACCTGGGCAACAATCAACTGCGCGACCCGCAAGACGGCAATATCAGCGGCCCGCTGATCGATTGGCTGATGCGTGGCGCGTCCCTGTCGGATACACCCGAAGCGTTCACAAAGGCGCTGGCCGAAAAGATGCTGGAACACGGCATAGCGATCCAGCGCCTCAGCATTCTTGCATGGTCCCTGCACCCGTTGATCGCGGGCAAACACTTCATTTGGGAAAAGGGCGAGGATGAGATCCTGACCCGCGCGCCCACCTATGAAATCTACGACCACCCCGCGTTCATCAACAGCCCCTTGCGCCATGTCTCGAACGGGTTGGGGGGCGTGCGCCAAAGGGTGAACGACGAGAACCCCCATAACAGCTTTCCCATCATCGAGGATCTGCGCGCCAAAGGGGCCACGGACTATGTCGCCATGCCGCTGCCCTTCTCGGACGGTCGTACAAACGTACTGACCCTCAGCTGCGATCACCCCGATGGGTTCACGACAGAAAACCTTGGGCTGGTATTCGAATGTTCTGCCGTGATCGCCCGCTTCTACGAGGTGTTCATGCAGCGCGAAAACGCGCAGGTTCTGCTGGAAACCTATGTCGGTAAACGCTCGGGCGCGCGCGTGCTGGGCGGAGAGATCCGGCGCGGCGACGGCGATGAAATCGACGCGGCCATAATGTTCTGCGATTTGCGCAACTCGACCAGTCTGGAAGAGAGCCTTGGCCGGGATGCCTATATCAATCTGCTGAATGGGTTTTTCGAGACCGTCTCGGGTATCGTGGACGAAAACGGGGGCGAGGTTCTGAAATTCATCGGCGACGCCGTGCTGGCCGTTTTCCCAGCAGGTGAGGAACCCGCCCAGGCCCGCGTGAATGCCCAACAGGCAGCGACGGAAATCGTCGAAAAACTCGCCAAGCTGCGTTCGGAAGATTCTGATGTCCACTGCGACTGCTCGATCGGCGTGTCATATGGCCGGGTGACCTATGGCAATGTCGGCTCGCGCGAACGGCTGGATTTCACCGTTATCGGACAAGCCGCCAACGTCGCAGCCCGCCTGGGTGAGCATAGTAAATCGACCGGTTACCGCATTGTCGTCTCGCAAGACATTGAGCCCGCCTGCTGCAATGCAATCCCTCTTGGCGATATCAAACTGCGCAACGTGTCCCAGCCGGTCACGTGTTTTGCCCTGCGAACGGCGGCTGATGCTGAGGTCGGTGATCCAGCTTAACCTCGGCGAAATATCAAGATCGCTGCGTTTGATTTGGTTCGACCATATGATGCGCCGACTAGATTGGGTCCCGTCCCGCCGCCCTGACGATTGGTGCAAATGCACCAGCTCTAGCCCGCACCCAACAAGATCAAAGCGGTCTGCGCCGGTGAGATCGTGCTTTGCAATTGCGCGATCTGACTGCGCGCCAGATACGTATCCGTCAGTTTCTGAATGGCTTCAGGTTCGGTGAATTGGGCCAGATCATCCGATCCGGTCAGACCTGACAAACGATCCTTGAACACCTCTAGCTGTCTGTCCAGATCGAGCTGAGAAAACGAGGATGGCAGGCCAAGCGCCGTTTCCATCATGCTGCGCAGGGGCGGCAAGCCCATCAAATCGAACCATTTGGTATCCGCACTGCTATTGTTGGCAGCCAGTTCGCCAAGCTCATGTTGCGCATAGAGGGAAATTCGCATCGTCTCATTTGTCTCGCCGACCGAAACTTCGAAGCGGGATACCAGATTATCTTCGGCGATCTCTTCCATATTCGTGACAAGGCCGGTCTTGCGCACCTCGCCGGGGCCAAAACCGAACGCTTGAGAAAACTCGCGGTACCGTTTGTCAGACAGCCGGTTGGACAGGGCATCATCCGCTCTGGTTCCATCCTCAAGTATCTTTTGGACGAAAAAACGGTTGTTGATGTCTTCTTCCAAACCGAATGCACCCAGTGCCACCTGTAGCAATCGGCGATCCGACACCAGATCTTCGGCGGATTGAACCTTGCCTATGTTTTCCAGAAAATACTGTTTGTCCCTCTGGTTGACGCTGGAGTTCGCAAAGCTCTCCAGCTGCGCGTCATAGGTCCGCTGCAAGAACCGCCAACCGACAATGCCGCCAGAGGGTATGACAGGCTGAAACGTCATTGCTGGTACGCCATCAACCGCTCTTCCCGCGGCAGCAAAGAACGGAGGGACTTGAGGCATTTGTAATATTGCTCGGCTACAAGTGCTTCGGTCGCTTCGCTCAGGACGCGCCGACTGTCTGAATCCGTGAATACCTGACTCAGCTCTTCCACCCGGCGCAACAATTGCTGACGTGCCTGGTCCGGCTCCATATCACCAGACAGGACCAGTTGCGCGGCATAACAGACGCGGCGCACAGGTGTTGTGACTTCGTCTGGATGGATCGCATCACGCAGTCGCAAAACGTTGGCCTGCGGTGTCATGATAGAAAACCGGCTGCGGCGGTCGCCATTTTCGATCACCACGCCATTGATCAACACCCGTTCTTTCGGGGCAAGCTTCAGGACCAGACCACTCATCCGGCGGCCCCCATGTGGCGCAGACCACGCAGAACGGCCATGTTTATCTCCAGCAAAGGTTCTACTGTCGCGGTGTTCCCCAAAACTTGGGCGCTGTGTTGTTCCGTAAATTCGGCCAGATAGAAAATCCGTGCGCGCAGGTCTTTGGGAAGCGAATTGTCAGAATCGGCGACGCCCGTTGCCAATACCGTCCACAACCGCCGATTTTCATGCAGTGCCTGAACAAATCCAGAAAAATCCGTTGTCTTCCGTGCAGCTGCTGCCTTGAGCCGGTGCGTGATTTTCGAGATCGCCTCATACTCCGTATCCCGCGGCGTGCGGGTCGGAGCGGCAGATTGCGCATAGGCGCGTTGGGCGTAGCTTTGCGGTGTCACTTGAAATCCTTCCAATAGGCCGTCTTCAGGCAGTCAGGACCGGGGCGCGGTGTTCACGCCCCGGCCAGGTTCCGGGGTTAACGGAACAGAGACAGGATCGACTGAGGCGCCTGGTTGGCAATCGACAGCGACTGAGTGGCCAACTGCTGCTGCACCTGCAACGCCTGCAAACGGGCCGAGGTTTCTTCCATATTGGCGTCCACCAATGAGCCGATGCCCGATTTGAACGAGTCAGTCAGGTTCGAAATGAACTCTTTCTGGGTCTCGATCCGACCCTGAGCCGAACCAAAGGCGGCCGAGGCGTCGATTGACGTGTCGATCAGTGATTCAACTGCCGCCAGCGCTGCGGTTGCACCCGGACCGGTGGACACATCAATACCGGTCAGCGCACCCAGACCACCTGAGCCTGCGTTCACGTACTGAGCAGAGAACGAAACGTCCGAACCCGTGCCATTCGTAACAGACAGAGTGCCTGCTGTACCCGAATCGTAGTCAACGGTCAGGCCAGTAATGCCCAGCTCTTCGATCTTGGCTTTCAGGCCAACGGCAACCAGGTCACCGGTCGTGGTGGCCGCCGCATCTGCTGCTGACACGGTGTAGGACACAACCTGATCATCAATAGCGACAACCACCTTATCGCCCGCCGCGAAAGCACCGCTGGATTCATCAGTCACCAGTGCAGTTGCCGATGTAGCACCAGCGGCAATGGTAGCACCAACCCGGTCATTGGCCGTCGACGAGCCGGTCGAACCGTCGAATACCGCCGCTGTGACATAGCCGCCGGTCGACAAGTTCTGACCCGCAACCGAGATCGAAGATGCCGTTACGGCACCAGTGTTGTCCCGATCCAGCGAAGACAGAATGGAGGCCGAACCTGCCGATCCGTCAACAAGGTTCAAACCATTGAACTGGGCAGCACCCACAACCGAGGAGATCTGGTCCTTCAGTGCAGTCACATCGTCATTGATCTTGCCACGATCCACGTTGTCTTCCTGCGCCGAAACGATCTTTTCCTTCATCTGGGTCAGAAGGTCGGTGACAGTTTCAGACGCGTTCCGCGCAACAGCGACGGTCGATTCACCCAGCGAAAGGCTGTCTTTGATCGCGTTGAAACCCTTGACGTCGGACTCCATCACTTTGGAAATGGCCCAGACGGCCGAGTTGTCTTTTGCCGTTGCAACATCCTTGCCGGTCGAGATCGCGTTCTGGGTCATCTCGAGGTTTTTGTTGACCGATTTCAGGGTCTGCAGCGCAACCATCGCGCCGTTGTTTGTCAGAATACTGGACATAGTTTCATCCTTTTGCATTAGGGCTTCAGCGCCCAAGATCACCCCGCTAGAACAACGGGCTTTGGTGTCTTTCTGACCTGTGCGATGCGCCGTTCGGCCCGTCGCGCCACCCAATGTTTCAGGTGCAGCACCACCTTTGACGTCGATCCCCTAACGGAGTGCTAAAGCGGCCCAACTCGAAATTTCAGATTTGAATCAACTCTGGCCCTATGCGCGCTTTTCAAGTTTTGCCTGACCTCGCACGGTAAAACCGTTGCGTTGTCCGTCAGCCCCATAAGTACTGAATTCCTGTCGAACGCGGCGTAGCTCGGCCATACGGGTGGCCACCGCGCGAATCCCCTCGGCCGCGCTGTTCAGCAGCGCCTGATTGCGTTCCACCTTTTGATGCACGCGCAGCAGATCATCGCTGCTCAGCACATGAAGATCGTTGATCGCACCAACTAGTTTCTCTTTTTCTGGTACCATGTGATTGAGACGCTCAAGATCACCATCCACGAGCGCGGCGCGCTCAAGATCGAGGACCTCCTCCAGTGATTTGATCAGAAGGTTGGGGTCATGTGTCATCGGAATTCTCCATCAAGGATTGGAACAGAAGTTCGGACAGGCCAACACCACCGGATTGCGCCATTTGCCGGGCCTGATGTTGTACAAGAAAGGACGAGAACTGGTCCTCTCCGGCCCCGCCGCCAAACGAATCGCGCGCTTTTCCCAAGCCTGCAGATTTAAGCATTTCGGCCAGAAAGGCCGCCTCAAGCTCAACGGCGGCGGCTTGCAGGCGACCTTCGGTTGATGGCGGTGGCGGCATCGACGGGAGGGGAGGGATATTCATCGGCTTCTCCGAAAATTGCATCGAACTTTCTTGATCAAAGACGAAAGCGGTTAAAATAAACGTAACCTCCTTTGGGCAGTTTGACGGTCAACCACGACGGAGCCGGAGCAAAATGCCCAACCCTCTTACGCTGATGACACCCACGCAAACCGCGGTCACGAAACCTGTGGCGCGCGAGACCACCTCGGAGACGTCGACACGCTTTCAGGATGTTCTTGAGGAAGAGACGCCGCAGCCCGAAACCGAGATTGCGGCCGAGGATGAAATCGCTGTTGAACACGACATCCTGCCCGAAGAGCCTGCTCCGGAAGATAATCTCGCAGAGCCCCTGCCGGTCAAGCCAGACACCCCGGAGGCGCACGTGCTTGAGGACCTGATCGCCCTGCCTGTACCGGGCGCGACGCAGGTGCCGCAAGGGTCGGAAACCGTGCCTGTTCCGATGGACCCGGAGGGTACGGAGACATCGAAGACCGGATCGAATTTGGAGCCTCAGGTTTCAGTTGCAACGCCGCAGCGACCCGAGGTCGAAAATACACGCGACTCACCCGCTCAACCGCAATCCTCTAGCGTCCAAACCGCTTCGGCCAAGGGGTCGGATGTTGGTGTCCAGCCTGCAATTCTGGTTGCCGGCCAACCTGCTCCAACTGAGCGGGCGCAACCCTCTGCTCCGCTGCACTCCACTGAATCGGCTGCTCCAACTCACACAAATGCGGTTCCGAATACGCCTCAGCCCCCCAGGCCCGCGCCGACCCTTGCACAGATGCAGGTGATGGCGTCGGTACGGAATGCCGACGCTGAAACCGCCGCCGCGATTAGCGAAACTGATGGTGTGATTGCCACGCGCGAAGAACCCCTGTTTCAGAACTTTCGCGAATCGGCATCCTTGGCGCAACCCGCCACGCAAGCTGCCCGGGCTGAGATCACCCGAGCCATTGCCGGGCAGATGGCGGCGGCAATTCAGGTTCGGGCGGGCTCTGGTTCGATCGAGATTGCACTCAGCCCGGAAGAGTTGGGGCGCGTCTCCATCACGCTGAACGGTCGCGAGGATGGGATGCATTTGACCATAGCTGCTGAGCGTCCGGAAACGCTGGACCTGATGCGTCGGCACATTGCCGTTCTGGAGGCTGAATTCCAAAGCCTCGGCTACGGCGATATCTCGTTTGACTTAAGCACGCCGGACGATGCGCAGGATGAAACCGCCAACCCTAAGACAAACGACCATGGCGTGCATCATTCTACTGAACAGGACACGCCGAACGCTCCGATCGTTCCCCGAAATCTTTCGGGCCGTGGCATTGATATGAGGCTTTGACAGATGATCACTCCGACAAATTCTGCCCAGGCTGCGGCACAGACCCCGACCTCTGCCGCGTCGCAGGCGTCCAAACTGACCTCGGATTTTGAGACCTTTTTGCTGATGTTGACCGCTCAGGCGCGAAATCAGGACCCGTTGGAGCCTATGGATTCCTCGGAATACGCGTCTCAGTTGGCCCAGTTCTCGATGGTTGAGCAACAGGTTCAAACCAATGACCTGCTGTCATCCCTAAGCACCGCGTTGGGCGGGCAAAGGCTGAGCGAGCTGTCCAATTGGGTGGGCGTTGATGTTCGATCAGCTTCGGCCTTTCAATTCGATGGCCAGCCGGTCACCTTGTTTGCACAGGCTGATGCAACAAGTGACGAAGCCATCATGGTGATCCGCGATTCAACCGGTACAGTAATCGACCGCATTCCAGTCAATAAAACGGACACCGAATTTCTCTGGGCCGGAACCGACGCTTCGGGCAATCCGCTGAGCCAGGGCACATATTCCGCCACGTTGGAAAGCTACAAGGGGGATGAGTTGCTATCTCAGCGATTGGCCGCCAGCTACAACCGCGTGGTTGAGGCGCAGATCGCTGATGGCGCGGTCCATCTGTCCCTGCAAAGCGGCGCCACTGTCCGCTCGGATGAGGTGACGGCGATCCGAACAGGCGCTTGATCTGGGCGGGCTGGCGGTCCAAACCTTGGCAAATCACGATTCCCTTGCTGAGCGGTACGTCCCCTGCCCCATGTCAACGCGCCTCCACCAGACCTGATTGCCCAGCTGCGCACACGCGGGCTTATCACGGGCTCCGTACAGTTCGAATCTCTGTTTGGGGGTCGGACCAATATGGTGTGGAAAGTACTGGGGGAAAGTGGTGACACGGTACTGAAGCTTTACCGAACCAAACTGCGCAACCCCATGTTCCGCAATGACGCCCACCTCGAAGCGCTGTGTCTGCGTGCATTTGAGAAAGACGAGTTCGTACCCCGATTGCGGGCAACAGGGCAGCATGAGGGTGACGCCTGGGTGCTATACGATCACGCGCCGGGTCGCCCGTGGGAAAGTGGCACGGCTCAGGTTGCTTCTTTGCTGCGCAAACTACATGGCTCGTCGGTTGATCTATCGCTTCCTGCGGGACGCAATGGCAGCGCCGACCTGGCTCGACACGGGGCTGAGCTGTTGGCCTTGTGTGCGTCGGATTTGCGCAAACGTGTGATTGCATTGCGGCCTGAAGACCCCGTTCCGCCAACAGAACGAACATGTCTGATCCACGGTGATCCCGTAGCCGGGAATATTCTGGTGGACGGGTCCAACCTGACCCTGATCGACTGGCAATGCCCGGCGATTGGCGACCCCTGCGAGGATCTGGCCCTCTTCCTGTCGCCCGCAATGCAGCACCTGTATCGCGGCGCGCCGCTGTCCCCAACCGAACGCGCGCAATTTTTGGCCGCATACAACAGCCCCGAGACGATTGCCCGTCATGAAGCGTTGCAGCCTTGGTATGGGTGGCGGATGGCAGCCTATTGTCTATGGCGGTTCGAGAACGGATCAACAGATTATAAAAAGGGTCTGCAGCTTGAGTTACAGGCGCTTGAAGGGCGCGCTATTTCTGGATGACGGCATCTTCCCAAGCCGTCAGAAACTTCCTGCGTTTGAGCGTGTCGAGATAGGTCAGCAAGGCAGGTTCAAGCGTGATAACGGCGGCCTCCTGCGCCTGCTGTGACGTGAGCAAGGGCAAGGGTGCCAATTCGGACCTCGCATTGATCAGATGGCGGACAAACGCCTCGGCGACCGCAGGGTATTGCGTGTTTTTCGCCACCATTGCCGTCCGCATCATGGTGGTCTGAAAATCGCTCGGCAGAATGACCTCTAGCGCTTCTTTGCCTTCGACCCGCGCCGTCGCATAGCTGCCAAGTACGTTGTAGGCGACCGCGATCGAGCCACTTGTCAGATCGTCAATCATTTCGCCCGAGCAGCAATAAAGACGCAGGTCCAAGCCGCCCATGACCTCCATCAGACGCCAGAACGTCTCGGACGCGCGGGCATCTTGCGTGGCGAACAGATAGCCCAAGCCGGAATGGCGAATATCATAGGTTCCGACCTTGCCGCGGAAGGTTTCGGGCCGGGCACGCAGGGCCTCGATCAGTTCTTGCCGGGTTTGCGGGACGGGGTGCCCTTCGAAAGCCGCGCGGTTGATGACGATAGCCGCCGGTTCGTGGGTAAAGGCAAACAGGCTGTCGTGCCACTGTGCCCATTCCGCACCCGGCATATCCTCAAGCGGCGTAGCAAACCCATCATTGGCAAGCTTCAACTGCAGGTCCATCGCGCTTGAGACGACAATATCAAACGCCTCGGGCATAGCCCGCACACGTGCATCCAGATCGGCAGTTCCCGTCACCAGATACTCGACAGAGACGTCGGGATTTTGCATCAGGAACCCCTCGATCAAAGGCGCGAAAAGCGCGGTGTCGGTGCTGGAGAGGATGCGCAAACGCGGACCATCAGCGTCGGAATTAAATACCCGCTGGTCCTCCCACTCCTCGGCCATACAGGCTGAGGCCAGAAGTGTGACGATCAAAGCAATAAGGTAACGCATGCGCCTGTGCCTTTTCGGTTGGTCAGGATCAGATCGCCGCCATGGGCCTTTGCGACATCCTGAACGATGGTCAGGCCAAGCCCCGAGCCAATGGTCCCAGCCGCATTCTTCCCACGCTCGAACCGCCGGGTAAGCGTGTCGATTTCGCTTGGCGGAAAGCCCGGCCCCTGATCGCGTACGCTGATCTGCGCTTGCGCCCCTTGCGAGACCTCGATCTCGACCACGCTTTCGGCCGGAGCATATTTCAGCGCGTTGTCGACCATGTTGCGCACCGCATTCTGGATCAGGATCGGATCGCCCGAATAGATCACAACGGGGTCTCCGGCCAATGTCAGGGAAAGGTCCTTCATCTCGGCAATGGGCGTGAGACGCTGAACCAGATCACGGACAAGGGCGACCAGATCAATCTCTTCCCGCTCCAGATGATCGGCGCGAAAGGTGATCATCGCGTGATCCAGCAACTGCCCCGCCGCCCGAGAGCTTTCGTCAATCGCTCGCACCATCGACCGCAAAGCCTCGCGATTCTCTTCCTTTTCAACACGTTGCAAGGTCGCATCTGCATAAGACCGAACCGTTGCCAGAGGCGTGCGGACCCGGTGGGCGGCCTCGGCGATGAAATCCTCGGACTGGCTGAGCGACTGATCCAAACGCCCCATCAAAGAGTTCAGCGATGACACGAGCGGGGCCATTTCCCGTGGCACCGGCTTTCTGAACGGGCTGAGGTCCTGCGGGCCCCGGCGTGTCACCGATGTTGTCAGCTTGTTCAACTGCCCGATGGTGGCCGACGTCGCCCAGAATGATAAACCAGCGACCAAGGTAAAAAAACCGATCCCCAGATATGCCGCGTTTCGCGAAATCTGCCTGAGGGTTTCGGCCAATGCGTCTTGCGTTTGACCAAGTGCCACTTCGACTTCGGTCCGGGTTCCTAGCCCTACCAGAGTGCGGCTGGCGCTGACCTGTCGAATGGCCTCGCCCCGTACCTCGCCCGATTGAAAGGTCCATTCGCCATTGGGCGCGCTATTTGTCGCCGACAGATCGTTGTAGCCGGACAGCAGTTCTCCGTCCTGAAAGATGGCGTAGAACACCCGGTCATCCGACGGTGTACTGAGCATCGAGAAGGCGGCGTAGGGAATGTCGACCTCAAGCGCTCCGTCCCGCAGGGCGACGGCATCGAGGATCGAGGTGACCGAGGCGCCAAGGATATTGTCCTGCCCTTGCTGCGCGACGCGGGCAGCATAGCTGCGCACGGTAAAGAACAAAAGCAGCGCCAGAATGGCCGCCCCGCCGATCAGGGTCAAAACCAGGCGGTTGCGTAATGATCCAGAAACCGCAGGGCTAGCTGACATGATCCAGCCTGTAGCCCAAGCCGCGCAAGGTGGTGATCTTCAGCTCTGATCGCTCCAGATGTTTGCGCAGACGGGCGACATAGACCTCGATGGCATTGTCCGAGACATCGTCGTCATAGGAAAACAGCCTGTCCGCCAGCTTTTGTTTCGAGAACACCTGACCGGGCGCATTGATGAAGAACTCCAACAGGCGCAGTTCCCGGTTGCGCAGCGACAGGGGCTCGCCGCCGACAATCAGGTGGCCGGCAACCGGGTCGAAGACGATACCGCCCATCTCGATCGTGGATTTGGCGATCCCGGACTTGCGACGCAAAACCGCGCGGCAACGCGCTTCAAGCTCGGCATGGTCGAAGGGTTTTGTGACATAGTCATCCGCCCCCAGATCCAGTGATCCGATTCGGTCCGAGACCTGGCTGCGGGCGGTCAGAACGATGACTGGTGTGTCCAGATGGCTGGCGCGATGGCGTTTGAGGAAGTCGCGCCCGTCCCCGTCGGGCAGCATTATATCCAGCAGGATCAGGTCGTATTCCTCGGTTTCCGCGAACGCGGTTGCATCGTCCAAAGTTGCAGCATGATCAACGACATGGCCATCCAGTCGCATCCGCGAACCAATTGCGTTCGCGAGGTCCATATTGTCTTCGACCAGCAGAAATTTCATGAGGCTTTCGCAGTATTTTCGCGCGTGACAGGTTGATGTCAGGTTGATGTGTTTTCTTGACGACAATCTGAGCCGCCAAGCGGCCGGTTGTCAAATGGGAGGATATCATGACAACTTTCAAACTGGGCCGTCGCGCCCTGATTGCGGCTGTGGCCGCTGTTGGCCTTGCGGGACCTGTTTTGGCCGACGGCCACGAGGTCGTGGATAGCATCCACTTTCTGATCCCCGGCGGTGCAGGTGGTGGCTGGGACGGCACCGCGCGCGGCACGGGTGAAGCGCTGACCAAAGCGGGCCTTGTCGGCACCGCGTCCTACGAGAACATGTCAGGCGGTGGTGGCGGCAAGGCCATCGGTTATCTGATCGAAAACGCCGAAAGCAACCACGGCACGCTGATGGTGAACTCGACCCCCATCGTGATCCGCTCACTGACGGGTGTGTTCCCGCACAACTTCCGCGACCTGACGTTGGTATCGGGCACCATCGGTGACTATGCGGCCATCGTTGTTGGCAAGGACAGCCCCATCAACTCGATGGACGACCTGCTCGCCGCCTATGACGCTGACCCCTCTGCAACGGCCATCGGCGGCGGCTCGGTTCCGGGCGGTATGGACCATCTGGTTGCGGCCATGGTGATGGAAGCGGCCGGCAAGGACGCGCTTGGCGTCAAATACATCCCCTATGACGCGGGCGGCAAAGCCATGGCGGCGCTGCTGTCGGGTGAGATTGCCGCGCTGTCCACCGGCTTCTCGGAAGCGGTTGATCTGGCCAATGCAGGCGAGGTCAAGATCATCGGCGTGACTGCGGATGAGCGTGTAGACGCAGCGCCCGACGCTCAGACCATGAAGGAACAGGGCATCGACACCACCTTCGTCAACTGGCGCGGTTTCTTCGCAGCCCCCGGCCTGCCCGAAGACAAGCTGGCCGCCTACCAAGATGCCATTGCCAAGATGTATGACACCCCCGAGTGGGAAGAAGTACGCGCGCGCAATGGTTGGGTGAACATCCACAACTCAGGCGACGATTTCTCGACCTTCCTCGAGCAGCAAGAGCAGCAGATCAGCGATCTGATGAAGAAGCTGGGCTTCCTTTAAGCACCACTCATGGCAGAGCGGTCCGCCCGCTCTGCCACACTTAAAAGAACACGTAAGGGAGGGGATGTCATGGCGCTGGATCGCTGGATCGCGCTTGTTTTGCTTGGGGTCTGTCTGGCCTATGGCTATGCCGCCTGGTTTACGATGGATGGCGGCCTGCCTCCCTTCATGCAGCGCAACCCTATTTGGCCAAGCACCTTCCCCAAAGTGCTGTCTGTTCTGGGCATCATCGCCTGCACGATCATCCTGCTGGGTTTCGAAAAATCCGAGCCGAAAGCGGCCGATATCGACTACCGCCGTCTGGGCGACTACCACCTTGATCAAGCTTTGATGCTGCTGGCCCTAATGGTGATCTACGCCCTGTGCCTTCGTCCCGTCGGTTTTCTGATCTCGACTTCTGCCTTCCTGATCCTCGGCTCTTTCATACTGGGCGAGCGCAAATGGCACATCATGCTGCCGGTCGCCTTCATCGCCACCGGCGCGGTCTGGTATCTGGTTCAGGAAGTGCTGGGCATATACATGCGCCCCCTGCCGGGCATTCTAGGAGGCTGACATGCTTGAAGGACTTCTGATCGGCCTGCAAACGGCATTCTCAATCCAAAACCTGCTGATGGTCATCGCCGGATGCCTGATCGGCACCTTCATCGGCATGCTTCCGGGCCTCGGCCCGATGTCGATCATCGCCATCATGATCCCGGTCGCAATTTCAATGGGCGATCCTTCGGCAGCGCTGATCCTGCTGGCGGGCGTCTACTACGGCGCGATTTTCGGCGGCTCGACCTCGTCGATCCTGTTGAACGCACCGGGGGTTGCGGGCACCGTGGCCTCAAGTTTCGATGGCTACCCAATGGCGCGGCAAGGCAAGGCCGGGAAGGCGCTGACCATCGCGGCCATCGCCAGCTTCGCGGGTGGCACGCTTGGCGCCATTCTGTTGATGGTCTTCGCGCCAGCACTGTCCTCAGTCGCGTTGCTGTTCCATTCGGCCGAGTACTTTGCCCTTATGGTCGTAGGCTTGTCTGCCATCGCGGCCTTCGCAGGGTCGGGTCAGGTTGCCAAAGCCATGATCATGACGATCCTAGGCCTGATCATGGCCACCGTGGGCGAAGGCGCTTTGTTCAACCTGCCCCGCTTCACCATGGGTATCATGGACCTGCAGTCCGGTTTCGGCTTCATCACTCTTGCCATGGCCATGTTTGCCCTGCCCGAGGCGCTGTTTCTGGTCCTGAAGCCCAAAGACCTGAAAGGTGATGATGGCAAGATCAAGGACCTGCGCATCACCAAAGATGAAGCAAAAGCGATTGCGCCCGTCATTGGCCGTCAGTCGGTTCAGGGCTTCTTCATCGGCGTCCTTCCTGGGGCTGGGGCGACGATTGCCAGCTTCCTCGGCTATGCGGTTGAACGTAACATCGCGCCAAAGAAGGAACAGGAAGAGTTCGGCAAAGGCTCGATCAAAGGTCTGGCCGCACCGGAATCCGCCAATAACGCGGCCTGTACCGGGTCCTTCGTGCCATTGCTGACACTGGGCATCCCCGGATCAGGCACCACGGCCATCCTGCTGGGGGCGCTGATCGCCCTGAACGTGACGCCCGGCCCGCGCCTGATGATTGACGAGCCGCAGATCTTCTGGGCCGTCATCATGTCGATGTTCATCGGCAATCTGGTGCTGCTGATCCTGAACCTGCCGCTGATCCCCTACATCGCCAAAGTGCTGGCGGTACCGCGCAACTTCCTGATCCCGTTCATCCTGTTCTTCACCCTGATGGGTGCCTACATAGGCCAGAACAACGCGACCGAGCTGCTGATCCTCGTCGGCTTCGGCATCTGCGCCACCGCGTTGAAATTCGCCGATTACCCACTCGCCCCACTTCTGATCGGGTTCATCCTTGGCGGTATGATGGAGGACAACTTTGCCCGCTCAATGCAGCTCTATGACGGGATTGCCTTCATCTGGGAGCGCCCGATGACCCTTGGCCTGCTGGTGATCGCCGTCCTTCTGGTGCTGTTGCCCAGCTACCGCGCGCGCCGTGCGCGGGCACGGGCCGCCGGGATTGCGGATGGGGACTGATCTTCTGACAGACTGCGCTGGAGGGCGCGCTTAAACCTCGAGGCCCTCGGTCGAAAGATCGTCCAGTCGCGGCATCAGGTGCAGCAGTTCTTTGGCGTAGTCCGTCTGCGGGCTGGCAAACAGGGCGTCGGTCTCTTGGATTTCGACCATCTGCCCTGCTTTCATCACCGCAACGCGGTCGCACATCTGCCGCACGACCGGTAGGTCGTGGCTAATGAACAGCATCGTCAGGCCCAGATGCTCTTGCAGGTCCTTCAGGATATTCAGGATCTGCGCCTGGATCGAGACATCAAGCGCGCTGGTCGGCTCATCGCAGATCAGGAACCGAGGCTGCGTCGCCAAGGCCCGCGCAATGGAGATACGCTGACGCTGCCCGCCCGAGAACTCATGCGGGTATTTCAGGCCCGCTTCCGAACCCAGCCCGACCTGATCCAACAGCTCATCCACCCGGCGTTTGACGTCTGAGCCGCTCATAAGGCGGTGATGGCGGATGGGTTCAGCCACGATTTCGTCCACGCGCATTCTGGGGTTTAGCGAGGAATAGGGATCCTGAAAGATCATCTGGATGTTCTTGCGGTATGCGTCCTGCACGGCTTTGTCGCCCAGATCACTGACCAACTGCCCGTCAAACGTGATCGAGCCGCCATCAACCGGGTACAACCCCGCAATCATCCGCGCCACGGTGGACTTGCCCGAGCCGGACTCACCCACTACGCCGAACACCTCGCCCGCACGGATATCAAAGCTCACATCATCGACGGCGGTGAAATAGGTCCGATCCCAAGGCAAAAGACCGCGCCGTTGTAGGAAGCGTTTGGTCAGATTGCGGATTTCGAACACGGGCTTGGACATGTCATTGTCCACTTTCGGCCAATGGCGCGCCATATCCTCGATCGCAAAGCGCGTCTCACGCCCGCCATAGCTGATCTGAGGGAACCGGTGCAGCTTGAGTGTCGGGCGTGGTACCGCCGCGATCAGCGACCGCGTGTATTCGTGCTGCGGCTGCCCCATCACCTGCGCGGTTGTCCCGCTTTCGACAACCTTGCCAGCGTACATGACGGTCACGCGGTCTGTTGTGTCGGCGATGACCCCCATGTCGTGCGTAATCAGAATGACGCCGACCTGCCGTTCCCGCGCCAATTCCTTGATCAGGTCCAGAATTTGCGCCTGAACGGACACATCCAATGCTGTGGTCGGCTCATCCGCGATGATCACATCCGGTTCGGTACACAGCGCCAAGGCGATCACGACCCGTTGCCGCATCCCGCCCGAGAATTGGTGCGGGTATTGGTCCAGACGCGTATCCGGGTCCGGTATACCCACGCGGTCAATCAGGTCGCGGGCGCGTTGATTGGCCTCGGCCTCGGTGCCGCCCAAATGGGCCAGAATGGTTTCGGTCAGTTGCTCTCGCACCGTAAACAAAGGGTTCAGCGAGGTCAGCGGGTCCTGAAAGATCATCGAGATCTTCTTGCCACGCAGGCCGCGCATCGCCTCGGCATCAAGGCCGCTGATCTGCTCGCCGCCCAGCTTGATCTGGCCGCTGGCGATCCGTCCGGGACGTTCCAGCAGCCCCATGACAGCCGCACCGATGGTGGATTTACCCGCACCGGATTCGCCCACCAAACCGTGGATTTCGCCCGGCTCGACCGACAGGTCTGCATGATCCACCGCAGTGAACAGCTTGCGGCGGGTCGGGAATTCGACGGTGAGGTCTTGGATGGTCAGAAGGCTCATGAAATCACCGCAGTTTTGGGTTCAGCGCATCGCGCAGCCAGTCGCCCAGCAGGTTCACGGACAGAGCAAGGGCCAGAAGGGTACAGGCAGGGAAGAACAGAATCCACCATTCGCCCGAGAACAGGAACCCTTGCCCGATACGGATGAGCGTTCCCAGCGAAGGCTGGGTCGGAGGCGCGCCGACACCAAGGAAGCTCAGCGTCGCCTCGGCGATGATGGCCAGCGCCAGCGAGATCGTCGCGATGACCAGAACCGGGCTGAGGACATTGGGCAGGATGTGACGGAACATGATCGGGAATGAGCCACGGCCGATCAGCCGCGCAGCCTGAACGTATTCCTTGTTCTTCTCGACCAGCGCCGCCCCGCGGACGACGCGCGCAAACTGGACCCAGTCGGACAAAGCGATGGCGATGATCAATACGTAGATCGCCATCTCGTTGCGATACTCCGGCGGGGTCACACCCTTGGCGATGCCGAAGATCAGCATGGCGACCAGAATCGCCGGAAAGGTCAGTTGAACGTCGGCAATCCGCATGATCAGCGTCTCGACCCAGCCGCCGTAATAGGCCGCGACCAGCCCCAGAACGACTCCGATGATCAGCGCCAGCAACACGGCGGCAGCCCCCACGAACAAGGAAATGCGCAGCCCATAGAGGATGGTCGAGAACACATCCCGGCCCTGATCATCCGTGCCCAGCAGGAAGGTCTCCTGCGTAAACGCATTCGGTGTGCCCGGCGGTGTGAAGCCGTTCATCAGGTTCAGCGTCGCCGGATCAAAAGGATTGTAAGGCGCGATCAAGGGCGCGAAAATGGCGCAAAGCACAAGGATCAGCACGACAGCCGAGGCGATGACGGCCACGGGCGAATGCCGGAAAGACCATGCGAAATCGCTGTCCCAAGCTTTGGCAAAGCGCGACTTGGGGGCAGCTTGCGGGGTTTCGATCGTATCGGTCATGTGGCCCTCGCGTCGACACGCAGGCGCGGGTCAATGGCATAGTAAAGAAGATCGACGATCAGGTTGATCGTCACGAACATGACCGAAATCAGCATCAGATAGGCGGCCATGACGGGAATATCGACGAACTGGATCGCGTTGATGAACAGCAGCCCGACTCCGGGCCACTGAAACACCGTCTCGGTGATGATGGCAAAAGCGATGATCGAGCCCAGTTGCAGGCCCGTGATCGTAATCACCGGCACCAGCGTGTTCTTCAGCGCGTGGCGGAAGTTGATCACCCTGTCCGACAGCCCTCGGGCGCGGGCGAAACGGACGTAGTCGGCGCGCAGAACCTCTAGCATCTCGGACCGCACCAGACGCATGATCAGGGTCATCTGATACAGGCCCAGCGTAATCGCGGGCAGGATCAGCGCCTTCAGGCCCGAGGTGGTCAGAAACCCGGTTGACCAGCCTCCGATCATGACCGTCTCACCCCTGCCGAAACTGGGTAAGAGGTCAAGTTCGACCGAGAATATGTAAATCAGCAATATCCCGATCAGGAAGGTGGGCAGAGAGACCCCGATCAGACTGACCGTCATGATGATATTCGCCGCGACCCCTTGTCGTCGGATCGCCGTAAAGACGCCCAGCGCGATGCCCATGGTGATGGCGAGGAAACCTGACACGAAGGCCAGCTCCAATGTCGCGGGCGCACGCTCGGCGATGATGGTCGAGACCGGGCGACCCTGACGGTAGGACACTCCGAAATTGCCCTGAACCGCGCCTTGCAGGAACTTAGCGTATTGCACGACAAACGGCTGATCGAGGCCCAGTTCCGTCCTCAGCCGGTCGATATCGGCCTGTGTGCGTTCCTGACCCAGCATGTTGTCGATCGGATCGCCGACAAAACGAAACATCGAGAACGCGACCAGACCCACGACCAGCAAAACGATCACGGATTGGAACATCCTTCGAACAATATATGCGAACATTCAGAATCCCCGGTTGATCGGCCTGTCTAAGCCGCGTCTGACCAAATGGTCAAGATACCGCTAACGAAACAGGGGCCAGAACGACCCGGCCCCCTGAACAGCGTTTTCAGTTTACGGTCACCCATCGCAGGATGAAGAAGTTGTCCGGGCGTTGGGTCAGCTCGATATTGCTGCGCGTCCCCCAGACCAGAGGTTGCACATACATCGGAACATAGACCTGCTCATCCTGAATGATGCTGGTGACTTCGTCCAACATGGCCTGACGCGTGCCTTCATCCAGTTCGGATTGAATCTGCGGCAGCAGTTCATCGACACGCGCGTTCGAGAAGCCGCCGAAATTCCAGCTGCCCAGCTTTTTCTCTTCGTTGGGTGTCGCGACCAGAAAGCGCACGGGGTGTTCGGCGTCGAACGTGCCCGGGCTCCAGCCCAGCAGGTACATGTCGTAATTGTCTTCGCGCAGCTCGGGCCAGTAGTTGCGCACCGGCATCGCCTCTAGTTCCGCCGTCAGGCCGATCTGCGCGAGCATGCTGACAATCGCCTGACAGACGGCCTCGTCATTCAGATAGCGGTCATTGGGGCATTTGAGGCCGAACGAAAACCCATCCGCGTACCCAGCCTCGGCCAGCAAGGCCTTTGCGGCCTCGACATCGTAGGCGGGGCGTTCTGCATTGACCGCCGAGTAACCGCTCATCGCCGGGCTTACGAGTTGCGAGACCGCCTCGGCATTGCCGCGCATGATCGTGGCAAGGATGGCATCGACATTCACCGCATGCGCCACGGCCTGACGCACGCGCGCATCCTGAAACGGGTTCGGTTTGCCAGCATCGTCGGTGTATTTCAGAGCCTCAGCCTGATGATCAAAGCCCAGCATGATCACACGGGCCTCGATCCCTTGAATGACCTCGACCTCATCATTGCCCTGTAGGCGCGCCACGTCCTGAATCGGGACCGGGTTGATCATGTCCACATCACCGGACAGCAAGGCCGCGACGGAGGTGGCAGGGTTCTGGATCGGGTTGAATTCGGCGCGGGTTATGTTGTGCTCGGCTTCGCCCCACCAGCCTTCAAAAGGTTCCAGAACGGTGCGCAGACCGGGCTCGCGCGCGGTGATCTGAAACGCGCCGGTGCCGTTGGCATTCAGCGTCGCGTAGTTCCCGATTTCCTTGTCGGGCAGAGCGGCCTCATTAGCCTCAGCCCAGCCCTGATCCATGATCATCCAATTGGCAATGGAGGACGGGAAAAGCGGGTTGGGTGCAGTGGTCATGAAATCGACGGTATAGTCATCGACCACCCTGACTTCGCTGATCGGTGCAAACCAACTGCGGGTATCCGAGACCTCATCCGAGGCGCGTTGATAGCTGAACAGAACGTCCTGCGCGTCGAATGTGCTGCCATCGTGGAACGTCACGCCCTCGCGCAGGGTGAACCGCCAGCCTTCGCCGTCTCCGATCGGCTCCCAACTCGTGGCCAAGGCGGGCTCAACGCTCATGTCCTTGCCACGGCGGACCAGCCCTTCGTAGACGTTGTTGAGGAACCCAAGAACAGCAGCCGAGTTGACGGCGTGCGGGTCCATGGTCTGCGGATCGGTAGTCGAGGCCCATTTGAATTCGGCTGCCTGAGCGGCGCTTGCGGCCAAAAAGGCCAAACCGATGGCCGTTGCCTTGAAGGTCATGGCGATATCTCTCAGTTTTGGGTGAACAGTCGTGAAACACCAAATGACAGGGCGCTGATCTGCGCCCTGCCCTGTCTTGGATCCTGAACCTTAGTTCATGGTGAAGTATTTGATCTTCGGCGAATCTTCAGGCTCAACAATTGTGCCGACATTCGACTTCATACCCCAGTTCAGCACCTGATGGTGGATCGGGATATACAGCTGATCGTCCTGCACCACCTGCCAGATCTCGGCGATCTGCGCGTCACGCTTCGGAAGGTCCGTTTCAGAGGCCAGCCCCTGAATCTTGGCGTCCAGATCCGGGTTGTTGTACCGGGTCGCATTCCACGAGCCGTATTTCTCACCCTTGGTGTGAACCAGAAAGTTGAAGATATACTCGGAATCGTAGGTCGGAACGCCCCAGCCCAGCATGTAGAAGTCGGTCTCGAGGTTCGAGAGCAGCGGGAAATGCTGCGCCTTGGGTTTGGCATCCAGATTAACCGTGACACCGATCTGCGCCAGCATGCCGACGGCAGCCTGACAGATCGCTTCGTCATTGACATAGCGGTCATTGGGGCAGTTCAGCGTGATCGAGAACCCATCCGGGTATCCAGCCTCGGCCATGAGGGCCTTGGCCCCTTCGATATCTGTCGTCGAGGAGCTGTCCATGCCCTCATCCCAACCATTCACGAAAGGCGGTGCGATCATGCCAGCAGGGGCCGACTGGCCGCGCATAACGACCTGTTTGATGGCATCCCGGTTGATGGCCTTGGACATCGCCTGACGCACACGTACGTCTGCCAACGGGTTCTTCCCGTCCACATTGTCCGAACCCAGATCGGCATCACCCATGTTCATGCCGAAGAAGATCACCCGGTTCTGAGGCGCGGTCCGCACGTCCAGACCATCGGTATCCGCAACGCGGGCCAGATCCTGTACCGGCACGTCCTGAATGAAATCGACCTCACCCGATAGCAATGCAGCAACCCGGGTCGCGGCGTTCTGGATCGGCGTATAGATGATCTCGGTCACCTCAAGGGGGAACTCATCCTTGCCCCAGTAGTTTTCATTCGCGGTCAGAACGGTTTTCACATCCGGTTCACGGCTGACCAGCTTGTACGGGCCAGTACCGTTGGCGTTCTTGGCGGCGAATGTGTCCTCGCCCCCTTCATAGTCCTGCACCTTCACGGCGTTATTTGCCTCGGCCCAGGCCTTGTCCATCATGAACATGTTGGTCAGGTTGTTGGGCATGATCGGGTTCGGACCGTTGGTTTCGATCTCGACCGTGTATTTGTCCGGCGCGCGCACCTCTTTGACCGAGGCGAGCAGTTCTTTGTAGTCCGAATCCGGCGTCATCGCGCGGTTGAGCGAGAAGACAACGTCTTCGCTGTCGAACTCGGCCCCGTCATGGAAGGTCACGCCTTCGCGCAGCTTGAACACCCAAACGTTCGGGTTTTCCTCGGACGGGGCCCATTCGGTCGCCAGTGACGGCACAAGCGCGCCGGAATGGTCCCGCATCACCAGCGTTTCCATGATCTGATGCGCCATGGCCGAGGTCGGCCCCTCGTTCTGTGCATGCGGGTCCATCGTCAGCGAGTCGCCCGCACGTGCCCAGCGCAGAGTTTCCGCAGAGGCAGCACCGGCCAACAGGGCCATGGCACTGGCTGCGACCAGCAAGTGTTTCACTTTCATTGTAATCTCCCCAGTTCTTTTTTGACCCGCACGGATGGCGGGTGATCGACGAAGCGCGATCAACGTGCCCTTGATAATCCAAATCATTTTGAAACTTGCAATGCTTAATTGGGGCACGACTTTCGTCCGGGGCTTTACCATTTGGCCAGATATCGCTGGTCCTGCAACGATCGAGTTGCATACCCTTTCTCTTTCTTCGAGAGTCTGTTCGCGGTAAGAAAAAAGTAACCGCGCCAGGCTGAACTGCGTTTCGGGGACATTGAGTTGAAACAAACAAACCGCAAACCGCCCAACCCGAGGCGAGAGCTTCAGACAGTGCGCAATCAGAGCGTATCGTTTCTGGGCGTCGCGTTCCTGTTCAGTATCTTCGTGAACCTGCTGATGCTGACCGGGCCGCTATTCATGCTGCAGGTCTATGACCGGGTTCTCAGCTCGCGCTCGGTCGAGACGCTGACGGCGCTGTTTCTGCTGGTGGGGCTGCTCTATGGCCTTATGGCGATGCTGGACTACGCGCGCGGCCGGATCGTGGCGCGGTTCGGGGCCAAGTTCCAATCCTCTCTGGACGAGCGGGTCTTTGACGGAACCATTCGACGCGCGCTGTATCCACAGGTCCGTTCAGCCCCCGCAACAGCCTTGCGCGATCTGGAGGCCGTGCGGTCGCTTTGCGCGTCGCCCGTATTCCTTGCCGTTATGGATATTCCCTGGACGCCCGTTTTTCTGGCCGCAATCTTCCTGTTTCACCCGCTGCTGGGATGGCTGGCGGTTGCTGGTGGGACATTGCTGATCGTCATCGCATTGCTCAACCAGATCCTGACCAGACAAAAGGTGGCCGAGGCTCAGGTTGCCTCTGGCCGGGCCAATGCGTTTGCAGAACAAGCAAGACAAGCGGCCGAGGTTGTTCGGTCACAAGGCATGCAGGGTGACGTCGCGCAGCGCTGGTTGTCACAGCGCAGCAACGCCTTGTCACAAAGCATTTCTGCCAGCGACTGGACCGGCAGTTTCACATCTTTGACGAAATCGCTGCGCCTGTTCCTGCAATCCGCAATGTTGGCGCTTGGCGCTTGGCTGGTGTTACGCAACGAGATGACAGCCGGGGCCATGATCGCCGGTTCAATCCTGCTGGGTCGCGCATTGGCACCCGTGGAAATGGCGGTGGGCCAATGGGGGATGATCGAAAACGCGCGAACCGCGTGGTCCCGTCTTGGCACCTTCCTTGATGAAACCCCGCCCGAGCAGACCAAGACCAAATTGCCCGTGCCCGAGGCGCGACTGATCGCAAAAGGTCTGACGGTCATTCCGCCCGGCGTCCAAAAGCCAACGCTGCGCAATGCCTCGCTGCAACTGGACCCCGGCAAGGCGCTGGGAGTGATCGGCAAAAGCGGTTCGGGCAAGACGACTCTGGCCAAGGCGCTTCTGGGTTTGCTGACCCCCGCGGCGGGTGAGATTCGTCTGGGAGGCGCGACACTGGATCAATATGCAGCAGATGATCTGGGCCACTACATCGGCTACCTGCCACAGCAAGTCACGCTGTTCAACGGAACGGTAACTGAGAACATCGCCCGGATGTCGCAACAACCCGATGACGCCGCCGTTGTCGCCGCCGCCAAAAAGGCCAACGCGCATGAACTGATCATGTCTTTGGAAAAAGGGTATGACACTTTCCTGGAAGGCAATGACAGCCAGCTGTCTGGCGGTCAGAAACAACGGATCGCGCTTGCCCGTGCGCTTTATGGTGATCCTGTTCTGCTGATCCTTGACGAACCGAACTCGGCCCTGGATGCGGACGGCACCGAGGCGCTGAACCGCGCGGTACGCAGCCTCAAGAAAAGCGGCAAGGCCGCGATTATCATGACGCACCGTCCACAGGCGATTTCTGAATGTGATGACCTGATCGTGGTCGAGAAAGGCCAGATCGTCAAAGCGGGCAGCCGGGACGAGGTTCTGGGCTCGATGGTTCAGAACGCCGGTGCGATCAAACGGCACCTCAATAAAGTGGGTGAGAAATGAACAACCCTGCCGCGCGCCGCAGTTGGCGCATAACCTTCCCCGCAATTGTGGGGTTTCTCGCCCTGTTCATCCTTGTTGTAGGCATCGGCATCTGGAGCGTCCGGACCCAACTGGCCGGGGCAATTATCTCGCAAGGCGTGATCGAGGTGCAAAGCAACCGTCAGGTGGTTGAACATCCTGATGGCGGTGTCGTCGGCGAGATCCTGGTGCGTGACGGGGATCAGGTCGAAAGCGGCGATCTGCTGCTGCGTCTGGATGATACATTTCTGGCCTCGGAAAAGACCGTGGTCGAAACGCAGTTGTTCGAACTGCTCAGCCGTCAGGCCCGGTTGCAGGCGGAACGCGATGGCGCCACCTCTGATGAGCTGGCGGCAAAGCTGCGCGAGGTACAGCAACGCGAGAACATCGCAGACGATCTGATCGCAGGTCAGCAGCGCCTGTTTGATGCCCGTAACGAGACGTTGGCACAACAGACAGAACAATTGACCCGGCAGAAAACGCAGATCGAAAACGAAATCGACGGCACACAAGCACAGTTGACCGCCGCCCTGAAGCAAGTGGATCTGATCAGCCAGGAACTCAAGGATCAGGAAAGCCTGCTGGAGCGCGGCCTGACGCAAGCCAGCCGCGTTTCCGCTCTGCAGCGGGAAGAGGCCAACCTGACAGGTGCGATTGGGCGGCTCGAGGCGACCATCGCCCGGCTGAAAGGCCAGATCGCCTCGACCGAGATCCAGATACTGGAGCTGAACGCGACCCGCCGGGAAGAAGCGATCACAACGCTGCGTGACGCGCAGACGCGCATTGCCGAGCTGGCCGAACGACGCCTGTCCCTGACCGAGCGCCTCTCGCGTCTGGATATCCGCGCGCCCGTTTCAGGCACCGTTTATGACAGTCAGGTTTTCGCCCTGCAGTCGGTCATCCAACCGGCTGAACAAATGATGTATGTGGTGCCTCAGGATACGCCGCTTCTTGTGGCAGCCAAGGTGGATGCGATCCACGTGGATCAGCTGTTTCGCGGGCAAGAGGTCGCCCTGCGCTTTCCCAGCTTCAACCAGCGTGAAACCCCTGAACTGAACGGTCATGTCATCAATGTCTCGGCCGATACTTTCATAGATGAAGCCACCGGTTTTACCTTCTACCGGGCAGAACTGGTCCCCGATGACGGTCAGTTGGATCGCCTGAACGGGCAAGCTCTGCTGCCGGGAATGCCGGTCGAAGCGATGATCAAAACGGATGAGCGTACTCCGCTGTCCTACCTGACCAAACCGCTGACCGACTACTTCACTCGGGCATTCCGGGAATAGGTCGCTTTTCCTGAGGCAACCTGTCCCGGTGTGGTGACTTGCAATCCTTGCTGATTTAGTATACCGCCGCATACAAAGAGCGTATCCGGGCGTCAGACCCATGTCTGATACCCGGGTCTCAAGCACCTTCTAACGCCAATACGTCGGGATAGCCATGAGCCTGTATACTGATTACCTTGCCGAGATCGAAACACGCAAAGAGCAGGGGTTGAACCCCAAACCCGTCGATGACGGCGCCCTGACAAAAGAGATCACCGACCAGATCCGCGACCCTCGGAATGAACATCGCGCGGACTCGTTGCATTTCTTCATCTACAACACCCTGCCCGGCACAACCAGCGCTGCGGGTGTGAAGGCCGCGTTTCTGAAAGAGATCATTCTGGGTCAGGCCGATGTCGAAGAAATCTCGCAGGATTTCGCGTTCGAGCTGCTGTCGCACATGAAGGGCGGTCCCTCGGTCAAGGTTCTGTTGGATCTGGCATTGGGTGACGATGCAGCGATTGCAGGCAAAGCGGCTGAGGTTCTGAAGACGCAGGTGTTCCTGTATGACGCGGATACCGACCGGCTGAAAGCTGCGCTTGATGCAGGCAATGCGGTGGCGAAAGATATCCTTGAAAGCTACGCCAAGGCTGAGTTCTTCACCAAACTGCCCGACGTCGACGAAGAGATCGAGGTTGTCACCTATGTCGCCGCCGAAGGGGACATCTCAACCGACCTGCTGTCGCCGGGCAATCAGGCACACTCGCGCGCGGACCGTGAATTGCATGGTCAGTGCTTTGTCACCGAAGCCGCGCAGCAAGAAATCGAGGCGCTGAAAATCCAGCATCCAGGCAAGCGCGTGATGCTGATCTCCGAAAAGGGCACCATGGGTGTGGGCTCGTCCCGTATGTCGGGTGTGAACAACGTGGCGCTGTGGACCGGCAAACAAGCCAGCCCCTATGTGCCCTTCGTCAACTACGCCCCCATCGTGGCGGGCACCAACGGCATTTCGCCGATCTTCCTGACCACCGTCGGCGTGACCGGTGGCATCGGGTTGGACCTGAAGAACTGGGTCAAAAAGGTCGATGAGGATGGCAACGCAATCCTGAACAACGACGGCAACCCGATCCTGGAAGAGAAGTACTCGGTCGCCACCGGAACGGTTCTGAAGATCAACACCAAGGACCACAAGCTGCTGAGCGAAGATGGCGAAGAGCTGGTCGATGTGACCTCGTCCTTCACGCCGCAAAAGGTTGAGTTCATGAAGGCGGGCGGTTCCTACGCCATCGTCTTCGGCAAGAAACTGCAGACATTCGCAGCCGAGGCACTGGGTGTTGAGGCACCGCTGGTCTTTGCGCCGTCGAAAGAAATCAGCCACGAGGGCCAGGGCCTGACAGCGGTTGAAAAGATCTTCAACAAGAACGCCGTTGGCACCACGCCCGGCAAGACGCTGCATGCCGGGTCGGACGTGCGCGTCAAGGTCAACATCGTCGGTTCGCAGGACACAACCGGCCTGATGACCATGCAAGAGCTTGAGTCGATGGCCGCAACGGTTGTCTCGCCCATTGTTGACGGGGCGTATCAGTCCGGCTGTCACACGGCTTCGGTCTGGGACCTCAAAGCACAGGCCAACACCCCGCGCCTGATGAAGTTCATGAACGATTTCGGCCTCGTCACAGGGCGTGACCCGAAAGGCGTCTATCATGCGATGACAGACGTGATTCACAAGGTGCTGAATGACATCACCGTGGATGACTGGTCGGTCATCATCGGCGGCGACAGCCACACGCGCATGTCCAAAGGCGTGGCGTTCGGGGCGGACTCGGGCACCGTGGCGCTGGCGCTGGCCACGGGTGAGGCCTCGATGCCGATCCCTGAATCGGTCAAGGTGACCTTCAAGGGCACAATGGCCGAGCATATGGATTTCCGCGACGTGGTGCATGCGACCCAGGCGCAGATGCTGGAACAGCATGGCGACAACGTGTTCCAGGGCCGCGTGATCGAGGTTCATATCGGCACGCTGCTGGCGGATCAGGCGTTCACCTTCACCGACTGGACTGCCGAGATGAAGGCCAAGGCCTCGGTCTGTATCTCGAATGACGACACCCTGATCGGTTCGCTGGAACTGGCCAAGTCGCGCATCCAGATCATGATCGACAAAGGCATGGAGCATGAGAATGGCATGCTGCAAAAGCTGATCAACATCGCCGACACACGCATTGCCGAGATCAAGTCAGGCGAAAAGCCAGCGCTGCAACCCGATGACAACGCGAAGTATTTCGCCGAGGTTGTCGTTGATCTGGACCAGATCGTCGAACCGATGATCGCCGACCCGGATGTCAACAACGCCGACGTTTCCAAGCGCTATACCCACGACACGATCCGTCCGATCTCGTTCTACAATGCCGAAAAGCATGTGGATCTGGGTTTTGTCGGCTCGTGCATGGTGCATAAGGGCGACATCAAGATCGTGGCCCAGATGCTGAAGAACCTTGAAAAGGAAACCGGCAAGGTCGAGTTCAAGGCCCCGCTGGTGGTTGCAGCCCCGACCTACAACATCATCGACGAGTTGAAGGAAGAAGGCGACTGGGACGTGCTTGAGAAATACTCGGGCTTTGAATTCGACGACCTGTTCCCGAAGGAAAAGGCCCGGACCGAGTACGAGAACATTCTGTATCTCGAACGTCCCGGCTGTAACCTGTGCATGGGTAACCAGGAAAAGGCTGCCAAGGGCGACACGGTTCTGGCGACCTCGACCCGCCTGTTCCAGGGCCGCGTCGTGGCAGATGCGCCGGACAAGAAAGGTGAATCGCTGCTGGCCTCGACCCCGGTTGTTGTGCTGTCGGCCATTCTGGGCCGGACGCCCACGATCGAGGAATACAAAGCCTCGGTTGAAGGGATCGACCTGACCAAGTTCGCCCCGCCGGTTGCGAAAAACCCGGCCACTCAATCGGCGCATTTCTAACGCCGCATTGGACACATTTTTCCTACGCGCGGCCGTTCATCGGTCGCGCGCATGTGTTTTCCGGGGGCGAAGCTAGCGCAGTTCAGCCTCGGTATTGCCACCGTCGACCGTGATGACGTGTCCCGTGGTACGCTCCATCAAAGCAAGATTGACAAAGCCTTCGGCGACATGATGCGCCTCGACCTCGCGGCCCAGAAGGTTGCCGCCCATATAGACTTCTTCGCTGACACCGCGCGCAGCGGCGCGTTCCTTGATGAACGCATCCGTCAGCAGGCCCGATCGTATCTTGTCGGCATTGACCCCGTTGACCCGAATACCAGCCCCCGCCAGTTCCAGCGTCAATTGCCGCATCAGGAACATCGTGGCGGCTTTAGGGGTTCCATAAGCCCCCAGATTTCGACCGGGATTGACCGCCTGTTTCGAAATGTTGAACAGAATCTGCCCACCCCGCCCCTGATCCTGCATCAGCTTGGCAGCGGCGGTGGCAAAGGCCTTGTGTGCGAAAAAGTTCAATTCAAAGGCCGCACGGAAGGCTTCATCCTCCAGCTCGACCAGAGCGCCACCGGCGGCCGTGCCCGCATTCGACACAAGAATATCCAACCCTCCGAAACCCGCAACCGCAGCCGCCATCGCGGTAACGGCAGAGTCAGATTGCGTTATGTCGAGCGCGCAAGCCATATGCCAACGCCCCAATTGGGATAGGGCCGCATCCAGAGCCGCTTGATCCCGATCCACCAGAACGACATTCGCCCCCTTGGCGGCAAAGGCCTTGGCGGTTGCCAGACCAATCGCGCCAGCCCCGCCGGTCACCATGACGACCCGGCCCTGAAACGGCGGTGGGGTGCCTTTGCCTAGCTTTGCTTGCTCCAACGACCAATATTCGCAATCAAACATATCCTTTTCGCCAATCGGATAGAACCCGCCCGCGTCTTCTGCGACGGCGCGCACGCGGATGTTCTGCTCGGCCAGATCAGCCGAGGCCGAGGCCGCCTTGGCGTTGACCCCAATCCCCAAAACACCGATCCCTTCGATCCACGCATGTTTCGGATCAGGGGTCAGCATGGTCTTGGGCTCCGCAGCCTCAGGGGCCTGACGGTCGAAATAGGCGCGGTAGTCTTCAGCGAAGGCTTCGACCTTGGCCTTGATACTATCCCGATTGGTCAAGTCCGCCTGTTTCAGAACCAGCGGCCAGCCCTTGGTACGCAAAACGTGATCCGGTGAGGCCATGCCGCGCGTTGCCAGCGCATCCACATCGCCGCGCGCCATAAACGCATGCGTCGCGGCGCCATTTCGCAGGTCAAAAACGGGCATCGCGCCATCCCTATCCGCAGTGACTTCGGCGATCACGCCACGCAAGACGGGCAACATGTCCAGCCCGTTGGCCGGCAGACGTTCACCAATCGGCGTCAGTTCGGTCAGGCCCAGATAGGTCGCAACCTCATTTGTATGCTGAACGATCTTGTCGTAGCTTTCCTGCGCTGTGGCGCCAAAGGCGAAATGACCATGTTTCAGCAGCAGCAACCCCTCAACATCAGGGTTGGCGTCGTACACATCCGCTGCTGCCTTGGCGAGGCTGAAACCGGGCATGATGTAAGGCACGATCCCCAAGCGGTCGCCGAATATCTCGCGACAGACCTCTTCAGCATTGGGCAGGTCGGCGAGGATCAGAAACGGAGTGGCGTGGGTGTGATCGACATATTTATGCGGCAGGAAGGCATGCAGCAATGTTTCGACTGATGGGTTAGGCGAGGCCGAATTCAGCAGGCTTGAGCGCTGGTAGTTCACCATGTCCTCATCCGACAGCTTATCGAGCGCGCGCAGCTTCAACAGCGGATCCAGCCAGACCCCCGGCAATCCGGGCGCTTCGATCGTGTCCAGATCCCAGCCCGAACCTTTGACGTGCAGAACAGGCCGCATCTCGCCGAAAAGGTCAGAGCGTTCCAGCTTGACCGAGGTATTGCCCCCGCCATGCATCAGCAGATCCGGGTTCTGACCAATCAGGCGCGACGTGTAGACCCGCTCGGCCAATTCCTGATCCGCCGGATCGGCCCCGGCAGCCTCCCGCCAGTCAGCGGCGGCCCGCGCCTTGTACATGTTTTCGATCATGTCTTGTGTATCCTTATCATTCTTGGCTCAGGCGGCTTGGCCAACCTTGTCGGGGAACATGGCCGCCAGACCGTCGGCGCTGGCGTCGCAAACACCCCGTTCGGTGATCAAACCGGTGACCAGACGGTTCGGCGTGACATCAAAGGCCGGGTTGCCCACATCCGAGCCATCGGGGACAACGCAAACCTCACCAATGCCACCCTCTGTCATGCCAAACACGTGCGAGATTTCGCGGTCCGGTCGGTCCTCGATCGGGATTTCGGCAACCCCGTCCTGAAGCGTCCAATCGATGGTGGGTGAGGGCAAGGCCACGTAGAACGGCACGTTGTTGTCATGCGCGGCCAGAGCTTTCAGATAGGTGCCGATCTTGTTGCAGACATCGCCGGTCGAGGTGGTACGATCCGTCCCGGTGATCACCAGATCGACCAGACCATGCTGCATCAGGTGACCGCCTGCATTGTCGACGATGTATTGATGGCTGATGCCATGTTCGCCCAGCTCCCACGCGGTTAAGGCCCCTTGGTTCCGGGGTCGCGTTTCATCGACCCAGACATGGATGGGCACCCCGGCGTTATGCGCCTGATACATCGGACTGGTCGCAGTGCCCCAATCCACGGTGGCCAGCCACCCGGCATTGCAATGGGTCAGCAGGCGCACCGGCTCTCCCGCGGGTTTGCGGGCGGCGATCTCGCGGATCAAAGCAAGCCCATGTTCTCCGATCTGGCGATTGATCTCGACATCCTCTTCGCAGATCTCATCCGCCAGCGCCCAGGCCGTGGCGGCACGTTGATCGGGCGGAAGCGGCAGCAGGGCCTGCCGACAGCGCTGCAACGCCCAATTCAGGTTGACCGCCGTTGGCCGGGTTGCGTTCAGAACCGAAGCTGAATTTTCAAAGTTCTGATCAGACGGGTCACGGGACATCGCATCCGCCATACCATAGGCGGCGGTTGCCCCTATCAGAGGCGCGCCACGCACCCACATCTCGCGGATTGCGGCCTCAAACTCGGCCAGAGAGGATAGCGTGGCAATCCGGAAATCATGCGGCAGCCAGCGCTGGTCGATGATGCTGACCCCGCCGCTTTCCGCGTCGCGCCAGATCGAGTGGTAGTGAACACCGCCTATTTTCATCCTCTGCCCTCCGGTCAGGTTTCATGGGGTCAGCCACACGTTCCAGTATTTTTGCGCAGGCCTCAAGCGCCAATGGGTTGTTTTCACGCCCCCTTTGGCAGCGGATCACAGATCGGCCAACCCCATGGCGGCATAGGCTGGCGGCATCAGCGCGCGCCGCCAACGGCCCAGAGGAAAGCGCCGGGCGGGTTGCGCCATGACTTCGGGCAGCCCGCTGGCCTGACCCAGCGCCAACCGCGCCATAGCACGCCCGCCATAGGTGCCCATGGCGACGCCGTTGCCGTGATAGGCAAAACCCGCAAACATCCCGGTCTGATCAGGAACAGGCCCAACGAACGGCACCAGATCGCGCGACATGCACACCATGCCCGACCAGATATGGGTGACGTCCACCTTGGACCACGCCGGAAACATACGTTTGAAATCACGTTGCACCTGCGCGCGGATCACCTCTTCGGCTTTGGCTGAGGACCGCAGCCCACCCCGCATGCCAAACAGGAACCGGCCATCCGGCATCAGGCGAAAATAGTGCAGCAGGTTGCGCGTATCGTAGGACATCTGATCCGAGGTCCAACCCTGCGCCGTCTTCTCGGCCGGTGTCAGAGAACGGGTGACAAGCACCGTGGATTGGGCAGGCATGTAACGAGCCGACATCCAGGACGGGATATCTTCGCTGGAGTACCCATTGGTGCAGACCAACACCTTTTCTGCTCGGATTTGGCCCTTTGGGGTTTGTACAGCAAAACCTGACGCGGTCTTCTCAACGCTCAGAGCGGGGCTGTTCTGAAAAAACACTGCGCCTTGCGCCTGCGCGGCTTTGGTTAAGCCAAAAAGGTATTTCCGGGGATTCAGGCCGAACCCAAGGGGAGTTGTGTATCCTCCGTGAAATGGCCCGTTCAGGCCCAGACCGGGTAGATCAGCGGCTTCATGCAATATGCCGTTTTCTTCGGCCTTGCGCCTCAGCGCCTCCATCGCGCGGCGGGAATGAGCGAGTTGCGTTTCACCCTTGGAATGCCGATCCACGTCGATCCCGTAGCGGTCCAGAAGGGTTGCAACCAACTGAACCGCGTCGCTTTCAGCTTCGGAATAGGCTTGCGCCGAAGCCTCACCATAGCGACGACACATTGCCTTGTAGCTGAGTTTTGATCCCCCCAAACAGCAGAACCCACCATTGCGGCCCGAAGCCCCCCAACCGGGTGTTTCAGCCTCACACACTGCGACGGACACGGCTGCATCCGCCAGATGCAATGCGGCAGAGGCTCCGGTGAAGCCGCCGCCGATGATGGCAACATTAACTTGCAGATTTCCCTGCTGTGCGGGCCAGTCGGGGGCGGCGATGGTTTCATCCCACCAGCACCCCTGCCTTGGCCCGTCGCCATAGGTGTAGTCTGGAAATATCCGTTTCATTCGGCGCGCATAGCGGCCATCTCATCCCGCTTTTGCCGCATCATGGCGCGTTTGGTCACCAATGAGGCAGTGATGACACCAATCGTCACAACCGCGATCATGAGGGTCGACAGCGCGTTGATCTCGGGGCTGACACCAAGCCGCACGGCCGAGAAAATCTTGATCGGCAAGGTCGTGGCAGACGGGCCCGAGGCAAAGGACGCAATCACCAGATCATCCAGCGACAAGGTAAAGGCCAGCAGCCAGCCCGAGACTACCGCCGGCGCGATGATCGGCAGGGTCACCAGACGAAACGCCTGCGCGGGCGAGCAGCCAAGGTCCAAGGCGGCTTCTTCCAGCGACCGGTCAAAGGTCACAAGACGCGAAGAGACAACGACTGAGACAAAGCACATTGAAAAGGTCGTGTGCGCCAGAACAATAGTCAGAATCCCCCGATCCAATCCAATGCCGATGAACAGCAGCAACAGGGACAGGCCGGTGATCACCTCGGGCATGACCAATGGTGCATAGATCATTCCCGAGAACAGGGTCCGGCCAAAGAAACGCCCTCCGCGCACCAAGACATAGGCCGCGGCGGTGCCCAGAATGGTTGCCAATGTCGATGAGAACACCGCCACCCGGATCGTCACCCATGCCGCGTCCAGAAACGCTTCGTTCCGGGTCAGCTCTCCGTACCATTTGGTCGAGAACCCGGCCCAGACCGTGACCAGTTTGCTTTCGTTGAAGCTGAAGATGATCAGTATGATCATCGGGATGTACAGGAACGCAAACCCCAGCGTCAGGGAAACCGTGTTGAACCAGCTTAACCTGTTCATTTCTCAGCCTCCGCCTGTTTCTGCTGGTTGCGCTGGAACAGCACAATCGGCACCACGAGGATCAGCAGCAGGACCACCGCCACCGCGCTTGCCACTGGCCAGTCACGGTTTGAGAAGAACTCCTCCCACAGAACCTTGCCGATCATCAGGGTGCCCGAGCCGCCCAGAAGTGAGGGGATCACGAACTCACCGATCACCGGGATCATCACAAGGAAACAGCCCGCAATTATACCGGGGCGCGACAAGGGGATCGTTACCAGCCAGAAGGCCTGTAGACGCGAGCATCCCAGGTCCTCGGCGGCCTCGATCAGCGACCCGTCCATGCGCTCCAATGACGAATAGATCGGCAGGATCATGAACGGCAGATAGGTGTAGACGATCCCGATATAGACCGCCGTATTGGTGTTCAGAATCGTCAGCGGAGTCGAGATGATACCCGTCCACATCAGTAGCTGGTTCAGATAGCCTTCGTTCGACAGGATACCCATCCACGCGTAAACGCGGATCAGGAATGAGGTCCAGAACGGCAGGATCACCAACATCATCAACGTCGGGCGCCATTCGGCAGGCGCGCGCGCCATGCCATAGGCGATTGGGTATCCCACCAGCAGCGTCAGAAAGGTCGAAATAAGGGCGATCTTCAAGCTGGACAGGTAGGCTTTCCAATAGAGGTCATCCTCGGTCAGCCAGACGAAATTCTCGAAATCCAGCTGGCTGAAGAAATCCTTGATTCCAGCCCAGCCCTGCGACAGGTCCAATGTCGGGGTGTAGGGCGGGATCGCCAGTTCCGCGTCCGAAAGTGAGATTTTCAGGACAATGAAAAACGGTACCAAAAACAGCGCCAACAGCCAGACATAAGGAACTGCGATCAGCAGCGCGCGACGCATCAGCTTGCCAACAGAACCGCAGCCGTCGCTGTCCAGGACAGCCAGACCGGGTCTTCCCAGGTAAATGACCGGCGCGAGATGCGACGGGTATTGGCCGTCTGCGCCTTGATGATCGTGCCGTCCGGCAATTCGACATGATAGGTCGAGAGGTTGCCCAGATAGGCGATGTCCAACACCTTGCCCTGCACGGCATTGATTGCGTCAGCAGGGCGGTCGGTTGAGATCGTCACCTTCTCGGGCCGGATCGCCAGATGGCAGGCCTGACCGTCCGAGAGGCCGTTCGCCGAGGTTGCCGTCAGCGGAGCCTGCCCTTCGGCCCAGTCGATCCGATAGGTTTCCTCACCATTTGCGGTGGCGTGGCCTTCGATGATATTCACGTCACCGATGAAGTCAGCGACATAAACCGAGTTCGGGTTTTCATAGATGCGATCGGGTGTGGCGACCTGCATCAGTTTGCCCTGATCCATCACCGCCACGCGGCTGGCAACGGTCATGGCTTCCTCCTGATCGTGGGTGACGATCACAAAGGTCGTGCCGGTCTTTTCCTGAATATCCATCAGTTCGAACTGCGTATCCTGCCGCAGCTTCTTGTCCAGCGCACCCAGAGGTTCGTCCAACAACAATAACTTAGGTGCCTTCGCCAACGACCGCGCCAGCGCGACCCGTTGCCGTTGACCACCCGAGATCTGATGCGGCTTGCGGCGGGCAAATTGCTCGAGCCGGGTCAGGCGCAGCATCTCTTCCACCCGGTCCTCAAGGTCATGCTTGGGCATGTTGTCCCGGCGCAGACCGAAGGCGATGTTTTCCCAGATGGTGAGATGCGGAAACAGCGCGTAGGACTGGAACATCATGTTCACCGCCCGCTTGTTGGGCGGGATCGGGTCAATGTCCTGACCGCCAAGAATGATGTGCCCCTCAGTCGGCGTTTCGAACCCCGCCAGCATCCGCATCATTGTGGTCTTGCCGCAGCCCGAAGGACCGAGCAAGGCAAAGAATTCTTTCTCGAAAATGTCCAGAGACAGATTGTCTATGGCCGTGAAATCTCCAAACCGTTTGGTGACATTCCGGAATTGGATCAAGGGTTTCGCCTGCGGGTCATCCCATGGCGCAAAGACGTCAGAGTTCAAAACGGCCCCCGTTCGACAATCTGAAAGTGGGCGCAAGGCGATCCCCGCCGCCTTGCGCGAAATCGGATCAGGTGCCCGATTTGATCTTGGTCCACATACGCGTCACCACGCGTTGCGTTTTTTGTGGGTATGGCCCCTTGATGTAGGTGTTTTCCATCGCCTCAGCCGAAGGATAGATCGCCGGATCGCCGATCACATCTTCTGCAAGAAATTCTTGCGAGGCCTTGTTGCCATTGGCGTAGTACACATAATTCGAAGCATCGGCCATGTTCTGGCCATCCAGCATGAAGTTGATGAATTTATGCGCCCCTTCCGGGTTAGGTGCATCGGCCGGAATCGCCATCTGATCAAACCACATTTGCGACCCTTCCTTGAAGGCGTTGTACGCGATTTCGACACCGTTTTCGGCTTCGGCTGCGCGATCACGCGCCTGAAGCACATCCCCAGAAAAACCGACAGCTACGCAAATCTCGCCATTCGCAAGCGCGTTGATGTACTCGGAACTGTGAAACTTGGCGACATGTGGGCGAACCGCCGCAAAAACCTCTTCTGCTTTGGCGATATCCTTCTTGTTCGCAGAGTTCGGATCCAAGCCGGCGTAAACCATGGCTGCGGGGACCATCTCATCCGGCGCATCCAGAAAATGAACGCCGCAAGCCGCCAGTTTCTCCATGTTATCGGGATTGAAGATCAATTCCATCGAGTCAATTGGCGCATCCTCACCGAGGATTTCGGTCACTTTGCCGACATTCACGCCCAGCCCCGTGGTGCCCCACATGTAGTTGACCGAATACTTGTTCTCAGGGTCGAACTGCGCAACACGCTCTGCGATAACGTCCCAAGCGTTGCCAGAATTGGACAGTTGGGACAAATCCAGCGGCTGATAAACCCCGGCCTCGATCTGACGGCCCATGAAACTGCCTGTTGGCACAACGACATCGTACCCTGAACCGCCAGCCAAAAGCTTGGTTTCCAACACTTCGTTGCTGTCAAACACATCGTAGATCAGGGTCAGACCCGTCTCTTCCTCGAACTTCGAAAGAAGCTCCTCGTCGATATAGTCCGACCAGTTATAGACTCGCACCTCTTCGGCGAAGGCCGCCGAAGTCCCCAATGCGAGAACCGCTGTAAGTGTCAGTGTCTTGAACGTCATTTTTGTTCTCCCTGCGATTTTGGCGGGTATTGTCCCCTTTTTTGGGATTTGATCAAGTTTTGCGTTTTTCGTCGATCTGAACTATGGTTTCCAAAGTCCAGCAGCCCGGCAAGTCGGCACCCAACGAGACAAGGCAAACCAATTGGATTTGATCAAAAAAAAGGCGCCAAAGCCCAATAATGAGGCCGGAAAACGACCCGCGCACGAACAGGTCTACCACACCCTGAAATCCACGATCATGCTCGGAGAGTTGGTCCCGGGTCAGCCCGTCACCATTCAGGGACTAACGGATTCTCTGGGCGTTGGCATGACCCCTGTGCGTGAGGCGATCCGGCGCCTGATCTCGGACGGTGCGTTGGTGTTTCAGGGCAATCGCAGGGTCAGTGTGCCCCTGTTGTCCAGCGGCGACGTGGAACAGATGATTTTTGCCAGAATCGCCATAGAATCAGAGCTTTCAAGGCGATCCACAACCACAATGACCCCCAGCGAGATTGATCAACTGGAGCGTATCGACCGGCAATTGGACCAGATGATCGCGGATGGTGACGTCCAAGGCTATCTGCACCTGAACCTCAAGTTTCACGAAACGCTCTACGCACATGCCGATGCGCCCGTTCTGTGCGATCTGGCCGAGCGCCTGTGGCTCAGGTTTGGGCCGTCACTACGTGTCGTCTGCGGTCGCTTCGGTACGCAAAGCCTGCCCGACCGTCACAAGGATATTATCGCGGGGCTGCGCGCCGGGGATGCAGAAAAGGTGGCTAAAGCAACCGCTCAGGATATCGAACAGGGCATGGAGCTGATGATGGAGGCCGCAGCAGATACCTAGAAACAGCCGATTCGATTGACAGGAATAAATTTGATCATATCGTGGCTCCCAACCACCGTTGCAGGAGTCTTTCGGATGTCCACGATCACAAACCACATGCCCACCGCCGAATTGCAGGCGCTGGATGCCGCCCACCACATGCACCCGTTCTCCAGCAACGGAGAGCTTGGAAAAGAGGGTGCGCGCGTCATCACTCGCGCCAATGGCATCTATCTGACAGACAGCGAAGGCGAACAAATCCTGGACGCAATGGCCGGCCTGTGGTGCGTGAATATCGGCTACGGGCGCAATGAGCTGGCCGAAGCCGCCGCGCGCCAAATGCGAGAGCTTCCCTATTACAACACCTTCTTCAAAACGACCCACGTGCCCGCAATTGCATTGGCCAGGAAACTGGCCGAGCTTGCCCCGGGCGATCTGAACCACGTGTTCTTCGCAGCTGGCGGGTCCGAGGCGAACGATACCAACATCCGGCTGGTGCGCACCTATTGGGCTGAAAAGGGCCACCCCGACAAGAACATCATCATCAGCCGCCACAACGCCTATCACGGCTCGTCGGTGGGCTCAGCCTCGCTGGGCGGTATGGCCGGAATGCATGCCCAAGGCGGTATTCCGATCCCGAACATCCATCACATCAATCAACCCAATTGGTGGGCCGAGGGTGGCGACATGACGCCCGAAGAGTTCGGCCTCGCCCGTGCGCGCGAGTTGGAAGAGGCGATTCAGGAACTGGGTGAAGACCGCGTTGCGGCCTTTATCGCCGAGCCGGTTCAGGGCGCAGGCGGCGTTATCGTCGCGCCTGATACCTATTGGCCCGAGATCCAGCGCATCTGCGACAAATACGATATCCTTCTGATCGCCGACGAAGTGATCTGTGGCTTTGGCCGCACCGGCAACTGGTTCGGATCACAGATCGTTGGGATCAAACCCCATATCATGACCATTGCTAAGGGCCTCAGCTCGGGCTACGCGCCCATCGGCGGCTCCATCGTCAATGACGAGATTGCCGAGGTGATCGGCGGCACCGAGTTTAACCACGGCTACACCTATTCCGGCCATCCGGTCGCAGCAGCTGTGGCGCTGGAAAACCTGCGCATCCTCGAAGAGGAAAAGATCGTCGAGCATGTCCGCGACGTAGCCGCCCCCTACCTGAAACAGAAATGGGAGGCGCTGGCCGATCACCCGCTGGTGGGCGAGGCCAAGATCGTTGGCATGATGGCGTCCATCGCGCTGACGCCGGACAAAGCCAGCCGGGCCAAATTCGCCTCGGACCCCGGCACAGTCGGCTATATCTGCCGCGACCGCTGCTTTGCCAACAACCTGGTCATGCGGCATGTGGATGACCGGATGATCATCTCACCGCCTCTGATCCTCAGCCCTGCGGATATCGACGAGATGCTCGTGCGTATCCACAAATCCCTGGACGAAACACAGGCCGAGATCATCGCGCAGGGCCTGATGAAAGCAGCCTGCTGATCCGCCCTTCATCTGGCTGAAAATATCCCGGGGGAGACGCCGGCAGGCGGCGGGGGCAGAGCCCCCCTCCTTTACCTCAACCGCTCAAGCAGTCGAATGGACGCATAGCCATCGGGCAGCAACCCTTGCGCCATCTGATAGGCCCGCACCGCATTCACCGTATTCGGCCCCGTACGCCCGTCTATACCCTGTGTATCGAACCCGGCTTGGGTCAGCCGCGTCTGCAATTCCTTTTTCTCGGTAAAACTCAGCACCCGGTCGCCACGCGGCCAACTGGCCTGAAACGGAGTCTTTCCACTGAGGCGATCCGACAAATGGCCAATCCCGATCACATAGGCATCCGCGCCGTTATACGCCTCGATCACGCCGAAATTATCGAAGACCATCAACGCCACACCCTGCCCGCCCGCAGGCAGCAGGATCGCAGCTGGCCCATGGTTGCGCACCGGCCTTCCATCCCGCCCGACCACACCGCGCGCCGCCCAGTCGGACGGCATCAGAGTGTAGTCGCGCTTGGCCGTCGCATAGTCGAACCCCTCGGGCAGACGCACCTCGACACCCCAGGGTTGCCCCTTGGTCCATCCATGTCGGGCCAGATAAGCAGCGGCCGAGGCCAGCGCATCTGTCGGGTCCTCAGACCAGATGTCACGCCGCCCATCGCCATCGAAATCAACTGCGTGGTCCAGATATGAGGTCGGCATGAATTGCGTATGCCCCATTGCGCCGGCCCAGCTGCCCACCATGCGACCCGCACTTACATCTCCGGCCTGAATGATCCGCAAAGCGGCGATCAACTGCGTTTCGAAAAACGACGCACGACGGGCATCAAAGGCCAATGTCGCCAGTGAACGGATTGTTTGATCGCTGCCACGATAAGACCCGAATGAGGTTTCAAGGCCCCAAATAGCAACTACAACCTCTTTTTCGACGCCATATTGCGCCTCGATCTGCCGCAGGACTTTCCGATGCCGGTCCAAACCCGCGCGGCCATTGGCAATGCGCGTGTCCGAGACGGCCACGTCCAGATACTCCCAGATTGGCTTTGAAAACTCTGCCTGATTGCGATCCTGTTTGATGACCTTTTGGTCATAGCTCAGCCCGGCCAAGGCCCGATCCAAGGTCTGCCGAGTGATACCTTGCGCCATCGCCCGCCGCTGAAACGCGCCGAGCCATGCCTGAAAGCGGGCATTGCCTTCTACCGACACCCGAACCGCCTCAGCCGGGGGTCGCGGCACGGGCCGGAGTGAGACCACAACATCCGCCGAGGCCAATTGTATCGCATTGTCCAAAACTCGATTTTCGGACCTTAGCGAATTTTCTGCTAAACCTGCCTGCATCATGGATGCCCACAATGCAGCGGTCATGACGCCGCCTATGCATTTACGCATTCCGTTTTTTCCTGATTACTGCTCTGCCTCAGGATAGCGCAAAATGGGCAGTTTTCAAAGCACGCAGAGCGCTCCCGCCGACAAAGTCAGCCTCGGATTTTCTGCCCGTCCTGCCAGACAGCCAGCAGATCCCCTCGGAGCCGATATGTAAGACATGTGCCAGCGCGCCTTTGACCAGACGTCCGATCTGGCGGTTGCCGATCAGGTTCGCAGGCACAAGGCTGGCCATCCGCAGCGCCTGTTCAAACGGCACGCCCCATGCCGTCGAATTCGCCCTGCGCGCGCAGGCCGCAAAGGTCATCGGGATCACCAACAACTCCGAGGCCCCGTTCTTCTGGTTCACAAACTGCGCCAGCGTGCGGAAGGGATCGTTGGAAAGATCGCCGGGGTCTCGGCAGATCAGGCCAGCGCGGCACTGACCCACGCGGTCGGCAACGTGAAACAGGCAATCTTGCTGGTCGCAAGCGTCGACAGCCCAGACCGGGCCGAGACGCTTTTGGCGCGATGACGATCTGGCCCTGTGGCAGGAAAAGATCATCCCCGCGTTTGAGACACAAAACCCAGATATCAGATCCGGATCACACCCTCGGCCCCTGCGGAATACAACGCCGCCCTGAACGCCAAACTGGAGGCCGGGTCGGCCGGAGACCTGATCACCTGCCGCCCGTTCGACACCTCGCTTGGTCTTTATGCGGCCAGTCACCTGACAGCTCTGTCCGATCTGGGCGGCATGGCCAATTTCTCGGACGTGGCGAATTCTGCGTGGCAGACCGATGACGGCGCGGCCACCATGACCCAAAAGCATCGGGCCCGAACTACTGGAAAGGTGAAGAAGGTCGCCTGACTCTGATCGAATGCTGAGGCTGCGCGCACCTTCCTGGATTGGGTCGGCTCGGAAGAGTTCTCAACCATCTACGCCAACGCCCTGCCCGGCTTCTTCTCGCTGTCCAGCTTTGACGTCGCGATGGAGGACCCGCTGGCGCAGGAGTTCGTTAGCTGGCGTGGCGAGTGTGGCTCGACCATCCGCTCGACCTACCAGATCCTGTCGCGCGCTACGCCGAACCTTGAGAATGAGACCTGGAGCGCCTATGATCGGCGGTCCAAAGGGCACCTATTTCGGCATACTTCAGGAATACGCTACTCATGCGGAAACTGGGGCCCTATCCGGCACAGTGGTGCACGTGGAGAACCTGGAAGCCGATACAAATATCATGATCGATATCGGAACCGGAAAGCCCTTCACAATCCGCGCTTTCGGTCAGCACAGGGTTGAACCGGGTGCGCAGACCGGGATTGCGTTCGATAAGGCCAACGTCCTCGCCTTTGGCGAAGACGGGCAGAGACTTTAGCGCTACGCGTCTTCCCCAAGCTCTTTGACCGCGGCCAAGAGGCGGGCGATTTCCTGTTCCGTGTTGTAGTGACAGAAGGAAATGCGGATGCAGTCCGATAGCCCCAATGGCCCCAGAACATTGCCCGAGTAATGGTCGGCCTTGCGTGTATGGGTTCGAATGCCCTGCTGGTTCAGCGTCTCGACCACATCTTCGGAGGCCTTGCCTTTGATCACAATCGACACCAGCCCCTCGCGCGCCGGGTTGTCTGCCCCGGCCAGAATGGTGACGTGATCCATATCGCGCAGACCCGGCAGATTTCCGGTACCGTTTATAGCCGTATCGGTCAGGTGCGTTTCGTAGGCATGAATGGCGCGACCCGCAGCCTCGATGCGGGCGCGCGGGTCAGACTCGTCCGACACTTCCCCACCCAGCCAGTCGAAATAGGACACCACATCCGAGACCGTCGCGTAAGAACCAGTATCGCGGGTGCCGAACTCCCACCCTGTCGCGGGGGCGTCGATCAGCATGTCATGCGGCGTATGGGTCAGCCGGTCAGAGATCCACGCAATCCCGTATCCGTGGCGCGAGAACACTTTGTAAGGTGAGATCGCATAGCCATCGACGTTGTAGGCATCCAGATCGAGTTGCCCGTGGGCTGCGTGCTGGATGCCGTCGACGATGATCATGCAATCCGGCGCAACCGCCCGGATCGCAGCCGAGATCGCGGCCACATCCATGCCCATGCCTGTCACAGGTGAGGCATGCAGAATCGTCGCCACCGCCACATCCGGGGTCATCAGTGCGGTGTAGTCCTCAGCCGTGACCAGACCGGTATCGTTGTCATGCGGCACGTTCACGTAATCGAGCCCGGCAATCTCGGCCCAGCGGCGCGCGGCGCTGCGGGTGGCCGGGTGTTCAATGGAGGACCCGATCACTTTGGCCCCCTTGGGTGCGGCCAGACAGGCGGTGCGGATCATGCGGAACAACAGCTCGGTCCCGCTTTCGCCGGCAAAGAACTGGCCGCTTGAGGCGTTCATGAACACTCCCAGATCCTGTTTGGCCTTGTTGATCACATTCTGCGTACCCTGCCCCGCCGGGTTGATACGGCCCGGATTGTCTGGGATCGCCGCATAAAAAGCCGAGGTCTCGGCCACCGATTTCAACGTCAGGGCGCCGCCTGCATTCTCAAAGAAAATGCGTTCACCCTGAAACGGGCACGTGTCGACATGGGCGAACCTGTCGCGAATGGCATCAATAAGCGCGGGGTTGTCTTGGATCATGGGTCAGTCCTGTGGAAAGTCAGAGCGTTCGGACAGCTTGCACAGGCATGCCGAACAGATCGAATTCAAACACCGGATTTGTCCCCATGACAAGAAAAAGGGCCGATTGAAACAACCGGCCCTTCCGCGTCAGTTGAACCGAGGGATCAGTTCGAACCGGCGTTCAGCTTTTCGTTCTGCTCGCGCAGCGTGTCCGAGATAATGGCGTACCATTCGCCGGACTGGCGCATTTCGTTCAGACCTTTGTTCATCATCGCGATGTATTCGCGCGCAAACGGGTTCGAACGGTGGGCCATGAAGCTCATCGACGAGAGTGTCGAAACATAGGGGTTCTCGACGATATCGTCCGATGTCAAACCCATGTCATTCATGGTTGAGGCAAACAGCTCAACCTCGAATGCAGCAACATCTGCTGTACCGGTGAGAACGGCATCCAGACACTCACGCGCTGAGTTGGGGTGAACCAGGCTCAGATTCTTGCTGTTCAGGCCAACTTCTTCCAGAACAACCATGCTCCAACCCGCCATACGGCAAAGGGTTGCGCCTTCAAGATCCGAAAACTCTGTTGCGTTGGCGTATTCGCTTTCAGGCAGCGTGAAGAAGCCGCCGACAACGTCATAGATAGGAACAGACGCCACAAACTGCGTGCAGCGGGCTTCGGTTGCCGCAGACCACTCATAAGAGCGGTTCGTACAATCGGGCAGCGTCCAGGCGATCGAGATGTCAAACGCGCCCAGCGGCAACAGAGTGTCCAGGTGCGAAGACCAGTCATCCACGAAGCTGACCGAGTAGTCGCGGCTGTTACCGGCACGCTGCAGGCTGGTTGTCGCCAGGCGGGTCATGATGCCGCCACCGCTCAGGGATTCTGTCGTGAACGGCTCCCAGCCGTTGCCAGCAACCATCTTGATCGGCGGAGCATAGACGTTCGACCGTTTCACGCTGGCCGCACGCTGTTCTTCCGCCGCGATGATTTCCTGCGCCGACTGACCGTTGGGCAGGCTGCCATCCTCACACGGCAGAGCCAGGACCAGACCGGGCTCTAGCGAATTGGGGTTGGTGATCTCGTTGCGGTTCGCGTTGAAGATCGGCTGATAGTTCGATGTGCCATAGGCTGCGATGGCGATGGTTGCCATCGTGTCGCCGTCCTGCACGGTGTAGCTTGTACAGGCTTCCTGCGCTGCTGCAGCACCTGCGGAGAGTGTGAGGACGGCGGTTGCCGTCATCACTTTGGTATTGAGTTTTTCTCTTAGCATTTTTTATTCCTCCCATAAGTTGGAATGTGGAGATGAGGTTTCAGTTGATTGCGTCTAGCAGTCTTTCGTTATGCTCATTCAGGCTATCCGAGATGATGGCGTACCATTCCCCGGTTTCACGCATTTCGTTCAGGCCCTTGTTCATCAGGGCAAGGTATCTTTGACCCTGAGGATTGGACCGGTGAGTGATGAAGCGAAGGGACGACAGCGTCGAGACATAGGGGTTCTCGACTAGGTCGTTGGCATTCAGGCCCATTTCGCTCATGGCGTCTGCGAACAGCTGCAATTCGAACGTGGCGATGTCGGCTGTTCCAGTGATGACCGCATCCAGGCATTCCCGTGCGGTGGCGGGCTGCACAACCGTCATGGTGTCGTCGCGCAGCAAACCTTCTTGCTCCAGATCGTGCAGAGGCCAGCCTTCCATACGGCAGATCGTGGCGCCGTGCAGATCATCAAAGCTGGTGGCTCCGGCGTATTTGCCCTCGGGCACGCTGTAGAAACCGAAAACGATGTCATAGACCGGGGCCGAGGCGTGGAACTGCGTGCAGCGAACCTCGGTCTCCCATGACCACTCATAGCTGCGGTTGGTGCAGTCGGGGATATTCCAGGCCATCGACACATCAAACGCGCCCAGCGGCAGCAGGGTTTCGATATGCGAGTTCCAGTCATCCACGAAGCTGATCGAGAATTGCTCGTTATTGCCACCACGCTGCAGCGTTGTGGTGCCCAGACGGGTGATGAACCCGCCACCGTTCAGGGTTTCATCCGCGAACGGAGCCCAGCCATTGCCGGTCACCAGTTTGATCGGCCGTTTGAACGCACTGCTCTGCGCAGAGTTTGCAAAACGCTCCTGCTGCGCCGCGATGATGTCGCTTGCGCTCTGACCGTTTGGCAGGTTTCCGTCCTCACAAGGCAGGACCAGAGACAGCCCAGGATCCAGCGCGTTGGGGTTGCTGATCGCATCGCGGTTCGCGTTGAAGATGGGCTGGTAGTTGGACGTGCCATACGCGGTCAGCGCGATGGACGCCATGGTATCGCCGTCCTGCACGGTATAATTCGTACAGGCTTGTTGGGCGGCAGCGGCTCCGGCACTGACCGTCAATACGGCAGCGGTTGTCAACGCAACATTATGGAGCGTGAAGTTGGGCATTCGGTGTTTTCTCCAGATAAAATTTGAGATGGCTTTTCAGTTTTCTCAGCCGTTTTCCATTTGATAGCGAAGAGCGGATGACACGATGTCTCGCCATTCACCGGATTGCTGCATGATCGCCAGACCCTTGTTGAGCGTTTCCAGAATCGCTTCTCCGTCCGGGTTGTCCTTGTGCGTCATGATATTCAGCGACTTGATCGCCGCCAAATTCGGGTTCTCGACAATGCGGTGTTCGTAGCCAAGGCGACCGATGGCTCCGTCGGCCAGGTGCGCTTCGATTGCGACAATGTCGGCCTCGCCCGTCATCACGGCTTCAAAGCATTCGTCTGGCGATTCCGGGCGCAGCAAGGTGATGATTGGCTCGTACAGGCTGACTGCATCCATGTGTGACAGCGACCAACCTTCAGGGCGGCAGATCGTGGTGCCCGCGAAATCAGCGTAGCTGAGCGCTTCGACATAGCTTGTGCCTTCGCGGGCAAAGAACGTGTCGACCACTTCGTAGAACGGGTTCGAGAAGTTGTAGGTCTCACAGCGGTTGCGGTCGCTTTCGGACAGCGCCGCAGGTTCTTCGCAATTTGGACGCGACCAGGGGAAAGTGCCGTCAAACGCAAGTGTCGGCATCAGCAGATCCAGATGTGAGTTCCAGTCGTTGACGAACTGTATCTTGTAGGCCTGCTCGGGCGCGGCGCGCAGCATTGCGGTTTCAACCAGATTCGTAAAGAGACCCCGGTGCGGCAGCGCTTCGTCGGTGAAGGGCTGATAGTTGCCGCCGGTGATCAAAAGCACCTGACGGTCGCGCACTTCGGGGCGTTCTCCCGTACCAGCGTCGCGGATCAGGGCGGCGCCTTCGGCGCGTGCGGCCTCGATTTCTTCACGTGCGGCGGCCTTGGCTTCAACCACGGCCTGTTCACTCACCTGCTTGGCCTCGGCTTCGGCGGCGGCCACACGGGCTTCGGCCTCAGCGATTGCCTGTTCTGCACGCTCTTCGGCAGCTTTGACCAGCTCGGCTGCCATTTCGGCGGCCAGACGCTCGGCCTCGGAATCAGCCAGAACCGGAGTGCGACCGATATCTTCAAGGCAGGGCATGGCCAGCACATCGCCGACCCGGATGATGTTCGGATTGGATCCAATCACATCGCGGTTGGCATCATAGATGATACGGAAGTCTTCCGTCGCATAGACCTGAATCGACAGCTCTCTCAGGCTGTCACCGCGCTGAATCTCGTAGTTCGAACACGCCTCTTGCGCCGATGCTGCACCTGTAGCCGCCGCCAGGGCCAGGCTCGATATGATCAATGTGTTTTTCATGGGTCCTGTTGCCTTGCCTTTATTATTGTTTCGTCAGTCTCACGACTGCGATGGAAAGGTTGTCCTGATCTGGGTTGTTCTTTGCCAGCACTGCCTGCTGCAGTGCTTCGGCGATGTCTTGCGCCAATGCCTGCGCGTGGGCGCCCACAACCGCCTGAATCTCGACATCGGTCAGGGTCTGCAGGCCGTCGCTGCCAAGGATAAGGATATCCGCAGACGTGACCGCCATCGGATCTTCGGGGCAGTCCACTTTGGGGATCGCGCCGCCCATGATGACCGAGGTCAACTGATTGCGATCCGGATGAGACCAGGCCTGTGCTTCGGTCAGCGTGCCATCGGCAACCTGCGCGTCGATCATCGGTGCCATCGAGTGGTCTTCGTTGATCTGCATCAGCGCGCCATCCCGGAACAGGTATAGCGGGCTGTCGCCGATCGAAATCCAGAACAGACGTTGCCCCAGCAGCAGGGTGCCCAGCAAGGTGGACCCCATATTGCAGCCTTGGCCCCGTTCTTCATTTTGGTTCGAAATCAGAGCGTTGGCCTGCATGGCCGCCAGCGGCAGCGCATCTATCGCCGCGCGTTCCGACAGAGTGTCGCTTTCCAGCTCGGCGTCCAGCGCCTCGCGCCAGGCGGCGACCACTAGGCCTGATGCGACCTCACCGGCCTCATGCCCGCCCATTCCGTCGGCAACCACCACATAGCCTGCATCCGCCGCGTCGAACATGCGCGCAGCGACCGCATCCTCCTGCGTGTCCCGCTGACCCTGGTTCAGGATCACCGCAACGTCATATGCCGGAGTCGCGAGCATCTATCAGGAATCCCGCCAATCAAAACCTTCGTCGCAGAAGGCCATGAAACGGATTGAGGTTTCGCTGATGCGGACCAGATCGCCATTGGACAACGCCACAGTGCTGAGAACCGGCTTGCCATTCAGGCGCACCAGATTGGCCTTGCCGCCATGACCCAGATAACATTTGCGATCTTCCGGGTCATACGCAATCACGGCATGGTTGCTGCGCGAGATACCAGTGTCGCCGAAATCCAGCTGGATGGCCTGATCATCATTGCGCCCGATCTGCATCAGGCCTTCTGTCAGGGTGATGCTGGACCCACGGCCGGGGCCATTGGTGACAACCAGCCAACCCACCGGGAAGGTTTCTTGCGCGGCTTCGGCCTTGGCGACCGGCTCGGCGGTTTCTATCAGATCCTGAACGTGGGTGTCTGCCCGCTCAAAGCCCAGGAAAGTGGTCTTCACGCGCGAGCGGCGGTCCTCAGCTTGGGCCGGGGCCGGAGTCGGCGCTGGAGCCGGTATGGGCTCAACAGTTGCGGCCTGCACTTCGGGTTCGGGCTGCGGTTCGGGTTCGGGCTGCGGTTCCGGGGTTTCAGCCACAGGCTCCAGAACTTCGACCTCAGGCTCGACCGGAGCGGGGGCCGGTTCCGGAGCAGGCTCCACCGCGACGGGTTCGATTGCTTCGGGCTCTGCCGCTTGGATCTCATCCTGTACCGGCGCTTCGACACGCTCGTTTTCCGACAAATGCAGTGTCACGATCTGCTCATCGTCTTGGGGCTCGGCAATTGCCGGGTCTTCGGCCACCTCTTCGGGCGCCGGAGCCTCTTCTGCGAAGACCGAGATCTCTTCGACGGTGACCTCAGCCGTGTCCTCGGCATCCGAAAACTCGGGCATTTCGCCTTCAACAGTTAGCTCATCTGCCTCGTCATAGGTCTCTTCATAGCTTTCCGAGGCCAGGTTGCCGCCACCCAGCGCCGCACGCAGCGCGTTGAAATCGGCAATCGGTTCGGGCTTGTCTTCGGCTGGGGCCGTTGCCTCAGTCGTTTCTTCTTCCTTGGCTTTGCCGGCACCTTCTAGAAGCCGGCTGAGAGGGCTTTTGTATTTGAACATGGTGTCGACACCTTCAACTTGTTGGCACGCAATTTTGTGCCGTTTCGCTACCCGCACCGCGCCTGTCCGCGCTGCGGTCTTCAATCTTGAAACCAGAAAACTATTTACCTTTCTGCGTCGGGCCGGATCCCGTCAGGATGGCTGTATTTGGGGGCCACCCTCAGCAAACACACGCTGGCAGAATACATTCGAACCGGTCTGATCACTCCTGCGCAAGGGGCATGGTTGCGTTTGCATCGGAACCGTTGCGCGATACCGCAAACCGCGCCTGAGGCTGTTCGCCCGAGACCAGTTCCGCCAGCACCGCATCGAGGCTTTCCGGTTCTTCGAACGCAAAGCCTGTTCCGGCCTCGCTGACCAGCACATCCCCTGTTTGCAAGCTGCCCGATGCACCCTCGGGCACCTCTGTCACGACAGTCTGCCAGCCACCGGCCCCATTGCCATTGACGCTAAAGCCGTAGCCATTTTCCAACCCGACTGAGCGGAATGCAGGCAGAGCCAGCAAACCGTTTTGCGCGCGTGTCTCACCCAAAGAACGGTACCGTGCGGCCACGCGCAGATACCCGTCGGGATCAACCTGCAGGTTCTCAAGCACTTGTGCTGCAAAGGAGGCATCGGCGCGCACGGGCTTGCCGTTCAGTGTAAAGATGGTGGTCCCGCGCTGCACCCAGTCGCCGATCACCGACATATCCTGATTGGCATCCACACCCGTGACCGAGAACATGCTACCGGTCGAGGCGCGACGGCGCGACGTGTCAAACGGAACCTCAACATCCCAATGCGAGAACGCCACCTGAGCCTCGGCCAGATTGACCGGAATTGCCGGGGCCTCGGCCTCAGGCGCGGTCACTTCGGACGCGGCTGCCGTTTCTTCGGGTGCGGCTTCGGATTCTTCGTTCCCGACTGCTGTTTCTTCGGGCGCAGCAGCTGCGGTTTCTTCAGGCGTTGCTTCTTCGGTCACCGTTTCTGCGGGGGCTGTTTCTGTGGGAGCCGTCTCCGCAGTTTCAACCGGCTCCTGCTCGACAGGCTGCACTGCAGCGCTGACCTGTTCCAGTTCCTGTGCGGGCTCTTCAGTTTCGGTCGGTTCAACCGCCGCTGTTTCTGTTTCCGCCGCTTTGATTTCGGGTTCCACTGCGGCGGTTTCGGGTTCAACCGCTTCCGTCGCAGGGGCCGCCGGCGCGGTGGTTTCGGCTGTGTCCGCGTCGCCGGACATCATCACATATCCGCCTGCAGCCAGAGCAATGGCCACAACGGCGACACCTGCCAATAGCTTGCCATTGCCGCTCGATCCGCTTTTGACAACCGTATCAACGGCAGCCGCCGATTCCTCGCGCGGCGCGAGCTTGGACAGGTCGTCTTCCTTCTTGTCCTCATTGCCCATGACGATATCGGAATTGCCAGCCAACAGAGCGGTCACAACCGCCTCGGCGTTTTCACTTTCGGCCTTGATCCGGGCTTTCTCGGCCTCTTTGTCCTCGCGGTCCATGCCGACGATAACCGAGACCGGGCGATAGGCGAATGTATCGAACATCACCCCCGGCCCGCGGAACATGCGCAGCCAGTCCAGCGCCGATTGCAGGCGGTCGGTGGCGTGAACCTCCATCGCCTTGTCAATCGCCTCGAGGAACCCTTCGGGGTAGCCGTCGAACCGTCCGGTCAGCGGGGTATAGGGATCATCCTGATCGTTGTTGAACGCGTTCAGGCGGCTTTGACCATCAATCGGACGCTCACCACTGATCGCATGGTACAGCGTTGCCGCCAATACATAGAGGTCACTGCTGGGGCCTTGCTCGGCACCGCGCACGTAGAATTCATGGGGCGAGTAGCCATCCTTGATCACCCGCAGCGTCAACAGCGCCGCCGACTTGTTCGCCGCCTGTTCGCGCGCGGCGCCAAAGTCGATCAGAACCGGATCGCCATTCTCGTCGATCAGGATGTTGTCGGGGGAAATGTCCCGGTGCAGCATACCGCTCTGGTGGATGAACGAGACCGCCGACAGCATCTTTTCGGTCACCTGCACGATGAAGTCAGGACCGCTTTCGTTTTCAGGCTTGTCCATGTAGTCCAGCAGGTCGCACCCGCGGATCAGGTCCATGGCGATATAGGCGGTGTTGTTGTCCTCGAACACCTGATGCACGTCGACGATGTTGGGATGCACCAGTCGGGCGTGATTGCGCGCTTCCTGGATGAAGAGGTCCACGATCGCGCGCAGGTCTTCGGAGTAGGACGGATCAGCGGCTTCGACCAGGTCTCCATCGCGACGGCAGAGCGCGCCGGGGAAACATTCCTTGATCACCACGTCCCGCTCCAGGCTGTCACGGGCAAGATAGGTGATTCCAAAGCCCCCATTGCTGAGATAGCTCAGGATTTCATACTGCCCCCGCAGGAGCTTGGCTCCGGGTTGCAGACCTTCAATTTTTGGTTCGTCGTGCGATGCACCGACAGCCTGGTTATGGCTCATTTCAATCCGCCCGTATTTCTCAAATCGCGGTACAGAAAACTGGGCAATCAGCCCGCGAACTCATAACCAAAAACAACCGCAGGACACTTAAGTCCGGTTAGACGTTTCAAATTTGACTTTATTGGGGCCGCCTCATGGCTTCACTATGGATCGTTTTTTCTTCAAATCAACATTTAGTGACACGATCCACAAATATGACTATATGTGGTAAAGTAGGAGGCATAATACGAAAACTGAACGGACCAAAACATGCAGTTGGTCTACAATTTCGAAACAATGGGGAATCGTTTTGGGCAAGCCTCGAATCGCGGCAGTGCAGCTCAATTCCAGGTGGAGCGCATCAGGTTCCGGTTTTGGACTGCTCGGTCGCGACAGAGCTGCCAGCCCAAGCGAGGTTGTCGCTCAGCTGCGCCAGAATGCTGATGGCATCCCGCAAAGGCGCGTCGCCGCTTTCGAATTGCAGCAGCAGCAGAAGGTCGGTGGCCTTTTCGAATTCACCGGGAATCCAGTCCGCATCGGGGTCAATCTCACCGCCCTGTTCCAGACGTTCGGCAAAGTCTTCGACGATTTCCTGACAGCTTTGCAGGAACGTGGCCGGTTCGATATCCGAGGATTCACGCAGGTCCTCATAGATGCTGGCAATCGCGGCCAGCCAGTCTTCGAGGATCGGGTTGTTCAACGGTGGAAGGGCCGATCCAAGCGCAGCTTGAACCGAGGGGCTTTCGGCCTCAGGCTCTGGTTCGGGACCAGCGAGAGTGTCCAGAAAGGGCTGAAACAGCTCGGCAATGTCTTTACGGGCCGCGCTCAGGTCATGCATCCGACGTGCGGAAGCTGCCTCAAGCACCTTTTCGGCCAGATTCTGACCGCCGCAGTTTTCCCACAGGTCAAAATCGGGCTCAGGCTCTTGCGCCATAGCTTTCACAGCGACAGGCGTGCCGATCGGAACCACGGCGTTGAAATAGCCTTCTTTTTCCTTGTTCAACCGGGCCAACACACGGTCCAGAGCATCACGGACATGAGGCAAATCGGTATGTGTTACGGCCAGCAGACTGTTGTCGCGCAATTCCTGCGGAACCTGTGCCCACAGATGACGCTCGGTCTCGCGCCAGGCATTCGTGCCGTTGGTGCACCAGATGGCGCAGTCCACGAAACGCAATAGGTCGAGCGTTGGTTTATAGGTCTCATCCAACGCGCCCGAGCCGGGCAGGTCGAACAGCGAGATCTCGCGCAGCGCGGGCGTGTTCAACCCGATCGAGATGAAGTCGGGCTTATCCTCGGCCGCTTTCTCAAGCACGATACCCGAGTAGGTCTTGGGTTCCTTGTCCCACCAGCCGACGGTGGTTTCCGGCGCATCCGCATAGGCGACGATCACAAGGGGCAGCTTCAGATGCTGTGGGCCGGTGGGCAAGATGTCCGCCCCGGCCAGCATATTGGCGAGGCTGGATTTGCCCGCGCCAAATTCCCCGGCAAAACCGATATTGACCGCGTTGGACAGGCGCTCGGCATGGGCCAGAGCCTTCGCGCGCATATCCTCCAGCGCCGAATCCATTGGCAGGGATTCGGTTGCGTTCAGAAAGCGCTCAAGCTGCCTGACATCCTGTTCGGTTCCGGGAAATTCAATCATTCCGCTGCCTTTGCTTGTCCTTCATCCGCACGCACCGGGCCGAACACCGTTTCCAGTTCATCCGAAATGCGACGGGCCCGGTCGAACGCATCCTGCGCCTCGGACCGGGCATCAGTTTCACCCGAACCGGTCCGGTGTTCAAGATAGCCGCCCAACAGCGCCACATAGTGGTCCAGAACCGTTTTCAGCCGCTCCATCAGGTTTTCACGCGCCGTATCGATCAGGTCATCCCCGATCAGTTCGAATTCCTGCACGATCATCCGCTCGGCGCGCGTGACGACGCTTTTGCGCGAAATCAGGCGAGACAGCCAGTTCACCCGTAATTCAACCGTGATCCCGCGGGTCAGGGCTGTGGTGTCCGGACGGAACCACCGCACCGCGCTGGTGTTCATGCGATTGTCGACGGGGTCCTGCCATCCGGGCAAGGCGCGCAGGGCCGCATTGGCCTGCATGTCGATCGCGTAAAGCTCGCTCAGCATGCGTTGGCGGACGACCTGCGTGGCCCCCTGGATCAACTCGCGCATCCGGTCGCGCAGAGGGGTAAAGTTCAGCTCGGTCTCAGCACCTTTGGCCAACAGAGGCGAATTGCCATCCGGGCCACGCACCACGGCCGAGACCGCCTCGGCCACCGTGTCATCCATGACGCCGCGCAAATTGGCCAGTACGTCATCCATGTCGCGCGTCATCACTTCGGTCTTGTCAGTGACAAGCGCCCTGAGTTCGCCAAGCGTCTTGTTGTTTTCATCCAGATCAACTTTGGCCGAGCCATCTTCGGATTCAAGCGCGCGCAGCTCGGCCTGCGACCGTTCCAAGTCGCCCTGCGCGAAACTGTTCAGATGCTGCCACGCCATCCGCAGCTGTTCGCTGCGTGGTCCGTCGACCAAGGCCTGAGTCACATGCCGCCGTAGATCCGGCAGGCCCGAGGCGATCATCGCGGCAAAGCGCAGCACGCCTTCACGGCTGATCGGGCCGGGGCCTTGCTTGATCTCTTCCACTCCGTCCAGATACTGCTGCATCTGCTCGGGGTGGGCGCGCAGCCAGGCCAGAACGTCATCGTGATTGACGCCGGTCTCATCCCCGGTCAACGCGTAATGCGCCCATTGGGCACTGCCCATCAGCACATCAATGTCCGAGTTCCCCAGCGCTTGTTCGAGACCGTCCAGAACATCGCTGCGCACCTTGCCGGCATCCTCGGCCCCGCCGCCCAGCTCATCCACGCGGTTGATGAAGACGACGATCTGGCCCAGCTCCAGCGCCTGCATCAGGCGGAACAGTTTCAGGTCAGCCCGCGACAAGGCCTGATGCGCAGACAGAACCACCACAAAGAAATCGGATTCCTTGAGGTATTGGCGCGAGATTTCCTCGCGGATCAGCAGCGGATCGTTGACGCCCGGCGTGTCGGTAACGGTCAGCGGAAACGGGAAATGGCCGATGTCGAAATAGACCTCGGCCTTGCGGGTGATATCGCTATAAAGACCCCGATCCGAACCGGGGTCATAGGTTTCGGTGTCACTCGGATCATCACCTGCGCACACGTAGCGGGCCAGATCGTCCGAGTTCAGGTCGTCCAGATCGTGATGCTGACCCAACAGCTGTTCGTAGCTGTCGCCCAGACGCAGACGGGCGCGGGTTTTCATCGCCTCGACCTGCTCTTCGATCATTTCGCGCTTATAGCTGTCCTCTTCATCAGGGAACATGTTGCGCAGCTCTTCACCCTCGGCGATCAGAGCCTGCCACTGATGGTTGTCAAAGAAGTGGAACTCTGCCCCCTCGGTGCGGCCCGAAGGATGGCCGAAATGCATATCGGTGATCACCGTCGTCCACGGGTTCACATCCGAAGGCAGGTATTCGGCCTGCCCGGTGAAGCCGTTGATCAAACGGGATTTTCCCGCCTTGATCTGGCCAACAAAGGCGATCGACGGCTTCAACCCCGAAAGGTCCCCGACAATACGCGAGATGAACTGACGGGTTTCGTCATTGCTCGTCTCGTTCATGTCTTCGGCGATGCGAATAAGCTCGCGGCGACTGGTTTCACTCATAACATTTTACCTTGATAACAAGAAACACTGGATTGAATTGATCGAAAACTTGAAGGATCGGGAGGCGTTCATGAGTCACCCCCAGAGAGTTTGGTCCACAGGCCAACAACGGCACCCAGCTTGCGCGCGTCATGCACGGCAATGGCAGTCTGCCCCTGATCCTTTACCACCGCCAAAGCTGCCCCCTTGCCCCCCGAAGGACGCATGACGATCAGCTGGGGCTGCTGCAGTTCGGACTGGCTATCATCGTTCCATCCTGTCAAATCCGCCATGAAACGCGCCAGAAGGTCGGCATCGGGGCGCAGCGCGGTGTCCCCTTCGAACTGAAGAACGTCCCCGTCGATCAGGCTACGCGCCTGCGCGAAACGCTCGGCATTGTCAAAGAACCCCTGCGCGGCAGAAGTGGCATCCGTTGGCTGAGGCGCCGGCTCTTCGGCGTCCGGTACGACCGAAACAATCGGCTCGGTCGGAAGTTCAATCCGGGCACAGGCCGTTTCGATTTCGCCAAGGGTGACACCGACGTCATCGGCCTCAAGCCCAGCATCGGGTTTCAGCGAGACAAACTCCAGCGGCGCGGGCGCGTCAGCGATGTCCGACACCAGTTGCGCAAGTTTGCCGATCAGCCCTTCGCGCGGTTCGGTTTCAAAGTCCGGCACCATACCCGACCGGACGCGGAACACATCGGTCACACGGGCATTGCTGACCTCGATCGCCAGCACGTCTCCGTTGGCCGCGGTAAACTCCAACCGGCGCGGCAGAACGGTACCACGAATGGCGCGCAGAACACCCGCACGGCGCGCAACCGAGGTCTCGCCCTCGACCGTGACGGCAGGCGACAAACGTGCAACCGAGGACCGCCCGATATTGTCGAGCATGTCGAGTAAGTTCGTATCCACCATACCGTGACCCCCTCTGGTCCCGTTCAGACTGCGGCCGCGACCGGCCCCAGGCTGAGATGTGATTTGGTAAGCGCCAACCCTACATTCGCGCTGTTGCTGCAGATGTAGCAGACCACATGTTCGGGATACTCCCGGGTCCGCTGGAAAATGATCAAACTGTCACCCGAAAACACTGCGATTTCCCCAAATCCCGGTGTCTCAGATGCGTCGGCGCCTGCCTCGCGCAGCATGGTTTCAAAGGCCGCCACCCCGCGCCCCTGAAACAGGTTTGCGGCTGCCAAAGCCAGCGTGTCCAGCATGTGCGCGGCATCAGGGCCCTTGACGCTGGTGCCAAGCAACATCCCCGTTTCCATGTCGACATACCCGACTGCGTTGCAGCCGGGTATCGTCTCCATCGCCGAGGTCAGTGCAGCCTGAAGAGACATCTAAATCCTGGCCTCCATCATGTCTTGTCGGTGTCGGCTAAAGAACATGCCACTCTGCCCCTCTGTGTTCCCCTGCTTTGGGAATGGACCTGATCACCTCTTTGGCCTGACCCTCGATATGTTCAAGGGCAATCTGGTCGAACTCGGTCAGGAAGGCCAGGAACGCGCGCTGCAGGCTTTCGGCATCCGAGGGAAGATCCCCGGCGGCGACAAGCTCACGCCACATTGCGGCCGCGCTGGGAAGTTCACCGGCAGGGATGTCCAGCAGCTCCTCGGTTGTGTCTTCCTCAACCTCTTCCGGTTCGGGCTGCGGCATCAGTCGCACTTCGACCAGCCCGTTGGTTTCGGGCTCTGGCTCATAATCGTCGGCATCACTGACCGACTGTTCCGCCATCAACGCCGTAATCGACGAGACCGAGACCTCGATCCCGCGCGGGTCAGGCTGGTCTTCGGCAACCTCCGTCGGCGCAACCTCGGGCGTGGTGGACAAAGTCTTGGTGAGCGACACCAAAAGGTCCTCGGGCTCCTCAGCGTTGGGGGCTGCATCAGCTGCGTCATTTGCAGGGCTGGGAGTGTCGTCTTCCTCGGCAAAGACGTTCTCATCCTTGTCTTCCCCGCCCGAGAATTCGAACACGTCCAGATCCGCCTTGGTGTCCCCGAAAGAGGACAGATCCAGCGGGTCCTTGGGGTCCTCTCGGAACTGGGCGCGCAGCTGGTCTTCTTCTGTTTCAACGGCCTGAGGCGCAGGCGTCGGAACCATTTCGGCGCGCAGGCGTTCGGCCTCGTCCGCATTGATCCGCTCTCGATCACCCTCGTCCGGGCGTCGTTCGACGCGGGCCGGTCGCACAGGGAAATTGGTGACCACGGCGCTGTTCTGATCTGCGCTCTCAGTCGTCTCGGAAGGAACCGGATCAACCAGTTTCAGAGGTGCGACCTCAGCAGTCTCAGCTTCGCTGTCTTTGCGCTTGGGCCGGGTCGGACGCACCAGCGGACCGTCAGTCTGGCTTTTGTCAATCTGGTACCGCGACAACTGACCTGCACGGGTATCCATGATTTGTTCGGTAATCCCCAGGAAGCAGTCGATCATCTTGCTGCCACCGCTGCGCGCCCACATTTCGGCGTCGCCGGTCTTGTCTCGCGCGGTGATCGCATCGCGGGCAGAAAACAGGATCGAGCGGTTGAACAGATGCCCCGCCTCGCGGTTGACCCGCCGCAGAACCTTTTGCCGATCCTTCTGGCCCAGCGCATCAGCGCGTGTGATCAGCAGGATAGAATTGTGCTGCAACCGTTCCGGCAGAGAGACCCACGTCGCCCGTTCGGTTTCCCGCCAGGCCTGCGTTGCATGGGTACACCACAGAACACCATTGGCCTGCCCGACGGCCCGCTGCCAGACATCGGTCGAGATTTTGGGGTCCGAGATACCGGGCGTGTCGATCAGATCCACCGCCTCAAGAATATCGGCTTCAAGGAAAATCCGAATGAACTGCGCGTCATTGACACCGACACTCTCAAGCTGATCCAGCGAGATGTCCTCGGTGCTGCCATCATGGCGTTTGACATAGGCCGAGCGGTTGCCCCAGCTGAACCAAACCGGCGGCAGCTGTGTTGCGGTGACTTGCGTCGGCAAAGCCTGCTTGCGCAGCAGAAAATTCATGAGCGTCGATTTACCGGCGCTGAACTCGCCCATAAGGGCGAAAACTGGCTTACGGCGCGACCACTGCTCGATACGTTCCCATGCCTTGGGGGTGACGAAACGGTTTTGGATATCTTTTGCCATTTTTCTACTTACGCCGCTTCGTTGCTTAGATCTTTGAGGATGCTGCCCAGAATCTCGTCACGGGATTTCTGCAATTGCAGACCCGCCATCAGCGCCGGATTCTGCCCTGCATCCTTCTCGGCCGTGGCCGAGATATTCAGCAGGGTTTCCTTCTGCTCGCGCATGAAGTCGGTCAGGACGGCCCGCACGTTTTCAAGCACGGCTGCGACCTGATTTTCCTCGATATCCTTGGTGATCGAGTTCGCTTCGGACGCGATCAGACGGGTGTAGTCAGATGCATAAGCTTCAAACCCTTTGCGCTTTTGCCACCAGCGTCGCCACCACGTGCTTTGCAGATCCAGCGCGATGGTGCGACCGATCCCCAGCGGGGGCGGTACACGCGGTACAATCGGGGCTTCGATGTTGAATTCACCCAGATGATTGCCAAGCAGTTTCTGATACAGCGCCTCGACATCCGCCGCAGCAGCCGAATAAAGCCCGCCTGCTTCCTTACGCATCGAACGGGCAAAGCTGAAATACGCCGCTTTCTGCAGCGTCCGCAGACCCGCGGGATCATACTGCCACGTACCCTGTTCACCATTCTGTTCCAGATGCGAAATCAGCGAGTCGGTGGCCCGTTTGACAAAGCTCGTCTCGGCCGAGTTCAAACGCTCCAGCACCTTGTCACGCAACTTGGCGGTCAGGTCGGCGGCCTTTTTGTCATACTCTGCGGCAACGGCGGCAATCGCATCTTCAGGCGACGCGCCGTCAAGATCGCGCACAACGCCTTCACCCCCGGACAGGGTCTTTGCAACCGCAGTGGCCCGAATCTGGCTGGCAATGTTGCGCGCCCGGTGGCGCACGCGATCCAGTAGTCTGGCCCCCGCCCCTTCGGCGATGCGCTCGTTCATCGCCAGTAGCAGATCGGGCAGGCCCGAAAGCGCCCAGATCTTGTCAAGCGATGGTGCCTGATCCCCGAACCCTGCAGCAAGATAGAAGGTGTTCAGGGTCTCGCGCGATTCCTCGGTCAGGATATCGGGGTTGCCGGTCAAGGCGGCCTCGGCCCAGAGGGCGCTGCCGAAGACAATACTTGTGTTGGCGTCGATGCTGTTCTTTTTCAGCGTATCCTGAATCCGGTCGCGGATCTCGGGCACTTGCGTCACTGGGTCCGCCAGCTCGTCGATACGGTTCACGAAAAGCACGATCTGGCGGTTTTCGAACTGAGCGATGATCCGCATCAGCGCCATGTCCATCGTGGTCAGTGCCTGACTTGCGGCCAGCACGACAACACAAACCTCGGACCCGCGCAGGCTGCGCAGCGTGATCTGCTCGCGCACCATGAAAGTGTCGTTCACACCGGGCGTGTCGCAGAGCTTCAGCGCAATCGGGTATTGCGGGATGTCCATGTAAAGCTCGGCCGATTTGGTTACATCCGCGAACCGCCCGGTCTTGGGGTCGATATCGGGGTCATCCTCATCGCCCAGGCAGACGTAGCGCTGGATCAGCTCTTCATCGAAATAGTCATACTGATGGCTTTGGCCCAGAATCAGGTCGAAATGCTTGCCAAGGCGGTCTTCGGATTTGGCTTTCATCTCACCGATCTGGCGGCGGATATCGTCCATCTCGTCATCCGCACCGGCGCGGTTGGCCAGCTCGCCCAGACGTCCGCCACCGACCATCAGATTGTCCCATTCTTCCTGCTCGAAGAAGGTGAACTTGGATTTGGTGTCACCCGGCGGGCGCGTGTTGATGTTCAGCGTCGTGACCACCGAAGTCCACGGGTTCACATCCGATGGCAACAGCGCCGGACGGCCCGCCAGAATGTTCACGATCGAAGACTTGCCCGCTTTGACCTGCCCCACCATCGTCACGCTGGCGGTGAAGTTCTCCATCCGCGTCTTGAGTGTCGCCAGACGCGCCGAGGAGCGTGCATCCGCCACCTCTGTCAGTTGGTCGATCTGCGACGTCAACGACGTCATCGCCGACGTCATCGGCATCAGAGCTTCGTTGCCCACAGACAAAAGGTGGTCATTGCGCGCCATGGTCAGCCTCCGGTTCCTGTTGCCGCGATCCGGGGCGCGTGGTCCGCGCCGTGGGCCGGAATTCCGGTCAGGGTGTCGATACGGGCGATCAGGTTCAGGGCATTGCCCAGAATCTCGGCCTCGGCCCGTGGTGTAATGGTTTCATAACCTTCGGAATCTGCCAGAACCTCGATCGAGCTGAAACGGTCGCCATTTTCAAGGCAGGCCACACGTCGCCCGGTCGGAAAGCCATCAGATTTGCTGGAAGGCAGCGGCATCCGCGCGTTCGCCAGCAGATAGTGCTGACCCGAATGGGTGCGCAGTGAAATTCCAAAGCCGGTATTGGGGTAGTCACGATTCAGGGTTTTGAGTTCACCCAGAAAACTCTCACGTGCAAAGATGACGGCATCTTGCTCGTGGGCAGCGGAGTCGTTCAGATCGGTCACAGCAAAGAACCTCGAGACTGGAGTTGAGCAAAAAACTCGTAAAGGTGCCTAAGTGGCAGAAAAGACTCATTAACTCCTACGCCACCAACAAGCCTGTTCAAGGCGGTGTTATTTTGACGCGAATAAGATATTTTGGCGTTTCAAATGTGGCGCGATTAAGGCGTGCGACGCATAAGATTGCCTCAACCCTTACGTGTACAGGGCAACACTGGCAATACAGCCGTCCCACGCGAGGTACCGAACAGACAAGTGTTTCGCGGCAGCAGCGTACTACAGGGCAACATTTGGCAAAAGCCCACGAATCACGGCGGCCTGTATCCAAGTGCAAAAATCTTGCCTTCAGGTGGATTTTACCCCTCGCGCTGGTTGGAAAGCTTTGCTATCCAGCGCTCCAGTCCGACGCATAAGCGTCCGGTTGCGGGTGTGGCGAAATTGGTAGACGCACCAGATTTAGGTTCTGGCGCCGCAAGGCGTGGGGGTTCAAGTCCCTCCACCCGCACCACTGAAATCCTTGGGTGACTGTAGCAGCGCGCCGACTGGTCCACGCATCTGGCTTTCCAAGCGAATTCTGGGGCAAGGCCCTAGTTTTGCATCCCGAACCACGTGCGGTAGATCTCGTCATAGGTGCCGTCTTCGCGCAAAGCCAGCAGCGCCTGATTGACTTCTTCCACTAGCGGAGAACCCGTCGGGAAGGCTATGCCATAGTTTTCGCGCAGGAATATCCCTCCGGTCATCGTGGCGATACGGCGACCCTCATGGGCGGCGAAGTAGGACAGGACAGGGGCATCAAAAACGACCGCGTTCAGGTCTTCGGCCTTGAAGGCCTCCAACATTTCATCAAGCCCGGGATAGGCCACGTATTCGATCTCGCGCCGGTTCAGGAAACTGGCGGCTGTCGATCCTTCGATCGTACCGACATTCTTGCCGTAAAGGTCATTGACCGAGTTCACATTGCCGGTGATCGCTTCCACCGTCATGACGCTGGTGATCCGGGCGGTGAAAACCGAAACGATGAACAGGGACGATACCACCAGTATGACGCCCAGGATGCGACCAAAGGGTGTACGCGGCATCCTCTCCTCAAAGCCGCCATTGACAACCAGGTTCAGCGCCCACCAGAAGGATGGGAACCAGGCCTCGTTCAATTTCCGGTCGAAATAGGGCTGTGCACGGCGTTCGAACCCCCACATCAGCATACCGCCCCCCAGAAGGATGGCAAAGGCCAGACCGATGGCATAAAATAACTCGGCCGACAGCAGCGCCTGCAGCAGCGACGGCTTGCGCGCCGAATCCGAGGGCACCATGATCTGCAACCCGGCCTCGAAGATCGGCTGGCTGAAATCCATCTGCGTCTCGCGCATCGCGGTGATCGAGATATTTGCGATCGCCAGATCCGCCGTGCCATCCTGTACGGCCCCCAGCATATCTGCGAAAGACTCGGCCCGCGTGACCGAATATTCCCAGTCCAGCGACTCGGCGAGGGCTGCAAGCAGATCCATGGAAAAACCGGCCTCAGCCCCGTCCTCGACATAGGAAAACGGAGGGCGTGTCACCGTGGTGACATTTAGGGACTGGGCCAGGCTTTGCTGTGCGAGTACGGCGAAAGTCAGGCTGATCAAGGCGTAGAAGGCGCGTTTCATGGTCAAATTACCTGTTTCGCCGCCCTGTAACGCGATTGAGACCGAAACAGCAAGGTCGCCGCAGGGTAAAGCACCATGTTTTATTGGCGTCTCAACTCGACACATTGCGGGAATTACCGGGGGAATCTGGCGGATTGGGGTTGGCAATCCGGCCAATTCGTTGAATCTGTGCGGTAACCTGAACGAAACCCCAACCCCGAGGCCCGAAATGACGGACGCAGTTCAATTGACAGCGGATTTGATCCGTTGCCCATCGGTCACACCCGTTGAAGGGGGGGCTTTGGTCTTGCTGGAAAATCTGCTGTCAGATGCGGGGTTTGACTGCACGCGGGTGGATCGCGGTGGCATCTGCAACCTGTTCGCCCGTTGGGGGGCCAAAGGGCACGCGCGCAGCTTTGGTTTCAACGGCCATACCGACGTTGTTCCGGTGGGCGATGAGGCCGCATGGACCAAGCCACCGTTCGGGGCCGAGATTCATGAGGGCGTCATGTTCGGACGCGGCACAACGGATATGAAGTCCGGAGTCGCGGCCTTTGCCGCCGCTGCTATTGATTTCGTGCGCGATACACCACCCGACGGGGCCATCATCCTGACCATTACCGGGGATGAGGAAGGCGATGCACTGGACGGCACGACGGCTCTGCTGGACTATATGGATCAATCGCATGAGCGGATGTCAGTCTGTCTGGTGGGCGAGCCGACCTGTCCAAACCATATGGGCGAGATGATCAAGATCGGTCGTCGTGGCTCAATGACCGCATGGTTTACGGTGACCGGGGTGCAGGGTCATTCGGCCTATCCGCATCGGGCGAAGAACCCCCTACCCGCGATGGCGCGGTTGATGGACCGGCTTGCCAGTCACGAGTTGGATCAGGGCAGCGATCATTTCGATGCCTCTACGCTGGCCGTTGTGACAATCGACACAGGTAACACCGCGACCAACGTGATCCCGGCGCAATGCAGCGGCGTGGTGAACATTCGCTTTAACGACCTGCATTCCGGGGCTGCCCTCAGCGACTGGTTGCTGCAGGAGGCCGATCAGGTGGCGCAGGATTTCGGCGTCGAGGTTGGGACCCGGATCAAGATCTCGGGCGAAAGCTTCCTGACCCCTCCGGGCGCCCTGTCCGATCTGGTATCTAGCGCCGTCAAAGCCGAGACCGGTATCACGCCCGAGTTGTCGACGACGGGCGGCACGTCCGACGCGCGGTTCGTCAAGAACCACTGCCCGGTGGTCGAGTTCGGGCTGGTTGGACGGACCATGCATCAGGTGGATGAATGCGTCGAGGTGGCTCAGATCGAGCAGCTCAAGGCGATCTATACACGCATGCTGAAAGACTACTTCGCCTGACTGGGCCAGGGGGCTGCGATTTTAGTCATGACGCCGTCGCACCGCCGTGCTAGGCCAAACCCATGACTCGCATCCCCACCAAGCAAGAGGTCCTGGATTGGATCTCGGCGAAACCCACCCTGACCTCGAAGCGCGATATCGCCAAGGCCTTTGGCATCAAGGGCGCGGATCGGATCGATCTGAAACGCATCCTCAAAGAGCTTGAGGCCGAAGGGCATCTGGAAAAGCGCAAGCGCAGCTATCGCGACCCGGACCGTCTGCCTCCGGTCAGTGTGCTGCAGGTGAAGGCCCCAAATGAGGATGGCGACCTGTTCGCGCGGCCTCTGGAATGGCATGGCGAAGGGGTTGAACCGGTTGTTCTGCTGATCACCCGCGCCAGCGATCCCGCTTTGGGCGAAGGCGACCGAATTCTGGCCCGTCTGACCGTGGTGCAGGAAGAAGATCACAACTACGAAGCCCGCCTGATCCGCCGTATCGGGACCAACCCGCGCAAGATTGTGGGACTGTTCCGCAAAGGGGCCGAGGGCGGGCGGATCGTGCCCATCGACAAGGCCAGCCAGACCGAATGGCAAGTGCCCGAAGGCGCTGTGCATGGGGCCAAGGATGGTGAGCTGGTCGAGGCCGAACAGGCCGGACCGAAATCGCGCATGGGCCTGCCCCGCGCCCGCATTGTCGAGCGTCTGGGCGACCCTTCCGCACCCAAGGCCGTATCGCTGATTGCGATCCATCAACACGGCATCCCCGACGACTTCCCCGACAAGGTCATCGCCGAGGCCGACAAGGCCAAGCCCGTTGGCCTGAAAGGCCGCGAAGACTTGCGGGACATGCCGCTACTGACCATCGACCCCTCGGATGCGCGCGACCATGATGACGCCTGCTATGCCCATGCCGACGACGACCCCAAGAATCCCGGCGGTCATGTGATCTGGGTCGCAATTGCCGATGTAGCCGCCTATGTGCAGCCCGGCACCGCGCTAGACCGCGAGGCGCGCAAACGCGGCAACTCCAGCTATTTCCCGGATCGCGTCGTGCCGATGCTGCCGGATCGCCTGTCCGGTGATCTGTGTTCGCTGCACGAAGGTGTCCCGCGTGCCTGTATCGCCGTGCGGATGCAGATCGACGCCGAGGGCAACAAGGTCGGCCATCGCTTTGTGCGCGGCCTGATGCGCTCGGCTGCCTCGCTGCACTATGCCGAGGTGCAGGAGGCCATCGACGGAAACCCCAATGACCGCACCGGACCGCTTTTGGAGACGGTTCTCAAACCGCTATACGCCGCCTATTCCGCGCTGAAAACCGCGCGGGCAGTGCGGCAACCTCTGGAACTGGACCTGCCCGAACGCAAGATCATCCTCAGCGACTCGGGTGAGGTAACCAGCGTCGCCTTCCGCGACCGCTTGGACGCACATAAGCTGATCGAAGAGTTCATGATCCTCGCCAATGTCGCGGCAGCTGAAACGCTGATTGCGAAACGTCGCCCCTTGCTGTTCCGCGTCCACGAGGAACCCGCGCCTGAAAAGCTGGAAAGCCTGCGTGAAACGGCCCAAGCCGCGGGCCTGAACCTTGCCAAGGGGCAGGTTCTGCAAACCCGCCACCTGAACGCTCTGCTGAACGCAGCGGCGGGCACCGAGGATGCGGAACTGATCAACCTGACGACCCTGCGGTCGATGGCGCAGGCCTATTACAACCCCGAAAACTTCGGTCATTTCGGGCTTGCTCTGCGGAACTACGCGCATTTCACCTCGCCCATTCGACGCTATGCCGACCTGATCGTCCACCGCGCGCTGATCTCGGGCCATGGCTGGGGGGATGACGGTCTGACCGAGGATGAAATCATGCGGCTGGACGAAACCGCGACGCATATCTCGGACACCGAGCGGCGCTCGATGATGGCTGAGCGCGACACGACCGATCGCTACCTGGCGGCCTATCTCAGTGAGCGTGTGGGCAATGAGTTCACGGGCCGGATCAGCGGCATCGCACGGTTCGGGGCCTTTGTGAAGATGGACGAGACCGGCGCGGATGGGCTCGTGCCTGTCCGCTCACTAGGGCGTGAATTCTTTCATTTCGACCGCGAGGCAGGAACCCTGATGGGTTCGGATACCGGTCTGATCATAGCAATAGGCCAACGTGTCACCGTGCGCCTGACCGAGGCAACGCCGGTCACGGGCGGCTTGGAATTGGAACTGCTCTCCATCGACGATCAGGCCCTGCCCCGAGGACGCGGATCAAAAGGGCGCGCAACCAGACGCAAGGCGGTCAGCACCAAGCGCAAGAAGGACAAGATCAAGCGCAAGGTCGAACGGAAACGGCGTCAGCGTTAGCCGTTATCACCGGGTTGCAAAGACCCCTGCGAAAAGACGAGCAAGTCACGCATGCGGTCGCTCAGGTGGGGCGCGATCTGTTGCCGCGCCCGGGCGATCCGAGCGCTTTCCTCCAACTTGCGGGACAGGGCGTCGATATCCACGCCGTTTCGGCCCAGCCAATGCTGCAGCGCCTGCTGATCAAGCAGGCCGTGCTGTTGGCGAAACTCTGATACTGCACGCACAAGGTCTTCGCCCGGAACGGGTTGCCCAGAGTGCTGGTCCAGCGCAAGAGCCAACGCGTCGATCTCTGCGGCAAGGCGCAGCGCGTCGAACCCATCGCCGGAGGCGGTCTTGCATCGCACAAGAACCTCGGGGTCATTCAGCGGGTTATGAGACAGCACACCTGTCAGAAGGGTTTCGAACGCATCCGTATGCCGGAACTCGAACGCTGGCGCGACGGGTAGCGTGTCGTTCTGCCAGTCGTTCTCCACGCGCTCCAAACAGGCCTGTGCATCCCGGTTTTTCTGATCAATTCGACCCTCGGGAAGCCATGCCTTCAGGCGATCTGCGGCGGCGGGGTCCAAAGCTGCGCAATCTTCCAGGAGGCCGTCAAAGCTGCGAACAGGATAGAACTTGCGACGGGTTTCTGCGATAAGGGCGTCCGCCAACTGCCGCTCAACAACCTGCGCGGCGACGGCGGCATCCAGCGTCCAGCGGATGTTCACCAGTGGCTCGGAAAGATTGGCAAAACCAACCTCTTCGGGCGCATGGATCAAGGCGACCTCATCATCAGCCTCAAGCCGGAATTGGGCGAACGCGTCAAAGATCTCTCCGACCCCGATCATGCCAAAACTACCCAGCTCACAAGCGCGCAGGGCCCCGATCGAGGCGGCACCATAAACGGGGATGCCTTCGGATAGGGCCCACAGGATTTCCTTGTGGTAGACGGCAGGCAAGGCCTCGAAATAACCATCCAGCAGGATGATGGCACGCGGGCGGGCAAGTGCTGCCTTCAGCAGATCGCCCTGCGCCGCAGGCCCAAGGCGTCGGATCGGCAACCTGTCTTCCACATCACATGGGTGCGGTAGGGAAGGACCGGCAAAGAGGATGATATCACCTCGGCTCATGACACATGCCGCGCGCGCGCTCCGGGGCGGTATCCGGGGGCGTAGGATGTACCCTCAAGCCCCGGCGCAATGACCCGTATGACCGTTGCGGGCAGGTCGGGCACCGAAAGATCAACGGCAACCGGCACCTCAAGCCCGGCCCGTTCGAGCGCGACCAGCATGCAGTCAAGGCTATCACGAGGCGAGCGGACCTGATGCAACGGCACCTGATCAAACCGGTGTGGCGTGTCCGCCTCGACGATCTCGGCGCGCTGCGACCGGAGCGTTTCCGCATTGCGCCGCGCTTCATAATAGTCGCGCGTCCGATCATCCCGCGCACCCGAAATAAGGGTCAGCCGACTTTGCGCCGCTTCGGTCAGGGCACGAGACAAGGCGATGCCCCGCGCCGGGTGGCACCCTGCCCCCGAGGCCGCCTGCAAGCCACGTCGCGTGTCATCCTGACGGTCGATGATTGTTGCAAAGAATGCGGGAATTCCAAGGTCCGAGGTTACATCCCAGATCGCGCAAGCCACGCCTGCGGCGTCGAACCTGTCAAGAAGCGCTTGGCATGTCGGGTCTGTGACGGAGTGCAGATCGACCCGGCGGGACGCCATGATGCTTGGATTGCGCTTCCACATGGTCACAGCATCACGCTCAAGCGTTTCGGCCAGCGCCTGACAGGTCGCTTCATCAACGCTGCTGCCCGAGGCGAGGCCGGTCGACGACATCAGAAAACACCCCAATCCGGGCTGCAAGGGCAGTGCGTAATCCATATGGACCAACTCGTAAGGAACCCAGACGGCGTGCCCGTCTGAGAGCGCCTTGCCTTCGGCCCAGAGCACGGATTTGCCGCGCAAAATGGGGTGTTCTGAGATCCGGGGCAGACGCTCTAGATCAATCACTTTTTCGGTCTTCGCCAAGTCATCGGCACTTGCCAGACGCAGGGGCAAAACCGGAGTTTCTGCACAGCTGAGCTCGACCGCCTCCATCAAGGCCGAAACCTTTGCATCCGCGATGGTCGCGCCCTTGCCTTGTGTCACCGCCAGAGAGCGCGCATTCGGGCGATGCGCGGCGTATACGGGTATACCGATGCAATCCAGCCCGGTCAGATCGGCCAGCCGGGTGACGCCAAGGCGTTTCACATGGGGCAAGACGCGGTCCAGAACCCGTGCGGACGGAACCGCGTGGGCAGGCGCCCGGTCGCACTTCTCATGCCCCATGTCTGTCAGCGGAACTGACCCTAGCCGCGTGTGAATTTGTGCCTCTGTTTCAGCCCGTCGATATTGACCAGATAGCAGGTGCCTTCGGGTTCGAACTTGTCAGGCGGCAGGAAGTCTTTGGGCGGGATGGTGGCAAGGTTCACACCACATTCCAGAAGTTCTCGGACCAAGGCCCAGCCCTTGTCGTTCTGGTACTTTTTCGGATCAACACGATAGGCGTCATTGTCCCAGACTTCGCGCGGGATGCACAGAACGCTGCCATCATCGTTTGCAATAATCAGGTCGTGCCTAAAGTTCTCAATATCGCTTTCGGACATTATGTTTCCTCCAATCAACAAATGTGCGTTCACTACAACAAATCGAACACGATGCCGCAAGTTTTCCCTGTGACTGAGTCAATCTTGCGCCGATGGGTCACCTTACAGGAATCCTGAATGGCGGGCAGCGTCGATCAACGCGGCGATGCGTTGTTTGATCTGGGGCACGTCATCTGCGCCTGCCAGGGTCGCGATGTCTGCTACAACACCATGCAGTGTCTCGGGCAAGTTCTGCTGGCTGGTGTCCAACAAACGTGCGCACAGTCCGGGTACCTCGGACAGGTCTTTCTGTGTCTGGCATGACGCGATCAGCGGCAACAGCGCGGACCATTCAAACGGATACGCGATTGAGGTCTTTTCGAACTGAATCATCGCGTCGCGGGCCAGCTTGCACGCAGTGGTATCTGCGCCGCGCTGCCACGCCTCCCACGACAGGTTGGCGGTTGCCAATGCAATATACTCATACATCTCGAGTTCGCGAGCCAGCGCAATACTGTCATGAGACAGGCGTGTCGCCTCGGATGGGTTATGCATGCGCCGACAGACAAGGGACAGATAGGTCATGCAGCGCAACTCGATCTTACGATGACCGGATTGGCGCGCGGCCTCCAGGCCCGCGCTCATCGCTTGCTGGGCCTGCGGTAGACGGATGCAGTGCAGATTGACGAACCCAAGAATAAACCGGGCCGAGGCAACAATGGCCAAATTGCCGGTTTCGTCAGCGGCAGACACATAGTTCGATGCAATTGCAATCGTGTCCTCGGTCGGTGCATAGCGCGACATTCTGAGGTCGCGCAGCACCAATTGATCGAAATACTCGGCGCGTTGTTCAGCCGTCATGCTGCTCACATCCCGCGCCAACCCGGCCGCAAGTTGGGACATCGCCTCGCCGTCACCGCTCCAGTAATGAACGTTGAGCGTATTGAGCTGGATGTCGATCCACTCCCTCAGCAGTTCAGGGTCGTCCCGCCACGCGGTTTGGTCCAACGCAGCCTCGGCGGCGGCAAGTTCGGCCAGCGACCCCGCGCGATCCTGCTGCAAGGCATTGCCGGTCAGTCGGTGCAACCGAGCCGTTTTCCGGGGGTTGTCATGAACCAGCTCTCCGGCCTCGCGGTAGGCCGCAACAGCGCCGTCCAGGTCGTGAACCAAGGTCAGGACAGTGCCAAGCTGTTCCAGCAGATCGGCACGCTCTGGCAGGGTGCCGGGCTGCAGCCCGTCCGATAGACTGACCTGCTCCAGATGTGTCAAAGCGGATTTGAAATAGGCCGTGGCCTCGGTATTCGCATAGCGCGATCTTGCCTGTTCCGCCGCCTGCTGGAAGCAACGTGTTGCCTCTGCATGATTGCCGGACAAACCCCAATGGCTGCCCAGAACGTGGGCTGGCGTGGCTTTGCGGAACCGCGCGCCAAGAACAGCCGCAACGCGCGCATGCACCATTGCCCGCACAGATCGCAGCATGGTCTCATACGCGGCATCGCGCATTAGGGCGTGGCGGAAGGAATATGTGCGGGCCACATCCGCTGCAGGAACAATGATCTGCGCCGATACCAGCGTGTTCAGATGGGCCGACAGTGCCTGATCGGACTCGTCGATCACCGCAGACAACACGTCGAAGGAAAATTCCCGACCAATGGCCGCAGCCGTCTGCAATATCCGGCGGGATTCGGGATGGCGATCAAGACGCGCGACCAACAGTTCATTCAGCGTTGTCGGCACAGCTGTGGCGTCAATCAGGGGGCCGCCCCCCTCAGTGCGGTCAAAGACACCGGTTTCTATGAAAGACTTGGAAAGCTCTTCGGCAAAAAGCGGCACCCCGTCGGACCGATCCGCGATCAATTCCAGCACCGGCATCGGCACCGGTTTCAGATCGTAGACATGTGCCGCAATCTCGCCGATTTCCTCGTTGGACAGCCGATTCAGTTCAATACGGGTATTGACCTGCCATGCATCTTGAAAGGCGGGTCTGGCGGTTAGCAATATCATGACCTTCTCGTCGTTGAAGGTCTCAAGCAGGCGTCCCAAAAGCTCTTTTGTGGTCGGGTCGATCCAGTGCAGGTCTTCGAAGACAACAAGCACTTTCTTGTCGCGCACATACCATTCGAACAGGGCAATCAGCGCCTGAAACGTCATCTCTTTTCGGCCCAGCGCATCAAGCGGCAGCGTCGTGTCGCGCCCGTGTTCGCGAAACTGCATCAAGGCATCGGCCAACGAAGCAGTCTTGCTTGGGTCCAGGGTTGTGGCCGAAAAAATCTGTTCCAGCCGCTGCGCCGTGTCTCCAGTCGAGAGCTGCCCACCGCCCAAAACCATAAACCAGATTTGGTTCAGAATCGGATACAAGGCGTCATTGGTATGAAAGGGCGAGCATTGAAAGCGCAAAACGTCGCCCTCGGCCTCTAGCACATGCGATACGAACTCTTCCACCAGACGGGACTTGCCGATCCCCGGCTCACCGGAAATGAGCGTCGACTGCGGTACGCCCTGTTCGACCCGGGCCCACGCGGTGTCCAACTGGCCCATCTCAACCGTGCGGTTGATGATCGGCAGCTTGTCCTTGGACCGACGTTTGAAATCGGGGGCGGGGCTGTCCGTAGCACCTTCGACGCGCCAGATGCGCACCTCGCCTCGGAACCCTTTCAGTTTGTGATTTCCCAGATCGGTCAGATCAAATTTGCCTTCGACAATTTTCTTGGTTTCATCCGAAATCGCCAGAGTGCCCGGCTTTGCCATCAACTGAATTCGGGCAGCCAGGTTGGGCGCGCGCCCGACGGCCTGATCTTCTTCGATGTAGGAATTGCGGATCAGGTCTCCGACGACGACATTGCCTGTCGCGATGCCAATACGACAGTCCAGCTTTACCCCATGCGGCCGGCCCAGAAAATGCATCGAGTCGGCGATGCTCAGCCCCGATCTGATCGCCCGTTCGGCGTCATGATCATAAGCCTGCGGCCAGCCGAAATACGCCAGAACGCCATCGCCCAGATACTGCGCAACAAAGCCGCCATATTCCTCGACAATCTCGGTGACGGCGCTTTTGTAGCTGGTCAACAGGGTCGAAAGCTCTTCGGCATCCAGTTGTTCCGAAAGCTGGGTCGACCCGACAAGATCCGTGAACACTACCGACAGCTGTCGCCTCTCTTGCGGCGCGACCGAGTGGCTTCGATCCGCCTTTTCCGCAAAAGGACCATTTGCAAGGTCCGACGCCTGCCCGCTGCGCAGCAGGGCAATTGCATTCAACAATTGGCGGCGATGGCCAACCGATGCGATACCCATATCCCTGAGATCTTCTGCAGTGATCGTCGGCAGCAGGCTGCCATCCACGTCATGGTCATGAAACGCCGAGACGTAACGCTCCATTCCAAGCGCGCGCAGCCAATCGTCCAGATCAATTGCCATCGTGTTGTTTCACCGTCCACCCTGCCAAGGAGCATATATGAGGAAGTTGGAAGACAAGCCCCGACACCAACCGCCCGCCCAAAGCGCTGCAATCTGAAAGCGAGCGCAAAAAACAATTACCATCATGATACCGATTCCACTATCCTCGGAATTGTAACATTATCAAGGGGAAGAACGTAGTCGTGCCCAACTCAAGAAATTTACTTATCGTCGGAACCGGCAATGTCGCCAACGGGCTTGCACGCAGATTTTCTGCAACGGATCATGTGGTTCACATTGGCTCGCGGGATGCGGAACGGGGGGCTGAAGCGGCAGCCCGACATGGCGTCAAAGGCGGTCGAGCCACCGATCTGGTGCAACACGCCGAGGTTGTGTTTATCGCCGTACCTTTCACGGCGTTGGACGAAACGCTTGATGCCCTTGGATCGCTGGAAGGCAAGGTGGTGGTCGATTGCACCAACCCCCTGACCGATGACTATATGGCCCTGACACTGGGGCATTCCACGTCCGCCGGAGAGGTCTGCCAGGCAAAACTGCCGGGCGTCCCGGTCGTCAAGGCCTTCAACGCGATCTTCGCCGATGTCGTTGACTCGGATCCGACCTATGGCGGAATCCGCCCTCAGGTTTTCCTTGCCGGGGACGACGCAGGCTCAAAGGAAACAGTGGCCGAGCTGGTGCGTGCCATCAACTATGACCCGATCGATAGCGGAGCGATGATGAATGCAAGGTATCTTGAGCCTCTGGCCGAATTGATCATTCAGATGGCTTATGTACAGGGCGAAGGCACCCGGATCACGCCTGTCATCCTACGTTCAGACGCAGAGTGACCGCTTAGACGCAGAATTGACAGGAGAAACAGGCAGGCTCAGCCCCCTGCCTGTTTCAAGGATTTGTTCCAACAAACACACATCGCTGTACGTCTGGGCAATGGCTTCAATTCACAGTTTCTTAGCCTCCGACATGGTCGCCCGTTGGACCATGTCATCCACCAGACGGTTCTTCCCAGCTTCGAGGAACCATTTTGATCAGAACGAATACCGGCTTTCGGAAATACCCTCGCGGCGGCACAACGCGGCAATACTCTCTTCGCCCCGTAAGCCGCTAGGGTGAAGCGATCTACGCTACCTACTTGTGGGGGCATACCTTTGGAGGTTGGTCTTTCTCAGAGACCTCTCGACGTCGGAACAACCACTTCTAACTGAATGTTCAATGATAGAAGAGGAATTGATTTGGCGGGTATGTTGGCGGGTAGCTGGTAAAAACCGCCATTTTTTCCAATGAATTCAAAGGAAAGTGGCGGACCGAGGAGGATTCGAACCCCCGACCCCTTGATTCGTAGTCAAGTACTCTATCCAGCTGAGCTATCGGTCCGCGTTGGTGAGGCGGTGTTTAGACCCGGTGCGAATGACGTGCAAGTCGATTCTTCAAAAAAGCTTCAAAAAGTTAGATCACCGCGCGGGAGACTTATTTCAAAGGTTGTACCGGTGGGTCCGGTTTCTTTCAGCACGAGTTCTCCGCCATGTCCGCGCACCAGTTCCTGTGAAATCGCAAGCCCAAGGCCCGAGCCGCCCTTGCGCACGCCGCCCTGGAAGGGCGTGAACAGGTTCTCGCGGGCTTTGGGCGGCAGGCCGGGCCCGGTGTCGCGGATTTCGATGCACCAGCTTGCCTCTATGGCGCAGCCGGTGACAGTGACGCGTCCAGGTTTGCCCGAGGCAACCAGGGCCTGTCTGGCATTGCGCACAAGGTTCATAATCACGCGGAACAGCTGCTCTGGGTCGGCGCGCGCGACCAGATCTTTGGGCACTTCGTTTATGATTTCGACGCAGGCATCGGCAACGGCCAGTTGCTCGCTTGCGACAACATCTTCGGCGATGTCGCGAACGCGCACCATGGTCAGGGTCGGCGCCGGTTCTTCCGCGCGACCAAAGGCAAGAGTGCTTTCGCACAACGAAACCGCACGCGTGATCGAGTTGACCAGCTTGGGGGCCATACGGCGGACCAAAGGGTCATCGCTGGCCTCGATCCGGTCGGTGAATAGTTGCGCCGAGGTCAGAATATTGCGCAGGTCATGACTGACCTTGGCCACCGCACCACCCAACTGCGCCAGACGCTCGCGCTGTTTCAACGCCTGCGTCAGGTCGGTTTGCAACATCTTCAGGGCCTCTTCCGCCTCACGCAGTTCGGTGACCTTGGAGTTGGGAGTGATAATGCCGCGCGCATCCTCTGGCGCGCTGGCATAGCGCTGCATGTAGCCGACAACGCTTTTTATCGGACGTACCAGCACGACGCGCACCGCAAGGAAAAGGAAGAAGGCCGTGATGATCGAAATGACGAAGGACAGGCCCAGAATACGCAACCCGTAATCCACCATCGCCATACGCAAGGGCGTGCTGTCTATGGTAACCTCGATCAGCAAACCGGCGCCTTTGACCGGCTCACCGATCACGCGAATGACCTCATCCTCTGTGGTGAAAATCCGGTTCATCGCATCGCGGATCAAAATCCAAGGGCTCGCGTCGCGCAGATCATAGGTGTTGGTGATCTGTTCCGGGATGGGCGAAGACAGCATCAGCTGGCGCACCTCATCGCGTCGAAGAACAACGTTGTAGACACCCGCGTTTGCAAGCAGCTCGGCCTCAAGATCGTCGGCAAGCATGTCATCGGCCAGCAAGGCCAAAGAGGCGATCTGCGCCCGTTCCAACCGGTTCAGCAGGAAGTCTTCCCGGAAACGCGCGATGGACGGCACAAAGATCAAGACTTCGGCCAACATCACGAAGACCGTTGTCAGGATCAGAAATCGGCCGGACAGCGAGTTCAATTGGCGCTCCTTTTCCGGTCAGGGGATCCAGCGTTGCACGAATCTGACCACGCGTTTAACCGTTTGATTCTCAAACAGCCTTGGCGAGAAATAAGCCCCCGCTACACGTTTGTTAACCTCTCCGATCGTCGGATAGGGCGAAACCATCGCGGCGATCTGCCCCATCTTGAGGTTATTGGCCAACGCAAGAGACCACAAGTTGATCAATTCTCCGGCCTGATGGCCGACGATTGTCGCCCCCACGGGGCGGCCTTTCACGACCATGACCTTGATGAACCCTTTTGTCTTTCGCTCGGAAATGGCGCGGTCATTGTGATGGTAATCGAACCGGGCGACCTCCATCGCGTCGCCATGCTGTTCCAGGGCCTGTGCCTCGGTCAGGCCGACCTGAGCCAGTTCGGGGTCAGTATAAGTGGCCCAGGGGATATGTGCTGTCTTGGCCTTTGACGGCAGGCCAAACAGGGCCGACCGGATGATGATGCCCGCGTGATACCCCGCCACATGGGTGAATTGCAGACCACCCGCCACATCGCCGATGGCATAGACCTTGCGGTTCGTCGTGCGCAGAGCGTCATCCACCTTGATCCCGGTGCGCGTGCGGTCGATGCCGGCCGCCTCAAGGTTCAGGCGTTCGACATTGGCCTTGCGCCCGGCTGCCATCAGAAGGTGGGTACCGGCAAAAATGTCTCCGTTCTGGGTGACAACTTCGACCGCGCCCGCCGAGCCCCGGATTTGCGCGACCATGGCTTGTTCCTGAATGTCGACGCCTTCGGCGCGCAGGGTCTCCAGAACGAGGGCTGCAGCCTCGGGGTCGTCCTTGCCCAGCGCCTTTGCGCCTTCGATCACGGTCACCTTGCAACCCAGCCGGATATGGGCCTGCGCCATCTCCATCCCGATGGGGCCGCCGCCGATTATCAACAGGTGATCGGGCTTATCCTTCAGATCAAAGATGGTTTCATTCGTGTAGAACGGCACCGCATCCAACCCCGGGATCGGCGGCACAAGCGGCGATGATCCTGTCGCGATGACAACACGCCGCGCGGTGATCACGTTCTCACCGGCCTGAACCTGTGTCGGAGACAGGAAGGTACCAAATTCGCGGATCACCTTGACGCCGAAACCTTCGAACCGTTCCTGACTGTCCATCGGCTCGATCTGAGCGATGACACCGTGCACGTGATCCTTGGCGGCGGCATAGTCCACTTGCGGCACAACATCGGCCACGCCAAACGGCGCTGAATGGGCCTGCCCATAGGCCATCTTGCCACTGGCGATCAGGGCCTTGGAGGGGACACAGCCGAAATTCAGGCAATCCCCGCCCATTTTGTGGCCTTCCAGCAGGATCACCTCGGCCCCCATCTGCGCCGCCCCTGCCGCAACCGACAAACCGCCCGACCCGGCACCGATGACCAGGATATCTGTTTTCAGCTCTTTCATGGAATTCAGGCGTCCTTTTTACCGCGCAGGGCTTTGATCAGAATGGGCAGAGCGGCCAATACACACAAGCCTATGATCGGACCGATAATAAAAGGTTCCCAAAGCAACGAAACATCCGGCGTTTCGCCGCGATCAAAGACACCGCCCAGGCCAACGCCGATCCAGGTGTAGACAATACCGCCCGGTATGATGCCCAGCGCCGTGGTGATCAGGAAGTTGCGGAACTTCACGCCCACCAGCGCCGGGACCAGATTGGCCACAAAGAACGGAACCACGGGCACAAGACGCAGCAGGAACAGGACCGAGATCTCGTTCTCGCGCAGGCCGTCCTTGAGTTTCTTGATGGTTCCCTCCGAGGATTCAAGCCGCGCGGTCAGCGATTCACCCAATCCCCAGCGCGCGGCCAGAAAGATGGCGGATGCGCCGATGGTGGCCGCAACCACGTTAAACGCTGTGCCTGCAAACAGGCCAAACAGGAAACCACCGGTCATCGAAGCGACGGCGGCTCCGGGCAGGGAAAACGCCACGATCACGATATAGATCGACACAAAAGCGGCGGCCATGGCCCAGTAATAGTTATCCCGCCAGGCCAACAGGGCCTCGCGATTGTCGCGCAGGGTCTCGAAAGTCAGGTAGTCGCCAAGGGTGAAGAACCCCACCGCGGCAACGGTCAGGATTACAAGCAATGGAATATGGCGCGCAAACCCGCTGCGCGGCGCTTGGGTCGTTTCGCTCATCTGGCTGTCCGGCTTTGTTCGTTTCATTCTGACCTCAACATGCGCTGCCCTGTGGCCCGACAACAGGCCCATCACGCGGCCTTGAACTCTGTGGCCGGGAATGTGAGGGTTCGGGGCGTAAAAATCCGGATTCTGAAATCTTTTGACCGGCCAGGTTACAGAATTGTTGCAAAAGGCGCGAAAACCCGTGCCTTGGGGTTTGACTTACCCCCCGCTTGGCAGTAGAGGACGGGCTTCGAACACTCGGGCCAGGCGAATCCGCGCCGCACCCACCGCTATAGATTGGAGACGGAGCGATGAAACGCACCTATCAGCCTTCGAACCTGGTTCGCAAACGCCGCCACGGTTTCCGCGCGCGCATGGCCACCAAAGCCGGCCGCAAAATCCTGAATGCGCGCCGTGCACGCGGCCGCAAATCGCTGAGCGCGTAAACCGCCTCACCGATCAGGTTATGAACATGACGCCGCCGGAGGCCCCTGAGGATGGTATAAACCAACCGAGGGTCAAGCCCCCGGCGGCGTCCGTTTGCGCGCCCAACCCTCTGACCGTTCTCAAGAATCGCTCCGACTTTCTGAAAGCGGCGCGCGCGCGTCGGCAGGGCACATCCTCAATGATGGTGCAGGCCCGCAAACGTGCGCCGGATGAGGGCGCAGGCATTCGCGTCGGGTTTACGTGTTCCAAAAAGGTCGGCAATGCGGTGGCCCGCAACCGCGCCAAGCGCCGCTTGCGCGAAGCTGCCCGTGCCGTTCTGCCTACACAGGGCCTTGAAGGGTGGGACTATATCCTGATCGGCCGCGCCGAGGTCACCGCGGGGCGGGCGTTTGACGCCATGCTCGACGATCTGCGCTATGCGCTGCGTAAAATCCACACCCCCCGCAAGTGACCCTGCTGGCGCGCATATTCGCCCTGCCCGTGCGCGCATATCGGTTGGTTTTCAGCCCCTGGGTTGGATTCAATTGTCGCTACCAGCCAACATGCTCGGCCTATGCGCTGGAAGCGCTTGAGAAACACGGTGCGATCAAGGGCGCGTGGCTGGCCGCTCGTCGAATCGGGCGCTGTCATCCATTGGGCGGCACCGGCTATGACCCGGTGCCCGAAAAATCCGCAGACGACTAGACCAGCGCCAGATTCCCTCGGTTCGTGAACCCTCGGGTCGGGATGACTTCACGATCCAGTTTGCCCAGCAGGGTGTGGTGCAAATCCTCGTAGAACCGGGGCGAATCGAAATACCAGCTGTGGCTGGCTGATGTCCCGTCAGGATAGTCATCCCGGTTGTCCTGAAAGAACTTGCCGCAATACAGATTGACAGCCTTTTCGGGATGGCCCGGGGGCATGCCCACACGCCCCAGCCGACGCGAAACGCCCACGCGCTTGACCTCAGAGATCGAAAGAACCTCATCAAACGGGCTGTAGTAGCAGGTCAGCCTTGTGCACCGCCGCATCAGGGATGAGGTCTTGGCGCTACCCTCACGGAAAGATTTGGCCGAGACATCCGCCGCGACAAAGGCAATCTGGCTTGTGGTCCAGCTGTGCTGCGCGATCTCGTGATCGTCATCGGCATAGTCCATAGCCTCGCGCACCAGAAAGGTTCCCATCGAATGCGCCAGAACGTGAACGTTATAGGGGCAATCGGGGGTCTGCATTTTGGACAGGCGCCTGATCCCGTCATTGAACAGTTTATCCGCCGATCGTCGCGCATCTGCCCTGTCCGAGCTATAGCCCAAGACCGAGCCGTCGCTTGGCCAGTCAAAGCTGACGATCACACCTTTGAACCCGTGGGCCTCAAGCCCTTTGCGGATCTTGCGGTGCCGCTCCAGCATTTCGAACTGCTCGGTGTTGAAGCCATGCACGAAAAAGACGATGTGGCCCTTTTCGTGATCTGTTGCTCCGGCGGCCTGCTGCACCTTGTCCAGCCAATCCGAGATTCGGATTTCGTGTTTACGTGCTGGTGTCTTTACGTTGGACGGTATTGCCAGATAGCGCGCCTTGCCCAGTTTGTTTGAATAGGTATTGCCGCTGCGTCCGCGGACGGTAAAGAAATAGTCCATTTTAAACTCCGTCGATAAATCCGCAGAGCATAGCACATGCGGCGCCTTCCCCCAAAAACTGGCCCAGGTTCGCGACACCTTGCCCGCGCGCATCCTGCGCTGTAATCACGGCCCATGTTTGATGAAGCCGACGATATCCATCCGCTGTTTGCTGGCGCGCCCTCGACGACCGAGTTCAAGAAGCTGCGCAAGCGCATCGTGCGCCAGACCCGTGAGGCGATCGAGCAGTACGGGATGATCGACCCGTCCGCCCATGACAAGGACGGCAAACCGCCACGCTGGCTGGTCTGCCTGTCGGGCGGCAAGGACAGCTACACCCTGCTTGCCGTTCTCTATGAGCTGAAATGGCGCGGGTTGCTGCCGGTCGATTTGCTGGCCTGCAATCTGGATCAGGGGCAGCCCGGCTTTCCCGCCACCGTCCTGCCCGAATTTCTGGAGCGGATGGGCGTTCCCCACCGGATCGAATATCAGGACACCTATTCCGTTGTGATGGACAAGGTTCCCCAAGGCCGGACCTATTGCGCCCTGTGTTCGCGCCTGCGCCGTGGCAACCTGTATCGCATCGCGCGGGAAGAGGGTTGCTCGGCCGTGGTGCTGGGTCATCACCGCGACGACATTCTGGAAACCTTCTTCATGAACCTGTTCCACGGTGGGCGTTTGGCCACCATGCCGCCGAAGCTGGTCAATGAGGAAGGCGACCTGTTCGTCTTCCGCCCGCTGGCCCATGTGGCCGAGGCCGATTGCGAGAAATTCGCCAAGGCGATGAACTATCCGATCATTCCCTGCGATCTGTGCGGCAGTCAGGACGGATTGCAGCGCCAACAGGTCAAACAGATTCTCGATCAATGGGAAAAGAACAGCCCCGGCCGCCGTCAGGTGATGTTCCGTGCCCTGACCAACGCCCGTCCATCTCATTTGTTGGATCCAAAATTGTTCGACTTTTCAGGGCTTTCCCTGGATTCCAGCAAAAAAGACGAAAATTCTGCTGAAATTCCGCAGTTGCGTTAACGTCTGACTCAGACTGGTTTCTTACCGTTCACCTTGTGCGTTTGATGCCCAAGGCCTGGAATTGTTATGCGGAAACTTCCTGATTTTGATCGTTTTCTCCGTCCCGTGACCTCTGCCCTCAGCGGTCCATCTGCGCTGGCCTTTCTGCCCGCGCTCAGCCTTGGGGCTTTCTGGTTGGGCGGCGAACGCGCACTTGTCAGTGTGACGCTTGGGGTACCGTTGATGTTCGCGGTGGCAGGGATTGTGAACGGTCAGGCGAAAACACGTGCAGGGCAGGCAGTCGGTGGCGTGCTGCCAAACGACCAGTTCAATCTGGCACTGACAGAAAAGCTGGCAATCGCGCAACAGCAAGAGGCTGGCGCAGCTTGCATCGCCATTGCAATCGACGGGTTCCCCGAGGTTGTGGATATTCACGGCCAGGCTGCAGCCGATCACATCCACCAGCAGTTTTGCAGCCGGGTTCTTTCGATGATCCGCGACGATGACATTGCGATGCTGGTCGCGGATGACGGCCTGATGATCGGGCTGCATCCCTCGCAGCAGTTGGACCTTGAGGCTTGTATCCAGATGTCTGGGCGCATCCAGTCCGCGGTGGAAGAGCCGATCATGCTCAATGGAATCGGCCTCTATTTAACCTGTTCGATTGGTTTCAGCATGAACAAAACCATCGCTGGCGACACGGTCACCGACTGGAAAGCCGCCAGCACCGATGCGTTGACCGAGGCACAGCGCAGCGGGCCCTCGACGATTCGGGCCTATTCTTCTGAGACGCGGCGCAGATCACTTGTGCGCAGCAACCTGCGCAAGGAGTTCGAAGCGGCGCTCGATCATGGCGATATCCGCCCGTGGTTCCAGCCACAGGTGTCCACGGATACCGGGCGTGTCACGGGTTTTGAGGCACTGGCCCGATGGGAACATCCGCAAAAAGGCGTTTTGAGCCCTCAAGTCTTTCTGCCTTTCGCCGAACAAGCCGACCTGATGGAGCGTTTGGGTCAGGCCATCCGGCACCACGCCTTCACCGCCATGCGGGCCTGGGACAGGGCGGGCGTCATAGTGCCGCGTATGGGCGTCAACTTTTCCTCGGATGAGCTGCGCGCACCGGGCCTGATCGACCGCCTCAAATGGGAGCTTGATCAATTCGACCTGACCCCTGACAGACTGACGGTCGAAGTGTTAGAGACCGTCTTTTCGCGCCGCCCCGATGACGTGATCACCCGCAATGTCACCGGCCTTGCGGCATTGGGGTGCTGTATTGATCTGGATGATTTCGGCACCGGCCATGCCTCGATCGCGTCGATCAAGCGATTCAATGTCACACGGATCAAAATCGACCGATCATTCGTTGCCAAATCCGATCAGGACCCCAGTCAGCAACAGATGGCCAGCGCAATCCTGACCATGGCCGAACGCTTGAATCTCGAGACGCTGGCGGAAGGGGTTGAAACGCCGGGAGAACATGCCCTGATGGCCCAGCTTGGATGTGATCACGTGCAGGGCTTTGGTATTGGCAAGCCAATGCCCTTCGAAAAGACGCTGGATTGGATGGCCGCGCATAACGGCAAGATGAACGGAGTACCAAAAATCGGACGCCAAACAGGCTGAATTCCATGAAAGAGTAACCAGGAATGCCACGGCGCGACGAAATTGCAGCCGATTCCGCTTGACCTTTGGGCCAGCACTCTGTTGAACCCTGCGGGTGTCTTTCACTGCTCAAGGTGGCTGTCCCAGATGGACGATCAGAACAAGAATCTCATCCTTGCAACCGCGCTCAGCTTTCTCGTGATCCTGGTCTGGTTCGTGCTGTTCCCTCCGCCGGAACCCGCGCCCGGAACGGAACAGACCGAGATTGCAGCAACCGAAGGGTCCGAGATTCAGACACCCAGCGCCAGCGGCACCGGAACGGTCGGCGACGCAACCGCGACCGCGGAAGAGGCCCAGCCCGAAGAACAAGCCCCGCGTGTTGCGATTGATACGCCCCGTCTGGAAGGCAGCCTGTCGCTGTCGGGCGGCCGCATTGATGAGCTGTTTCTGAAGGACTACAAAGTCTCGCTTGAGGAAGACGCGCCAATCGTCGAACTTCTGGCCCCGGTCGGGTCGGATTCGGCATACTACGCCCTCTATGGCTGGGCCCCCGGCTCCGGCGTGAGCGGCACGGACGTTCCCGGCCCCAACACCCTTTGGACCCTTGAGCAGGGCGAGACACTGGGCGTGGACACCCCCATCACTTTGGCGTGGAACAATGGCAACGGCCTGACCTTCCGCCGCACGGTTTCGGTCGACGAAAACTACATGTTCTCGGTGACCCAATCGGTCGAAAACGCCACTGGTGCCGAGGTCAGCATGGCCCCTTACGGCATTCTGGCCCGCCACGGCATCGGTGAAGACGGCGACCTGCCGGGGCTTAAGAACTTTTTCATCCTGCACGAAGGGGTCATGGTCATGGCCGACGGCGTTCTGGACGAGATCGATTATGGCGACGTGCAAGACTTCGACATTAACCCCAGCGAAGGCGCACAAGCCGAAGTTTTTCAGGTTACAGAAGGTGGTTGGGTCGGGTTCACCGATCACTACTGGATGACAACCCTGATCCCTGCCGAAGGCGCAACCTTCAAGGCGGCTGCGAAATACGACGCGCGCCGCAAGATTTATCAGACCGAGACAGTCTTGCCGACACTTTCGGTCGCGCCAGGCGCGACCGAAGAGGTAACGACACGCCTGTTTGCCGGAGCTAAGGAGTGGGAAACCATTCGCGAATATCAGGCTGGTGGGGTGCAAAAATTCATCGAAAGCATCGACTGGGGTTGGTTTGCATTCTTGACAAAACCGATCTTCTGGCTGCTGCACAACATCAACCTTCTGATCGGCAACATGGGTTGGTCCATCATCGGCCTGACGCTGATCATCAAGGCAATCCTGTTCCCGCTGGCGTTCAAATCCTACGTCTCGATGGCCAAGATGAAAGAACTCCAACCGCAGATGGAGGCCCTGAAAGAGGCCGCTGGCGACGACCGCCAGAAGATGCAGCAGGGCATGATGGAGCTGTACAAGAAAGAAAAGGTAAACCCCGCTGCGGGCTGTTTGCCGATCCTGATGCAGATCCCGATCTTCTTCTCGCTGTATAAGGTGATTTTTGTCACGATCGAACTGCGTCAGGCCCCGTGGTTTGGTCCGTTCCAGGACCTCAGCGCGCCGGACCCAACTTCGATCTACAACTTCTTCGGATGGCTGCCCTGGGCCGCACCCGCGCCTGAAAGCTTCCTTGCACTGATCTTTATCGGGATCCTGCCCCTACTTCTGGGTATCTCGATGTGGCTGCAGCAAAAGCTGAACCCGGCACCAACCGATCCGACACAGGCGATGATCTTTGCATGGATGCCGTGGGTCTTCATGTTCATGCTGGGCGGTTTTGCCAGCGGTCTGGTGGTTTACTGGATTGCCAACAACACCATCACCTTCACCCAGCAATATCTGATCATGCGCAGCCAGGGATATAAGCCGGACGTATTCGGCAACATCAGGTCAGGCTTCAAGCGCACGCCGAAAACGGACGGCAAATGAGCGGGCAGGTCTCAGCCCTCTGGCGGCACCCGATCAAAAGCCATGGGCGAGAAGCCCTGACCCAGATCACCGTACTCCCCGGGCAGACCATGCCCGGGGATCGTGTTTGGGCCGTCGCGCATGAGGCTGCCAAGACCGACGGCTCCGACTGGGCCCCCTGCACCAATTTCAGCCGCGGCGCGAAGGCCCCGAAACTGATGGCAATCTCGGCCGAATCCCACGGCGACAGTGTGACCTTGCGCCATCCCGATCGCCCCGATCTTAGCTTTGCGCCTGACACCCAACAGGACGTCTTTCTGGAGTGGGTCAAACCGTTGATGCCTGCGGATCGCGCCGCATCCACACGGATTGTCCGGGTTCCGGGCCGGGGCATGACCGACACCGATTTCCCGTCGATCAGCCTGTGCAGCATGGCCTCGCATCGCGCGGTCGAGCAGAAACTGGGCCGCGAGTTGTCGCCCAAGCGCTGGCGCGGCAATATCTGGCTGACGGAACTGCCCCTTTGGGAAGAATTCGACTGGCTGGGGCGCGAGGTTCAGATCGGAAAAGCTGTGTTCCACGTGCGCGAACGGATCACGCGCTGTCTGGCCACGACCGCCAACCCCGACACGGGTGAGCGGGACGCAGATACGCTCGGTGCGCTCAACAGCTGGGGCCATCAGGATTTCGGCGTCTATGCCGAAGTGATCCGGGGCGGTGAAATCCGCATCGACGACAAGGTTCAATTGCTATGACGACCCTGCCCTTTCCACTGGCCGATGACCCGGATGAATTCGCGCAGGAACGTGGGCGCAAGTTGTTTGCTGGCGAATCCGAGTTCGTCAAAGGCGTCGTGGCCATGAACGGCCTGCCCGCCCCCGACCGGTTGGAGGTCTGTTTTGCCGGTCGCTCGAACGTGGGGAAATCCAGCCTGATCAACGCGCTGACCGGCACCAAGGGTCTGGCGCGCGCCTCGAACACGCCGGGCCGCACGCAAGAGATCAACTTCTTCACCCAAGGTCCTGAATTGTATCTGGTGGACCTGCCCGGCTATGGCTATGCCAATGCGCCGGTGAAGGTGGTTGAGAAATGGCAGCGGCTGCTGAAACAGTATCTCAGCGGGCGGCAAACCCTGCGGCGGGCCTTTGTCCTGATCGATTCGCGCCATGGGGTAAAGCCTGTGGATGACGAGATCATGAAGCTGCTGGACACCAGTGCCGTGACTTTTCAATGCGTCATGACCAAGGCCGACAAGGTCAAGGCGAACGACCGCGAAAAAGTGCTGAACCAAGTGCGTACGGCGCTGTCCAAACACCCTGCCGCCTACCCCGAGATCGTTCTGACGTCCTCGGAAAAAGGGGACGGAATTCCGACGCTGCGGTCGGTCATCGCACATCTGGAATAACCGGGCGCGCCCTGGGGTGGCGTCACTTTGCAGCATTTGCATTGGTATGGTCTTGGCAGCCGGGTTCAAAGGCCCTAACACGGTGGCCCAGAGGACTGACAGCCATGAAGACACGAGATATGAACCGGGATTGGATCGCCACCGCCGCAACCCTCAACAGCGCGTTGCCTTATCTGCAGCGCTATGATGGCGCGATCGTCGTCATCAAGCTGGGCGGTCATGCCATGGGCAGTGATGAGGCAATGGACAGCTTTGCCCGCGACGTCGTTCTGATGCGGCAGGTCGGGGTGAACCCCGTGGTCGTGCATGGCGGCGGACCGATGATCAACGCGATGCTCAAACAGCTGGACATCCAGTCTGAGTTTGTGGGCGGCAAGCGCGTCACCGACAAAGAGACGGTCGAAGTGGTCGAGATGGTCCTGTCCGGCCTTGTGAACAAGCGGCTCGTACAGGCGATCAACCGTCAGGGCGGCACCGCTGTGGGCTTGTCGGGCAAGGATGCCAACCTAATGACCTGCGAACAGACTGATCCTTCGCTAGGCTTTGTTGGATCTCCGACGCAGATGGACCCCAAGGTCCTGCACGACCTGTTCTCGCATGACGTCATCCCGGTCATCGCGCCACTAGGCGCGGGCACCGAGGGAGAGACCTTCAACGTCAACGGCGACACCGCTGCAGGGGCTATCGCCTCGGCGCTAAAAGCCGATCGCCTGCTACTGCTGACGGACGTCTCGGGCGTCAAGAACGCCGCTGGCGATGTGGTGACCGAGCTGAAGGCCGGTCAGATCCGCGAAATGACTCTGGAAGGGACCATTGCCGGTGGTATGATCCCCAAGACCGAAACCGCGCTGGATGCGCTGCATAGTGGAGTGCGCGCGGTGGTTATTCTGGACGGACGCGCGCCCAACGCGGTCCTGCTGGAGCTGTTCACCGAACACGGTGCCGGGTCGCTGATACGCCCCGACTAGTGCAAAACCGGAGGAGATATGACCCAACAGCCTGCCTCCTCTCACCACAGCTATGAACGTGTCGAACAGGCAGCGCAGCGGGTTGGGTTGATCCTCATGGGCGCGCTGCACCCGCGTCAGGTGCAAGCGAAACAACTGGATGGCGGTACGCTGATCCTTCTGGGCGCAGGGCCCGAGTTTTGGCCCCGGTTGAAAGCCGCGCCGGAATGGCAGGGCAAGGACCCGGTCGATCGCTGGTCTCTACGTGTGGTCGGGAAACTGGCTCAGGACTTGGGGGCCGAAGCGCATTTTCCCTTTGGTGGCCCTCCCTACGCGCCGTTCATCGACTGGGCGTTGAAATCAGGGCGGACCTTCAGCAGCCCTGTGGGCGCGCTGGTGCATGACCAGATGGGCATGATGATCTCACTGCGCGGCGCGCTTCATTTCGCCGATGAGTTTGCGATTCCCCCGGCAACCGCCCCTTCGCCCTGCACCTCATGCGCAGCGCCTTGCACGCAGACCTGCCCTGTGGGGGCGCTGAATGATCAGAGCTTTTACAATGTCGAGGCCTGCCACAACCACCTCGCCACGCCCGAGGGGCAGGTCTGCATGACCGGAGGATGCCTCGCGCGCCTCTCCTGCCCGGTCAGCGCCCGCGCAGGCCGCGACCCGGACCAATCCGCACATCATATGAGGGCCTTTCATCCGTCATGACACACACCCTGATCCTATCCCGCCACGCCAAATCCAGCTGGGATGATCCCAACCTCAGTGATCATGAGCGACCACTGAACAAACGTGGGCGCGCCTCAGCCCCGGCAATTGGATCTTGGCTCAAGAAAAACGGCTGGGTCCCGGATGAGCTTCTGAGCTCGAACTCTGTCCGCACGCGTGAGACCTGGGACCACATGGGTCTGCATGCTAAAAACGCCTACTACGCCTATGACCTCTATCTGGCGGGGCCCGATGCGATGCTGGCAGAGTTGAAAACGGCAACAGGCCGAACTGTGATGATGCTGGGTCACAACCCCGGGATAGCTCAATTCGCGGCTCAGCTTGTCGAAACCGCGCCTGAGCACGCTCGGTTCGACGACTACCCGACCTGCGCAACAACGGTGATCCGGTTTGAGATCGACAGGTGGTCCGACATCCAGAAGCACAGCGGAAAGGTCTTGGGCTTCGCGATCCCGCGCGAGCTTCTGAAATGAAAAAAGGCGGGGCAACACCCCGGCATGGCTGATCGCACTGCACGTATCGCACTGCAACCGCCACGACATAGCGGGGGCCATGATTGCCCCACCCGCGCGAGGGTCTGGATTTGTAACACGGTCTCGATTCACTCTGAAGTCGGTGTTTTGGCGATTTTCTAGCTATGTGATAGGATCGTCATATTGGGTTTCCCGGTAGTTTGATCACGGGATTTTTGAGTACACGTTCAGTTTTTCAGAAAGGACATTAGCCATGTCGCACATGTCTCATAACTTTAAGTTCACAAATGCGCGCTCATTTCTTGGCATTGCAATCACGATAGCGGCCTTTGGGGTAACAACCCCAACCATGGTCGTTGCACAGGAATTCATGACACAAGAGGAGCTTCTTGCCACTATACCCGGTGGCCAATTAACCGGGGTATCCAACAGCGACGGTAAGACACCTTGGATACAGGCCTACAGCAAGGCGACCAGCAAGAAGAATGGCAAACTCAACGGTCTTTGGAACGGAAAAGACAAGTACACAGGAGATTGGTTCGTCAAGGGCGACCAATGGTGCGAAAAAGGAGATTGGGGTCAGAAGTGTTGGAGTGTTGAGCGCATCGGCTCAAACGAGTTTCGAATCTACGAAAACGGCAAGCCGAAAAAGAACACATGGAAACTCAAATAGGGACAGTATTCTTGGTATCGGATTGTTGCGATTGCCCGAAGACTTGAGAGATACCGAAATCAATAAAACGAGCCGCAAATAAATCCGCGGCTCGCTTCAGTTTATCATTACGGCTAGACCTAAGAACAGAGACCCAGCCTTTTCACGAATTTGGAAGTCTCAGTGTCCGAGGATCTGGCTGAGGAACAGCTTGGTGCGTTCGCTCTTCGGGTTGTTGAAGAACTCTTCCGGTTCGTTCTGTTCCACGATCTGGCCGGCATCCATAAAGATCACGCGGTTGGCGACCTGACGGGCAAAGCCCATCTCGTGGGTCACACAAAGCATGGTCATGCCTTCTTCGGCCAGCTCGATCATGGTGTCGAGCACCTCTTTGATCATCTCGGGGTCCAGCGCCGATGTCGGTTCATCGAACAACATGATCCGCGGCATCATGCACAGCGAGCGGGCAATCGCCACACGCTGCTGCTGACCGCCTGAAAGCTGACCGGGATATTTCAGCGCCTGATCTGGGATCTTCACCTTTTCCAGGAAATGCATCGCGCGCTCTTCGGCCTCTTTCTTGGGCGTCTTGCGCACCCAGATCGGGGCCAGCGTGCAGTTCTCCAGAATGGTCAGATGCGGGAACAGGTTGAAGTGCTGGAACACCATGCCAACCTCGGACCGGATCTTGTCGATGTTTTTCAGGTCATTCGACAGTTCGATCCCGTCCACCACGATCTTGCCCTGCTGGTGCTCTTCCAGCGCGTTCAAGCAGCGGATCAGGGTGGATTTGCCCGAGCCGGACGGGCCCGCGATAACAATCCGCTCGCCTTGGTTGACGGTCAGATTGATGTCGCGCAGCACGTGGAAGGACCCGTACCACTTGTTCATGCCGTTGATGTCGATGGCGACCTCGTCGCTCACCTGCATCTTCGAGCGGTCGATTTCGCGGTCAATTGCAAGTTCAGACATGTGTTGAACTCCTTAGTGATGATCGGTGGCAAGGCGACGCTCGAGCCACTGAGAATATTGAGAGATGCCGTAGCAGACGACGAAGAACAGAAGCGCGGCAAAGCCCAGAAGCTCCCAGTAGACGCCGTTCCATTCGGTCGACGCCAGGATGGGACCCCGGATCATGCCCACCAGATCGAACATCGAAATGACCGAAACCAGTGTGGTGTCCTTGAACAGGCCAACGGCCACGTTCACGATCCCGGGGATCGAGATCTTCAAAGCCTGCGGCAGGATGATCAGACGCATCGCCTGCGGGTAATCCAGACCAAGGCTATCTGCTGCTTCATACTGTCCTCGTGGAAGCGCTGCCAGACCGCCGCGGATCACCTCGGCGATATAGGCGGCTGAGAACATGGTGATCATGATCACAACGCGCAAGAACAGATCGACTGTGCTTTCAGGCGGGAAGAAGTACGACAGCATCACCGAAGCCACGAACAGCAGCGTGATCAGAGGCACGCCACGGATGAATTCGATGAAGATGACACAGACCCACTTGATCAGCGGCATATCGGACTGTCGGCCCAATGCCAGGGCAATGCCCAGCGGAACCGACAGCGACACACAGGTGACGCCCAGCATCATGTTCAGCATGAACCCACCCAGATCGCGGCTGGGAACGGCAGACAGCATTGCACTCTCTGACGCGCCTTCCGGGATCAGCGCGCCACCGATTTTCCAGACGACCAGCGCAACGATGATGGCACCGAAGAAGCCTACCGCAAAGCTGTTCTTGCCGAACTTCTGGAACACGGCACCACCGGCCACACAGCCTAAAAGGGCTACAAGCGGAACCAGAATGGAGCCACCCCAGATCAGCCAGAACGCGATGAACGGGTAAAGCGCTGTGAAGATCAGCAACTTGCGCGGCAGATCGAAGAACAGCACTGGCGCAAAGGCCACCAGCATCAGCACAAAGGCCAGGTTGGGGCGCCAGTAAGCGTCAACCGGGTATTTGAAGCCGTAGATCAGCTGAGGCCAGCGTTCAGTCAGAACCGCGAAACAGGCGCCTGTCCTGCCATCCAGAATCTCGCGACATTCGGCCAGCGAGTTCGCATTCCACACCCCGTTCAGAATCCACGGCAACGTGTTCTGCAGAAGGATGTAGATCAGGATCAGCGACAGCACCGTCAGGATGGTGTTGGCAACACCCGAGAACAGATTCTCACGCAGCCATTTGACCACACCCGTCTCATTCGCCGGCGGCGGTGAGGGTGGGATGGTGCCGTCGGCCACGAAAGCGATCGGATTTGTTGTTTGATCAGCCATGGCTCAGCGCTCCTTCAACTTGACGGATGCGTTGTAGACGTTCATCACCATCGAGATCGTCAGCGAGGCGGTGAGATAGAACAGCATCAGCAGCAGAACACATTCGATCGCACGACCGGTCTGGTTCAAAGTGATGCCGCCCAGCGTCGCGGTGATATCGGCATAGCCCACAGCAATCGCCAGAGACGAGTTCTTGGTGATGTTGAGATACTGCGAAATCAGCGGCGGAATGATAACCCGCAGCGCTTGCGGCAGGATGACCAGATTCATGATCCGACCCTGACGCAGACCCAGCGCGGCCGCCGCCTCGGTCTGACCTTTCGAGATCGCCTGAATACCGGCCCGCACGTTTTCCGCGATAAAGGCCCCGGTGTAGATCGACAAGGCGAACCACAAAGCGATCAGAGGACCACCGACCTTGATGCCTCCGCTGAAGTTAAAGCCCTTCAGCGCTGGAATGTTCCAGGTCAGGCCCATCAGAAGCATCAGCAGCGCAAACGGCACCAGCCAGACAGCCAGTTTCACCAGCAGCGTTTGGGGGCGTTCACCGGTCTCTTCCTGTTTCTTGGTCGCCCGCTTTTCAATCTCGCGCGAGACGAACCATGATCCGACCAGACCGGCAATCACCAGCAGCCAGTTCAGAATGGTTGCACTGAACAGACCATGCGCGAATTCCGGACGGGGGATATAGACCCCGCGGTTGGTAAAGGCGAAGGCATCAAACAGCATACTCGACGTCGGGTTGTCACCGCGGAATTCCCGTGGCCCCGGCAGCACGGCTGTCATGATCGTGAAGATGATGATGATCCAGATCAGAACCGGAATATTGCGGAAGATCTCGACGTATACGGCCATCAACTTTGAGACGAGCCAGTTGTTCGAAAGCCGCAGAACACCAGCAATCACACCAAACACCGTGGCGGTGACACAGGCCAGGACTGCAACCAGCAGCGTGTTGAGAATACCGACAATGGCAGCACGACCATGCGAGGACTGGCTGTCATATTCGATCAGACGCTGGTTGATGTCGTACCCGGCGGAATCGCCGAGGAACGAATAGGATATGTTCAGGCCTGCGGCCCGAAGGTTCTGGATCAGGTTGTTACCCAGATACCAAATGGATAGCGCAATAGCGATAGCCGCGATCACCTGAAAGGTCAGCGATCTGTAGCGGGTATCGTTTATGAGCATCGACAGCCGAAAATCTGTTTTCGGCGGGTCAGTCATAGTCGACATATTTTGGAATCCCCGTGGCCAGCGGACTTTGTTTTTATGACGGGGTTATCCCCGCTCTGCGTCCGTTCGCGTAAGTATTGGTGAAAAAGGGCGCAGGATGTCCTGCGCCCTTCTCCGTGGATGTCTTAGCGGAAAGGCGGCGAGTACAGCAGGCCGCCTTCGGTCCACTGAGCGTTCAGGCCGCGTGCCAGACCGATCGGAGTTTCTTCACCGATGTTCTTGGCAAACACTTCACCATAGTTGCCGTTCGCCTTGACGGCGCGCATGGCCCATTGTGCGTCCAGACCCAGCATCTCGCCCAGGGTACCTTCGGTGCCCAGCAGACGGTTCACTTCCGGGTTGTCGGTGCCGGCTGCCAGCTCATCGATATTCGCCGAGGTCACGCCCAGCTCTTCAGCCGAAATCAGCGCGTTCAGGGTCCAGCGGACAACGTCGCCCCACTCGTGATCGCCGTGACGGACCAGCGGGCCCAGCGGCTCTTTCGAGATGATTTCGGGCAGCAGGACGTGGTCACCGGGGTTTTCGAACGTGGCGCGGGTTGCGGCCAGGCCCGAAGCGTCGGTGGTGTATACGTCACATGCGCCAGCCAGATACTGCTGCTGCGCTTCTGCGTTGGTTTCGATCGGAACCGGCTCGTAGCTGATGTTGTTGGCACGGAAGAAATCGGCCAGGTTCAGCTCGGTGGTGGTGCCGGTCTGGATGCAGACTGTCGCGCCGTCCAGTTCCTTGGCCGAACTTACGCCCAGTGCCTTGGGAACCATGAAGCCCTGACCGTCATAGTAGTTCACGCCGGTGAATTCGAACTTGAGGTCGACGTCGCGGCTGAACGTCCATGTGGTGTTACGGGCCAGCATGTCGATCTCACCCGAGGCCAGCGCAGTGAAGCGCGTCTTGCCGGTCGTCGGAACGAATTCAACCGCGCTTGCGTCACCCAGAACAGCGGCGGCAACGGCACGGCACAGCGATACGTCGAAGCCTTTCCATTCGCCATTCGCGTCAGGTGCAGCAAAGCCAACCAGACCTGTGGTCACGCCACAGTTCAGCGTGCCGCGGGCCTTGACGTCGTCTACAGTCCCCGCCGCGGCTGCACCTGCGGTCAGACCGGCCACTGTTGCTGCGCCCAAGATTATGGATTTTTTCATTTTTACCTCTTCCTGATTTTCCGCCCTGTTCAGGACGGTTCTGCCCGGCAAGTGGATGCCGGAAAGGTTACCCCAAAGGTGTCTCCCCTTTAGTGGGCTTGAGTTTGGTCGCATTAATAAACAAACGTCAAGGGTCGGATCAGGGAAAACGATGGATCATCGCCTCTGGTTTAGGCAGATGCGTAGCAAACCAACGCTGGAAAGATCAAACAGAGAGATCGAAGAAGGTCTTGGCGTGCAAAAATGCGGCTTTTTTTGTTTCTGCCACGGCGTGGGCCTCGTCGTCATGGCCCCATTGTTCGATCTGCCAGGCCTCATCAAGTCTCGAAATGCGCCATATCTCGTCCGGTTCACGCCAATCCTGAGCCGCTGCAAATCCGAGAATCAATGAGCCCGACAAACTGACAAGATCGTGAAAGGCCGCCAACTGAAACGCATCCAGCGCATGGACCTGCTGACGCAACCGCGCCAAAGCTTCAGCCGATTGGGGCTGGTGCAGGACACCCGCCACGGGAATCAGTCGGGCCTGCAGAGTCTCGGCGGCCCAGTCCAAAGCGGGATCCCAGTCGGCGGCCTGACGCTCTTGCAGTTCCTGAGGATGGGTGGCGCGATAGCACAGCAGGTCAGAATCACCGTAGTCTGCCAGCATATCCGCCACTTCGCCGTGCTGGATGCGCACTTTGTCGATCGCGGCATTGGCTGAACGGGTGAAGGGCATGGTGGTCGGGTCGACCTCTTTGTCCTGCGCCTCCCATTCAGCGGCCACGGCATCAGCCATCGCGTTGGTCGGCAAAATCAATGCGGCTTTGGCCGGCGTTTTAACCCGGCGGCCATCCAGTTCGACTGTGTATCCGCTATCAGCCTCGACCACAGCGCTGTTTTTCCAAAAGCGTTTCGGTTTCCAGTCGCTCATGTTCTCAGTCCCAAAGAGTAGCCAGCGCCCCCGGCAGCTGGTCGAAAGTTTCAATCACGCAGGTGGCTGATGTCAGCGTTGCGGCCTCGTGGTACCCCCACGACACCCCGATCCCGGTCACCCCAGCAGCGGCGGCCATATCCATGTCAAAGCTGGTGTCCCCGATCATGACCGCATGAGCGGCTTCAACGCCGGTTTCCGCCAGCGCGGTCTGAACCATCGAAGGATGAGGTTTTGAGGGGTGATGATCCGCCACCTGACGGGTCACGAAATAGCGCTCCAACCCATGCGCTTCGATCAGCGCATCCAGACCGCGTTGCGATTTGCCCGTGGCGACGCCCAGCAAAACCTCGGGCACCGCATGCAAGGCCTCGATCGCCGCGCGCGCACCGGGGTAAAGCGGGGAACTCGCCGCGCCAAGATCCAGCCGATGCGCGTGATAAGCCTGCTTGTACCCTTCAACCAATTGCGCCTGAACCGTCGTCGACTGCTGTGGCACAAGCTGTGCAATGGCCAAAGGCAACGACAGGCCGACAATCGACAGAATAGCCTCGCGGCTTGGTACCTCGACCGAGGCCGCCTGAAAACTGGCCGTCATCGAATGGACGATGCTGCCCTGACTGTCGACCAGCGTGCCATCGACATCGAACAGGACCAAACGCAGGGGTGCGCTCATTGAAGCTCCTCAAAAGGGTCGTCGGTGGCTAGGTCTTCGGTCCAGCCGAAGGTATCCCAGCTATGCTTCATATGCTCGGGCAGAGGAGCCTCAACCGTGATCGGCTTGCGGGTCATCGGGTGCTGGAAGGACAAACGCCGCGCATGCAGGTGCAGCTTTTTGCTGATGATCCCGCCCAGTTGCGCGCCCCAGCCATCGCCGAGGTTTTCCTGACCCGAGCCTCCGTATTTGCCGTCGCCAATGATCGGATGCCCGATGGCGGCCATATGCGCGCGCAACTGATGGGTACGGCCCGTGATCGGCTCCATCGCGACCCAGGCGGCGCGGCCCGCAACACGGTAGAGCGTTGCATAGTGGGTATGCGCCCGCTTCGCGCCCGGCGTACTGTCGATGTCGCCCATATGAACAGGGATCATCTTTTCGCCCTCGCCCTGCTTGCCATGGCCCGGAGCCTTGACCAGACCGGTCTTGATCTCACCCAGATAGGGCGTCGGCACTCCAGCGACCAAGGCCCAGTAGATCTTGCGCGTATCGCGGTGGCGGAAGGCAGCAGTCAGCCCTTTGGCGGCCTCACGCGTGCGGGCCAGCAGCAGAACGCCTGAGGTGTCCTTGTCCAGCCGATGAACCAGCCGCGGGTTCTCGTCATAGCCAAAGCGCATCGCCTCAGACAGGCTGTCGACGTGGCGGGTCTGGCCGCTGCCACCCTGCACCGGCAGGCCGTGCGGCTTGTTCAGCGCCAAAACGTGATCGTCGCGATAGATCACGCAGGACTGGATCATCTTCGCGTCTGCGTCAGACACGCTGCGCTTTACCTCGGCCGGTTTGTGTTCGGCATCCGGCAGCGGAGGGACGCGGACGACCTGCCCGACCTCCAGCCGGGTCGAGGCCTTGGCGCGGCTGCCATCAACGCGCAGCTCGCCCTTGCGGCACATCTTTTCGATCCGCCCCTGGTTGACATGTGGAAACAGGCGGCGCAGCCAGCGATCCACACGCTGGTCCCCGTCACCTTCTGCGACCGTAATCATCTGCACGCCACTCATGCCATTGCCCCTTGTCCCGCACGGCCGATCCGCCCGGACTATCCTATTGCCACTGTCCTAGAAAACATGCGCGTCTGTGGCCCGCAACGACCAAAGAGTCAAGCTTTCGCCCGCTACCCGTTGCGTTGCGTGCGCAGCTTGGCGAAATAATCCAAACGCTTTTTCAACTCACGTTCAAACCCGCGCTCCACCGGTTGATAGAGGACGGGCCGTTTCATGGTTTCAGGAAAGTAGTTCTGGCCCGAAAACCCATCCTCGGCGTCGTGGTCATAGGCATAGCCTGCGCCATAGCCCTGATCCTTCATTAAGGAGGTGGGCGCGTTCAGGATATGCTTGGGCGGCGGCTCACTGCCGGATTGCTTGGCCAGGCGCATCGCGGCCTTGTAGCCTACATAGGCCCCGTTCGATTTCGGGGCCAGCGCCAGATAAACCAGCGCCTGCGCAAGTGCCAGCTCTCCCTCGGGGGAGCCGAGACGTTCGTAGGTCTCCCATGATTTCAAGCAGATCGCCTGCGCCTGAGGGTCGGCCAGACCGATATCCTCAACTGCCATGCGGGTGATGCGGCGGGCCAGATAGCGCGGGTCTTCACCCCCGGTCAGCATCCGCGCAAACCAATAAAGCGCCGCGTCTGGGTCCGAACCGCGCACCGATTTATGTAGGGCCGAGATCAGGTTGTAATGCTCATCGCCGGATTTGTCGTATTTCGCGGCGCGTCGCATCAGACGCGTCGACAGCGCATCCGGGTCCAGCGGTGCGTCAACTTTCCATGCGGCCACCTGCTCGATCAGGTTCAGCAAGGCCCGCCCGTCGCCATCTGCCATCTCGTGCAGTGCATCACGTGCCGCAGGGGCCAAAGGCAGCGCCTTGCCCAGCTCTTTCTCGGCCCGCTGTGTCAGGCGTTCCAGATCAGCAAGGCTCAGGCGTTCCAGCACCAGAACCTGCGACCGGCTCAGGACCGCGGCGTTCAACTCGAACGAGGGGTTTTCGGTCGTGGCGCCCACCAGCAGGATGGTCCCGTCCTCCATATGGGGCAGAAACCCGTCCTGCTGGGCTTTGTTGAAGCGGTGGATCTCATCCACGAACAGCAACGTCCCTTGCCCGTTCTGACGCCGGATTTTCGCGGCTTCGAACACCTTTTTCAGGTCCGGCACACCGGTAAAGATCGCGCTGATCTGAACGAAATGCAGATCGGTTTCCTGCGCCAGCAACCGCGCGATAGTCGTTTTGCCAACGCCCGGAGGCCCCCAGAAAATCAAGCTGGACAGGCTGCCCGAGGCCAGCATGACCCCCAATGGCGCGTCGGGGCCCAGAACCTGCTCTTGCCCGATCACTTCGGCCAGCGTTTGCGGGCGCAGGCGATCCGCCAAGGGGCGGTGCGGGTTCGCAGCAGGCTCGGCCGCGCCGGTGTCGAACAGATCGCTCATGCGCTACAGCCGGAATCGCAGGGACAGGCTGCGGCCGCCACGTTGGATCACCATGTTGATCCTGCGCCCCGGATCGGTCAGCGTGCGAACGACGTCCTGCGGACGTGCGATGTCCGTACCATTGATCGCCTCCAGAACGTCGCCGACACGCAGACCCGCACGGGCGCCGTATGGGCCGGGGTCAACAACAACGACACCGGACTGGGACAGTTTCAACCCCAGATCAATGATCACAGCCGGATTGACGCCCGAGACGGTCAGTTCGGGCAGTACGGTGCTTTCATCCAAGGTCGTCTTTTCGGCATCTGGCGTATCCGGCGCGCGGATCAGCGCCACTTCAACTTCGTCGCTTTCCTCACCGCGCAAGCGGGTGAGAACGGATGTGCCTCCGACCCCCGCCACGGACATGCGGAATTTCATCTCGGCCGGAGAGTTCACCTCATCCCCGTCCACATGAGTGACCACATCGCCAACCCGCAATCCGGCCTCGGCCAAAGGGCTAAGGTCGTGCAAGTCCGAGATCACCACGCCCATGGGGATCACCAGACCCAGAGACTCGGCAATGTCGGCGCTCATGTGCTGACCGCTCATGCCCGCCCAGGGGCTGACAAACGTGTCATTGCCGTCTTGCGCCTGCCGCAAGAACTCGGCCACCAGATTGGCGGGGATAGCAAAGCCGATCCCGTTCGAGCCGCCCGAGCGCGTCAGGATCGAGGTGTTGATCCCGATCAGATCGCCATTCACGTCAATCAAGGCCCCGCCCGAATTGCCCGGATTGATCGCCGCATCGGTCTGAAGAAAATACCCGCGCGCATTCCCGGTCGCCGTGCCGGTGCGCGCCAATCCGGAAATAATGCCCGAGGACACCGTCTGCCCAATCCCAAAGGGGTTACCAATCGCCAAGGCCAACTCGCCCACCTCAACGTGATCCGAATCGCGCATGTTCAGGAAGGGCAGGTCCTGAGCCTCTTTCAGACGCAGGATCGCGATATCGCTTTCCTCATGGCCCAACACCACCTCGGCTGTGAATTCGCGCCGGTCTGTCGTGACCACGCGAATTTCAGTGGCCGAGCCGACCACGTGGTAATTCGACACCACATAGCCATCCTCGGACAGGATCACGCCCGAACCCAGCGAGTTCTGGACCCGCTGCTGTGGCTCGCCAAATCCGCGCCCGAAGAAATCCTGAAAGAACGGGTCCGAGAATAACGGTCGCGACCGCCCCTGCCGTACGATCTTGGCATAGATGTTCACAACCGTAGGCGCGGCCTGTTTCACCACGGGGGCAAAGCCGAGCGAGATTTCGGCTTGGGATTGTGGGATGCGCGTCTCGGCATGGGTGACCGATGCCATGGCAACCGAAACAGCGATGAAAATCCAGCGACGCATAAGGAACCTCAATCCAGTAAAGCCCTCTGGATATGCGCCGAGCGGATCGTCAATGCAAGAAGGTCAGCAAAGGTCTCTGCGTCAGCCTTTTGCACCTTCGTCAAAAAACGGTGTCATCTGTGCGACAATGACGGCGTTCTCGTCCAGTGCCCGCTGCATCAGGGCGCGTTCATCAGGGTCAATGTCATGCCCCTGCGCCTCGCGCTCGGCCAATGTGCCATAGCCGGTCACGTCCAGCGGGGCCGTATCGGCCTGTTTCAGGATCGCAACCGTTTCACGCACCGCCTCGGCCTCATCCACGCCGCTGGCAAAGCACATCAGGGCTGCTCCGGTTGCGCCTTCGGGCAGGCCATCGCCCTCCTTGCGGCCGATCTGCACGAGCAGGGTGTAGACTTGCTGACGAGAGGGTTTCTTTTGCTTTTCCATGTCACCGGCCTTAGCGCCGCGCCAGAGATTGGTCAAGCACGGCCCAGCCTAGCGCTCGGCTGTGGCCAGTTTGAGGGCGAGGGCAACGAAAATCACCCCCGACACGCGGTTCAGCCACAGTTGAACCGAAGGCGACCCCCTCAGCAGCGCCCCCAAAGTGCCCGCCGCAAGCGCAACCCCACCAAACACGATCAGCGTGGCCAGAAACATCAACGCACCCAGCTGATAGAATTGCGGGATCAGAGGACCATTGGCCGGATCAACGAATTGCGGCAGAAACGCCAGAATAAAGATCGTCACCTTCGGGTTTGCGATATTCATGATCAACCCGCGCAGGTACAGCTTGCGGGTCGGAATGCGCGGAGCGTCTTCGGCATTCAGCTTTGACCCGGACGCCGTGAACGCCTGCCACGCGAGATAGACAAGGTAAGCCGCCCCCGCGTATTTCAGAATGGCAAAGGCAGTTTGCGAGGTCTGAAAGATCACCGCCACGCCCAGCGCGGCCGCCGTAGTGTGCACGATCAGCCCCGAGGCCAGGCCCAGCGTCACGATCAGCCCCGACACGCGCCCATAAAGCGCCGATTGCGTCATCACGAAAATATTGTCGGGGCCCGGTACCGCGGCCAGCGCGATGGCGGCACCCATGAACAGAAGGGCGACATCTATGGGGATCATGGCGTCTCTTTCTTTCGGTCTGTGCTGGCCGGTATAGCAACAGGACCCGGCCACAAAAAAGGCCGTGGTGCGATGCCACGGCCTTTTGTCAGTCCTGCGTGTCGCAGATCAATCGCGCAGCAGCTCGTTGATACCGGTTTTCGAGCGGGTCTTTTCATCCACCCGTTTCACGATCACCGCGCAATAGAGGCTGATGTTGTTCTTCGACGGCATCGAGCCTGCAACAACCACGGAATAAGGCGGAACCTCACCATATGTGACCTCGCCGGTCTCACGGTCGACGATCTTGGTCGATTTGCCGATGAACACGCCCATGCCCAGAACCGAGCCTTCGCGCACGATGCAGCCTTCGACCACTTCAGAGCGCGCGCCGATAAAACAATTGTCTTCGATGATGGTGGGGCCAGCCTGCATCGGTTCCAGCACGCCGCCGATCCCGACGCCGCCCGACAGGTGCACGTTCTTGCCGATCTGCGCGCAGGATCCGACGGTCGCCCATGTATCCACCATGGTGCCTTCACCCACATAGGCGCCGAGGTTCACGAAGGACGGCATCAGCACCGCGCCCGGCGCGATATAGGCCGATTTGCGAACAACACAGTTGGGCACCGCACGGAAACCGGCAGCTTTCCAGTTGTCTTCGCTCCAACCGGCGAACTTGCTGTCCACCTTGTCCCACCAGCCACCGGCCTGAGGGCCGCCGGTCTGAATTTCCATGTCCTTGATACGGAAGCCCAGCAGAACCGCCTTTTTGGCCCACTGGTTTACATGCCAGTCACCGCTGTCCAGCTTTTCGGCAACGCGTAGTGCGCCGCTGTCCAGCGCGTTCAGCGTGTCTTCGATGGCTTCGCGCTGTTCACCTGTGGTTGCGGGCGTGATCGCATCGCGTGCCTCCCATGCGGCTTCGATGGCGGCTTCCAGTTGCGCATTGGACATTAGGCGTCTCCCTACAGAATCTGTTCGTGTCGGTGTGGCCTATACGCAAGCCAAGCCCACGGCGCAATGCGACGAACAGGGGCTCTTTTGCGGCGGAAACGTCCAACCCTCAGCTGGCGCGGCGGATATGCCGGATCAGGATGGTCGTTGCGGTGCCAAGATCTTTATGTTTCAGCGCCTGAACAATCGCCAGATGATCCTTGTCGACGCGCTGTTTCCACTTTGGTCGCCAATGGGCAAACAAATGGCGCGCGCTGGCGAAATGCAGGTCATCAATCGTGTGCAGAAGACGCGGCATGCCGCAGGGCGTCAGCAGCGCCCGGTGAAAGGCCCGATTGCGCGCTTCCCAGTCCGGCATGGTCTGGGCCTCGTCACAGGCCATCCGCGCCTCATCCATGCGCTTCACATCGCCGGGTGTCATGTTCTGCACGGAATGCTGCAGGGCCAAAGGCTCAAGCACCACGCGCATTTCGACCACTTCGCGAACCTCGGCCGGGTCGAGAACAGCGACACGCATGCCACGTCGAGGTTCGCTTTTGGCAAGGCCATGTCCTTCGAGTCGCAGCAAGGCTTCGCGCACAGGGACATGGCTGGTTTCAAAGGCCTTGGCGATGTGATCCTGGCGCAGCTTCTCACCGGCGTTCAGATCACCGGTGATGATCTGCTGCCTGAGATTTTCGTAGATTGTATCGGCAATCGTGGCACTCATGAATTATAGATAAAATCCTCAACCTGTTTTCACAAGGCGACAATTCAGCCAGCAAACGGATCCGGCGCAATGTTCCCGCCGCAGACCAGAACGGCGACGCGCTCGCCCGGCTCTGGCGTGTAGGACCCCGACATCAGCGCCGCCAACGCGGTCGCCCCTGCGGGTTCGACAAGGATGCGGTGCGCTTGCCACAACACGCGCTGCGCCTCGGATATGGCCTGATCGGACACCAGCACCGACTCCGTCCCCTGCGCCAACTCAAAACAGATCGACCCGATCCTCCGCGCGCCCAGCGCGTTGGCCGCAACGCCAGAAACCGACACATCCACCGGCTCACCAGCCTGCAAGGCGGCGTTCAAAGCGCAGGAGGTCTCAGGCTCGACCGCCACGACCTTGCGCGCGCCCTGAAACCAGGCCAGAGCGCCAGCGATCAGCCCGCCGCCGCCGACGGCGATCAGGACGGTATCGGCCTGCAAGCCCTGCGCCTCCCATTCGGCAAAGCAGGTGCCCTGTCCGGCGACCGTAGCAGGCGCATCATAGGCGTGGATCTGCATTGCGCCGGTCTTGTCCTCATGCGCCTGCGCCATCGCCAGCGCGTTGGCATATTCCCCGGGCACCACGCTCAGATCCGCGCCGATCTGTTCGATCAGGGCAATCTTGGACGGGCCCGCGATCTCTGGCACAAAAATCTTGGCCGGATGCCCCAACGCGCGCGCCGCATAGGCGGCTGCCGCCCCGTGATTGCCGCCCGAGGCCGCCACAACACCCGCCTGCGGCACCTCCATGCTCAGCAACGTGTTGAACGCCCCGCGCGCCTTGAAGCTGCCGGTGTGTTGCATATGCTCAAGCTTCAGCTCGATCGGATAGCCGGGAATATGGCTCTCCATCACCGGGGTTATCTGCGCGTGACCGGCAATGCGTTCTGCTGCCGCCTGAATTTCCGTCTTCCAATCCATTCTTGTCTTTCCGTGACTGGCACTCTGCACGCGAACCCTATAGCTGTTTGTCAAACACGCAAGCAGGGATCGTTCACCCATGAGAGAAGACCGCCATAGCCCTTTCCGCGACGCGCAGACCGACCGCTCGACCGCGAGCGAGGTTCCGGACACGCCCCAGACGCGGTCTCCGGCCTATCGTCTTGCCTTCGCTGATGAAGAATTCCTGTGCCGAGATGAGCTGCGCCCGGTGCGTTTGCAGCTGGAACTGCTGAAACCCGAGATGATCATGAGTGAGCGTGAGATCACCTCGACCATCGTCATGTTCGGCGGCGCGCGTATTCCGGAACCATCGCAGAAACACACGGCGCGCACCGAAACGCTTGCCGGTCTGTCGCAATATTATGACGAAGCGCGCGAGTTCGCGCGGCTAATGACCGAGAAATCGAATGAGACCGGCTGCCGCGAAAACGTCATCGTCACCGGCGGCGGCCCTGGCGTAATGGAGGCCGGAAACCGCGGCGCGCAGGATGCGGGTGGATGCTCCATCGGTCTGAACATTGTTCTGCCGCATGAACAAGCGCCGAACCTCTATGTCACGCCCGAACTCAGCTTCAACTTCCACTATTTCGCCATCCGCAAGATGCATTTCCTAATGCGTGCCCGCGCCATCACCATCTTCCCCGGCGGTTTCGGTACGATGGATGAGCTGTTCGAGTCCCTCACCCTGATCCAAACGGGCCGGATGGAGCGTGTGCCATTCCTGTTGTTTGGCCGCGAGTTCTGGGAGAAGGTCATCAATTGGTCGGCACTGGCCGATGCGGGCACGATCTCGGACGAAGACCTCGACCTGTTCCGCTTTGTCGACACCGCGCAAGAAGCGGTCGAGATCATCGACAACTGGGAACCCGCCCCGCCCCGCGACGCCATTCCGGGACGCTGAACCATGGCCCACAAAACCGGCGAGATGCTTCACCTGCGTGGCAACGCGTTGGACAAGGGTGACCCGGTCGCCCTGCCACTAACCCAAAGCAGCATGTACCACCTGCCCGGTCTGCCGGATGGGCATGCCACTTATGGCCGCGTCGACAACCCGACATGGGTGCATCTGGAACATGTGCTGTCCCATCTTGAGGCCGCACCCTGCCTCAGCTTCCCGTCGGGCATGGCGGCCATCTCGGCCGCTTTGTTTGCAACCGTTCAGGCCGGGTCGCGCCTGTTGATCCCCTCGGATGGCTATTACGTGACGCGCCTGCTGGCGGACCGGTTCCTGTCGCAACTGGGCGTTCTGGTCGAAGAACGCCCTACCACAAGCTTTGCCGACGGAGGGTTTGAGGGCTTCGACGTGGTCTTCGTGGAAAGCCCGTCGAATCCCGGCCTCGACATGATTGACCTTGCGGATGTGGCCAATCAGGTCCGCGCTGCCGGAGGCATCACCATTGCCGACAATACGACCCTGACACCGCTGGGCCAGCGCCCATTGGATCTGGGCATCGACGTGGTCGTGTCGTCGGACACCAAGGCCATGGGCGGGCACTCGGACATGCTGATGGGTCACGTGGCCAGCCGCGACACGCAGATCATGGAGCGGGTTGAGGAATGGCGCCGCGTCTCAGGCGCAATCCCCGGACCACACGAAGCATGGTTGCTGCATCGCGGGCTGGAAACTCTGGACGTGCGTTTTGACCGCATGTGCGCCTCGGCCCAGGTGCTGGCCGAACGTCTGGCAGCGCATCCGGCGGTCAAGCATATCCGCTATCCCGGCCTGGCGAACGATCCGTCCCATGCGCTTGCGCAGGCTCAGACCACGCGGTTCGGGTTCCTGCTGTCTCTGACGCTGGAAAGCGAAGACAAGGCCGAGGCCTTCATCAATACCTGCCCTTTGCTGCGGCCCGCCACGTCCTTCGGCGGCGTTCACAGCTCGGCCGAGCGCCGCGCGCGGTGGGGGGACGCTGTCGACCCCGCCTTCATTCGCCTTTCGGTCGGGTGTGAGCCGGTTGATGAGCTTTGGCAGGCAATCGAGGCCAGCCTGAACGCGCTCTGACTACTTCTTGGCTTCGCGCAGCTCCTTGAACACGTAGATCGGCAGCACCACACTGGCGATCAACGCCCCCAGCCAGACCAACAGCGTTGCAGCCAGCAGGTTGGAAACACCCCCAACCGTCAGCCCCGAGGCAATCAGGTCGGTGACCAGCAGACCCACAAAGGTCACGATCAACGCGATCCCACCCTTGAGCGCCGGCGCCTTCTTTTCCCCAAGCTTCATGATCAGCGGCTCGGCGATCACCTGAACGACGGTGAACACAAGCACCACAACGATGAATGAGATCGGCTTGATGGCAAAGCCGGTCAAAATGAGCGACGCCAGCAACAGGCCGATGGCATTCCCGGCCAGCAGGGCCAGAGCGGATTTGATTCTGCGCGACATTCAGGCTCTCCGTGTATGAACAGGTACAGACATGCAGATATTATCAGACCTTTAGGAATTTACGAGGCAATTCAATTGCCTCTTCCTTTTGATCGGTTGAAATCGCATGATAATACACATTCAAAAAGATCAGACCGACCCACATCCGCGAGAGGTGAGATGAGCGACGATCCCTATTCCGTCCTCGGCGTTGCCAAAGACGCCAGTGAGGCCCAGATCAAGAAAGCCTATCGGCGCATCGCCAAGGAATGCCACCCGGACCTCAAACCCGGTGATGCCGAGGCCGAGGGCAAGTTCAAAGCCGCCGCCGCTGCTTACGATCTGCTGAAAGACCCCGAAACCCGCGCCCGCTATGACAATGGCGAGATTGACGCTTCGGGTCAGGAGCGCCCTCAACAGCAATATTATCGCGACTATGCCGAGGCCGCAGGAAACCCCTATCGCGGGCGACAGGCGGACCCGGATGACATGTCGGATATCTTCGCCGAATTCATGCGCGGCCGCGGTGGGTTTGGCGGCCAGCGCACGCAGGAATTCCATGCGCCGGGTCACAATCTGAATTACTCACTGCAGATCAGCTTTCTGGATGCCGTGTTTGGGGCCAGCCAGAAACTAACCTTGCCCGATGGCAACCGGATCGAGGTTAAAATCCCGGCGGGTATCACCACGGGCCAGACCATCCGGCTGCGGGGCAAGGGCGCTCCGGGTTATGGTGAGGGGCCTCCGGGGGATGCGCTGGTCACGATCTCGGTCGCGGACCATCCGCTGTTCGACCGGCGAGGAGATGACATTCACATCACATTGCCGATCACCATTGATGAGGCTGTCCTGGGTGGCAAAGTCCCTGCCCCAACGATAGACGGCGGCGTCAACGTCACCGTCCCGGCAGGCACCAGCAGCGGCAAAACCCTGCGCCTGCGGGGCAAGGGCGTCAAAAAACGCGGCTCATCCGAGCGGGGGGATCAATTGATCGAACTTGCCGTCGCCCTGCCCGACCAGATCGACGACGACCTCAAGCAATTCATGGAGACATGGCGCGACGCCCATCACTATGATCCTCGGAAAGGAATGCCGTCATGACCCTGACCGAAGAGGAACTGATCGAAACCATCACCCGCCTGACCTCGGACCGTCTTACCGAATACCTGGCCGCCGAGATCGTGATCCCCGAGCAATCGGACCAAGGGGTCGTCTATCACAGCATCGACATCGCCCGGCTGGAACTGGCCTGCGAATTGCACGAGCAATACGATATGGAGGCCGATGCCCTGTCGATGATGATCTCTCTGATCGACCAGTTGCACGGGCTGCGCGCCGAACTGCGTGAGGTTCTGAACGCGGTCGAGGCACAACCCGAACCCGTGCGGCAAAACCTGATCGAGGTCATAGGAACCGCCCGCTTTCGTCGCGGATAGGTCTACTCACCTTTGATCTGGTAGTCCTCAGGCACGTAGAAGGTGTAGTCCCTGTCGGCCACCTGCACGTGGCAGTCATGGCAATAGGCCACGGCCCCGGCCCGATCGCCCAGAGTGTCGCCAAACAAAGACCCATCGGGCAGTACCATGATGTACCGCCAGTCTGCCGTCTCGGGATTGGCACCTTGGGCCAGTTTCTCCATCACGAACATCGCACCGGGGTAGATCTTGCCCTCATCCGTTACCGTCATGCTGTCCTTGGCCAGAACCGAGCCCATGGGCAATACCTCACCCGGTTGCAGGGTCCCGTAGTTCAGCGCCATGCGGTTGGCGTAGCTGTTCACGAACCGCTGCCCATGTGTAGCCGAGATATAGGGTGCATCGTTGAACAGCGGCCAGCTTTGGTAGTTCAGGATAAGATCCAATTGCGCCGTCGCATAGCCACGGGCCATACGTTTCGACAGCTCGCGATAATACGCGTTGGCTTCGTTCTTGCTCAACTCGGCCGGATTTTCGATGGCCAGATGGGCGTCAGACTCGTCTGCAAAAGCGCCCGCTGCGTGGAGCGTGGCAAAAAGGCCTGCAAATGCAATGGTTCTCAATTTACTTCGAGGTCGTTCAATCATTTGGGGCTCACTTGAAAAATCAGTTTGCCTGCATGCCGCACGTGGCGAAGAAATAAGCTGGCGGCGAATTCACCCCGGCGTTTCAAGCGAAAGCCGAGCGTCCGAAACAGGAACGGACGCCCTAATACATAGCAAATCTTGAAGGCAAAATCAGCACCGGAAACATTAAGTTTACCGCCGCAACCCTTGGCAGAAGTGGCTTAGCTACCGCTCAACCCAGCCTCAGCTTCGATCTGCTTACGCGATTTGCGCGCACGCTCGGTTGCCGATTTCAACTGACCGCAGGCCGCCATGATATCCTCACCGCGCGTTTTGCGGATGGGTGAGGCATAACCGGCCTGATAGATGATATTCGCAAAGGCGCGGATACGATTGTTCGAGCTGCGCTTGTACGGCGCACCGGGCCATTCGTTGAACGGGATCAGGTTAATCTTGGCCGGAATCTTATGGCGCTTGATGTGATCGATCAGACGATGCGCATCCTCATCGCTGTCGTTCACACCATCCAGCATCACATATTCGAACGTGATCCGCTCGGAGTTCGAGACATTGGGATAGCTGGCGAGCGCTTGCAGCAGTTCCTCAATGTTCCAGCGCTTGTTGATCGGCACCAGAACGTCACGGGTTTCGTCCGTGGTGGCGTGGAACGAGATCGCCAAAAGGCAGCCAATCTCTTCGGCGGTGCGGGCGATTTCCGGCACCACGCCGCTGGTCGACAGAGTGATCCGCCGGCGCGACAGGGATATCCCTTCGGGGTCCATGGCGATCTTCATCGCGTCGCGGACGTTTTCGAAATTGTAAAGCGGCTCACCCATGCCCATCAGAACGATATTCGACAGCAGGCGCGTCTCATCCTTGGGCGCGCCGGGGGTGGGCCATTCATCAAGATCATCGCGGGCCATCATCACCTGACCCACAATCTCGGCTGCGGTCAGGTTGCGCACCAGTTTCTGCGTGCCGGTATGGCAGAAGGAACAGGTCAGCGTACACCCGACCTGAGACGAGATACACAGCGTGCCGCGATCCTCTTCGGGGATGTACACGACCTCGACCTCGTGCCCGCCCGCAATACGACACAGGTATTTGCGCGTGCCGTCCTCGGACACCTGACGCGTGACCACTTCGGGAATTTCGATCACAAAGCTCTCGGCCAGTTGCGCGCGATAGGCTTTGGCCAGGTTGGTCATCATTGCGAAATCACGCACGCCCCATTGGTAGATCCACTGCCAGATCTGACCGGTCCGCATCTTGGCCTGCTTTTCAGGCGTGCCATGTTCGATCAAAGCCGCGCGGAGCTGATCGCGCGTCAGGCCGACAAGGTTCACCTTCCCCTCAGGCAGTTTGCGGGGGATGGTCATGACGTCTTGAGTGATCGGCGCTTTGGGCGACATTTGGGTACCTACTGGGCGTATCTCAGGTGGATTCCGGATTGGGATGCGCCTCTATATAGGATCGCGCGCAAAGATCAAAAGAAATCGTGTTGACCCTTACGCGCTTTTGTCGCCGGATCAGACCCCTGCAGGCGGAACAAAGCAATCCTCGGCATCCAGCGTTTTCACCGGATCTTCAGGCCCGCATTGCTCACCGGAAATCGGATAAGTATCAGGCTCTTTTTCACAGGCCACCAGAACCAGTGACGAGGCCAACATCAGAGAGATCAGAGTTTTGTCAAACATGTCCAGACATCCTTTGCTGTTACTGAACTAATTGGTTCAGATATTAAAAGAATGCGCTTTGATACAGATCAAGCTTTCTGAATGTTTGACGGGATATTGCGAGATATTGCAAATCATTCGGGTCGCTTGTGATCGCGACCCGATAGATCACTTCGTACAGCGTGTCTCGGCGTCTTCGATCGCGGCAGTGAAGCCGAGCAGAGAGAACGTGTCCTTGGTCTGCGTTCCACGTTCCGAGCGCGCAGTCAGCACCGCCTCGGTTCCGCGCTTCATGGCCGTGACGATCTTGGCATCATCCGCAGCTGTTGCCGGCCAGGCCCACTCACCCTCGGTAAACAGCTCGAATTCGGAACCGTCCACTGTCAGGTTCACCGTCGAACCCGATGCAAACGGGTAGCCGCCGGTAAAGGTCACCTGCCCTTTGACCTCGGCATTGGGGCGATAGAAGACGAAGAGCAAGATATCGCTGCGGCGGACCGAAACGACACGACCACCCCGCGTGTTCACGGTTTCCTTGGGGGCCGAAACGCTCCAGCATTCGGTGGGATCGTCTTCGACAAAAACGCTCCAATCGGTTTTTGCCGCGACGCGGTTCGTACTAGTTCCCTGCTGGGCGATTGCAGTTGTGGCCATGCCTGCCACGCACAGACCCGCAAGCACGCGGGTTAGCATTGATCCCATTTGTCCAGCCTCCTAGCTCGACCTTCTACCTCATACCCATCGGAAAGCTGTGCGAACCCTGCCGGTTCGTCTTGGAAAAGTTGCGCATTCCGATGATTGTCGACATACACACACTAACGCAGGTTTCGCCACAGGCGAAAGAGCGATTGGCAGAATTTTGCGCATTAATCCGGAGGTCCAGATGACGCAGCCCATCCCGATGACAGAACTGTGGCGCGGCGATTTGCTGGAAAGCCTGCATCTGGGCCATGCGGTGGTCTGCGATGACACCGGGCAGATCGTACAAAGCTGGGGCGATCCAAACGCGGTAATCTACCCGCGCTCATCGGCTAAAATGATTCAGGCTTTGCCATTGGTTACGTCGGGCGCTGCGGCAAAATACGGGCTGAATTCGGAACATCTGGCGCTGGCCTGCGCCTCGCATAACGGGGCCGCCATCCATACGGATCGCGTATCAGCCTGGCTGGACCATCTGGGTCTGTCCGAGCCCGATCTGCGCTGCGGCCCGCAAGAGCCTGCCGACATCGCCGCGCGCGACCGGCTTATTCTGGCCGACGATACGCCTTGCCAGATCCACAACAATTGCTCGGGGAAACATTGCGGGTTTCTGACCCTGACCCAGCATATGGGGGCTGGGCCGGAATACCTTGAGATCGACCACCCCGTTCAACAGGCCTGTTTGTCTGCCATCGAGGAAACAACCGGCGAGACCAGCCCCGGCTACGGCATCGACGGATGCTCGGCCCCGAATTTCGCAACCTCGCTGGTTGGGCTTGCGCGTTCCATGGCTTGGTTTGCCTCGGCTGCTGATCGTTCGGACCGGTCGAGCGACGCGGCGCAGCAGCTGACCACCGCAATGATCAAACATCCAGAGCTTGTCGCGGGCGAAACCCGCGCTTGTACCGAATTGATGCGCGCAATGAACGGGCGCGCTGCGATCAAGACCGGGGCCGAGGCCGTGTTTGTTGCCATCCTGCCGGAAAAACGAATGGGCGTTGCACTTAAGATCACCGATGGCACCACCCGCGCCAGTGAATGCGCAATCGCCGCCATTCTGGTCAGTCTCGGCGTGTTGGAGGCCGATCACCCGGCCACGCGCAAATTCATGAATGCTACGCAATACAGCCGCCGAGGGCTGGAATGCGGTGTCATCCGGCCCGCGCCGGGCTTTGCGAACTAAGGCAGCTACATCTCGATTTCGTGGATTTCTGCCACTTCGACCGAGCCAGATCCGTTGATGACCATCGGGCAGCCTTTGGCCATCTCGGTTGCAGCATCAATGCTGTCGGCCTTGATCACCGTGAAGCCAGAGGCCGGGTTGGCCCCACCATTGTCGACGACGCTGCCGTTGCTGACAGTATAGGACTGGCCCACCGGGTTTCCGGGGATATCCAAAGCCTCGCCCATGTTCTGAAACCACGCGCCCCATGCGGCCATGGTTGCTTCGATCTCTGCCGGGTCGGTTGGGGAGTGGCCCCCGTGGTAGACAAATAGATATTGGGGCATTTCGGTCCTCCTTGAATGAAACCTATTGGCACCGCGCTTCGAGTTTGCGCAGCGAGGATGTCCAGCCTGTGTTGTGGTTCTCAGCTGCCTCGGCGTCGGCAAGCTCACGGTGGTCGATAACAAGTCGGGCGCCGCTTTCGGTTGCCACTATTGAAAAAGTCACGTGGCTTTCCGGCCCGCGTTGATCCTGGTCGTCATGCCAACCCCATGTGAAGCCAACCGAGTTCGGTGGATCAACATGCGTGACATGCCCTGAAACCTTGAATTGCTGCCCATCGCTGTTTTCCATCACTGAAAACCAGGGGCCGGTTCTGGAAAAATCCAGATCGTGATCCGGCACATGCATGCCTTCCGGCCCCCACCACTGCAACAGTTTTGAGCCATCTGTCACCCAAACAAAAAGGTCTTCTGGGCTGACGGGAAAGTCTCGCTCCAATTTCAGGTCGGCCATGAATTTTCCCTTTCCAAGATGTCACCCAAACGATCCAGACTGCTTTCCCAGAACTGCCGTTTCGAAATCGTCCACTCGGCAATCGCACGAAGGCCTTCGGAGTGGACGGAATACAGCCTCTGGGTGCCCAGCACGCGCTGTTGCACCAATCCGGCCTGTCGCAGCACCTTCAGGTGGCGCGAGATTGCGGCACCTGACATGCCTTTGCCTTCAATCAGATCTCCGGCGGGCAGTTCGCCCCCGTCCATCAACTGCTCAACAATGGCGAACCGAGTGCGGTCAGATAAAGCGGAAAAGGCTGCAATAAGATCGGTCATGACTAATATTTAACACAAATGTTAAATTAAGGAAAGCGGTTCGCTTTCAGCACCGGTTCGGAAAATTGGCCGTGCCTCTTCTTTTGGTGTATATGTGAAAAGGTTCATAGACCTGCGCAAATTGCTCAATGCATGGTGTTATGTGTGAGTTTAACAAGTTGTTTTATTTTAGGAGGCTTGAGATGCGCTTCGCGCCCACTTCATTGTTTATCGCCTGTACCCTTGCTGTTGCAGGCTGCACGTCCCCTTGGTCACAGACTGAGAATGCCACCCCGGGTGAAACCGTCCCTCAACCCACCCCTGCGGCGGCAGTAGAGACAACACCCGCGCCTGCGACCACAACTGCGGCGGCGGCCCCAGCTACGGAAACCAAATCAGCTGTAGAGAAAGCCTATGACCGTGACCACGGTGGTGGCGAAGGCGGCGGTGGCGGTGGCGGCGGTGGATCCGGCGGCGGCGGCGGAAGCAGCTGGTAACCGCGAGAGGACATTCGATGTCACAGCTTGGACTGACCGCAAGTCTGTTTTCCTTTATTGCAACAGCGTCGATCTCGATCCTGTGCGCAAGTTCATTGGACGCTCAATCGCCTTCGGCGTCAGGTGCGTCCAACCGGATCGCGATCGTCATTGGCAATCAAGACTATACTTCTGTCGGTGATCTGACCAACGCCAGAAAAGACGCCGAAGACATGGCTGACATGCTGCGTGACTTCGATTTCCAGGTCTTCGACGGCTATGACCTGACCAAACGCGAGTTTGAGGAACTGATCCGCACAGCGGTTCTGAACATCCCGGATTCGGCAGATGTTCTGTTCTACTATGCAGGTCATGGCATTCAGATCGGGCGGCGAAATTATTTGCTGCCCGTGGATGCCAAGTTTGAAAGCGTCTATGACGTGCCGCTGGCAACGATGACGCTGGATCGCGTGATTGACACCCTGTCCGCCCGCAGCGCGGCCCATGTGGCCATTCTGGATTCGTGCAGGGACAATCCGTTTCAGGACCTCAGACTGGCTGCCGACCTGGATGCCAATCTGTTCGAAACCCGCGAAGGTTTCGACATTCTGACAACGCCACTGAATTCTCTGGTGGCCTATTCGACGTCTCCGGGCGCGGTGGCCAGCGATGGTGAGATCGGCCACAACAGCCCCTATACCGCTGCCATTCTGGAAACTGCCCAATCCTCGCCGTTTGAGAATATTCAACAGCTATTCCCGGTTATTCGCGAAAGGGTTCATACCAAAACAGCAGGGCGACAGATCCCGTGGGAAAGCTCGACGCTTGTGCGTCCTTTCTATCTGGCACAGCAACAAGTCGAGGTTGAGATTGAACGGGAAGAACTGCAAGAGGGCGCGTCGCAATCCCTCGCGCTCAGCAACCTGTTCGACAAGTCTGTGCCATTGACCCAAAGCCTGTCGCAAGCGCTTGGATGGGATATCATTGATCTGCGCGTCACCGAAACCCCAGACCGCGGGGTCGTGAGCGCCAATAACAAGACGCTCACCTACGCGCCCGAGATCGCTGACACCCGCGCAATCGACCTGCCCGATGCCGGGTTTTCCGACACATTCTCTGTCGAAGTGATCACGGCGGACCAGACCACGCAAAGCGTCACGATATCTCTCGACCTTGAAATGAATGCCTGTGACCTTGAGGCGGGGGATGCGCTGGACCTCAACGGCGTTGGCGTGTTCCGCCTGCCGAATGAACTGGATATCCCCAAGGGTCTGGCCGCGTGTTCGCAAGCGGTTGAGGACTATCCGGAAAACGCGCGATTCCAGTACCAACTGGGCCGTCTTCAGCAGGCTGCGGGCAATGTACCCGGGGCCTTTGATAGCTTCTCGACGGCCGTTGAAGGCGGACATATCCGCGCCAAATATGCATTGGCGACGTTGCTGCAAACGGACCGGATAGACCGCGCCGTTACCAAAACCCCTTACGATTTGGAAAAAGCCCGCGCCTTGCTTGAGGAAGCCACGACCGAGCAAGACCCCTTTGCGATGCACAGGTTAGGCAAGCAGTTGCTGCGTGAGGGAAAAACTGATGATGAAAAGAACCGCGGCTTCGAGCTATTGGAGCGCTCGGTCGAGCTTGGTCATACTTTTTCGATGAATGAACTGGGTCTGTATTTCCTGCGTGAGAACTCGGATCACTACATCCCTGAACGTGGTTTGCGATACCTGCGAGCGTCCGAGTTGCGACGGGATATCTATGGATACAACAACCTGGCCTATGTTTCGCTGAATGGGCTGGGCGGCAATCCCGTCGATTTCGACAAAGCCGAAGCCTACTTTCTGGCAGCTGCCCAAGGCGGGCACCCAACGGCTCCGGCCAGTATCGCCCGCATGATCCTGGGGGACCAACTAAAAGGTCGGCCCCGCACCGAGGCTTTGGCCTGGTACGACACATCGCTGGAACGCGGAGACGCCTGGGGCGGTGCGAACGGAGCTTATATTATTCTGGACGGTCAGGTGCCGGGCAAAGGTCCCGCTGACGCGGCGCTCAGGGCGGCCAAAGCGGCCTTGTTGCCGAATGAGGAACCCGCCGCCCAGGCTCAATCGCAGCTGGACCGCCTCTCGCGCGGCGATTTGGATCGGGCTTTACAGCTAGCACTGAATGAACTTGGGGAAAATGTCACCGTCGATGGCCAAGTCGGCCCGGCGACACTGACTGCGCTCGAAAATATCAGCGCCAGGTTCGGAGTGCCGGTTCCCTATTCCGCCGCCAGCGATCCAAAGGCCCGGCTGTTGCTGGCCGCGCGGGTGTACTGGGCGCAGAATCCAGTGCGCTTTGACTTGTTCTAGACGCTGCTGAAGTCAGCCTTGCTGTAGCCCTGAATGTAAAGCAGGGCCGTCAGGTCCCCGTGGTTGATCCGCACGTCGCACTCAGCCGCGACCGAAGGCTTTGCGTGCAGTGCAACGCCGGTTCCGGCCCGCCCCAGCATGCCCAGATCATTGGCTCCATCGCCAACCGCGATCACGTCACCCTCGGACAAGCCAAGCGTTGCGGTGATCCGCTCCAGCGACTCCACCTTGGCCTGCCGCCCGAGGATCGGGCGCTGCACATCACCCGTCAGCTGCCCATTCTCGGTCAAAAGCGTGTTCGCCCGGTTCTCATCAAACCCCAGCTGCGCCGCCACGCGGGCCGTGAACGCCGTGAACCCACCCGAGACCAGCGCAGCATAGCCACCAGCCTTGCGCATGGTCGCCACCAGTTCGCGCCCGCCGGGCATGAGGATAATCCGCGTGTTCAGAACATGGTCTATGACCGCCTCATCCAGCCCTTTCAAAAGACCAACCCGTTCGATCAGCGCGCCTTCGAAATCCAGCTCACCATTCATCGCGCGGGCGGTGATGTCCTTGACGCGCTCACCCACGCCCGCCTCATCCGCCAGCTCGTCAATACATTCCTGCTGGATCATGGTGCTGTCCATATCCGCCAGCAGCATTTTCTTGCGCCGTCCCTCGGATAGCTGAACAACCAGATCAATGCCCATCTCTTGCAGATCGGCCCAGACATCCCAGCGATTGTCGGGCATCTCGGGCAGGGCGAACTCGGCCGCCTCACCGGGGTTGAGCCACGTGATTTCGCCCCCGCCCCACGCATTTCGCAGCGCGTCGACCATCGGGGTCTCAAGCGACGGCGTAGTGGGATTGGTCAGCAAAGTGGCAATATACATGGCAGGTCTCCGACAATCTGCATAGCGCATATCGCAGGTGCAGCATTTTCGCCAGAGCAGGTTGGAATTATCTGGCAAACGGGGCTTTACGGTCCCGGTTTCCCCGCCAGACTAAACCGCGACGCACGGAAAGGGACAGCAAATGGCCAACCCGCTTTATGATCGTCTGTTTGGTATTCACTCCGGGAAAACCACACCGTTCCAGCATTTTCCCGACGGTCAGCTTCTGACCCATGCCGCCTTTCTGGACACGGCCGCGCGGCTGGCCAACACGTTGACGGCGCTAGAGCTTGAGCCCGGAGACCGCGTCGCCGTTCAGATCGAGAATCGCCCGAGGCGCTTGCCCTCTACGCCGCGTGCGCGCAAACCGGGCTGATCTTCTTGCCGCTGAACGCCGATGGCAGTGGCAGCCTGATGCTCCGGGCGCTGGGGATGCTACCTGCGTGCGATGCAGACACAGGCCAACCTGCTGTCCAATGCCGAAACGCTGGAGCAGGAATGGCGCAATCAGGAACACCCGCGCCGTTCCTTGGCGCGGGTGTCGAATTGTCTGGAATGTCACAAGACGCCAATCAGGCGACGTCGAACACCAGCGGTTTGATCTGCGTGAACAGACCGGTTTCAGCCAGCTTGGCACGCGCCTCGGCCGGAACAGGTTCGTCCACGTAAAGCAGCGCGATGGCCTCACCGCCCGCCTCGGACCGGCCGAGGGTAAAGTTCGCGATGTTCACGTCGTTCTCGCCCATGGTCGCGCCAAGTGCCCCGATGATGCCCGGCACATCCTCGTTGGTGGTGTAAAGCATATGCGCCCCGATCTCGGCGTCGATATTGATACCCTTGATCTGGATGAAGCGCGGCTTTCCATCGCTGAAAACGGTCCCGCCGATCGAACGTTCACGCTTGGAGGTCACCACGGTGACCTTGATATACCCCTCAAACGCACCGGACTTGTCTTGATTGGTGGTCGAGATCTTGATGCCACGCTCTTTGGCTACGACGGGCGCCGAGACCATGTTCACCTCGGGATTGAACTTCTTCATGATCCCCGCAACGACAGCGCAGTTCAGCGCCGCCAGGTTCATCTCTGCAGCTACACCATCATAAAGGATGTTGATCGCCTGCACCGGCTCATCGGTCATCTGGCCGATAAAGCTGCCCAGATGGCCCGCCAGTTTGATCCACGGCCCCATGACTTTGGCTTCTTCAGCCGTCACGCTGGGCATGTTCAACGCATTTTCCACTGCGCCGGTCAGCAAGTAGTTCGAGATCTGCTCGGCCACCTGCAGCGCCACATTCTCCTGCGCCTCAGTCGTTGCCGCACCAAGGTGAGGCGTGCAGACCACATTGGGCAGATTGAACAGGGCGTTTTCCTTAGCGGGTTCCTCGCTGAACACGTCAAAGGCCGCACCGGCAACATGGCCCGATTGCAGCGCCTCGGCCAGCGCGTCTTCATCGACCAGACCACCACGGGCGCAGTTGATGATGCGTACGCCTTTCTTGGTCTTGGCGATGTTCTCGCGGCTCAGGATGTTGCGTGTCTGATCCGTCAGCGGCACGTGCAGAGTGATAAAGTCAGCGCGGGCCAGCAGTTCGTCCAGCTCGACCTTTTCGACGCCCATTTGCGCAGCTTTCTCTTCGCCCAGATAGGGGTCATAGGCCACAACCTTCATCTTCAGGCCAAGCGCGCGTTCGCAAACGATACCGCCGATATTGCCTGCCCCGATCACGCCGAGGGTCTTGTTGGTCAGCTCGATGCCCATGAACTTGGACTTTTCCCATTTACCCGCATGGGTCGAGGTGCTGGCCTCGGGGATTTGCCGCGCCACGGCGAACATCATCGCAATCGCATGTTCAGCGGTGGTGATCATGTTGCCAAAAGGCGTGTTCATCACGATCACACCCTTCTTCGACGCCGCATCCTTATCGATATTGTCGGTCCCGATCCCGGCGCGGCCAATGACTTTCAGATTGTCGGCCTTGTCCAGAATGGTGGGCGTCACCTTGGTGGCCGAGCGGATGGCAAGGCCGTCATATTGACCGATCACCTCGGCCAGCTTGTCCTTGTCCTTGCCCAGATCGGGCATGAAATCCACATCGATGCCGCGATCGCGGAAAATCTGCACGGCGGTTTCGCTGAGCTTGTCAGATACGAGTACTTTGGGGGCCATATTCTCTGGTCCTTTGAAGAATTCAAGGGATGGCGGGCTGAAGCCCGCCCTACATTACGGTTCTGCGTAGGCCGGGCTTCAGCCCGGCACGGGGACGTCAGGCAGCTTCGGTTTGCGCCGCTATCTCGGCTTCAAAAGCCCAAGCGAGCCACGGCAACATCGCCTCGATATCCGAGGTTTCCACCGTACCACCGCACCAGATGCGCAGGCCCGCAGGCGCGTCGCGATAGGCACCGATGTCCAAGGCGATATTCTCGGCCTCCAGCCGTTTGGCCACGGCTTTCGCGAATGCTGCACCGTCCTGAATGCGTCCGTCGGTGAATTTCAGACAGACCGAGGTGTTTGATTGCGTCGCCGCGTCCGCCGCCAGATTGGCGATCCAGTCGTTCTGGTCACAGAAGGCGTGAACCGCACCGGCATTGGCATCGGCACGAGCGATCAGCCCTTGAAGCCCGCCGACCGAGCGCGCCCAGTCCAGCGCAAACAGATAATCCTCAACGGCCAGCATCGAAGGCGTGTTGATCGTGGCCCCGGTAAAGATACCGTCAATCAGTTTGCCACCCTTGGTCAGGCGGAAAATCTTCGGCAGCGGCCATGCGGGCGTGTAGCTTTCCAGCCGCTCGACCGCGCGGGGTGACAGGATCAGCATCCCGTGGGCCGCTTCACCACCCAGCACTTTCTGCCAGCTGAAGGTGGTCACATCCAGCTTGTCCCACGGCAGGTCCATCGCAAAGGCGGCGCTCGTCGCGTCGCAGATTGTCAAACCCTGACGGTCATCCGCAATCCAGTCGCCATTGGGAACCCGCACGCCCGAGGTTGTGCCGTTCCATGTAAACACAACGTCATTGGCGAAATCGACCGAGGCCAGATCGACGATCTGACCGTAGTCTGCAGTCTTCACCTCGGCGTCGATCTTCAGTTGCTTGACCACGTCTGTGACCCAGCCCGCACCAAAGCTCTCCCACGCCAGCATCTCGACCTTGCGCTCGCCCAGCAGCGACCACAGCGCCATCTCAACCGCGCCGGTGTCCGAGGCGGGAACGATGCCGATCTTGTAGTCCGCTGGAATGCCCAGAATCTCACGCGTGCCTTCGATGGCCGCTTTCAGCTTGTCCTTACCAACGGCCGCACGGTGCGAACGACCCAGCGCGGCATCGGCCAGTTTGGACAGATCAAATGTGGGGGGTTTGGCACAGGGGCCCGAGGAAAAACGCGGATTCGCCGGCCGCGTCGCCGGTGTATTGTTGCTCATCTGTATTACCCTTGCAGATACACGCCCCTCGTTGGGGAGGGGTGTCCCACGGACAGCCCTACGTATCCCCAGAAAAAACAGCAAGCATAAAAGACGCTTCGGAGTCAGAAAACGACGCAACAAAACCGAACGGAACGGGAACGCGTGTTTCCGATTGGCACAAATTTGACACAAGCGAAACTGCGGACGTTCATGATGTGTCCAAAGAAAACGCCGGTGCATCACCCAATGCAACCGGCGCTAAATCTATTGAATACGGCTCCCACCGTGCAGCAAATAATACCCCAAAGTGGGGTGAGAATTCAACCCATAATCGCGCTGGCCGCATGGTTGAATATGCCCTCACTTTAGGCACTGCCGATGCGTGGCATGGAGCGGCGTTTGTCTTCTCTGCCCGCCTGACAGACCAGGAGCGCGCGGCGTTGGCATATGCCGCTCTGCGCAGCCTGGATCACGATATCGCCTACATGACGGCAAGCGCTGTCCTGTTCGGCACTCTCAAAGGGGAGGTGCTGCAATGAGACGCTGCATGACCCCATCCATCCCGTCTGGCGAGATCGACCGTCTGGTGTACCACATGGCCAGTGTTGCGACCTATGCAACCAATGAGTGGGCGGCAAACTTTGCCAAGTCCATCCAGCGTCAGTCCAGGCGTCGAGGTTGGTGCCCTTCACCGAAACAACTGAACCTCATGCGGGATCTGGTCGCGGACCTGTTTCTGCATGGTGTCCACGAGGAGAGCGACTTCGACGTGGTGGAATAACTGCGTGCATTGTTGGGTCGGTGCGAATTGCCGACCCTTCCTTCCAAGGGTTTATGCACGTCTTTCCCCACATCGCTGTGATCGATGACCAAAGAGACATGCCACGGTTTGCCGCCTTCCCGTGCCAAAGGCGGACATGACGTTCCGGGGACATCACCCGACCCGCTTGGGAACCGGCTCCTTCTAGGCCTGAGCAGATACGCGACTACAAACCCACCGGCTAGGACCGGGGACTGGGGCAGAGAACAGGGCACGGACAATGTGCTGCTCTGCAACGGGGCAGGAGAAGACCCTGCGGGCAGGCGGTTGGCCACCGAGAACAGGCATCGCGTGGATACGGAACGAGGAGGCGAAGGGCCTGACCTATCCATCTATTGATGGGGGCAGGAGCGGGTGGCGGACGTGTGTCCAATCGAAAGGTAGGCAAGGAATGACGAGCAAGAACAACAACAATCTGGTCCCAATGCCCCGGTTTCAAAGTATGGGGGGCACCGGCGGTCGGGGTCTTCTTTTCTCTCTCCCAAAAAAATCAGGGGAGGGCTGCTAATGGTTCGCGCGTCCAAAGAGGCGGCGGCAGCGCTGCGGTTCCTTCCAAATCTGGTTGTGCCCGAGGGCCGTCTGGCCGGTAAGAGGGTCAAGCTGGCTGGCTATCAGAAGGACTTTGTTCGAGGTGCGTTTGCCAAGGGTGTTGAGGCTGCATGCCTTAGCATTGGTCGAGGTAATGCCAAGACGGCGCTATCGGCGGGCTTGTCGCTGGGGCACCTGATGGGTGAAATCGCCCCACAGCCCAAGCGTGAGATTCTCTTTGCAGCCCGGAATCGGGACCAAGCCAAAACTGCATTCGGCTTTTTGGTCGGGTTTATTCAGGGCTTGCCCGAGGAAGATCAGGAGCAATTCACGATCCGGCGCGGATCTAAGCTGGAAGTTGAGACTGAGGCAAACGGCGGGGGTCTGGCACGAGTCATTGCAGCCGATGGCAAGTCTATTCTAGGCGGCGCTCCGACGCTGGCAATTCTGGATGAGCGGGCCGCATGGGAACGCGAAAAAGGGGATGCGTTGGAGAACGCGATCTTGTCCGGTCTGGGCAAGCGCGATGGTCGCGCCCTGATTATTTCCACCTCAGCGCCTGATGACGCCAATACCTTCAGTCGCTGGCTGGATGAACCACCCCCAGGTTGCTACGTGCAGGAACACCGTCCGGAACCAGGCTTGCCGCCTGACGATCTGGAAAGCCTGCTGGTGGCCAATCCGGGTGCTGTTGAGGGCATCGGCCCGTCTTCGGAATGGCTGCTGGCACAAGCGCGGCGCGCAATTGCACGGGGCGGCTCTGCCTTATCCAGTTTCCGCAATCTAAACCGCAATGAGCGGGTGGCGTCTGATGACCGGTCGGTACTGCTGACGGTGGATGAATGGCTGGCCTGCGAGGTGTCGCCGGATGATCTGCCCCCGCGTGAAGGGCCGGTGGTTCTGGGTGTAGATCTGGGCGGGTCGAGGTCCATGTCTGCGGCGGCGCTGTATTGGCCGGAATCCGGTCGTTTGGAATGTGTCGGGGCCTTCCCAAGCAATCCCGGCTTGGCTGATCGTGGTCAGGCTGATGGCGTGTCTCACCGCTATGTCGAGATGCGCGACCGGGGTGAATTGGTCACGATGGGAGACGCTACGGTGCCCGTTGCTCGTTTCATGGCAGACGTAGTGAACAAGCTTGACGGACAGGCCCCGGCGGCAATCGTCGGTGATCGGTTCCGACATGCTGAGTTTCTGGAAGCTCTAAGAGACGCTGGCCTTGATCGGGTGCCTTTCATCTGGCGCGGCTTCGGCTGGAAAGATGGTTCCGAGGACTGCGAACGGCTGCGGCGCGCGGTGTTCGAGGGCGAAGTCAAAACCATGCCGTCGTTACTCCTACGCAGCGCCTTTGCAGAAGCGATCACGCTGGTTGATCCGGCGGGCAATCACAAGCTTGCGGCGGGCCGCTCCAATGGTCGAATTGATGCTGTATCAGCAACGGTCCTGGCTGTGGCGCAGGGCGTTCGTATGCGCCGCGCGCCAACGCAATCAGGAGGGCGCATCGCATGGGGCTGAGAAAAGAACATATCCGTCATTCTCGGGGTGTCACACGCGGCCCCCGGTGGAAGGCATTGCGAATGCAGGCGCTTGAGCGTGATGGCTGGCAATGTGTCCGGTGTGGTGAGCGTCGGCGGCTTGAGATTGATCACATCCAACCGGTCAGAACGCACGCCGAATTGGCTTACTCACTGGCCAATCTGCAAACCCTATGCGGTCCCTGTCACACCAAGAAAACAAGAATTGAGGTTGGTTCTAAGGAACTACCCCCAAAGCGTCGTGAATGGCGCGACCTGCTGCACGACATGCAGCGCAACCCATCGAGCACAGGAGAATAATATGCTTGATTCAGTGAAGATTCAGCGCCGTCAGTCGGAGATCCGGCAGGAGCTGGCACAATTGGTTGGGAAAGAGACCCCGACTGAAGACGAAACCCGGTCCATGGAAACTTTGGACCAAGAATATCGAAGCAATGAAACCCGCTATCGTGCAGCGCTTGTTGCCGAGGACGAAGAACGTCGTGAAGCTGGTGAAGAACTGGAAACACGTTCCGACACAGAATGGGGCGAATTGGTTGACGGCTTCGAGGTCCGGCAAGTGGCTATGGCTCTGGACACGGGCCACCAAATTGACGGGCGCACCGCTGAAGTGATCGAGGAATTGAGGGGCCAGAACGGCTATCAGGGCCTGCCTGTTCCCTGGGAAGCGCTTGAGGTGCGAAACACCGTATCGAGCGGCACCCCAGACCCAATCCAGACACGCCCGATCATTGACCGCCTGTTCCCCGGCTCTGTGGCAAGTCAGATGGGTGCCTCGATGATCTCTATTGACCATGGCGATATCGAATGGCCCGTGGCAACTGCTGGTGCAACTGTTGGCTGGCAGGCCTCGGAAGGCTCTGATGTGGCCGCAGCCACGCCTTTCCAAACCACGGATAGGTCAATGGCCCCCGACAACACCCTGGGCGTTCGGATGACGATCACCCGCAAGGCCCTAAAGAAGTCCGGCGCAGCGCTGGAACAGGCAGTGCGGCGCGACATGAACTCGGCCATGGGCGTTGAAATGGATCGTGTCGTGTTCCTTGGTTCTGGTTCGTCCGGTGAGCCTCTGGGCGTCATTGCTGGGGCCAGCACCTACGGGATCACTGAAACCGCTATCGACGCCACAGCGTCCTGGGCGGCTTATCGGGCGGCGGTGACTCGTTTCATCACCCGCAACACCGCAACCGGCCCCGGCTCAGTGAATGGCCTTGTCCGGCCTGAACTCTGGGACTTCCTTGATGGTGCTATCTGGGATGCAGGATCGGGCATTACTGAGTGGGATAGAATGGTTGCCCGCATGGGGAATCTACCCATGAGCCACAACGCTCTTGCTGCGCCTGCTGGTGATCCCTTGGCTGTGTCGTCGCTTCTGACCACCAGCGCGGGCGGTGTAGCTCCGATCTTTGTCGGCAAATGGGGCGCGGTGGATATGATCCGCGATCCTTACACCGACGCTGCATCGGGTGGCCTGCGTCTGACGGCCCTTGCGACCATGGACATTGTGGCGGCGCGCCCTGCGCAGCTCGAAGTCCTAACAGGTCTGGAACTGGCCTAATGCTCTGGGGTGGTTCGCTAGGCGGGCTTGAGGTTCGCCAAGAGGGTGAAGCTGTTCGCGTTGCGGGCCGCTTTCCCTATGACACCCGGACAGAACTTGCGCCGGGGTACTTTGAAACAATCGCGCGGGGGGCCTTTGCGTCCCGCGTGAACGCTGAAGACGATTTGCACTTTCTGAGCGGCCACGACTTCGAGAAACCGCTGGCAAGCAGAAGGGCAGGTACGTTGTCGCTGCGCCAGGACAATGAGGCTCTGACCTTCGAGGCGACGGTCTCAAGCAATACAACATGGGCGCGTGACTTTCTGGCAGCGCATGAGGCTGGTCTTATCCGTGGTTTGTCGCCGGGTTTCCGAGTGTCGAAAGATGGTGAACGTATCACCCGTAGTGGCAGCGTAATGCACCGGACAATCACGGCGGCTGAGCTTGTGGAGGTCTCGGCGGTCACGCGGGCGGCCTATCCAACGGCGCAGATCGAGGCGCGCAACTGGTCACCGAGGCCTTGCGTTCCCCCTCGGACATACCTGTCTCAACAACGATGGAGGGCGTGACATGGCATACACCATGCGGGTGCTGGAATCTGAGCCAGCAAATTATCCACTGATCGGGCCACACTACGGGCTGCCAAGTCAGTTCTTGGGAGACGACACACGCCCGGATTACATACAGGTCTGGAAGCGGATCGAAAGATATACCAGCTATCGCTGGCCCGAACGTAGTGTGACGTTCGTGGTGGAGGGGTCGGGCGAATGGGTTCCCGATTTAACCCCTTTCACGGCGTCGGCTGTGGAGTGCTGGAATGGCTCATCCTATGAGGCTGTGACGCTAGAACCGTCCCCCCTTGGTGGCTATCAACTACCGTCAGAGGGTCACTATCGTTTTACCGGAATTGCGGGCGACAACGATCTAACAATTCCGAACGACTTCAAGGACGCATTCCGACGTTTGCTGCAATACACGCGCGGAATCACCGACCAGTTCAAGAATGAAGCGGCGATGGACCAGGGCGACGGAATTGCGCGCAATTGGACCGGCAGGGCACTGCAACTAAGCGGTGCGGCTGATCTGCTGCGCCCGTATCGGAGGGTCAACTAATGTTTGGTTGGTTAAAGAAGCTTAACTCTGCAAATTTGCAGAATAACGAGACCCGCAGTAGCATGAGCGGGTTCACTTCCGAACTGATGGCGGCGCGGGAATCTTACATTTCTGGGCGGCGCGGGATCGCTGAACTAACCGGCACTGTGCAAAGCTGCGTGAGCCTCTGGGAAAACGGGTTTCGTATTGCGGACGTTGACGGAACTGATCTGCTGACCCGGCATTGCATGGGCATGATTGGTCGCGCTTTGGCGCTGCGAGGTGAGGCCCTATTCCTGATCCGAGAAAACGGCCTGGTGCCTTGTTCAGATTGGGATCTGAAAACAGTGGACGGAATGCCCCGCGCATATCGTCTGTCAATCTCTGAGGCTGGTGGCGGCAAGACACAGACGGCCCTTGCGGGTGAGGTTCTGCACTTCCGCATTGGCGTGGACTCTGTTGTGCCTTGGGCGGGTTCTGCACCTCTGAAACGTGCGCAGCTAACCGCAGGCGCATTGCAGGCTATCGAAACGGCATTGTCGGAAGTTTATGAAAATGCGCCTATCGGTTCGAGCGTGGTGCCTTTCCCCGAAGCTCCCGAGGTCGATTTGAATGACCTATCGCGGAAGTTTCGAGGATACAGAGGCCGTGTCCAAGTTCGCGAGTCGGTCAACGTAGCAGCGGCGGGCGGGCCTGCGCCAATGCAGGATTGGAAGCCGCACGATCTTTCACCTGATCTGAGCAAGGCCATGACGCGGGAAAGCCTGGAGGCAATGCGCGGCTCTATCTGCATGGTTTTCGGCCTCTTGCCCGGTCTGAGCAATGTTGCCACCACTGGGCCGCTTGTGCGCGAGGCTCAGCGCCACCTTGCTCAGTGGATGTTGCAGCCCATCGCCGAGACCATGGCCGAGGAATGTAACGCCAAGCTAGGCGGTGGTGTCTCTTTGGACGTGATGCGGCCTTTGCAGGCTTATGACACGGGCGGTCGCGCCCGATCAGTAACGGCGCTTGTGCAAGCGTTGGCACAAGCAAAAGAGGCGGGCGTTGATGTCGCGCCTATCATGAAAATTGTAGATTGGAGCGAATAATGACGTTTTCAGATGTAACACTGAAATGGAAAGACAAGGAATACACGATCATTGCCAAAGAGATTTGGCCTGCGGTTTTGATCATCGAAGAGCAGTTGTGCAGGCCACCATATGTCTGCGCGGCTCAGCTTCTTGTAGCTCCGCATATGCTCAAGAAAATGGAGTTGGCGAAGGTCTATTCCGACGTGTTGAAACACGCAGGCGCAAGCGTTGGCGTTGATGAAGTCTTCTATGAATTGCAGGCCGAAATGGTTGCAGACAAAACCGACGAAGACCCGCTGAGCGACACTATCGTCATGGACCTGTTGAAAATCACCGCACCACCCATTGCGGAAAAGGTTACAGCGGAATTGGAGGGCTAAACAATGGCAAAAGTCGTTGGCGATATTGCGATCAAAGTTGGCGCGCAAACGTCCGATTTTGAGCGAGGCATGAGCCGGGCAGCGCGTTCTATGCGTGACTTTGAGGGACGGTCGACAATGCTTGCCAAGCGTCTCGGCACTGTCACTGTAGCCGCGACGGCAGCAGGCATTGCTTTGGCCAGCCGGGTCGCTGTGGGATCGGTCGAGGCCGCGCGAGAAATCCGCAACCTGTCAAACCTTGCTGGCGTTGGGGCTGAGCAGTTCCAGCGCCTCGCTGCTGCCGCCGATACGGTTGGCATCAATCAGGATAAGATGGCCGACATCTTTAAAGATACGTCGGACAAGTTCGGCGACTTCATGGCAAACGGCGCGGGTCCTCTGAAAGACTTTTTTGAGAACATCGCGCCTGCTGTTGGCGTGACGGCTGAACAATTCGCCCGCTTGTCGGGTCCAGACGCTTTGCAGCTATACGTCAAATCGCTGGAAGAGGCGGGCGTGTCTCAACAGCAAATGACCTTCTACATGGAAGCTCTGGCCAGCGATGCAACAGCGCTTGTCCCGCTGCTACGCGACAATGGCAGGGCCATGCGGGAACTCGGCCAAGAAGCAGACAATGCGGGCCGTGTGATTGACGAAGCACTGATACAGCGCGGCGCTGAGTTGGGCGAAAAATGGCGGGGCCTCATGCAGTCCATGCTGGCAAGCACTCAGAGCTTCGCCTTGCAGGCTGCAACCGCCATCGACAACGCATTTGGCATTTCCCAATCGGGGAAAATGGAACAGCAGACGCAGAAGTTTTTCGAATTGCAGAATGAACTGGCCGACGCTGTTGCAGAGCGCGACTATGAGGCTTCAAGGTTCGCAGGCAAAGGCAAGCGAGGCGATTTGCAGCTTGCCCGAAATGATGAGCAAATCCGGCTGATCAAGGAAGAAATCGGCATTGTGAACGCCAGCATCATCGAGCTTTCAAACGCCCAGATCGAACGGCAAAGGAAGCTGGAAGCCATCAAAAACGGCGTTGATCCATTGCCAGGTATCGACGCGGGCGGCAGTTCCGGCGGTGGTAGTGGTGGTTCGAGCATGAACGACTTGGACCGGCTGCGCGAGTCTCTGGCGACCCAAACTGAACAGATCACGATCTGGCGGGATGAGCAGTTGGAGCTACTGCGCGAATACCGCGAAAAGAAGCTGGTAAGTGAGCAGGAATACAACCAGCTAGAGGCCGAGGTTATGCGCCGCCACGCTGATAGCCTTCAGGAGATCGAGCGCCGCGCATTGCAAACCAAAATGTCCACCGTAAAGGGTGCGCTTGGTGACGTGGCAACGCTGATGCAGACCGAAAACGAAAAGCTCTTTCGGATCGGTCAGGCGGCTTCGCTGGCAAACGCTATCGTCAACGGCCACGAGGCCGCGTCGGCAGCATGGGCCAAGGGTATGCATTCCGGTGGTCCGTTACTGGCGGCGGCTTACACGGCTGCGTCATTGGCCCGCACAGGTGCAATGATATCGTCAATTTCCTCGGCAAACCCGCGCGGCACTGCCTCAGGTGGCGGCTTGGGTGGCGGGGCTGCTGCACCGGCTTCCTTGCCAGCATCAACCAGCGAGCGAGACAGCAACCCGATAGACCTGAGAATACAGGGTATCAACTCCGATGACCTCTACCGGGGTCGCAACGTAAGAACCCTGTTTGAAGAACTGATGGAAGAAGCGGAGGATCGCGGCTTCCGAAGCATTGCGTTTGTCTGATGAAGTTTGAACAGGCTATCGCCCGCGCAGCGCGTAGGGCGAAAAGGTAGGTTGCACCTGCGCGGAGTGCCCGCAAAGCAACCCCATTAGTCGGCGAGTGGGTTAACCCCGACACGGCGCGGCTTCATTTTCGAAAGTTCCTAGGGGCGCGGCGCAGCACCGGCACGGCGTCAAACCGGGGCCGGTGCAATCCCCCAAAGTGGAGTTGCCTAATCCTGTCATTTCATGCAAGGTATCCGTGGGCGTAGAAACCCGGACTGTGATAGCTGCAACACCTGACCAAAGGTTTCCAACGTTGGCGCGTTGGGCAGCGAATGGGCGACACTTGGCGGTGTCAGCCACTCCGACTGATATATGTCGGGGTGACGACGCTATACAAGACCTTCGCGGGAAATCGTCGTGCCTGTCTCACAGCAGGTTTCTAACACCCCGGCTCCAGCCCGCCGCTGGATCGGCCTTAGAAAGCCAAAACTGTGAGAAACGATATGCAAGCAACAACGATTGAAACCGTTAAGGGTCCCTACACCTTTTACCCAGAGTCGGACGCTGATTTTACAACATCAGAAGGCCGCATTGAGTGGTTCTGCGCTAAGTTCGAATTAGACCCACCCAAACTGACCTACGATCCGGATGAGCCTGATCAAATCCTGATGACAACCGATCTGCTGGAATGGGTAAAAGCCGTTGGCGGATCACTAGACTGGTTGTTCTCCGGCGCGGTTGGGCCAGCATTGAACGCATATAGATCGTACCACATGCAGCCGTCCAAAGGATCGTTCAAAGAACTCGTGGGCAAGTTGGATAAAACCGAACAGAATATCCTGCTTGCGGGCCTCAACATGGCAGCGGAGTCCGACCTGGACCAAGACGAAATCATCAACCTGACTTTCCAGAAGATCAAGGAGCATCGGAACGGCGGGTAGGCACGTCAAAAGTAACCGCGTTTCTTTTCTCTTGCATCTCAAAAGAAATGCGGTTATTTATACTGCATGGCAAAGCTAACTGATGGAATAAATTGGATTGAGGAAACGACCGGCGACTCTGGTCGTGCGAACTCGATCCGTGTGAAAGGGCGTGAACAGGGTCTGTTCACCAAGGGGAAAAGGGGTGGCATTGCGCCCGATCTAATCCTTGCTGACTATGCCTACCTGTTGTTAGCGGCTATTTCGTCGGCACCACCGACAAGGATTAAGTCCGCTGTGGAAGATCTAATGGCTATCCCATTGGTAGGTGTAGAGATCGATATAAATGATGGGGCATCGTGGCGTGGGCCTTTTGAACCTGATCGCATTCCTGACGATGTGCATGCGATTTTGGATAGTTTTTCGCTATCCATGCGCCAGATGTCGATACCTTCGAAATCGACACTGTTCTGGGCCATCCATATGCTGCTTATGGAGCATACCCCAAGCCATGATTTCAAACCCAACGACAAGTTGGAACTGATTGAGCAAGGTGAATTCAAGCGGTTGACGCTCACCCTTCACGAAAGCAAGCACCGGGTTGGTGTTGACGGATGGCCTTTGGAGGGTTCGGGGCATTCAGTTCTACGCCTTTCATTTGAAAACGATGCTCCCTTTGATCCCTCCAAGATTCAATCAAGTCGGACGCTTTTTGCTGATGCACTCAACGGATTGGCAAGCATGACTAAGTGGATGGAGGCTTAGGTTAAGCATGACCTCCCCTGCCCTCCTTCCTGACTTCACCACGCCCGCCGATCTGGCTGGGCACTTTGGTGTGTCGGAACGGAAAATGCGGGAACTACTGCGTACATACGGAACATACACCAAGCTGGGTCGGGACATGATCCTTTACCCGGAACACGTCGAGGCTTTTAAGGAGGCGACCCTATGTCACTCAAGCTCAGAAAGCGCGGCAAGGTCTGGTACATGTACGGCACCGTTGCCGGACGGAGATTCCGCAGCTCTACGGGAACGGCTGACAAGAAAATCGCGGAAAGGGTCAAAGCCGAGACAGAGGCCCGCGCCTGGAAAAGTCGTTTCGATGGGCCGGGGGCAGGGTTGACCATGGCTCAGGCATTCATCGCATATCTGGACGCCGGTAAATCGGATCGGTTCATTGCCAAGCTCAATGAGCATTGGGGCGACACTTTGGTGGACGACATCACGCCCGAAGCAATCCGGCTTTCGGCTAAGAAGATCTACCCAGACGCCAACACGGCGACATGGAACCGTCAGGTGATCGTGCCGACTCAGGCGGCGATCAACTACGCATCCAGGCTCTACAATCGGCCTGAGATCAAGGTGAAGCGCTTCCCGGTGAACCCAGAAAAGAAAGAGGCGGCAACGCTGGAATGGGTCAACGCATTCGTTGCACAAGCTGAGGCGGACGATCTGCCCCATCTGGCGGCTATGTGCCTGTTCATGTTCGGCACGGCTGCACGTGTAGGTGAAGCCTGCAAACTGACCTGGGATGATTTTGACCTGAATGGGTCACTGGCTTCGATACACATGGAAAAGCCGACGCCCTGGTCGCGCGATGCACACCTATCGCCACGCGTGGTGGCTGCACTGGCAAATATCCCTTCTAACCGGAACCCGGATGATCTGGTGTTCGGATATGCCGGTCGGGGCAGTGTAACCAAGGTTTGGAACAACGTTGTTGATCGTGCCGATATTGAACATCTGACGCCGCATTGCTGCCGTCATGGCTTCGCAACGACCATGTTACAGGCAGGCTTCGACGTTAAGACCGTTGCTGAACGCGGCGGCTGGAAAGACCCGTCAGTGGTGCTGAAGACATACGCCCACGCGGTCAAAGATATCACCGTGACCGATGTGCTTTTTGACACAGATTTGGCACACGGCGATAGTGCAGTAAGCGCAACTACCGAAAAGAAAAGGAGAAATTTGGTATGAACATGTCCCCTCGTTGGGGAGGGGTGTCCCACGCACAGAGCTATGGGGCCTTCGCACGTGCAGCAAGCGAAAAAGACGCATTCGCCGCAAAAAACGACACCCAGAATGAGACCGAATGAGAACGGAGGTTTCCGATAAGCGAAAACCCCGCCTTATTTGGCGGGGTTCTTTGAGAAATTATTCGGCTGCTTCTTCATATTCTGACATGGGAGGGCAGGTGCAGACGAGGTTTCGGTCTCCGTATGCGTTGTCGACGCGGTTGACGGGGGACCAGTATTTGTCGACGCCCATCGACCCCGGCGGGAAGCAGGCCTGCTCGCGTGTATAGGGCCTGTCCCAATCTCCGACCAGATCGCGCACCGTGTGGGGGGCGTTTTTCAGCGGGTTGTTCTCCGCGTCGATCTTGCCATCGATGATGTCCTGCGCCTCGGCCCGGATCGAGAGCATGGCGTCGCAGAAACGGTCCAGCTCGTCCTTGGGTTCCGACTCGGTAGGCTCCACCATCAGGGTGCCAGCCACCGGCCAAGACATGGTCGGCGCGTGGAAGCCGCTGTCGACCAGACGTTTGGCAACGTCATCCACGGTCACATGCGCCGCCTCGTCCAGTGGACGGGTGTCGAGGATACATTCATGCGCCACGCGGCCCGTTTCCGAGGTGTAGAGGATCGGATAGGCATCCTGCAGACGCGCCGCGATGTAATTGGCGTTCAGGATCGCCACTTTGGTCGCCTGCGTCAGACCCTCGCCGCCCATCAGCAGCACATACGCCCAGCTGACCGGCAGGATCGAAGGCGAGCCAAAGGGCGCGGCTGAAACCGGGCCCACGGCGGTGCCATATTCCGGGTGGCCAGGCAAGTGTTCCTCCAGATGCGCCTTGACGCCGATCGGACCCATGCCGGGGCCGCCGCCGCCATGCGGGATGCAGAAGGTCTTGTGCAAGTTCAGGTGGCTGACATCACCGCCAATGTCTCCGGGACGCGACAGGCCCACCATGGCATTCATGTTGGCGCCGTCGATATAGACCTGACCGCCATGATCATGGGTGATCTGGCAGACCTCCTGCACGGTGGTCTCGAACACGCCATGGGTGGACGGGTAAGTGATCATGCAACCAGCCAGATGGTCGCTGTGCTTTTCCGCCTTCGCGCGGAAGTCGTTCAGATCAATGTTGCCTTTGTCATCCGCCTGCACCGGCACAACCTGCCAGCCCACCATCTGCGCCGAGGCCGGGTTGGTGCCATGCGCCGAGGTCGGGATCAGGCAGACATTGCGGTGCCCTTCGCCGCGGGCGAAGTGATAGTTGCGGATGGTCAGCAGGCCTGCGTACTCACCCTGCGCGCCCGAGTTGGGCTGCTGCGAGATCGCGTCATAGCCGGTGATCTGGCACAGTTTGTCGTTCAGATCGGCAATCATCTCGTGATAGCCCTGCGCCTGATCTTGCGGAACGAAGGGATGCAGATTTCCGAACTCGGGCCAAGTGACCGGGATCATCTCGATCGTGGCGTTCAGCTTCATGGTGCAGGACCCCAGCGGGATCATCGCCCGGTCCAGCGCCAGATCGCGGTCGGCCAGACGGCGCATGTAGCGGGTGATCTCGGCCTCGGCCCGATTCTTGTGGAAAATCGGGTGGGTCAGATACTCGCTTTCACGCAGCGCATGTTCCGGCAAACGATAATGCTTGTTCGAGCTGTCATCCTTTTTGTCGATGCCAAAGGCGCCCCACACCGCCTCTATGGTCTCGGGCCGGGTCTGTTCGTCGAGGCTGATGCCCACTTTGGTCTCACCGACCTTGCGCAGGTTCACACCGCGCGCCACAGCGGCCTCCATCACGACATTCTGCAGGTGGCCGACTTCGACCGTGATCGTGTCGAAAAACACTTCCGGCTCGACCGAGAAGCCCGCCTCTTCCAGGCCATCCGCCAGACGCGAAGTCTTGCGGTGCACCGATTGCGCGATGGCCTTGATGCCATCGGGGCCGTGATAGACCGCATACATCGAGGCAATCACCGCCAGCAGCGCCTGCGCAGTACAGACGTTCGAATTCGCTTTCTCGCGGCGAATGTGTTGCTCGCGGGTTTGCAGCGCGAGGCGATAGGCTTTGTTGCCGCGGCTGTCGATCGACACCCCGATGATCCGGCCGGGCATGGATCGCTTCAGCTTGTCAGTGGTCGCCATGTAAGCGGCGTGCGGGCCGCCATAGCCCATCGGCACGCCAAAGCGCTGGGTCGAGCCGATGGCGATATCCGCGCCCATCTCACCCGGTGACTTCAGCAGGGCCAGCGACAGGATGTCGGCAGCAACGATGGCGATGGCCTTGTGTTCGTGCAGCGCTGCGATTTCCTTGGTGAAGTCGCGCACGTGACCATGGGTGCCGGGATACTGGAAGATCGCACCAAAGACCGCGCCCGCATCCAGCGTATCGGGGTCAGCCACCTGCACCTCGATGCCCAGAGGTTCGGCGCGGGTCTTGATCACCGCGATGGTCTGCGGATGGCAGTTCTTGTCGACAAAGAAGGCCGCGTTGTTGGCCTTGGACCGACCGCCGCGCTTGGCCATTGCCATGGCTTCGGCCGCCGCTGTGGCTTCGTCCAGCAGGGACGCGTTGGCCACGTCCAGCCCGGTCAGATCGCTGACCATGGTCTGGAAGTTCAGCAGCGCCTCAAGACGGCCCTGGCTGATCTCGGGCTGATAGGGCGTATAGGCCGTGTACCAAGCCGGGTTTTCCAGAATGTTGCGCAGGATCGGCGCAGGCGTGGTGGTGCCGTAATACCCCTGACCGATCAGCGAGGTCAGAACGGTGTTCTTGCTCGCCACCTCTTTCATGTAGAACAGCGCATCGCGCTCGGTCATCGCTGGACCCCAGTCCAGAGGATCGGTCTGGCGGATCGCCGGCGGAACGGTGGCGTCGATCAGTTGGTCCAGCGTCTTGAAGCCGATCACCTTGAGCATGTCGCGCATCTCGGTCGGGCTGGGACCGATATGGCGGCGATTGGCAAAGTCATAGGCTTCGTAGTCAGTCAGCTTGAAGGCCATTGGTGCGCTCCTGTCGGATAGGTCAGGCCCGGCGGGGACTGCGGGAGCCTCCGGCGGGGATATTTTTAGCCAGATGAAGGACGGATCCGTGCAAAGACCCGCCGTGTGTTTAGCCGATGAAGTCCTTGTAGCCGGCCTCATCCATCAGATCTTCCAGCTGCGACGCGTCGGTGATCTTGATCTTGTAGATCCATGCCTCACCTTCGGGGTCTTCGTTCAGCGCGCCGGGATTGTCGGCCAGCGCCTCGTTGACCTCGACGATCTCACCATCAACCGGGGCATAGAGTTCCGAGGCCGCCTTGACGGATTCGATCACACCGATCTCGCCGTCTTTCTCGAACTCATCACCCACTTCCTGCTGTTCCACGAAGACCACATCGCCAAGCTGCTCGGCGGCATGTTTGGTGATGCCCAGAGTGGCTGTGTCGCCGTTCACGTCGATCCATTCGTGCTCTTCGGAATAATAGGTTGCCATCTTGTCTCTCTCCTGACTTCAACGCTTGTAATTCTGGGTGACGAAGGGCAGCGCGACGATCTGCGCTGGTTGCGGCTTGCCCCGAATGATCAGATTGACGATCTCGCCCGGCTCACCATGGCCCGCGGATACATAGCCCATCGCAACGGGGCCACCGACCGTCGGGCCAAACCCGCCCGAGGTGATTTGGCCGATGGTGTTGCCTTCCGTGCACTGGATCTCAACGCCCTGACGCGCAGGCGCGCGGCCGTCGGGCTTGATGCCCACCAGCTTGCGGGATGCGCCCTCGGCCAGTTCGCGTTGGATGCGCTCGGCCCCCGGGAACCCGCCCTCTTCCTTGCGGCGCTTCTGGATCGCCCAGCTCAGCGAGGCTTCGATGGGCGAGGTGCTCTGATCGATGTCATTGCCATAGAGGCACAGCCCCGCCTCCAGCCGCAGGCTGTCGCGCGCGCCCAAACCGGCCGCTTCGCAATCCTCATGCGCCAGAAAGGCGCGGGTGATCTCAATCGCCTTGTCTTCGGGGATCGAGATCTCATATCCGTCCTCACCGGTGTAACCCAGCCGCGAGATACGGCATTCGACGCCATTGATATCGGCCACGGTGGTTTCCATAAACTTCAGATCCCGCGCCGCCGGGCAGAGCGCACCCACCACGTCTTCGGCTTTGGGCCCCTGCACCGCAACCAGCGCACGGTCGAAGATCTCGGTCACTTCGACGCCTTCGAGGTGCTCGCGCATATGCGGGATGTCCTGATGGCGCAGCGCCGCGTTTACCACCACAAAGTAGTGATCCCCCGCGTTCGACACGATCAGGTCATCCATGATCCCGCCGTCTTTGTTCGTGAAGAACCCGTACCGCGCCTTGCCTTCCTTCAGCGTCGCAAAAGCCTGCGGGCACAAAGCCTCCAGCTTCTCGCCCACATTCTCACCGCGCAGGATCACCTGACCCATATGGCTCACATCAAACACCGCTGCCTTTTCGCGGCACTGCTTGTGCTCCCCCATGATCCCCAACGGATACTGCACAGGCATCTCCCAGCCCGCAAAATCAACCATCTTACCGCCGAGCTCGACGTGAAGATCAAATAGCGGGGTACGTTTTGGTGCGTCTGTCATGGCAGATACCTTTTCGTATCGAGTGGTCGGAACGCATACCCGTAAGTTTGCCCCAAGCTGGCTCAAATGCAACGATTCAGCCTTGGTGTTTCGGCCCAAAACCGCAGCCAGAGCGGGCATGTATACAAGCGCATGCATCGATAATGTTCCTATAGGAAACTTTTTTCCGTTAGGCAACAGGCGATATTCCCAGTGTCGTAAACTGGCGCGCTTGTGAAGCTGCGCGTTCATCTCGGATTGTGATTACCCCACTGTAAAGTAACTAAGAATTCACATTTCCGCTGCAGCTACTGCAGCTACGACTGCAGCCTTTGAACAGCGCAATCCAGCACATGAAGCCCTGCGATCAGGTCACTTTCGGCGGTATCCTCGGCAAAATCGTGACTGATTCCGTCAATAGACGGCACAAAGAGCATGGCAACCGGCATCAGGCGCGAGACGTTGGTGGCGTCATGCAGCGCGCCCGAGGGCATCCTGCGCCATTTGCCGGGCGCGACCTGTTCGGCCCCATGCTCCAACGCGGTGCGCAGCGAAGGGTCCATGGCCACCGGCTCCAGCCCCAGCATCGGGCCGTAGCTCAGGCGCATGCCCATCTCTTCGGCGATCTCGGCGGTTGTGGCGCGAATGATCTCCTCCATCCTTGCCAGACGGTCCGCATCTCCGTCACGCCATTGCATCGAAAACCGCACCCGGCCTGATACAATGGACGAGGCGTTGGGGTGCAGATCCACATGCCCAATGGTCCAGACGGTTTGCGGCGTAACCACGTTTCGGAACCGGTCGTTCAGACGGGTGTTGAACGCAGCCAGAGCCTGAAACGCGTCGCGGCGCAGATGCATCGGCGTGGTTCCGGCATGGTTCTGCTGGCCGTCGAATTGAACCACCATATCGCGTATGCCAACGATGTCGGTGACGACTCCGATTTGTTCTTTCTGGGTATCAAGCGTCGGGCCTTGCTCGATATGCATCTCGATGAAGCCCGTGAAACGGGTAGGATCGACAAAGCCCTCGGCCAGATCGCCCATCGCACCCCGAGCCGTGGCGAAGGGTATGCCCGCGTGGTCGGTCAGCTTGTCCGCCTGATCCAAAGGCAGCCCGCCCGACCAGATGGCAGAGCCTGTGGTGACACCAAACCGTCCCTCTTCATCTTGAAAGCTGACGACCGAGACAGGCTGATCGCTGCTGCGCGCAATCTCAAGCGCGGCGATCACGCCCAAAGCACCGTCGAGCCAGCCGCCCTCGGGCTGGCTATCGCTATGTGACCCCATCAGCAAGGACGGCCCGTCCGCCAAACCAAACAGGTTCCCGACCGGATCGAAATGCGGGGTCAGGCCTGCATCAGCCATTCGGCTTGCAAGCCATGTCCGGGCGGCAATGTCGGCCTCGGAATAGGCCGGGCGGATGACGCCTTTGCCCACGCCCGAGGCCCCGAATTCGCGCAGCTTGTGCAGATCGGCCAAAAAGCGGTTTTCGTTGATTACCATGAACTCCCCCCAAACGTCTCGCGCGGCCAACCATAGCGCCCGGCTGGCAACCTGCAATCACCCTGCGATTTTTGCCGAACCCCTCTGGCCCCGGCCCGGAACCTGCCCTAAGACTTGCCAGCAAGAGGGACCGCCATGTCACATATCACACTGGTTCGTCACGGTCAGGCCAACACGGCAGCGCGGGACGAGGTAAACTATGACAAACTCAGCGATCTGGGCCACCAGCAGGCGCGCTGGCTGGGCGCGCACCTGCGCGATACGCGGGCACATTATCCGCGCGTCTATTGCGGCACGCTGACCCGGCATGTTGAAACCGCCGCCAGCATGGGGCTGCCTGAGCCGGTTCGCGACGCACGCCTGAATGAGATCGAGTATTTCACCCTGGCGCAGCTTTTTCACGAACAGCACGGTGTGGCGATCCCCACAGATCGCGAAGGGTTTGTTGACCACCTGCCCCGCACATTCGCTGCGTGGGCCGATGGCGAGATCCAGAACGCGCCCGAAACCTTCGAGCAGTTCGAAACCCGCGTCAGTGACGCCCTGCATGATATCGGAACCGAGGGCGGGCCGGCCATTGTCGTAACTTCTGGTGGGCTGATCTCGATGGTGGTCCGGCAGGCAATGGGTCTGGATATCCCGTCGATGGCGCGGGTGGCGCTTGCCATCATGAACACCTCGATGCACCGCCTCCACCCGATTGGAGCGCAGCTCAGCCCGGTTCTTTTCAACGCGACCCCGCATCTGGAAGCGCCAGACCGGCAATTCGCCCAGACCCATCTGTAAGGAAGTCCCGATGCAGCTTTATTACGCTCCCCGCACCATCTCGGTCGCAGTTGCCATCGCGCTGGAGGAGGCTGGTCTGAACTATGAGGCGATCCGGCTGGACTTTGCCGGTGGCGAACAGACCAAACCCGCCTACAAGCAGATCAACCCCAAGGGCCGGGTTCCGGCGCTGGCTGTTGATGGGGGAATTCTGACCGAAACCGGCGCGCTGCTGGACTATATCGCAACCATCGCACCGCGGGCCGGGCTGGTCCCCGAAAACCCGGTCATGGCCGCCCGCATGCGTGAGGTGATGTATTACCTTGCCACAACCATGCATGTGAACCACGCGCATAAACAGCGGGGGCACCGCTGGGCCGACAAGAAATCCAGCTGGAAAGACATGAAGGACAAGGTCGCGCAGACCATGACAGCGTCCTGCACATACATCTCGTCCAATGGGCTGCGCGGGCCGTTTGTTCTGGGTGAGGCCTTCTCACTGGCCGATGCCTACCTCTATGTGGTGTGCAGTTGGCTGGAAGGCGACGGCGTAGACACCTCGGCCTTCCCCAAGATCCTTGCCTTCCGCGAAGCGATGGAGGCACGCCCTTCGGTTCAGGCGGTCCGTGCCGCCGGAATGCTCTGACAAAAGGAAACACGATGACACATCTCTGGGTCCGGGCAGAACAGCGCCCGAACGAGGATCGGGTCGGGCTGACCCCCGAAGGCGCCGCCGCACTGATCGCGGCAGGCATCCGCGTGACGGTCGAGGAAAGCTCTGTCCGTGCTATCCCACTGGACGGCTACAAAGGTGCAGGCTGCGAGATCGCGGCTGAAAACAGCTGGCCTCAGGCCCCGCAGGACGCGATCATCTTCGGCCTGAAAGAGCTGCCCGAGGACGGCACCCCCTTGCCGCATCGCCACATCATGTTCGGCCATGCCTACAAGGGCCAGCATTCGGGTCGGGCACTGCTAGAGCGGTTCAAGGCGGGCGGCGGCACGCTTTATGATCTGGAATATCTGGTCGACGAAGACGGCCGCCGTGTAGCCGCCTTTGGCTATTGGGCCGGATATGCGGGCGCAGCGGTCACGCTGAAAACATGGGCCGCGCAGCAACGCGGACAGGAATGCCCGCCCGTTGGCGTCTATGCCAACAAAGATGCCCTCAACGCCGAATTGCTGGCCGAATTGGACGCCACCGGCGCTGACCGCCCCCGTGCCATCGTCATCGGCGCGTTGGGCCGGGTCGGCACCGGTGCCGCAGATATGTGCGAAGCAATGGGTGTCAGCGTTACCAAATGGGACATGGCTGAAACCGCCAGAGGAGGACCATTCCCGGAAATCCTGGATCATGACCTGTTCTTGAACTGCATCTTCGCGCGCCCCGGCACGCCGGTCTTTGTCCCGCGCGAGGCGCTGGCCGCGCCGCGTAAGTTGACCGCCATCGGCGACGTGGCCTGCGACCCGGACAGCGACTACAACCCGGTCCCGGTCTATGACCGCGCCACCACTTGGGAGGCCCCCGCCCTGCGCGTCGCCACCGACCCGGTGATGGACGTGATGGCCATCGACAACCTGCCCTCGATGCTGCCGGTCGAAAGCTCGCAAGACTACGCGGCGCAACTGCTGCCGTCTCTGCTGACACTCACTGATCTGGACAGCGGCGTCTGGGGTCGGGCAGAAGAAACCTACAAAACTCATATCGAAGGACTCTGAGCGATGACGATTCACTGGTGTGGCACCGGCCTGTCGGCCATCCCCGGCCTGCGCCGCCTGATCGAAGGCGGGCACAAGGTCACCGTCTGGAACCGAACCGTTGAGAAGGCCAAAGCCGAGGTCGGAGACCTGACCGACGACATCCGCGCTTTTGACATCGACGCCCTGGGCGCGGTGCTGGAGAAAGGTGATGTGATCGTCTCAATGCTGCCGGGCGACTGGCACGTGCCACTGGCGGAACTGGCGATCTCGAAAGAGGCCAATTTCGTCTCGTCGTCCTATATCGCGCCAGAGATGCGCGCGCTGGACGACAAAGCGCGTGAGGCTGGTGTGGCTTTGGTCAATGAGGTCGGGCTGGACCCGGGCATCGACCACCTGATGGCCCATGCGCTGATTGCAGATTACCGCGCCTCGGACGCGTTCGATGCACAGAACCACCTGAGCTTCATCTCGTATTGCGGTGGTATCCCGAAGAACCCGAATCCGTTCCGCTACAAATTCAGCTGGTCGCCGCTGGGCGTGCTCAAAGCGCTGCGGTCGCCGTCGAAATCCATACGCGACTACGCCCCGCTGGACGTCACCCGCCCATGGGACGCAATCAGCAGCTACATCGCGCCGCTGCCAACCCCCGAGAGCTTTGAGGTCTACCCCAACCGCGACTCGCTGCCCTTCATGGCCGAGTACCAGTTCGAGGATCACTGGCCGGTCAAAGAGTTCGTCCGCGGCACCCTGCGCCTGAACGGCTGGACCGACGCTTGGGCCGACGTGTTCACCGAAATCGAGACCCTCTCAGGCCCCGAAGGCGACGCGCGGCTGAAAGAGATGTCGGACCAGTTCTGGGCCGAGAACGCCTATGACGAAGGCGAACCTGACCGCGTGGTACTGTGCGTCGGCCTGAAGGCCGAGAAAGACGGCGCCCCGGTCTGGCACAAAACCTACGTCATGGACGCCTGGGGCGACCAACGCGGCACCGCAATGGCCCGGCTGGTGTCAATCCCCGTCTCTTTGGCGATTGAGGCCGTCCTGAACCGCGCCATCCCTGCTGGCGTTCACGCCGCACCCAGCGACCCAAAACTGGTTCAGAAATGGATGGGTGAAATCGACACTCTGGCACAGCATCTGCAGATCGTAGATCACCTGCGCTGAGGCACCGGCAATATCAAAGCCATTCCAGACCTTCTGGGGTGGCCTCAAAATCACTGAACCCGCCCGCATCTTCTTCTGTTCAAAAATACCTCGGGGAGCGCGAGGGGCTGGCCCCTCGCTTCCTGACCGAACAAACCAGCCCTACATCAGATCGTTCTCGACATCCTCAGCCGATATTCCCAACGCATTCAACCCGTTCTCAAGATGATCCGACAAATGCGGCGTGCCGATCAGATAGTCGGCGCAGGGGGTCGAGGCCTCGGATCTGGCGGTTGCAATAGCCTCGGCCAGATCCTCGGCAAAGAAACTTTCGCGCCCGATCCACATGATGGCGACCAACTCGGCCTGCTCATCCTCACTCATCCGGTCGACAAAGGCGCGCAACTCACCTTCGGCCCGCCCCAACTCACGCCCCATCATGGCGACCTGAGCCACTTTCCTCGCCGAAATTTCCAACATGCCGTCAGCTCCTCTTGTTCGCGGTTTCGACGCATCAGACCCCGACAAACGCCCTGAGTCTTTGATCTTACGCAAACTCTGGGCCAACTAGCGCCTAACCCGCGACACCGGCCGATCCGGCACAGGGGCCGTACGAAACGGGCGAAACCGGGCTTTCTTGATCCACAGCTTCAATGCTTGCCACACAATCAGCGCGAAGGTGCGCCGCGCGCCGAACGGTCGGCGCAGCAAAGACCACAGAATGACACGGTTGGTCAGCCGCTGGCGGTGACCCGTCAGCGTGGCGATCAGCCCACCGCCCTCGCGCCCATAGTCGATCCAAACCCCCACACGGTCAGGGCGATAGTCGAAGCGAAACGTGTAATTCCCCTCAATCTTCTGGAAGGGCGACACATGCATCAGCTTGTCCGCCACCACCCGGTCCGAGGGGTCGATGATCGCAAAACCCGGCTTGTGGCAGAGATAGCTGTGGCGCGTCCCGTAAGTGTTCGTGACCTCAGCGACGACAGCGTAAAGCTGCCCATCCGGATCAAAACAGAACCAGAAACTGACCGGATTGAAAACATGGCCCAGCACCCTCGGCTGCGTCAGCAACATGATCCGCGCGGGCTGCGGCACCTCCAACTCCTGAAATCGGGTGCGCAGCCAGGGAGCACCGATCCCCTGCCCCGGCTCGCCACCATGATCCAACCTGCGCCAATTGGTGATATTCGCGCGGTCGACTGAAAAAAGCAGCGGCGTTGACAGATCAGCCTCGGGGTCCAGCAGGATGTAATCGACCGAATAGCGAAACGCATTTTCAATCGCCCCTTTGCGACCGTGATAGGTGTAACCTGCGATATGGTCGATCTTTTTCATTCCGCCGCGCGTCCTGCTTTGCCCGTAATTTGCTCAACTGTCGTCCTTTTTGGAAAAGAGACGTCATTTAAAATACGGATTCCACCCCGGTTTGGACTTTTTTTGTCGGATGAAAGTGATCCGCCTTGGTCCCCCCCGCGTAATCCGGTTATGTTTACTGAGATCGATACCGTGACCTTGGACGAACCTGCGGTTGAACAGGCCGCCCGTCAGCCTTGGCGCGCAAAGAAACGCATCAAGGGTAGACAGGTGAACGGAACCAACGGCAGTTGCGACACCAGGACCGAGTGGGTGGACCATGTCAGGCGCATCCGGGACGCGCAGGATCAGGCGGCATTTGCCGAGCTGTTCCAGCATTTCGCGCCGCGCATCAAGGGGTTCCTGATGAAGTCGGGATCAGACCCCACGCTGGCAGAAGAATGCGCGCAAGAGGTGATGGCGACCTTGTGGCACAAGGCCCATTTGTTCGATCCGACGCGCGCCACGGTGGCCACTTGGGTGTTCACGATCGCGCGGAACAAACGCATCGACGTCCTGCGCAAGCAGCGCCGCCCTGAACCCGAAGAACTGGGATGGGGCCCAGAAGCGGAACCCGATCAGGGTGATGTTCTTGCACTGCAACAGGAAACCGCGCAACTGCGCACCGCCATATTGGCGCTGCCCGAGGCGCAGAAAGAACTGATCGAGAAGGCGTATTTCGGTGATCTGAGTCACCGCGAGATTGCGTCTCAGACCGGGTTACCCCTGGGAACGATCAAATCACGTATTAGATTGGCGCTGGATCGCTTGCGCCACGCGATGAACTGAGATGAGCAAGATGAGCCAGTCGATTAAACATCACCTGACAGATGAGCTTCTGATGGCCTATGCCGCCGGCTCGCTGCCCGAGGCATTCGACCTGATGGTCGCAACCCATCTGTCGCTGTGCGACCACTGCCGTGCGCGCGCCGAAAGCTTTGAGGCCGTAGGAGGGCATGTTCTGGACGCACAACCCGATGCGATCAGCATGAGCGACACTTCCCTTGCCGCAACGATGGCTCTGATCTCGCAAGGCGCACCGACCCCCAAGCCCGATCTTCCGGGCTGCGCCATCCTGCCGACCCCCCTGCAAGACTACGTCGGTGGGACAGTTGATGACATCCAGTGGAAACCGATCGGTATGGGCGTGAAACAAGCGATCCTGCTGACCAGCAAAGAGGCCACCGCCCGATTGCTGTTCATCCCTGCAGGTGTCGCCGTCCCGGACCACAGCCACAACGGCACGGAATTGACGATGGTTCTTCAGGGTGCCTTTTCGGATGAGGTTGATCGCTTTGCACGTGGCGATGTCGAGATTGCGGATGAAGACCTGCATCACACGCCGACAGCGGACATCACCGAGGATTGCATCTGCTTGGCTGTCACGGACGCACCGTTGAAGTTCAACAAACTGATGCCGCGTCTATTGCAGCCCTTCTTGCGCATCTGATCGTTTATAGTTCGGATCAGAACTGCCTCTGACAGGAGATATGTCGTGAACCGAACTTGTTTGATTGCGCTGGGCTTTGCGTCCGTTGCCACGATTGCCTCTGCCCAGATGAAGACCGACGTGAAGTTCGAGCCAGGCAATTTTGGCACAATGGTCAACGGTACCGTGACCGGAGACGCGTATTTTGACTACTCGCTCGGTGCGAAAGCCGGGCAGGAGATGTTTGCCGATCTCAAGGTCAGCGACACCAACGGCAATGGTGTGGTCTATTTCAACATCCTGCCCCCCGGCAGCGATGGCGTCGCGATCTATAACGGCTCGATTGACGGCAACACCGCCCGGATCGATCTGCCTGAAGACGGGGACTACACGATCCGTGTCTATTTGATGGGCAATGACCGGGATACAGGCAAAACCGTGGGCTACAATCTGGATCTGTCGATCCAATAGGGCGCTATTTGGCCTATGGATCGAAACAGCAACTTGTGAACCCGCATTGCGGCGACGATCAGAACCACCCCGGTCAGGGCCATCATGAAAACGCAGATCAGGTTCGGCGGAGGCGCCAGAAACAGCCAGATAGGGCTGTCTGTGTGACCCCGCACGGATCCGGCATCTATCCCGATCAAAAACAGAAACCCAAGCAGGAATTAGGCAAAGAGGGTTCCGAAGGCGAACGCCCATTGGCGCTCCAGACCTGCATGTCCGCTGTTCGAAACCGGTTGGATCGTGACGATGAAAAAGACGCCAAGGCCCGCGGCCACCCCCATCCGCAACAGGCCAACGATCTACTCTGCGTCTTGTTCGGCCGTTCTCAGCAGTTGGTCAATTTCAGGCAGGTGCGCCGCATTTTTCATTCAGCAACCTGTTTGTCAGGATGCGCACTCAGCCCTCGTGCCGCGTTAAAGGGACGACCTCCGAGGGGGCCTCTGGCGCCAATTCTTCAAAATCAAAGTTATCAAGCCGTTGCGCCCTGCGGCCAGCTTTTTCCGCGCTGATCTTGATGTCCGAGATATCCTTGGCCGCCTGCCCGAAATGACGATCCAAATTGGCAACGCGGTCGCCCAAACGCTCGACATCCTTGTGCAGCATCCCCAACTCTTTGCGGATGGCCCCGGCCTGTTCCCGCATCCGCGCGTCCTTGAGGATCGCGCGCATCGTATTCAGCGTCGCCATGCAGGTGGTCGGTGACACGATCCAGACGCGTTTGGTGAAACTCTCCTGTACCAATTCGGGGAACTTGGCGTGCAGCTCGGCATAGACCGCCTCGGACGGCAGGAACATCAGCGCGCCATCGGCTGTTTCGCCATCCAGAATGTATTTCTCGGCGATATCGTTGATGTGTTTGCGCACCGTGCTGCGGAACATCTGAACCGCTGCCTTCAGCTCGGCATCATTGGTCGAGCCAATCAGCGCCTCATACGCCTCCAACGGGAATTTGCTGTCGATCACAATCGGCCCCGGAGGGTTCGGCAGATGGATCAGACAATCCGCCCGGCGTCCGTTCGAAAGCGTCGCCTGCAGCTGGAAACTGTCATGCGGCAGCGCCTTGGAGACGATGTCGTTCAGCTGAATCTCACCAAACGCGCCCCTGGTCTGCTTGTTCGACAGGATATCCTGCAACGACAACACATCGCCGGACAGCTTGGTGATGTTGTCCTGCGCCTTGTCGATGGCGGCCAACCGTTCTTGCAGTTGGGTCAGCGAGGTCGCGGTCTGCTTGGAAGACCCATGCAGCGATTCCTTCATCCTCTCTTGCATCTCAGCCAGCGCGCGGGCCGATTTCATAGCATTGTCGGCCAGCCGATCATTCATCTGTTGCTGCACCGAGGACAGGCGGGATTCCACCGTCTGGATCACCTGCACCTGCGCATTGGCCTGCGTATCCGAGACATGCTGCAACCCGCCGCGCAATTGCTCTTGCCCCTGCCCCAATGCCTGCACATGTTGCCCCAGATGCGCCATCTGACGCGCCAGAGGTTCTGCCATCCGCGCGGAACGTTGCGACGCCCGCAGTGACAGGAACAGCAACAAAAGAATCAGCGCCAGAACGCCACCCGCTATGAGGATTACGGGGTCATTCAGCGCATATTGGGTGCCTGCAATCTCGATCATATGAACCTGTATGTTCTCGTTTTGTTTCTATCTTCTTAAACGCTTCGCAATATCAGTTCAACTGCGCCCGAACAGACGTTCGATATCGCTGAGTTTCAGTTCAACATAGGTGGGCCGCCCGTGGTTGCATTGGCCGGAATGCGGCGTCGCCTCCATCTCGCGCAGCAGGGCGTTCATTTCCTCGGCCCGCATCCGACGGCCAGAGCGGACCGAGCCATGGCAGGCAACGCGGCTGAGGATCGCCTCGATCCGCGCCTGCACCATCTGGCTGTCGCCCTGATCGGCCAGCTCATCGAGGATATCCAGGATCATCGCACGGGCATCGACCTCGCCCAGAATGGCGGGGGTTTCGCGCACGGCAATAGCCCCGCCGCCAAAGGGCTCCAGCGTCAGGCCAAGGCGCGAGAGGTCATCGGCCACGGCCATCAGGCGCGCGCAATCGCCTTCGGACAGCTCGACGATCTCGGGGATCAGCAAAGCCTGCGCAGCGACGCCGTTTTCAGCCATCTGCGTTTTGAGTTTTTCATAAACCAACCGCTCATGCGCGGCGTGCTGGTCGACGATGACCATCCCGTCGGCGGTTTGGGCGATGATGTAGTTCTCATGCACCTGCCCGCGAGCGGCCCCCAAGGGCAGATCTTGCGGCGCGGGTTCTTCGGGGGCAATCGGGGCCGTAGCAGGGGTCGGTTCGACAATGCTGCCGCTATAGTCATTGGCCAGTTCGGCAAAGCCCGGTGACTGCGCCCGATATGCCGCTTGCCGGGCCGCCTGCGACGGGCGATCCATCTGGTAGACCCGTGCGGGGGCGGATTGAGGCGCCTCAGGTCGCATCGCGCCCAAGGTCGCGTTGGCAACGGTCGAAGACGCACGATGTCCGGCCTCGGCCAGCGCGTGGCGCAGGGCGGAAACGATCAAACCGCGCGCAACGCCGGGATCGCGGAACCGAACTTCGGATTTCGCGGGATGGACATTGACGTCCACCAGCGTCGGATCGCAGTCGATGAACAGCGCCGCAGCTGGGTGGCGGTCGCGGCTGAGAAAGTCGAAATACGCGGCCCGAAGCGCGCCAGTCAGCATCTTGTCACGCACTGGACGGCCATTGACGAACAGGTATTGCGCGACAGCAGCCCCGCGCGAATAGGTCGGAAGGGCAGCGTAACCGTACAAACGAATACCTTCGCGGGTCGCGTCGATCTGCAGGGCGTTCTCGGCGAACTCGCGACCGATCACGCGGGCCAGACGGGCGTGGAGGGCATCGAAAAGATCGCCATTCTCGCGGTCGGCGCGGAAGGTCACGCGGCCCTCACCTCCGCCCGAGACATCGCGCAAGGTAAACGTGACAGAAGGCTCGGCCATGGCCAGGCGTTTGACCGTATCGCCAATGGCCTGCGCCTCGGCCCGATCGGTGCGCATGAACTTGAGCCGCGCGGGCGTGGCGAAGAACAGATCGCGCAGCTCGACCACTGTTCCTGCGCGCAGGGCGGCGGGCTTCACCGCCTCCATCTTGCCGCCCGACACCGCAATCGACGCCGCATCCGCACCCGGAACGCGGCTGGTGATCGTCAAACGACCTACTGCGCCGAGCGAGGGCAACGCCTCACCCCGAAAGCCAAAGGTGTGAATGTTCAACAGATCCGACCCGTCGATTTTCGAGGTCGCATGACGCGACAAGGCCAGCGGCAAATCTTCAGCCGCGATGCCACAACCATCATCGGTGACACGAATCAGCGTCTTTCCCCCGTCCGCGATATCTATGGCGATGCGGGTGGCTCCGGCGTCGATGGCGTTCTCGACCAGTTCCTTGACGGCCGATGCCGGACGTTCGACCACTTCACCCGCCGCGATGCGGTTGATCGCTGCATCGTCAAGCTGCCGGATAACGGGTCGTGTTTCGCTGATATTGGGGGTCGTCTGCGCCATACCACCAGACCTAGCACATCACGGCCCGATTCTGCCACCGGATTGAACCATAATACCGGCCGATCTTTCAGAACTAGAAGAGAGGGGGGCCGGGCAGTGTTCGGGGGCTGGCTGTGCCGCCCTCACCGAACCCTGCCCGGACTTACCGAAGTGAGTGGTAGGTGTTAGCCGGTAATGTAACTGACGTAACACGCAATTCGTTAAATTGCTTATTAAGAGTCATCTTTTTTCACTCTGGGCAAAGTTCAGCCGATGACCCGCGGGAACCAGTGGCAGGAAAATGCCGTTTCACGCAGGCGTGTGCGCGCCCACCCGTGTGCGGCAGGGGCCGAAAATGGCGGTCAGGGCCAGAATCACGCCGGACATGGTGGCGATCATCCCGGCCGCACTTACGGCGTCCGCCGCGCCCAGCCAAAGCGGGCCATACCCGGCCAGCACATAGCCCGAAACGGCTGAGAGGATAGCGAAAGCCACGCTCCAGGCGATTTGCACCTCCAGCCGGTTGGTCATCATGCGCGCCGCAGCCGGTGGACAGATGAACATCGCGATCACGATGATCGAGCCAACGGCGTCAAAGGCAGCAACGGCAGCAATCGCTGCGACAATGACCAACGCCAGCCCAAGTGCGCCGGTGCGGATGCCCATTGTACGCGCAAACCCTTCATCAAAGGTCGAGATTTTCAGCGGCCTCCAGAAGAGCCATGTGAACAGCAAAACACCCATCATCGTCACAGTGATCCGGGGCAATTCAGGCGGCAGCCCGGCCAAGGCCTGCAGATCCCAAAGCGAGGACCAGCCCGTCGCGTCCAGCCAGATCAGGCTTTCCAGATTTCCATAAAGCGCATGTTCCACATCCAGATGCACGGTCGAGGTATCCGTCTGCTCCAAAAGCAACACGCCCGCTGCAAACATTGTGGTGAACACCACACCCATGGCCGCACCCGGTTCGATCTGACCCAACCTCCGGATCGCCTCAATCAGAATTACGGCCACGATTGCTGCCCCCGCCGCGCCCAGCATCATGGGCCAGGTCGAGATCGCTCCGGTCAGCAGAAAGGCCACAACGATGCCGGGCAGGACCACGTGGCTGATCGCATCCCCGATCAGCGCCTGTTTGCGCAGCACCAGGAAGTTGCCGGGCAAGGCGCAGGCAATCGCCGCAAATGTGCCGATCAGCAGCGGCGTCAAAGACAGCGGTACGAATTCCTCACCACTCATGTCGGAACCCCCTGAGGTCGGCCGATGCGATTGTCTATTTCGGCGATCTGATCCATGGTCAGTACGGTTTCGATTTCGCGCAGGCCATCATACAGCGCGGCTGTTGCCTCATGCGCCTGATCTGCGCGCACGACCTCCCATCGCTTTTCATCGCGCAAGGCTTTGGCGGCGCGGGCTTTTCCGGCCTCGGTCGCCACGCCATCGGCGCGCACAAGATCAGCGCGACGCAACAGACGCAGGGTCAAAGGTTCGTAGATTTTCTGGCCTTGCGCCAATGCCAAAAGACCTTGCCGGATATGCACCCGACGTTGAAATCGCAAGTGGCGCAGAACGGCGGCCAGAACCCCTCGGACCGGGGCGAGGAACAGGGAAATGACAAAGAAGGCGAAGCTGACCAGAACAATGATGGGCCCGGTCGGCAGGTTCGGCGCAGTGGCCGACAGGGCAGCGCCGATATAGCCTGCCAAACCGCCCGCGAGCCCGGCCAGCAAGACAACGCGATCCGACCGCTCGGACCAGAACCGCGCGGTGACCGGAGGGATGATCAGCAAAGCCACGATCAGGATCAAGCCAACGATCTTCAGGCCCACCACGGTGACCGCCATCACCAACCCCATCATCGCAAGGTCGACGCGATGCACGGGTAGACCTCGGGCCGCAGCATATTCCGGGTCAAACGCCACCAAAGTCATTGGGCGGCGCAAGATCATAACCAGCACCAGGGTCGCCGCGCCTCCGATCGCGATGATCAAGGCATCCGCCCACAGCATCCCAGCGGTTGAGCCCAGAAGGAATCCCTCCAACCCGGCCTGCCGACCAACGCCCATTGTCTGAATGACGGTCAGTAGGACGATGCCAAAGCCGAAGAACACCGACAGCACCGCGCCTATGGCGGCATCCTCGGCCAGTCGCGTGTGGCGCGTTAGCCAGTTCAGGCAGAGCAGACCAACCCAAGCCGACACCGCCGATCCGACCAGCAGACCCGGCAGGTTGCGCCCGTCCCCACCAAAGGCGACCAGCAGCATAAAAGCCAGACAGACCCCCGGCAGGGTGGCATGGCTGATCGCGTCGCTGACCAGCGCACGTTTGCGCAAGAACAGAAACGTGCCGGTCACACCGGCCGAGACCCCAAGCAAGCTCGCACCAATAGCGACCAGCGTTGCGTTATAGCCAAGCTGCAGGCTGAGCGCATCCCAGAGCATTCCCTACCCCAGCGCGCGCGAAATCTGGTCGATTTGCGCAGTGGCCAAGCGGCCTCCGTATGCGGATTGCAGGGTTTCGGCGGTAAAGGCCTGCGCCACCGAGCCTTCGGCGATCTTGCGCGTGTTGATCAGAAAGACATGATCAAAGTAGCCCGTCACCGTGGCCAGATCATGATGCACGACCACAACGGTCTTGCCCGCCTCTTTCAGCGATTTCAGTACCGCGATGATGGCCTTTTCGGTGGCCGCATCGACCCCGGCGAAAGGCTCATCCAACAGGTAGAGATCGGCGTCCTGCGCCAAGGCACGGGCCAGGAAGATGCGTTGTTGCTGGCCGCCGGAGAGCTGGCCGATCTGACGATCTGCAAAGTCGCGCATACCGACACGGTTCAGGCAATCCATCGCCGCCGCCTTGTGCCGCGCGCGGACGCGGCCCAACAGGCCCAGCTGACGCGACAAGCCCATGAGAACCACATCAATCACGCGGGTCGGGAAATCCCAATCAACACTGGCGCGCTGCGGGACATAGGCAATCCGGGCACGCTGCGCCTCGAGCGGTTGACCAAATACCGTCACCTGGCCCGACAAGGGCGTCACGATACCAAGCGCCGCCTTCAAGAGTGTCGATTTCCCTGCACCATTCGGGCCGATAATCGCAGTCATCGCCCCCGGCTGAACCGTCATATCCACCGAGAATACGGCAGGCTTCTGACCGTATGAGACTGTCAGACCACGCACCGCCAGCGGGCTGGCCTCAATCCCCTGATCTTCGACGGAAACACCCTGAACCGCTGCAAGCTCTAGCATCACTCAAAACCCCGCAGACAATTTGCCGTTCAGACCCTGATCGGGAACATCCGCCCCCAAAGCGCCTGCGATCACGGTGATATTATGATCGAGCATGCCGGTATAGGTGCCTTCATAAGTGCCCGGCTCACCCATGGCATCAGAATACAGTTCCCCGCCGATCGAGACCTCGTGCCCCTTGGCCGCAGCCCCTTCGATCAGCGCGCGCATCGAGCGATCCGAGACCGAGCTTTCCACGAACACGGCGGTCAACTGACGGTCGACCAGAGTGTCGACCAGCTCTCCGATCCGGTTCAAACCAGCCTCGGACTGGGTCGAGATGCCCTGCACGCCCATTACCTCATAGCCATAGGCCGCACCGAAATAGCCAAAGGCGTCATGGGCGGTCAGCAGCACGCGGCTGTCTTCGGGCACTTCGGTCAGGGTCTGTTCTGCATATGCTGACAGGGCATCCAACTCGGCCAGATGCGCTTTTGTGTTTGCGGCAAAAATCTCGGCAGCTTCGGGGCGGGCTTCGGTTAGTGTCTCTTGGACCTTGGTGACCACATCAGCCCACAGGTTTGGACTCATCCAGATATGCGGGTCATATTTGTCGGCATAGTCATCATGCGCGCGCAGCTTGGATTTATCGACGCTTTCGGCCACGGCAACAACGGTCTGCTTGCGGCCGAGGTCTTCGAAGAAATGCTGCATCTGCGCTTCCAGATATAGCCCGTGCCACAGCACCAGATCAGCACGGGTCATGGCGACGATGTCACTGCGGGTCTGACGATAGGCATGTGGATCAACGCCGGGTCCCATGAGGCCTTTTACCTCAACCTGATCGCCGCCGACCTGTCGCACGGCGTCGGCAATCATGCCCGTCGTCGCCACGACTTTCAGCGGTGCCTGCGCCCATGCAGCAAGCGGCATGGCGGCAGCGATCGCTAAAGCAGCAAGGAAACTGCGACGAATCATGGTTGGTCTCCGGAATTCGGCCTCTGTTACGACTGAATATGAGAACCATTCGCAACTAAGTCAATGCTATTGCGAATTAGTCGCAACAAAATCCAGATTTATTTGTCCAAATGGTCAAAAAAATATCACAAGACCGCTCTGTCGCCTTCCATTTATCGCCAAGCCGTGCGATTTTGGCGCGAACCTCCCAAAGGATGTGAGAATGGAACCGCAGCGCTCAGACAGCCCCGTGCGCACCGCGCATCTGCCGCAAGTCACTGAACCCAGAAACCCCGGCATGGATCTTGATCTTGATTGGGTCCGCGCAGTGCAGGCCAATACCTCGGCCATCGAACGCCGGGCGGCGACCCTGCCGGGGCGGCGGTCGGTAAAGAAAGACTATCAGGCCGCGTGGCTGCTGAAGGCGATCACGATGATCGACCTGACCACCCTATCGGGTGACGACACGGTGGGACGCGTGCGCCGTTTGTGCGCCAAGGCGCGCCAACCGGTTGCGCCTGCAACTTTGCAAGCGCTGGATATGCCCGCAATCACCACCGGCGCGGTTTGTGTTTATCACGACATGATCGAGACCGCCGTTGCCGCTTTGAAAGGCACTGGGATACCGGTGGCCGCCGTCTCCACCGGGTTTCCGGCTGGCCTGTCGCCGTTCCACCTGCGCGTGGCAGAGATCGAAGAAAGCGTAAAAGCCGGAGCAGAAGAAATCGACATCGTCATCTCGCGCCGTCATGTGCTGTCGGGGGACTGGCAGGCTTTGTATGATGAAATGAAGGCGTTCCGGGTGGCGTGTGGAGATGCCCATGTCAAAGCCATTCTGGCGACTGGAGAATTGGGCAGCCTGCGCAATGTCGCCCGCGCCTCGCTGGTCTGCATGATGGCGGGGGCTGATTTCATCAAGACCTCGACCGGAAAGGAAAGCGTCAACGCCACCCTGCCTGTGTCTCTGGTGATGATCCGCGCGATCCGCGACTACTATGATCGCACCGGATACCGTGTTGGGTACAAACCTGCGGGTGGAATCTCGAAAGCCAAGGACGCGCTGGTCTATCTGTCACTGATCAAGGATGAGCTGGGCGATCGCTGGCTGGAACCGGACCTGTTCCGTTTTGGCGCGTCGTCGCTGCTGGGCGATATCGAACGGCAGTTGGAACATTATGTGACGGGCGCGTATTCCGCCGGCTACCGACATTCACTCGGTTGAGCCTGTGGCAACCACAGGACAATGAGTATTTGGGAAAAGATGAAGTCATGACAGTCAAAGAAATCTTCGAGACCATGGACTACGGCCCTGCCCCCGAAAGCGCATCTGAGGCGCTGGCCTGGCTGGTCGATCAGGGCGACACGTTCGGACACTATGTCGATGGGGCCTTTACCAAACCAGGCAAAGGATTTGATAGTCGCAACCCGGCGACCGGAGAGGTATTGGCCAAGCTGACACAGGCCAAGCAGGCTGACGTGGATGCCGCCGTTGCCGCTGCCCGCAAAGCGCAACCGAAATGGGCCGGTCTGGGCGGCGCGGGTCGCGCACGGTACCTCTATGCCATTGCGCGCCTGTTGCAAAAACACGCGCGCTTGTTCGCCGTGCTGGAAAGCATGGATAACGGCAAGCCGATCCGTGAATCGCGTGACATCGACATCCCTCTGGCGCAACGCCACTTCTACTACCATGCCGGTATGGCGCAGTTGATGGAAAGCGAACTGCCCGATGCTGAGGCCTTGGGCGTGTGCGGGCAGATCATTCCGTGGAACTTTCCGCTGCTAATGCTGGCGTGGAAGATCGCGCCCGCGCTGGCGATGGGGAACACGGTGGTTCTGAAACCGGCCGAATATACCTCGCTGACCGCGTTGCTGTTTGCCGATATCTGCTCGCAGGCCGGGCTGCCGAAAGGCGTGGTAAACATCGTCACCGGTGACGGTGCTGTGGGCGAGATGATCGTGAACGCGGATGTGGACAAGATCGCCTTTACCGGCTCGACTGTTGTGGGGCGGCGTATTCGCGAGGCGACGGCAGGCTCGGGTAAAGAGCTGACCTTGGAGCTGGGCGGCAAGTCCGCCTATATCGTGTTCGACGACGCTGATATCGATTCAGCCATTGAAGGTCTGGTCGACGCGATCTGGTTCAATCAGGGGCAGGTTTGCTGTGCAGGGTCCCGTCTGCTGGTGCAGGAGGGCATTGCCGACCGCTTCCACGACAAGCTGCGCGCCCGGATGGACGGCTTGCGCATTGGCGATCCGCTGGACAAATGCATCGATGTCGGCGCGGTTGTGGACCCGGTTCAACTGCAGACGATCAAATCCATGGTCGACAGCAACACCGCAGGCCATGTTCACCACGCCGCTTGTGAGCTGCCGGAAAACGGCTGTTACTACCCTCCGACGCTGATCTCGGGGCTTGAGACCTCGGACCCGCTGATGCAGGAGGAGATCTTTGGCCCGGTTCTGGTGTCCTCGACCTTCCGCACCCCGGCTGAGGCGGTCGAACTGGCCAACAACACCCGCTACGGTCTTGCCGCGACGGTCTGGACCGAGAATGTGAACCTTGCGCTGGATATCGCGCCCAAGCTGGTCGCGGGCGTGGTCTGGGTCAACGCCACCAATCTGTTCGACGCTGCCGCCGGGTTCGGCGGAGTGCGCGAGAGCGGTTTTGGCCGTGAAGGCGGATGGGAGGGGCTGACCGCCTACACCAAGCCCAAGGGCAAGGCCAAGCCTCTGGCCAAGGTCGAGGCAGCCACAGGCGAAGGTGCCTCGGTCGACCCCATCGACCGCACTGCCAAGATGTATGTGGGCGGCAAGCAGGCCCGGCCGGATGGCGGGTATTCCAAGCCTGTCTGGGGCAAGTCAGGTCTTTTGGGCCATGTGGGCCTTGCCAACCGCAAGGACGTCCGCAACGCGGTAGAAGCCGCAGCAGGCGCGAAAGGCTGGTCCAAGACCACCGGTCATCTGCGGGCACAGATCCTGTACTATATCGGCGAGAACCTCTCGGCCCGTGCGGGTGAGTTTGCCGCGCGCATCGACGCCATGACCGGCAAGAAAGACGGCGCGAAAGAGGTCGAAGCGTCGATCCAGCGTCTGTTCACCGCAGCCGCCTGGGCCGACAAATACGACGGTCAGGTGCATGGCGTTCCGATCCGGGGCGTCGCGATTGCGATGAAGGAACCGGTTGGGGTGATCGGCGCGCTCTGCGCGGATGAGGCGCCGCTGCTGGGTCTGGTCTCGGCCATGGCGCCTGCGATTGCCATGGGGAACCGGGTGGTTCTGGCCGCATCCGAACCGTATCCGCTGGCCGCCACCGATTTCTATCAGATCCTCGAGACCTCGGACGTGCCCGCAGGCGTGGTCAATATCCTGACCGGCAGCCATACGGAGCTTGCAAAACCGCTGGCCTCGCACCTGAACGTGGATGCGGTCTGGTCGTTCTCTTCAACGGATCTGTCGAAGGAGATCGAGGTTGTCTCAGCCGGGAACCTGAAACGGACCTGGGTCAATAACGCGACGGCATTTGACTGGAGCATGGACCATTCCCGCCGCTTCCTTCAGGCTGCGACCGAAGTGAAAAACATCTGGGTGCCCTACGGCGAGTAGGGCCCCCGCATCACGGGAGGCCCACATGGACTTTGCAAACAAAACCGTCATCGTCATTGGCGGCACCAGCGGTATTAACCGGGGCATTGCCGAGGCTTTTGCAGCCTCGGGCGCGAGGTTGGCCGTTGCCAGCCGTTCACAAGAGAAAGTGGATGACACGGTCGCTGCGCTGAAAACGGCAGGCGCGGCAGAGGCCATCGGTGCGGCGTTTGATGTGCGCGATCCGGACGCCGTGGCGGCGGGGTTGAAACAGTTCCATGAGGCGTTTGGCGATTTCGACGTGCTGGTGTCAGGTGCGGCTGGGAATTTCCCGGCGCTGATGTCCGAGATGTCGGTCAATGCGTTCAAAACCGTCGTCGACATTGATCTGATGGGCACCGTTCATGTTTTAAAGGGGGCCTATCCCTATCTAAAGCGTCCCGGTGGTAGCATCATCAACATCTCGGCCCCGCAATCCTATCTGCCTTACGAAGGGCAGGCGCATGTCTGCGCGGCCAAGGCGGGCGTTGATCAGATCACCCGAACCCTGTCCATGGAATGGGGCGTCGAAGGCATCCGTGTGAACTCAGTCGTACCTGGTTTTATCGAGGGCACCGAAGGGGCCAAACGCCTTGCGCCAACACCCGATGCGGGCGAAGCGCTGCGCAAGGACGTTCCATTGGGGCGTTGGGGCCAACCGCAGGACGTGGCCAATGCGTGCCTGTTCCTCAGCTCTGACATGGCCAGCTATATCAGCGGCACGGTCATGGCGGTTGATGGAGCCTTGTATCAGCGCGGTTCGGGCAAGTTTGGCCAGATGATGGGTCAGATGTTGCGCGCGGCGAAAAAGGGCTGAAATCTGACAGACTCAGTCGTTGGGCCTTGTTTTGAGCCGCATCACACTTACGAGTTTCTGAAATAGAGCCCAGCGGCCACCAGCAGTGAAGTCAGGACACCGGCCACGACGTATAGTGCAAAAGCGCTGAGCAGAGATTGGCCAAGAATCAGAGCTGTCGCAAAGGTCAGCAACCCTGCAACTGTGCCCAATCCCATTATCGCAACTACCATAGCGTCACTATCCATCCCTAGCTGTGACAAGAGATGAGGACCAAAGGAATCCCCTCTCTTATCCCGATTAACACAGAATTCTCGACATTTCTGGCTAAAGTATGGCCAAGACGCGTTAACGGTTGGTTAAGGCGGAGAGTTGCCGATCCGGTAAGCGGGGCATCGCTTGCTATCAATAGGTACCTGCCCTCAGCGTTGGGGGACGGCGTCAGCCGTCCACCCCTTCGGGTTTTCCGACGATTGTGAAGTGCAGGCCGTCCGGGTCCAGCAATTCGGACGCCACGCGATTGATCTCATCCAGCGTCACCGCATTCACCTTGTCGTTGCGCGTCGCGATATAGTCGATCGGCAGACCCTGCATTTGCATCCCGACCATGATCCCGGCAATCCGCCCATTGCCATCAAACCGCAGAGGATAGGCGCCTGTCAGATAGGTCTTGGCGTCGTCCAGCTCCTTCTGAGTCACGCCCTCGGACGCCGCACGGGCCCATTCGTCGCGGATCACCTCGACGGCTTCGGCTATACGGTCATTCGAGGAAGACACCGAGCCCAGATAGACCGAGGCCAGATCCTTGGGCGCCAGATAGGAATAGACACCGTAGGTCAGGCCGCGCTTTTCGCGCACTTCCTGCATCAGGCGGCTTTCGAATCCGCCACCGCCTAGGATGTGGTTCAGAACAAAGGCCGCGAAGAAATCAGGATCATCACGGTCGATCCCTTTCTGCGAGAACAGCGCCACGGATTGCGGCGTGTCGAATTCGACCACGCTTACGCCACCCTCGATCTGAACTTCGGCTTTTTCCGGGATCGGTTTGCCAGTCTCGGGCAGGTCCAGCAGCAGGGTATCCAGCAGGACACCCAGTTCTTCGGCTGTGATATCGCCGACAGCGCCTACATAAAGGCGATCCTTGGCAAATACGCTGTCATAGGCGGTAACTACATCATCGCGTGTCAAGGCTGACACGGTTTCAAGCGTGCCTTTGCCCTCGGACCCGTAGGGATGATCGCCATAAGCCATGGCTGCAAAGCTGCGACCCGCAATGTCATTCGGATCGGTCTGGTCCGAGCGCAGGCCGGACAGAATCTGCGCCTTCACACGTTCCACCGCATCTTCATCAAAACGAGGCTCAAGCAGGGTTGTGCGCAGCAGATCAATCACTTCGTCCCGGTTTTCAGTCAGGAAACGGGCGGAAATGGAAACCGTGTCGTCCCCGGCATTGTAGGTGAATGAGGCGGCCAGCGATTCCAGCTCGCGCGCATAGGTGCGGGCATCCATATCACCCGCGCCCTCTTCGATCAGACCGCTCATCAGGTAAACCGCACCGCGTTTGTCTGGCTCATCCAACGAAGTGCCGCCACGAAAGCGCAGTTCGAGCGCGGCGAAGGGGATCGAGGGGTCCTCGACCAGCCATGCGGTGATACCACCGGGCGATGTGACCTCTTGAATCTCGATTTCAGCCCATGCGGGCAGCGCGATGACAAAGGCGATGAGGGTTGCGAAGATGCGTTTCATTGGGTCACCTCGTCATCCTTCATCAGCCAGCCGGTGACCGAGCTTTCCAGTTGCAGAACCTCGCGGGCCGCAGCGATGATCTCATCCCCTGTTACGGCTTGCAGGACGTCGGGCCAGGCTTGCACATCCTCAACCGTCAATCCGCTGGTCAGGGCGCGACCGTAGCGGTTGCCGATGCCGTCCACATTGTCACGGGCATAGGTCTGCGACGCGCGCAGCTGCATCTTGATCCGATCAAGATCTTCTTCGTTCACGCCCTCGGCGATGAACTCGGCCACGACCCGGTCCATGGCATCCTCGGCCTCTTGCAGCGAAACACCTTCGGCCGGAACCACCAGCAGGTCAAAGGTGGTATCGTCCAGTGAGACCCCGCGGTAGAACGCGCCTGCATAGGTAACGACTTGATCTTCGAATTGCAGTTTCTCGTTCAGATACGAGGTCGTGCCGCCCCCAAGCAATTCAGCCAACAGAAACAGGGCTGCCGCTTTCTCTTGCGCGCCCGGATCGCGTTCCGGGGCCAGGTAGCTGCGTTGCACATAGGGCTGCGAGACGCGCGGGTCCTTGTAGGTCAGGCGACGTTCCGCCGTTTGCGGAGGTTCTTGCGAGCGGACGCGTTCCGGCAGATCCGGATTGGCTGGGATCACGCCGTAATACTGATCGGCAAGGCTGCGAACCTGGTCCGGGTCGACATCTCCGGTCACCACCAGGATGGCGTTGTTGGGGGAATAATGGATCTGGTAGAAGGATAGTGCATCCTCCATGTCCAGCGTCTCCATCTCATGCCGCCAGCCGATGATCGGGACGCCGTAGCGGTGGTTGAGGTACTGCGCCGCGTTCATCTGCTCGCCAAACAACGCGCGCGGGCTGTTGTCGGTGCGCTGGTTACGCTCTTCCAGAATCACGTCGCGTTCGGTGGCAATATCGTCTTCGGACAGGCGAATATTGCGCATCCGGTCCGATTCCATCTGCATCATCAGTTCCAACCGGTCGGCCGCGACGCGTTGAAAATAGGCTGTGTAGTCATAGGAGGTAAATGCATTGTCATTGCCGCCATTGGCCGCAACCGTGGCCGAGAACTCGCCCGGTGCCAGAGTATCGGTGCCCTTGAACAGCAAATGTTCAAGGAAATGCGCCACGCCGGATGAGCCAATGGGCTCATCTGCCGATCCGGCGCGATACCAGACCATGTGCTGAACGACCGGCGCGCGATGATCCTCGACCACGACGACATCCATCCCGTTGTCCAAGGTGAAGGTCGTGACCGCCTCTTTGCCGTCCTCGGCCAGGACAGGTGCGGCTGCAATCAGGGCGGCAGATAGTGCCAAAGCCCGAACCATGGGGCATCCTCCGTTTCGTTTCTAGAACTCAAACTACGGTGGCGCCCGCCGGGATCAAGGGAGATGACAGAAAGTTAAAGAATTATTCATTCGGAGGTGAAGACGGAGTCTCGACCCCTGCGCGACGGGCTGCATCGGTCTCGGCATAGGGATTGATCGACTGACGTTCGTAAACCTGCTGATAACGATCGACCGGGAACAGGCGCAGGCCGGTCCAGCGACCGCGGCGCTTGCGGAAGGCGTCGTCATCAGCTTCGACCACGGCGCGCGCGTTTTCCGGCACTCCATAGCGGCTTGAGGCTGTCACCAGCGCAGCATCCGAGGATGGAATCGCCGCATTCGGGTTCAGCGCCGACGCGTTGCCGCCAAGGGCCACCACGGCATCTGCGTTCGGGTTCGGATCCGTCAGGTTACCACCGCCCGGCGTGGGGGCCGGCAGAAACGCATAATCCTGCGGCTGGGTCAGGGGTTTGACCGGCAGCACCGAGAACTCATCCGGTCCATTGCCGGGAGGGTCAAGATCGCGCAGGCCGGGGTTGTTGCAACCCGCAACGGCTGCAACAAGGATCATGGCAAGTAGGGCGCGCGACAACCGCATCAGAGTCTCCAACCTGTTTCAGGTGCTTTTAACGCATCTCATCGGGCGCGTCACGAGGGCTTTTTGCTATCGAACAACACAAGTCCGATGGCACCGGCAAAGATGAACACATCAGCCAGATTGAACACGAAGGGATTGTTGATGCCACAACAGGACATGTTCAGGAAATCCAGTACATAACCGTACAGCACCCGATCAACCACATTGCCCAGCGCGCCACCGATCAGCAGACCGCCACTCAACAGCATCACCTTGGTCGGGGCCGACCGCCACAGCCAGATCGCAACCGCGATACAGACGGCAACGGAAATACCAATCAAAACCCACCGCGCAGCGTCCGAGTTCCCCTGAAACAGGCCAAAGTTTATCCCGCGATTCTCGCCGTATTTGAAAACCAGCAGCGGTGGCAGCACCTCGATATTGCCCTCGGCTACGCGCATCACGTGAACGACCAGATACTTGCTGATCTGGTCGATCAGAAATGCCGTGATTGCGGCCCAGAGCAGAAGACGGCTGCGCATCAGTGGCGGAAGTGGCGCATGCCGGTGAAGACCATGGCCAGACCGGCCTCATCCGCCGCCGCGATCACTTCGTCATCGCGCATCGAGCCGCCGGGTTGGATCACACAAGTGGCACCGGCCTCGGCGGCTTCCATCAGGCCGTCAGGGAAGGGGAAGAACGCATCCGAGGCCACGGCTGAGCCGATGGTCAGCGGTTCAGCCAAGCCCAGCGCGTCTGCCATGCGTTCGGCTTTCTTCGCCGCAATCAGGGCCGAGTCGACGCGGCTCATCTGGCCTGCGCCAACCCCAACGGTCGCGCCGTCCTTGACGTAGACGATAGCGTTGGATTTGACGTGCTTGGCGACTTTCCATGCAAACAGAAGGTCGCGCATCTGTTCGTCGGTCGGCGCTTTCTTGGTGACCACTTTCAGGTCATCCATGCCGACAAAGCCGTTATCCTTGTCTTGGACCAGAAGGCCACCAGCCACCTGACGCACGGTTTTGCCACCGGCAGTTACGTCCGGCAGACCCTCGGTCGTCAACAGACGCAGGTTCTTCTTGGCGGCAAAGATCTCCTTGGCCTCATCCGAGGCACCGGGTGCAATGACAACCTCGGTGAAGATGCCGGTGATCTCCTGCGCAGTTTCTGCGTCCAAAGGTTGGTTCAACGCGACGATCCCACCAAAGGCCGAGGTCCGGTCGCAATCGAAGGCCGATTTATACGCGTCCAGAAGAGTTGCTCCGGTCGCTACACCACAGGGGTTGGCGTGTTTGATGATCGCGCAGGCGGCAGTGTCGGCCGGGTTGAACTCGGCAACCAGCTCGAACGCGGCGTCGGTGTCGTTGATGTTATTGTAGCTCAGTTCCTTGCCCTGATGCTGCAGGGCGGTCGCCACACCGGGGCGGTTCGTGCCATCGGTATAAAACGCTGCCTGCTGGTGGCTATTCTCGCCATAGCGCAGGGTCTGTTTCAGTTCACCGGCAAAGGCGCGGCGGCGCGGGGCCTTGGCGGCCAGCGCATCGGCCATCCAGTTCGACACAGCCGCATCATAGGCGGCAGTGCGGGCGTAGGCCGTCTGCGCCAGACCCTGACGGAACGCGTAAGAGGTCTGACCGTCATTCGCTGCCAGTTCCGCCAGAAGTGCGTCATAGTCCTGCACATCCACAACGACGTTGACAAATGCATGGTTCTTCGAGGCCGCGCGGATCATCGCCGGGCCGCCGATATCAATATTCTCGATGCAGGTGTCATAGTCGGCGCCTTTGGCCACGGTCGCCTCGAACGGGTAGAGGTTCACGACCAGCAGGTCGATTGCGCCAATGCCATGCTCATCCATGGCCGCAACGTGGCTGTCATTGTCGCGCAGCGCCAATAGGCCGCCATGCACCATCGGGTGTAGGGTCTTGACCCGACCATCCATCATCTCGGGGAAACCGGTGATCTCGCTGACGTCTTTCACCTCAAGCCCCGCATCGCGCAGAGCCTTTGCGGTGCCGCCGGTGGACAGCAGCTCAACCCCGCGCTCGACCAGCGCCTTTCCCAGCTCGATCAGCCCGGTCTTGTCGGAAACGGAAAGCAACGCGCGGCGCACGGGGTGAAGGTCGGTCATGGGTCCAAAGGTCCTTTTGGCGTCAGTCAAACTCGGGTTCGTCCCGGTGAAGATCGCGCACGGCATAGGCTGTATCCTGCGCCTTGCTCAACGTCCACTGGATGCGCGTCGCATACTCCATTGCGCGACCAGATAGAACGATCTGTTTTGTCGCGCGCGGCTTTAAACGCCCTTTTTCAAGGTAAACGCTTGGCTCGACGGACAATTTTCCCACGCCATCATGGCGGAAAACCCAGATCTCACCACTTTTGAGGGCCATCGACACTGCCGAGCCGCCCAGATCCAACGCCGCATCCACATCCGGGTGCAGGTGGAACCGGATGTCGAACCCGACACCTGCAAGGCCCGAGGCATCCATCGCCTTGTCAAACTGCCGCTTGGATTTGTCGCTTGTGGTCAGCAGGATATCCTCGCCCGTCAGTTCGCGCCCGTCAAAACGCAGCTCGAATGTGCGGGCGTGGGTCAGGCCGAAAACCTTGGTATAGCCATCTTGGCCGACCATGAAGCGGATGCCCTCGAACGCGTCCTCGAAATCCACGGGAACATCTTGCGGCGCATCCACCAGCGCCTGCCGCTCGCTGCCGGTCGCAGGTTTGGCGAGACGCGCGCTGGAATACCCATCCAGACAGAGCGTGGAATGAGACGGCGTGGCCCGTCCCGCCCGACGCCAATCCAGACCGAAACTGGCCCCAGAGCCACAATTGACGATCAGCGGACGACGGCCCGAGGTCAGCTCGAACGCCGTGGTCGAGGCATGCGCATTCAACGAAGCTGCGCCAACGGGCGGCGGGCTGGCATCCACAATCACCGTCGTGCGGGCGGCAGAGAGCCGGGCAAAACCCATGGGCAATTCCGTCGCCGCCTTGTGCTTGACCCCGCTTTGGGCCAGCGCCTGTTCCAACCGGCCTTCGAACCCGCGTCCGCCGCCATGGAACCGGGCTAAGGCACCATCCGCATGGCGCAAACTACGCAAGGTGGGCGCGATCCGCTTGATCGCAGCGGCCTGCGCCACCGGGGTGCCGCGCCCAAGATCACTGAGGGCGGCAGAGGTCCAGCCAAGCAGCGTAAACACCTCGAGCAGCTCTTCGGGGTTGCGCGTGGGAATTCCGCCCTGTTTGTCGACCTGACGTTCGCATTCGCGCGCCAGCGCACGCAGGGCGGGATCGGCCATCCCCTCCAGCCCCTGCAGGGCCAATCCAGCCTGAACCAGACCGGCCAGTGCCTCGAACCTTGGCAAACCCGGCGTTGCGGCATGGGCGCGTTTCGACAGAAACCATGTCTGTTGCGCCAGCGACCGGAAAAACAGTTTGCTCTGCGCCTCATCTGCGCCACGCAATAAGAAGGACGCATGGTTGATCCAACGCATGACGCGCCGTCCGGTCAGATCGGGCACCCAACCCGGCCCTTGTCCGCGCCCATGCGCCTCGATCCAGCCCCAGACCCAGCGCTGCGCTTTGTCTCGCCCCCGCATATCGCCGACGGCTGCCAGATCATCCAGCCAGGCAAAGCCGTGCCTCTCATCATCAAAGCCCAGACTGGGGGCCGTGACCTCCCACAGACCAGTATCCTGCGCCTCGACGAGATATCCGGAGAACAACAGATTGCCCGCCACCAGCTGACGACCACGGGCAAAAGACCCGACGGTGCGCGGTTCGGGCTGCGTGACAAACCCCGTGACCGCCTTTTGCCGTTGGCTCAGGCGCGCATATAGACGGTTCTGAAACCGCATCCATCGGCTGGTCATGGTGTCCGTATCTGACATGACGCTCGTTACTCTGCCTCTTGCGCTCTGCTGGCGCTTGAGACCCAACGATAGACCGCGCCGATCGTCAAGTCATCGAAAAGCATGCGCTCAGGCGGATTTGTTCAGACAGGCGATGTAGAATCCATCCATCCCGCCGCGATCCGGCCAATAATCGGGGCGCAGACGCAGGCCGCCTTCCTCGGTGATCCAGCCCGGTTCGACCCCGTCGAGGGTCAGCGCGTCGCGATCCACGGTCATGTCCGGGTACATGTCCAGCGCCTCGTCGATCTGCACTTCGCCCTCGTCAGGCAGCAAAGAGCAGGTGCAATAGACCAACCGCCCGCCCGGCTTGAGCAGGCTCCAGGCATGGGCCAGCATCTGCGTCTGCAACTCGATCAAACCGCCGAATTCCGAGCCGTCCTTTGCAAAGGGCAGATCGGGGTGGCGGCGGATCGTACCGGTTGCCGAACAGGGCGCGTCCAGCAGGATCGCATCATATTGACCCTGATGTTCCAGCGCGTCGCCTGCGATGACAGTTGCCTTCAACCCGGTGCGCGTGAGGTTTTCGCGCACCCGCTCCAACCGCTGTTCCGAAATATCCAGTGCCGTCACCTCGGCCCCAGCCGCGGCCAGTTGTAGTGTCTTGCCGCCCGGCGCAGCGCAGAGGTCTAGGATTTTCTCACCGGCCTGCGGGGCCAGCACGCGCACCGGCATCGCCGCCGCCGCATCCTGCACCCACCAATCGCCCGAGTTATAGCCCGGCAAAGCCGAAACCTGCCCCGCATCCTGCACGCGCATTGACCCGGTCGGTAGGGCCTGACCCGGCGCATCCGCCCCCGGCTTGACCGTCAAATCCAGTGGGGCAGCCGCGAAATGTGCCTGCTCCATGCCTGCAACAGCCTCTGCCCCCCAAGCCATGACCAGCGGATCACGCAACCAGTCCGGCAGACGCGGCACGCGCATCTTGGGCCACGCGTCTGGCCCTTCGGCGGCCACTTTGCGCAGCACGGCGTTCACCAAACCCTTGAGACGCCCATGCTTGCGCGAGCGGCCAACAATTTCGACCATGGAATTCACCACACCATGCGCGGCCTCGCCGTGGCACAGCTCGACCACGCCCAGACGCAACGCATTGTGGACGGTCAGCGCGGGGGTGCGGTTGAGGTGATTGTCAAGCAGCCGGTCCGCGCGCTCGAGCCCGCGCAGGGTTTCCAGCGTCAGGCGCTGCGCCCGCGCCCGGTCTTCCGGGGCCAAACGGTCCAACGCGCCTGCGCCCAGACATTCGGACAAAAGCCGCCCTTCGCCCAAAATCTGATCCAGCAGATAGATCGCGCTGCGTCGCGCCGCTGTTGCATTGTCGGACATGGAACCGCCTTTTGATGTGCTTGTGATCCGCATTGCTTTTGGCGGACGGGGGCGTATATCAAGACCGTGACCGGAAAGGAACCCGATGTCATGAGTGACGATACCAAAGATCTACCGCCCGCAGCCCAGCGCGCACTGACTGAGGCCGCCGAGCGCCGCCGCAAGGCCGAGGCCGAGGCAAAAGACATGCCGAAGGAGCTGGGTGGACGTGATGGCCCGGACCCAGCGCGCTACGGCGATTGGGAGAAAAAGGGCATCGCCATCGATTTCTGATGGTTCATCCCCGCAGCGCTTGCAGGAAATCATCCAACAACGCGCGCTGCTTTTTCGATTTGGCCCTCTCCTCGGGCCATGTCAGCCAATAGCCATCCTTGGTCTTCAGCTCTGGCAACTCCAGCCTGCGCAAACGCCCCGACTGCAAGCTTTCAGCAGCGAGGGGCACTGATCCCAGAACAACCCCCAATCCCTGCCCCGCGGCCTTCATCGCATGCCCGATGGAATCAAAGCTGATCCGACCCTGCGGCAAGTCCTTGATCCCGGCACCTTTCGCCCAATCCTGCCAGCCGGGCCGCTCGCCCCGCAGATCAACCATCGGCGCGCCCCATGACACATCCGGCGCAGCCATCGGGGCCAGCACCTCGGGCGCGATCAGCTTGGTCTTGCGCCCCGGCCAGACACCACGACCGTACCGGATTTGCAGCCATGTCCTCTCTTCCTCCAGCGACGTTCTGCGTGACATCGAATCCGTCATCACCCGCACCTTGGGGCGCGTCTTCAGAAAGGCAGGCAAGGCTGGCAGAACCAGTGCGTGGATATGTGAGGAAAGCCCCGCGACCCGCAGCTCTCGGGGGGATTTGCCGAACAGGTCTTCGGTGTTGCGTTCCAGTGCCTGCAGGCTGTCCTGCACCAGCGGCAGATAGCTTTCACCTTCGATGGTCAGCGACACGCCCCGCGCCTCGCGTACAAAAAGCGTGCGCCCAAGCCATGCCTCAAGGTTGCCAATCCGCTGGCTGACCGCTGCTTGCGTCAAACCGAACTCGCGCGCAGCGGCCGAGAAACCGCCCAGTCGACCGGCGGCCTCGAACACCCGCAGCCAATCCAGAGGCGGCAAACCGATCTTTTCCTTAGCCATTAGAAAATCCAACCCTCAGACGGAATAAGCATTAATTGTGATAATGACACGAGGGGCGTATCCCCTTCAAGCAAAGCCCGCGCTGAACAGGAGAGACCCCATGCTGCGCACCGCCATCTTTGACCCTAAAGTTGTGACTGTTGAATTCACCGACGGAACCTCAGCCCGTTTTCATGCCATCTGGTTGCGCGACAACGCGCTTGATCCGGACACCCGCGCACCGGGCAACGGGCAGCGCCTGATCACCATTGGCGACATTCCCGAAAACACCTCGGTCAGCGCGGCCGAGGTAATCGACGGAGATCTGAGCGTCACCTTCCAGCCCGAGGGTAAAACCGTCACCTTCCCCGCCGCATGGTTGACCGATCACGTCTACGATCGCGATCAAAGCGCCCCGTTCGGGCGCATCGCCCCCGGCATCACGACTTGGGAAAGCGGCATCGCAGCCCCCAGCGGCGACTGGAACGCGGTTCACGCTGCCCCCAGCGCCAAACGCAACTGGCTGGCGGCTGTGGCCGAATACGGTTTTGCCAAACTGACGGGCGGCCCGACCGAGCCCGAATCGCTGCTGAAGGTGGCCGACCTGTTCGGCTATGTGCGCGAGACCAACTACGGCCCCTATTTCGAGGTCCGGACCGAGGTGAACCCGACCAACCTCGCCTATACCGGGTTGGGATTGCAGGCCCATACCGACAATCCTTATCGCGACCCGGTGCCGACGCTGCAAATCCTCTACTGCCTTGAAAACAGCGCCGAGGGCGGCGAATCCATCGTGGTTGACGGTTTCCGCGCCGCCGAGAAGCTGCGCGACCAAAACCCCGAGGGCTTTGCCCTGCTGGCGGGCTATCCGGCGCGGTTCGAATACAAAGGCTCGGACGGGGTTTGCCTGCGCTCACGCCGCCCGATGATCGAACTGTCACCCGATGGCGAAATCATTGGCATCCGGTTCAACAACCGCTCCTCCGCGCCGTTTGTTGATGTGCCCTTTGACAAGATGGAGGCCTATTACGCCGCCTACCGCCAGCTGGGGGACATCATCGACGACCCTGCGATGGGGGTGTCGTTCAAGCTTGAACCGGGCGAGAGCTTCATCGTCGACAACACCCGCGTGCTGCACGCTCGCTTGGGCTATTCCGGCGCAGGATCGCGGTGGCTGCAAGGCTGCTACGCCGACAAGGACGGACTGCTGTCCACCCTGGCCGCTATGGACATGGCGCAACCGGAGGCGGCGGAATGAAACCCGATTTCACGACCCTGAACCGCGACAACATCGTGGCCTTCATCGGCGATATCTTCGACCGCCGTGGTGGCGAGGAATATCTGGGCGAGCCCGTGACCATGGCCGAACACATGCTGCAAGGGGCCACCATCGCCGAACAGAACGGCATGCCCGAAGAGATCATCGTGGGTGCCCTGCTGCATGACATCGGCCATTTCACCTCGGAATTCGGAACTTATCACCCGGATGACACCGAAGACCGTCATCACGAAGACGCAGGCGCAGACGTGCTAGAGCAGTTCTTCCCCTCGATCATCACCGATTGCTGCCGCTACCACGTAGCTGCCAAACGGTATCTCTGCGCCACAAAGCCCGAGTATTTCAACCGGTTGTCCGCCGCCTCGGTCCACACGCTGGAACTGCAGGGCGGCCCGATGAGCGCCGAGGAAGTGACCGCGTTCGAGGCCAACCCGAACCTGAAAGAGATCATTCAGGTCCGGTATCTGGACGAGGCCGGAAAGCGCGCGGATATGGAAACCCCCGACTTTGCACATTTCGCCCCGATGGTTCAGCGTATGGTCGACAAGCATGTGGAAACGCCATGAACGCCCCGGAATATATCTTCGAAGCCAGCACCAAACCCTCGCTGCCGTGGCAAGAGGTTCCCCTGATCCGCGCCACGGACGCATCAGTCAAAGGTTATGGCTGTCTGGTCGATGACCCCGAGGGGTTCGAGATCGAGATCACCCGCTGGCCGCAACAAGGCTGGCGGCCCATCGATGAAGACACCGGCGACGAAGGCGGCTGGGTCGAGGGCACGTTCCATGGGCAGTGGAAAGGCGATGTCCTCTATGGCCGGAATAAGGCCGTGGGCGGCCACTATGTGCTGGGTTGGTCAACTGATCCTCAGCAGGCACAGGTCGAGCGGCAGAGCGCACCACGCGATCAAGTCCTTTTGTGGCACATGAACTATCACCCGGATGGCGGGCAGATGTTCTGGCCACTGGACAACAAGCCCTTCATCATCCCCGCCGCCCTGCCCGGAGACAATCTGACACCGGAAAAGGTGGTGGCCTTCTGGTGCGATGGGTCACAGGGCCTCTATATCCATCCCGGCATCTGGCATGAGGGGATTTTCCCGGTCGAAGACAACCAGAGCTTTCTTGACCGACAGGGCGCAGTTCACGCAAGGGTCAGCGCGGATATCGGCAAGGAATTTGGCGTCTATCTGGCCTGCCCGCTGCGGGCGGACAAGATCAAGGACCTCTGACGACTGATCTCAGTAACCTGGGCTTTTTCCCTGCGCCTCTTTGGAACATCTGAACGTTCAGGAGGGGCGACGCCCACTATAGTCCCAATTGCAACTGAGCAAGACGTCGCGGACCAGCTCGATCCAAAGTGTGACTGGGTATTCGTGTCGCAGATCTAACCCGAAATGCTATAGTTGCGTTTCGCTGGTTTGACATCCTATCCATCCTTAGGAGGATTTGGGATTGCTGACACTTCTATTGGCTATGTTTGGCTTCATGTTCATCATGACGCTCACCACATGGTTGGCCACGATTTTCCTCACATCTGTCTTTCCGATCTTCAACTTCAAGCAAGAGTATATTGACTACTGCATCAGAACACGCGGCAGTCCGCCATCACGAAGGCGGCTGATTTTAAGCGCATATGGGGCATCAAACCTCTTTTTCACAACCGAGATTTCAAATGACCAGCATCGGCCCAATGCAATACGTCTCATCCCAAACAGCAATACGGCGATCTTTCTCTTCCTGGGTTTCGCCTCATTGCTGATCGCTGCGCTTTTCTGGGTCGCAATGTTCTTCGTCTATATTCTTGTGCGCGCGTATTTCTAAGCCAAAAACCTACAAACCCAGCACATCCACCATGTCATACTGGCCGGGCGATTTACCCTGCCCCCAAAGTGCGGCCTTAAGCGCACCGCGGGCAAAGATTGCGCGGTCGGTGGCCAGATGGCGCAGGACGATGCGTTCGCCCGGCGCGGCGAACAGAACGTCATGTTCGCCCACGATGTCTCCGCCGCGAATGGCGTGGAAGCCGATATCGCCGCGCTTGCGGGCACCCGTGATGCCATCGCGGCCCCGGTCGGCCACATCCGACAGCGTGACGCCTCGCCCTTCGGCAGCGGCCTCACCCAGCATCAGCGCCGTGCCCGAGGGGGCATCGACCTTGTGGTGATGGTGGCCTTCGATCACCTCGATGTCGAAATCTTCGTCCAGCGCGGCCGCGACCTTTTTCGTCAATTGCACCAGCAGATTGACCCCAAGGCTCATGTTGCCTGCCCGCACGATCACCGCATGGCGCGAGGCAGGTTCAAGCGCGGCGATCTGCTCATCACTCATGCCGGTGGTGCCTATTACATGCACACAGCGCGCCTGTGCGGCCAGCGCAGCAAACTCCAACGTCGCTTCGGGCGCTGTGAAATCGATCACCGCCTGCGCCTGCGCAAATGCTTCCAGCGGATCATCGGTGACCGTCACCCCCAAGGCAGCACCGCCCATCGCCTCGCCAACATCGCGGCCAATCCAGTCATGGCCCGCGCGTTCAACAACACCGACCAGACGCGCCTGATCGCTGTCGGAAACGGTCTTGATCAGCATCTGGCCCATGCGGCCTGATGCTCCGGTGATGACGATCCCGGGGATATGGGTCATGGCGGCGTCCTTCCTCAATTCGGCTCAAAGCCTCCTACCCGGTTCACGCCCGCTTGGCAAAGGCCGGATTTGGGCTTAGATCGTCTGATATGGCAAAGAACAAATTCCACGACGGCCCCGGCCCGTCCCAACGGCAATTGCGTGTCGGCGAACTGATCCGCCGCACCCTGTCCGAGGTTCTGGCGCGCGGAGATGTCCACGACCCCGACCTGAACCGAATGTCGATCACCGTGGGTGAGGTGCGCACCTCGCCCGATCTGAAGATCGCCACCGCCTATGTGCTGCCGCTGGGCGGCAAAGGCCAAGAGAATGTGATCGACCTGCTCGCCCGCAACAAGGGTGAACTGCGGCGCATGATCGGCAAGAAGCTGAACCTGAAATTCTCACCCGATCTGCGGTTCCGTCTGGATGACACGTTCGACCGGCTGGACGACACCCGCCGCATGTTCGAACAGGACGCGGTGCGCCGCGATCTGGACGAGTGATCCGGGCATTCGCAACACTTGGCACAGTTCTCTGGGCTGCACAGGCCCATGCGGTCACGTGTGAAAAGCTGACCCATGAGGACAAGCGGTATACGGTCTGCGAGGTCGATGCCTCGGAAGACCTGCGCCTGTTTCTGAACGATGACGAAGGCGATCTGCTTGGGCATTTCTCTTCCGTCAACGACGCACTCGCACCGGAAGGCAAACAGCTGGCCTTTGCGATGAATGCGGGCATGTATCACGACGACCGCTCGCCCGTGGGTCACTATGTCGAAGACGGGCAGGAAAAGATGCGTGTGATCCCGAATGCCGGGCCCGGCAATTTCGGATTGCTGCCCAACGGGGTGTTCTGCATTCGCGAGGGACGCGCTGACGTGTTCGAAACGCTCTCCTTCGTCGATCAGGCGCCGCAGTGCCGTTTTGCCACCCAATCCGGCCCGATGCTGGTGATCGACGGCGAACTGCACCCCCGGTTCCTGCCCGATTCGACCTCGCGCTATATTCGCAACGGCGTGGGCACCAGTGCAGATGGCACTCGCACCGTTTTTGCCATCTCTGAGGATTACGTGACCTTCCACGAATTCGGCAGGTTGTTCCGCGACGTGCTGGAGACGCCGAATGCGCTGTTCCTCGATGGAAATATCTCGCGCATGTATGAGCGCGCCAGCAACCGGTCGGATATCGGGTTCTCGCTGGGGCCAATCGTCGGCGTCGTCGAAGACGCGCCCTGAGTTTGACAGCGGCAAAACGATCCGCTAACTCGCGCGCCTTAGCAAAAGGCAAGGTGCAAGATGGGACGCAAACGCAAGGGCCGCGACATTTCCGGTTGGCTGGTGGTGGACAAGCCTGCGGGCATGACCTCAACGGCTGTGGTCAACAAGGTGCGTTGGGCGATGGACGCCAAGAAGGCGGGCCATGCGGGTACTCTGGACCCTGAGGCAACCGGCGTTCTGGCCGTGGCTTTGGGTGAGGCGACCAAAACCGTTCCCTACATTACCGATGCGCTGAAAGCCTACACTTTCACCGTGCGTCTGGGACAAGCCACCAACACCGATGATGCCGAGGGCGAAGTGATTGCGCAAAGCGATGCGCGCCCTACGGATGACGAAATCAAACAGGCGCTCGCCCCGTTTCTGGGTGATATCATGCAGGTGCCGCCCAAGTTCTCGGCCGTAAAGATCGACGGGCAACGCGCCTATAAGCTGGCCCGTGATGGCGAAGAGGTAGAGCTGTCCGCCCGCCCCCTCTGGGTCGAAGAACTGATCCTTGTTGACCGCCCTGATGCAGACCACGTGGTGCTGGAGATGACCTGCGGCAAAGGCGGCTATGTCCGCTCGATCGCGCGTGATCTGGGTGAAGTGTTGGGTTGCCACGGCCATGTCCGCGAGTTGCGCCGCATCTGGTCCGGCCCGTTTGAGGCCGAGGATGGGCTAGCCATCGAACAGATCGACGAGATGGCCAAAACCACCGCGCTGGACGACTACCTGCATCCGCTGGAAACCGGCCTCTCGGACCTGCCCGAGCTGAAATGCACCCCCGAAGGTGCCACCCGTCTGCGCAACGGCAATCCGGGCATGGTTCTGGCCTCGGACGTAGAATATGGCGATGAGGCCTGGGCCTCGTTCGACGGTAACGCCGTGGCGGTAGGCATCTACAAATCCGGCGAGCTACACCCAAGCCGGGTGTTCGTCACCTGAACTACTTACGCTTACCTTTAGTTTCGTCTTGCGACAGTACAGAAGCAGCCAAAGATCTTATCTCTCTTGGCGTCGGCTTCTTTTTGCCCGAGAGCACTTTTGAAGCCAAGGTCGAAGTCTTGTTGCCTGATTGCTTTTTCACTGGCATGTCGGTCTCCTATGGAATCACTACCTCCTACCTAACTAGCACAAAACAAGAACATGTTCCACATATCGCGGTATCAAAATGAGAATTGTATAAATCTAGTATGATTACCCGAACGCATACCAAGGGCGATGCGCCCTCGACCGCCGTTTATTCAGATTGCGAAAAGTACCGCTATAGCCTGACCCGTGTTTGGGATCCGGCCGGGCGTAAGGCGCTTTTTGTGATGCTGAACCCGTCAACCGCGACCGAGGTGCAAAACGACCCCACGGTCGAGCGCTGCGAACGCCGCGCACGGGCGCTGGGGTTCGGGGCGTTTCAGGTCACCAACATCTTTGCATGGCGCGACACCGATCCGCGCAAGATGCGCGCCGCTGCTGATCCGGTGGGCCCGGCAAATGACGCGGCCATTCTGGACGGCGCCCAATGGGCCGATCAGGTCATTGCCGCCTGGGGCACCCATGGCGCACATCTGGACCGCGGTCCGGCGGTTGAGGCGCTGCTGCGCGGCACCGGGCAGCCTCTGTTTCATCTGGGGTTGTCCAAAGCCGGGCATCCCAAGCATCCGCTTTACATCGCCTACACCCAGCAGCCCGAACCCTGGTGACAAAGGGTTAACCACTCGGCCAGCTATGCTTTGACCGATGAACCGTTCGAATGGGACAATGCCGCCAAGGCGTCTTTTTTCTTTCGGAGGGTTCGATATGTTTCTGGCCGGGTTGATCGGATTGGCCGCCGTTGGCGGCGCGGCATACGCCATCGGGGATGTGTTCATCGAAGACGAAGATGAGCAGGACGAAGGCGCGGAAGACGAAAGCCAGACCGAAATCAGCAAGGGTGAGTTCCTTGACATCGGCGAAAGCACCGAGCCCCCGCAGGATAGCGACGACACGACCACCGGTGGCAAGGTGATCTCGGAACATGAAGGCGATCTGGTGATCGCCGGAAGCGACAACAAAGATGTCATTACCGGGCAGAACGGCACGGACCAGATCAACGGCTATGGCGGTGATGACCACATCATGGGCGGCGACGGCAACGATGTGATGCACGGAGCCGAAGGTCAGGACACCCTGTCCGGCGGTCAGGGCGATGACCTGCTGCATGGCGAGGCAGGTGATGACACCCTGTTCGGGGATGAGGGCAATGACAGGCTATTTGGTCATTTCGGCGACGATCATTTGCAGGGCGGCGAAGGCAACGACGCGCTCTATGGTGGTCAGGGCGACGATGATCTGCAGGGTGGAGAAGGCAATGATGCCCTGCATGGCGGCTATGGTGACGACACTCTGACTGGCGGTGCGGGTGAGGATACTCTCTTCGGCAGCGAGGGCGACGATCTGTTGCTGGGCGATGAGGATGACGGCGAGACGGACTACCTGAACGGCGGCGCCGGTGAGGACACGATACTGGCCAAAGACGGCGACGTCGCGACCGGAGGCGCAGGCGCGGATGACATCATCGCCGACACGGAGAATTCCGAAATCACCGTGATGGGCTTTCAACCCGGTGAGGACCGCCTGCTGATCACCTGGGAAGATCAGGACCCACCCGAGATCGAAATCGAGCAGGACCCCGAGAATGAGAACCTGACCCGCGTCAGCCTCAACGGCCACGAGGTCGCGCATCTGTTCGGGGCCGACGGGCTGACGGTGGACGATATCCATCTCCTGACCGAGGCCGAGTTGGCGGACTACCTGCCCACAGGCTGAGCCGCCAGATTCCCTTTGCCATTCAAACCAAAAGCGCCTATATGCGCCCATCCGCATCGGAATCGGTGCGGTTTTCTCCATGGGCCTGTGCTGGACGACATCCCGGCCTGCGCCATCAACTCTAACCTTTAAAGGAGACCCCGATGTCGATTACTGCCGCTGAAAAAGCACGCGTCATGAAAGAATTCGGCACCAAGGACGGCGACACCGGTTCGCCTGAAGTCCAGGTTGCCATCCTGACCTCGCGCATCACCACCCTGACCGAGCACTTCAAGACCCACAAGAAAGACAACCACGGTCGTCGCGGTCTGCTCAAAATGGTCGCCCAGCGCCGTAAGCTGCTGGACTACCTGAAGGGTAAGGAAGAAGCACGCTATCAGGACCTGATCAAAAAGCTGGGCATCCGCCGCTAAGCGCTTTTTGTTTTCCTTCCAAACGCCCGCCCAACCGGCGGGCGTTTTTTTGTCGATCCAACCGACAAACGACGTGAACGCAATTTCAGCTCGTTTGGGCGGCTCATTTTTCTGAAAAGACAATTCACTCGCGTGTCGACACCCACTTGGAAAGCCGTTTAAGGTTGCTCGCCATTTTGAGGCTAAAACGTTGAGAACGCCAAACCTAACCCAGACCCGAAACAAAGCCAGTAGCGCACTTTATCAACCATCATGTGGGCGGTGAAGGAAAATACTCATCCTAACTATCAGCGTGGCTTTCCCAACGTGTCGCATAGTCACTTTGTTTTACGGTGCCATTTGGCCCTGCGTCTACAACCGGCTTCCGGACGACATAGTCCAAAAGCACTGGAACTCCTGGGGAAAAGGACCCCAAAGCACGCGGTCGCTTTTTTGTCTTGTTGGGGTCCGTCATTTTTACCACGTCGCGCGCAGCAAATGGCCTAAGGGGTTGCCACACACATTTCAACGCCTCGTAACGCATCGCATTGACCCAAAACCCATAAACAATCTCTGGGCAAATCTGATAAAAGCCGTGGTTGATCCAGTTGTTCGACGGCGAATGTGCGATAAAAACCCCTCCGGGCTTCAACATCTTGTCAATGTTCCTGTATGCTGACGGCAAATCGAAAACGTGTTCGCAAGTGCCTCCATCATAAATAACGTCAAACCTCCCAATAAGGTTGTCAGGCAAATCACCGGCCAGATCCTGAACGATGCTCGCGCCTTCGAAATCAGAAAAATCCAAAGAATCCACTTCTGAGAATCCAAGCTTTCGGAAGAACGTTTCTGAGTAGCCATCTTCTGAATTGCGAAGGTCAGATTCTGTCAATTCAGGCAAATGTGTCTTCAACACCTCTTTAAACAAATCTGCTGAAGCCGCCCGCCGTACCCCAACCCAATTCTGTCGACCTAGCATCAGAAAGCGACCGGTAAGGTCATTGGATTTCACATCTTCGATCAAACGCGCTGCCAAGACATCAACAATTGCCACGAATTCCTCCCAAGCTGTTTGCTACACCGAGTTCCCGTAAGGAATCTCGTTGAGAGATTGAAATGTCAACGCAATAGCTTCGCGAATACCATGCACAAAGATGCGGACGCGGTTTACATCGCCCAATCGATACACCGGGAAACGCGGTTTTCTTTGAGAGGATTCAATTTCGTCGCTAGGAAATCGCCACCTGTAAATTACTGCCTCGTCTAGAATTGAGGCAACAAACCGCAAGGACTACGTGCCCGGTTCCCACTTCCCTTCCCCCCCAAACTCATGTAAGCGCGCGGGTATCTGAGACGTTGTGCCCTGACCCCGGCACTCGAATGGAAGATAAAGTGGGGTCGGCGGCAATGGGGCCGCCATGCAAACCGGAGACCCGCAGGGGCGGGAGTGCTCCGTTCTAGGATACGCATATGTTTGATGTAACTAAGAAATCTATGCAGTGGGGCGAAGAGACGCTGACACTGGAAACCGGCAAGGTTGCCCGTCAGGCCGACGGCAGCGTGATTGCCACGCTGGGCGAAACCAGCGTCATGGCCAACGTGACCTTTGCGCGGGCGCAAAAACCCGGTCAGGACTTTTTCCCACTGACCGTGCATTACCAAGAGAAATACTATGCCGCCGGTAAGGTTCCGGGCGGCTTCTTCAAGCGTGAGGCGCGCCCGACCGAGAAAGAGACGCTGACCGCGCGTCTGATCGACCGTCCGATCCGCCCGCTATTCGTTGACGGCTTCAAAAACGAAGTTCTCGTGATGTGCACCGTACTGTCCCACGATCTGGTCAACGACCCCGACATCGTCGCGATGATTGCTGCGTCCGCCGCGCTGACCATTTCCGGCGCGCCGTTCCGTGGCCCGATCGCCGGTGCCCGTGTTGGTTTCGAAGACGGTGAATACGTTCTGAACCCGACGGTCGACGACATGCAGGACCTGCGCCTGAACCCTGAACAGCGTCTGGATCTGGTTGTTGCCGGGACCAAAGACGCCGTGATGATGGTGGAATCGGAAGCTTACGAACTGTCCGAGGCGGAAATGCTGGGCGCAGTGAACTTTGCGCATGAGCAGATTCAACCGGTGATCGACCTGATCATCTCGCTGGCCGAAGACGCCGCGAAAGAGCCGTTTGACTTCCAGGCTCCCGATTACTCGGATCTGTACGCCGCCGTTAAGGCCGCCGGTGAAGAGCAAATGCGCGCCGCCTTCGCAATCACCGACAAGCAAGAGCGCACCGCCGCTGTTGCCGCGGCTCGTGAAGCGATCAAAGAAGCGTTGACCGAGGAACAGCTGGAAGACGGCAACCTCGGTTCCGCGATGAAAAAGCTGGAAGCCGGCATTCTGCGCGGCGACGTCGTCAAGGGCGGCAAGCGGATCGACGGTCGTTCGACCACCGATATCCGTTCGATCGTTGCAGAAACCTCGATGCTGCCGCGTACGCACGGGTCCGCCCTGTTCACCCGTGGTGAAACGCAGGCGCTGGCCGTGACCACGCTGGGCACCGGTGATGACGAACAGTTCATCGACGCGCTGCACGGCAACTTCAAATCGAACTTCCTGCTGCACTATAACTTCCCTCCCTACTCGGTTGGTGAAGTTGGTCGTGTGGGTGGCCCGGGCCGTCGTGAGATCGGCCACGGCAAACTGGCATGGCGCGCCCTGCAGGCGGTTCTGCCTGCGGCGACCGACTTCCCCTACACGATCCGTATCGTGTCGGAGATCACTGAATCCAACGGCTCCAGCTCGATGGCGTCGGTCTGCGGCGGTTCGCTGTCGATGATGGATGCGGGCGTTCCGCTAAAAGCACCGGTTGCCGGTGTGGCCATGGGTCTGATCCTGGAAGATGACGGCGAATACGCCATCCTGTCGGACATTCTGGGTGACGAAGACCACCTGGGCGACATGGACTTCAAAGTGGCGGGTACTGAAAACGGCATCACCTCGCTGCAGATGGACATCAAGGTTGCGGGCATTACACCCGAGATCATGGAGAAAGCCCTGGCGCAAGCCAAGGACGGCCGGATGCACATTCTGGGCGAGATGGGCAAAGCCCTGTCCGAGACCAACGATTTCTCGGTCCACGCGCCGCGCATCGAGACCATGAACATCCCGACCGACAAGATCCGTGAAGTGATCGGCTCGGGCGGTAAGGTCATCCGCGAGATCGTGGAAACCTCGGGCGCCAAGGTCGACATCAACGATGATGGCGTGATCAAGATCGCCTCGCCCGACGGTGAATCGATCAAGAAGGCCTATGAGATGATCCACTCGATCGTGGCTGAGCCGGAAGAAGGTCAGGTCTACACCGGCAAAGTCGTCAAGATCGTCGATTTCGGCGCCTTCGTGAACTTCTTTGGCAAGCGCGACGGTCTGGTCCACGTGTCCCAGATCGAAAACCGCCGCCTGAACCACCCGTCGGATGTTCTGAAGGAAGGCCAGGAAGTTAAGGTCAAGCTGCTGGGCTTTGACGATCGCGGCAAGGTGCGCCTGTCGATGAAAGTCGTTGATCAGGAAACTGGCGAAGAGATCGTTCCTGAGCAGAAAGAAAAGAAAGAAGGCGCGGAATAATCTGCCCCTCTCTCAACAAGAAAGACCCCGACATGGTTCGGGGTCTTTTTTTGTTCAATAGGGGTCCCGCGGGCACAGTCGACAAGGTCAAACAACCAATACCTACCAAAACTCTCTCATAGCGTGTAAACTTCACCGTAATTTCGAATTTTCTTCATTCACTTAGGGCACGCCTAACATGAAGTTTATTTCGATCTACGAGATAGATGTTGACCCGTTAGGCAGCTCAGATGTCGTCGTTCTGGCGGAATATCAGGTTGCCATTGTCGACAACGATGACGAACTGGAAGACCCGGACGCAGATGGCGGGCTGCAGTTAGATGTCAGCGCAGTACCGGGTTTCCTTGGAAACTCGACAAATTTCCAGGTCTTTGAAACCTATAGCGGCGACGTTGGCGGAGACCCTGTCACCTTTACTCTGCTGCAGTTTTTCAACCCACAGTACATTGTCGTCACTTCAGGCGAGGTTGAGGTCGGCGATACGATCGAAAACACCAACAACTCGATCATAACAGCGCCACCTTCCGAATACGAAACACTGCCCACATTTGTTTGTTTTACCGAAGGGGCCCTGATCAAAACCCCTGCAGGCGACTGCCGGATCGAGACACTCAGACCTGGCGATTTGGTTCTCACAGCCCAGGGTCGCGCTGCGCCCGTCAGGTGGATCGGTTTCCGTCGATTGTCCTCGGAAGAACTGACCAAGGCGCCACATTTGCGTCCGGTCTGCATTCCAATGGATCACTTCGCAAATGGGTTGCCGTCGCGCGACTTGAAGGTATCGCCGCAGCACAGGATCGTCGTGACATCCGACCTGATGGAGGTTCACTTCTTCAATCCAATGATGCTTGCCCCGGCCAAAGCCCTTGTAGACGGCACACGCATTCGCCACATGTCACCAGAAAACGAAGTTGTGTATGTTCATATTCTTTTCGACCAACACGAACTGGTGAACGTAGAAGGCGTTTGGTCCGAGTCCTTTTTCCCCGGCGACACCACAATGGGCGCTCTGGCCCCTGTCGTGAAACGCGAGCTGTGTGAGCTGTTTCCAGAGTTGTTCGTGGATGCGAAATGCTACGGGAACACCGCTCTTCCGATCATGAAATCTTTTGAAGCCCGTGTGCTGCAGGCAGATTTGACTGTTCCGCGAAATCTTCCCGAAATAAGGGCATCTTCGACCTGAACAGGCCAGAGAAACAGCTATAAAAAAAGGGGCGACTGCTGCAACAAGAACACTGTCGTTCACCGCAAAATTATTCGGTCACGCCCATCCAAGTTGCTGTGATCCGAAGTGAAAGACTGTGGGCTTCCCTTTAGCCATGTTCCACCCACATCTGCGCAATATGCAATGTGGAACAAAGGACATGAACATGGCTACGCGACTTATTCTTGCCTCGGCGGCGATGACACTCGGGGCATCCGCTGTAGCAGCGCAGAGCTTGACCGACGGTGCCTATATTCAGGGCTTTCTCGGCTATAGCCAACTGCAGGACACGGATTTCTCGGGCAGCATCGGCGGCAACTCTCAAACGGTCGATACCGATTTCGATGGCGGCTATGGGCTGGGTATTGCGTTCGGTAAAGAGATCCCCCAATGGTCGAATGACAGTATCGGCACCCGGGTCGAGCTGGAGCTGTCCTACCGCGACAATGATGTGGATGGCGTGAACTTCTCGGGCAATGGCCCTGCGGCCGAGGGTAATATCTCGGGCGACATCACACAGACCTCGCTTTTTGCCAATATCCTGTTTGACTTCAAGCAATCCGGCCCGCTGACGCCATATGCAGGCTTTGGTCTGGGGGCCACATATTCCGATATCAACTTCGCTTACGGACCTGGGGTCGAGCTGGACGACAGCGACACCAACTTTGCCGCCCAGCTGATCGCTGGTGTTGCCTATGATATCAACGCCAACACCGCCTTCACTGTCGATGCACGCTATTCCCGCGCCTTTGACGTCTCGTCCGAGCGTCTGGCCCCGAACGGTGCCCTCACCGGCACGGTCGAAGATGATCTGGATACGTTCAGCCTGAACTTCGGCCTGCGCTACAATTTCTGAACCGATTGGGGGAGGCGTTTTTCTCCGGTTTCACTTCCCCCGCATGCCCGCGTGTTCTATGCACGGGGGCATGCAATCTTTCATCATCCATATGTCCTCCAGCACGGCCCGCCGCGCCAATGCAGACCAGCTGTTCAAGGACCTGCCGAATGCCGAACTGTTCGAGGCGACCAACGGGCGCGACCCGGCCCAGATCGCAGATGTCCGCCTGCATCCCGGTACTTTGTACAAACCGCACTACCCGTTCGACCTGCGCCCCGCGGAAATCGGCGTATTCCAAAGCCACCGACGCCTCTGGCAGAAACTGGTGGATGAAGAGATCGACCTGGCCATCATCACCGAGGATGACCTGAGCGTCGATCCTGACAAAATGGCCGAAGCAATCAAACTGCTGCATGCCATCGCCACCCCGGACCACTATATCCGCATCCCCGTCAAACAACGCGAAGTCGCGGCCCACACACTAGCCGAGCAAGATGGCCTAAGCCTGATCCTGCCCAAAGTGATCGGCCTGCAATGCGTCTGCCAGATGGTCGGCCGCAACGCCGCCAAGCGGCTCTTGCAGGCAACCGATCAAATCGACCGCCCCGTGGATACGTTCCTGCAAATGCACTGGATCACCGGCCAGCCAATCCATGCCCTTCTGGGCAGCGGCAACCGCGAAGTGGCCCGCGAAATCGGCGGCTCAACCATCCAGACGAAACCGCCCTTCTCAGACAAACTGACCCGCGAAGTCAAACGCGCCGCCTACCGGGCGCAGCTCCACCTGCACCCGCAGCGCCCGCCTGCTTCATCTGGCTGAAAATATCCTCGGGGGGGAATCGCGCCCCCGGGCGCGATGGGGGGCAGACAGCCCCCCTGACCCGACCTAAATCAGGACGGAGCCTTGGTCTTGCGCAGATACGGGAAGATCGTCTCGAACTCCCCGAATTTCGCCTTGGCGTCTTCGTTTGAGACGGTCGGCGGGATGATCACATCTTCACCCGGCACCCAATTCGCAGGTGTCGCAACACCCTTGGACGACATCTGCAATCCGTCCAGCGCCCGCAGGATCTCGGCAAAGTTCCGGCCCACGGTCATCGGATAGGTCATCGAAAGCTTCAACTGCTTGTCAGGACCGATGATGAACACCGAACGCACGGTGGCGCTGTCAGCCGGGGTGCGGCCATCGGGCAGGTAGGCCTCGGCGGGAAGCATGTCAAAGGCCTTGGATACCGCCAGACCATCATCTGCAATGATCGGAAAACCAGCGTTGGCCTTGCCATAGGCTTCGATGTCTTTCTTCCACTTCTTGTGGTCTTCAACACCGTCGACCGAAACACCGATCACCTTGGTATTGCGCGCCGCCCATTCGTCGTTCAGTTGGGCCACAGCCGAAAACTCGGTGGTGCAGACCGGGGTGAAATCCTTGGGATGCGAGAACAGGATCGCCCAGCTGTCACCGATCCAGTCGTGAAACTGAATGGTGCCGTGATCCGTCTCTGCGGTGAAATTCGGGACCGTGTCGTTGATACGCAAACCCATGGTGCAACTCCTTCTTTGGTTACTGACCGAGTCGAATGCCGTGAACCTAACCACTTTGCGTCAGAGTTACACCTTCCGCAAAAGTCTTTTTTCAAAACCAAGCCTGACAGGTTTGATAAAACTCCCCTCTTGCCGCGCCTCAAAGCGAATGTCAGACTGCCCGGCAAAACCAATCTATGACATCACGACCCAGAGGATACGCCATGATCGAAAAGCGCGATTTCTACATTGACGGCCAATGGGTTGCCCCATCTGAGGCGAATGATTTCAAGGTCATCAACCCTTCGACCGAAGAACCCTGCGCGGTGATCTCCCTTGGCTCTCAGGCCGACACCGACGCCGCCGTTGCCGCGGCCAAGGCGGCGTTGCCCGGCTGGATGGCCACGCCGGTCCAAGAACGTATCGCCCTGGTCGAAAAGCTGGCCGACCTCTACATGACCCGGTCCGAGGACCTAGCGCAGGCTATGTCGCTTGAGATGGGCGCCCCGATCGACATGTCGCGCACGGCTCAATCCGGTGCCGGTATCTATCACCTGAAAAACTTCATCCGCGCCGCCAAGGCGTTTGAATTCGAACGCCCGCTTGGCGACCACGCCCCCAATGACCGCATCATCTACGAGGCCGTAGGCGTCGCCGGTCTGATCACTCCATGGAACTGGCCGATGAACCAGATCACCCTCAAGGTCGGCGCAGCGGCGATTGCGGGCTGTACGATGGTTCTGAAACCGTCTGAGCAGAGCCCCCTGAATGCGATGATCTTTGCCGAACTGATGGACGAGGCTGGTTTTCCACCCGGAGTATTCAACCTGGTGAACGGTGATGGCGCGGGCGTTGGTTCGCAACTCTCTGCGCATCCGGATGTGGACATGATCAGCTTCACCGGCTCGACCCGCGCGGGTACTGCGATCTCAAAAAGCGCTGCCGATACACTGAAGAAGGTGCATCTGGAACTGGGCGGCAAAGGCGCCAACGTGATCTTTGAGGATGCGGATGAAAAGGCCGTGAAACGCGGTGTTCTGCACATGATGAACAACACCGGCCAAAGCTGTAACGCCCCCAGCCGGATGCTGGTGCAGCGCCCGATTTATGACAAGGCCGTAGAGACCGCAGCCGAAGTGGCCAATGCTGTCACGGTCGGTCCTGCAACGGAGGAAGGCCGACATATCGGCCCCGTTGTGAATGAGCTTCAGTGGACCAAGATTCAGGACCTGATCCAAGCCGGTCTCGACGAAGGCGCGCGGCTGGTCGCGGGCGGCACCGGACGGCCCGAGGGGCTGAACAAGGGCTACTATGTGCGCCCGACGGTGTTTGCAGATGCCAACAACCAGATGACCATTGCGCGGCAGGAGATCTTCGGCCCAGTTCTGACCATGATCCCCTTCGACACCGAGGAAGAAGCCGTCGAGATCGCCAATGACACGCCCTATGGCCTGACCAACTACGTCCAGACACAGGACAGCGCGCGCGCCAACCGTATGGCGCGGGTGTTGCGATCCGGGATGGTCGAGATGAACGGCCAGTCGCGCAGCGCGGGCTCTCCGTTTGGCGGCATGAAGCAATCCGGCAACGGCCGCGAAGGCGGTGTATTTGGTCTGGAAGACTTCCTTGAGATCAAAGCCGTCGGCGGCTGGGCGGCAGAATAGCCATAAGGCCTAACCCAGAACGATTGGTGAGGCTCGGGCAGAGCCTCACCCTTTTCTAGGCCGGACGCACAACCAGCTGGGGTTGCCCGTCCGACGTCCTTTGCGCTGAACGTCCATCCCAACCGATCACCCCGGTGACACGTTGGCGGAACGCGGAAAAGCTCTCGAACTTCACCACATCAACCGGCGTTTCAAAATGCAGCGTAACCCTGCGGTTGGATCCGTCACCCAACAGGGTCATGCCGCGTATTTCGGCTGAGAACGGTTGTCCCAGATATCGCCCTTCGACCCGATCTCCGACACGCAGGTGCATGCGGTTTCCGGCCTTTGCGTGCAGTGTATTCCAATCCCGAACGCCATATTGATGGGCGAGCATCTCCAACGCCTCGCTATGTGACACAGTCACGTCTCTGGCGCGTAGGTCTTCACGCAAGCGCTTGGCTTGCGCCTTCAACTCGTCCACTGGTGGGATCGTCTTTTGTATCGTCATCATGTGCCTCGTTTCCTTGAACGGGCGCGAAATCAGGACGGGGTTCGCATTACCATCCGCGCGCCGTGAAAGTGGCAACAGATGTTCAAATTCAGGGTTTCACCAAAGCCAAAGGTCGCGAACGGCAGGAGACCCAAACCTTGCGCGTCCTTTGGCATTGGAATGATCCAGAGTCAATCAGGCATCCGCCTGCGCGGCCTCATAGGCCAGCATCGCGCGCTTTACCGGCAGACCCCAGTGGTATCCACCCAGACCGCCCGACTTGCGCAACGCCCGATGACAAGGGATCAACCAGCTGACCGGATTGCGCCCAACCGCCGTCCCCACCGCGCGCACCGCCTGAGGCGACCCCACCCGCTGTGCGATTTCCGAATAGGTTGTGACCTGACCCGAGGGGATATGCATCAGCGCCTCCCACACCTTGATCTGCAGGGGTGAGCCGATCAGATGCAGTGGCGTCTCGGACCGGTCTGCACCGAACGAGGCCTCGACCCAAGGACGCAGCTTTTCGGCATCCTCGACGAAATTGGCCTTGGGCCAGCGCGCGGTCATGTCCTCCATCGCGGCGGCCTCGCCGGTTTCGGCACCAAAGGCCATGCCACATATGCCTTTGTCGGTCCCCATGACCAGCGCCGGACCAAAGGGGCAATCGAACCACCCCCAATAGACCGTCAGCCCTGCGCCTTTGCGGGCGTACTCACCGGGGCTCATGGATTCCCATTTCAGGAACAAATCATGCAGGCGGCCACTGCCGGACAGCCCGACGTTATGGGCGGTCTCAAGCGTGGTGAAGCGTTCACGCAGCAGGGCCTTGGCATGGCCCAGCGTCAGGTATTGCTGGTACCGCTTTGGCGACACACCGGTCCAGCGCGAGAACAGGCGCTGGAAATGGGCGGGGCTCATGCCCATCTGAGCGGCCAGCTCCTCAAGGCTGAGGATTTCGCCGCCCTGATCGATCACCTCGATCGCGCGTCGCATGACGTTGTAGTGGTATCCGCTTTCAGGGGGCTGGACGTTCATGGCTTGCACCTCATCTGTTGATCCGAACCATACCGCGCAGCTAACGTCCCCGCGACCCGGAAGTTGCGCATTGGCTTTGGGCTTGTGTCACAGGCCCGCGGGCGGCATTAAGGCGCGGATGGCAAAGCAACTCGATTACCATACGATCCGCGAGATCTTTACGCGCTTTCAAGAGGCCGACCCGGAACCCAAGGGCGAGCTGGAGCATGTGAACGTCTATACTCTGGTCGTTGCTGTGGCGCTGTCGGCGCAGGCGACGGATGCGGGGGTCAACAAGGCCACGCGTGAGCTGTTCAAGATCGCAGATACACCGCAAAAGATGCTGGATCTGGGCGAAGAGGGCCTGACCCAGCACATCAAGACAATCGGCCTGTTCCGGCAGAAGGCCAAGAACGTCATCAAACTCAGCCGCATTCTGGTCGACGACTACGGTGGCGAGGTTCCCAACTCCCGCGCCGCACTGCAATCGCTGCCCGGTGTCGGGCGCAAAACGGCCAATGTGGTTCTGAACATGTGGTGGCGGCAACCGGCGCAGGCGGTGGATACGCATATCTTCCGCGTCGGCAACCGCAGCGGCATCTGCCCCGGCAAGGACGTGGATGCCGTCGAGCGCGCCATTGAGGACAATATTCCTGCCGACTTTCAACTCCATGCACATCACTGGCTGATCCTGCACGGGCGCTATCACTGCAAGGCGCGCAAGCCGCAATGCCCGACCTGCATCATCCGTGATCTCTGTCAATTCGAGGACAAGACCCTATGAAAACCTACCAACTGACCGGCATCGGAAATGCCGTTGTGGATGTCATTTCCCAGGCCGATGACAGTTTCCTGGAACTGATGGGCATCGAAAAAGGCATCATGCAACTGATCGAGCAGGAGCGCGGCGAAGTGCTCTATGCCTCGATGGAGGGCCGGGTGCAGACGCCGGGCGGCTCGGTCGCGAACACCATTGCGGGCGCGGGCGCGCTGGGTCTGGATGCCGCCTTTATTGGCCGCGTGCATGATGACGCGCTGGGTCGCTTCTACGCCGATGCGATGAACGAAGACGGCGTGGATTTCGTGAACCCGCCTGTGCCGGGCGGCGAGCTGCCGACCTCGCGCTCGATGATCTTCGTGTCGCCGGATGGCGAGCGGTCGATGAACACCTATCTGGGGATTTCATCGGAACTGTCGTCCGAGGATGTTTCGTCGGACGTGGCGGGCAGCAGCCAGATCATGTTCCTTGAGGGCTATCTGTTCGACAAGGAAAAAGGCAAAGCCGCGTTTCTTGAGGCCGCGCGCGCCTGTCACAAGGGCGGCGGCAAGGCCGGTATCGCCATTTCCGATCCTTTCTGCGTCGAGCGCCACCGGGTCGATTTCCTGCTGCTGATCGAGAACGAACTGGACTTCGTGATCGGCAACGAGGCCGAGATCAAATCGCTGTTCGAAACCGATGATCTTGAGGACGCACTGGCCAAAACCGCCGCAATCTGCCCTCTGGTCGTCTGCACCCGTTCGGGCGATGGCGTGACAGTCCTGAGCGGCGAAACCCGTCACGATGTTGCGGTCGAAAAAGTGGTGCCCGTGGATGCGACCGGCGCAGGCGATCAGTTCGCCGCCGGTTTCCTGTACGGCATGGCCACCGGCCGCGACTATGAGACCTGCGCCAAGATCGGCAATGTCTGCGCGCGCGAAGTGATCAGCCATATCGGCCCGCGCCCCGAGGCGAACATGCAGGACCTGCTGCGCGCCGAAGGCCTGTTGTAAGACACTGATCCGGGGTCGGCGCCCATGCGCCGGCCTTCAGGAGCCGGTGGCTGCGTCGTTCAACGCCCAATCATACTCATAGGCATTCACACGTCGGGCTTGTTTGAGGCGCTGTTGCATCTCCGGGTCGGCTGCTGTTTCGAGATAGGCGATTATAGCCTGTTCATTCGGTCCGAAATCCTCGCGGAACCAGATGTAGATTTTCGACACGATAAGCCGCCCCTGATCATCAAACCGCACCCCACGCGGGTCGTTGACATAGGCACGCTCGGCTGCGGCGAGGTCCCGTTCCAGCGTGTCAGCCTCCCACGCGCGGGCCATCAGGTTCGGGCACCCCATCGCCGCGCAATTCAGCGCGTAGTGGATGCGCGGCTCATTGAACGTCGGGCGGATGATCCGGTGTTCGATATCGTTCAGGGTCAGGCTCTGACCCGATACCACGGCCAAAGGGCGACCCCATGGACCGATCGACAATGGCCCGTCCTTGATGTCGCGGATCGAGGCGACCGGGTAGGCCTCAAGCACCACATCCACCGTCAGCGCGTTATAGAGGTTGATCCAATAGGCCAATTGCTGATCGCGGGTCAGATCAGCCAGGTCCACGGCCTGCAGCTCGGTCAGATAATCATCCAGCAGCGCGCTGTCCGCCGCGCTCACCTGTCCATAGGCCACCCGGTTCACACCGCGCGCATCGGGGGCCACGTAGCGGGTCAGAAAGCGGGTCCAATCGCCATGATTCACCCTCTCACCCGGAGGGGGTGCGGCGCGGGTCAGGGTCGTGTCGGGCAAGGGCGTCGCGGTGGGCAGGGCAAGCCTCTCGACACTGGCGCAGGCGGTCAGAAGCGGCAGCAGCAGCAGGATCAGAACCTGTCTCATGAAGCGTCCTTTCGGCTTTGACGAGCAGCGCGCAATTGCCCCTTGAGGCGCTTCAGCGAGGCCGCCTCGGGGTCTTTCAGCGCGGGCAAGTCCGGGCGCGCAGACAGGCCGCGCGTCGCCGCGTTCCACCAATAGGTGCCCATCGGGCTATCCACCCGATCCGGCGCGGCCAGATGCTGATCGCGCTGCGCGTTGTGGACGCACATTGACAGCGGCCCGTTGGCCGTCGCAACCATGAACACACAAGAGGCGCAGCGGTCCTCCTCCAACGCATCTGCAGCCATGAAATTGTGGATGAATACAGCCTGCCGCCGTATCGGTCCGCGCAGCACCCCCGACCCCAGCCGCAGAAGACACCTGGCCAGATGGCCAAGCGCCCAAAGGGCCAGCAGCGGGTGGCGGCGAACCAAGCGTCCCACGCTGGGACGGATGCGGATATGAGCGTCTTGGCCTGTATCCACATCTTCAAGCGCCGCAATCACCCGCTGAACCAAGCGCTGGTTCGACAGCAACGACACGGCCCTGCCTCCTGCCGAAACAACGCTGCCATACCGGTTGCAACTGGAATGCCCGACGGCGGCCGAGTTGAAATCTAAAGACGTGCCATAACCCTGCTCGACCGCGCGGATGACGCTGTCTTGCGTGATTGCATCGGGTCTGGCCCGAAGCACGCCCCGCCCGGTATCTGCCTGCATCTGGAACGAGACAAAACCGACCTCGGGTTGATCCCTTAGAAACTTGGCCAAGGCGGGAATTTCAGCAAAATTGCCTCCGAAAACGGTCGTGTTGAAAAGGATACGCAGCCCCAAGCCACGCGCCCGGTCGATATAGGTTTTGCGCACGCGGTTCAGCTCCACCTCGGAAGTGAACCCGTTGCGCTCTTGAGTCATGTCCACGTGAAAGGCCACGTCATCCAGCCCCACGGCGGCCAACCGCGTCAGCATCGCCCGGCTGGCGCGGATACCGTTGGTCATCAGGCACGAACGCATGCCCAGCCGCCTGATCTCGCGGCAGAGCGCCTCAAGATCCTCGACCTTGCGCAGGGTCGGGTCGCCGCCGGTCAATTGCACAGAAACGCCGCGGCCATAGTGGCTGCGGATCGTGGCAATTCGCGCGAACAGGACCGAGAGCGGGGGATCATAGGTCATCTCGGCCCGGTCCGAGAGGTAGCAGAGCGTGCAGTCCAGATTGCAGCGCTGCGTCACCTCAAGCGCGACGCAAGCCATCGGGTAGAACCGCCCTGCCGTCTGAGAGGGGCCGAACTCTCCGCACCCGCGCAATCCCTCACGCAGAGGCGCGCGCTGGTCCGTACCTTGAAATCGCCGTCCGGCGGGTTTGATGGTGATGGGGTCTGGCAGGGTGTCTTTCATGCCCCCAAGCTAGAGGCACGCCTTGACCCGAACCACGCCCCCTCACGGCAACGTGCAGGCTGGTGATCAGCTCAGATGATCCGCAAAAGCCGCGATCACCTGCTCGTAGACCGCGCGTTTGAACGGCACGATTTCTTCGACCAGTTGATCCGGGGCCTGCCATTTCCAGCTGGTGAATTCCGGATGGTCCGTTGCAATATTGATCTGGTCGTCATGGCCGGTGAAGCGCAACAGAAACCACTTCTGCTCTTGCCCGCGATAGCGGCCTTTCCAGATTTTCGGAACGATGTCGTGCGGCAGATCATAGGGCAGCCAGCCGTCAGTCTCGGCCACGACCTCGACCAGATCAGCCGTCACGCCGGTTTCTTCCCACAGCTCGCGCAGCGCTGCGTCGCGAGGGTCCTCGCCCTTGTCCACCCCACCCTGAGGCATCTGCCACGCGTCCTTGTGGCGGTCATTGCGCTGGCCCACAAAAATCTTGCCCTCGGCATTCATCAGCATCAGCCCGACACAGGGGCGATAGGGCAGTTTGGCGATCTCTTCCGGGGTCATGCGTGGCCTCTTGGATAGGGTTCGCGACCTCTCTATCAAGCTGCGCGACAAGCGCAAAGGGGATGACGTTAGGTTTCACGTGACAAAGTTGACGCGAACGTCAATCTATTCTTCAACTTCGGAAGGGAGAGTTCGCCATGACTGCGTACCCAAACATGCTGGCCCCGCTGGACCTGGGCTTTACCACGTTGAAGAACCGCGTGCTGATGGGCTCGATGCATACCGGGTTGGAAGAGACCGGCGACTGGAACCGCGTGGCCGAGTTCTATGCGGATCGCGCACGCGGGGGTGTGGCGCTGATGGTGACGGGTGGGATTGGCCCGAACCTCGAAGGCTCTGTCCTGCCGGGGGCGGCGATGATGACCACCGACAAGGACGTGGCGAACCACTCGGTCGTGACCAGCCGTGTGCATGAGGCGGGCGGCAAAATCGCGATGCAAATTCTGCACGCCGGACGCTATGCCTATGGCCCCAAATGCGTAGCGCCCAGCCCGGTGAAATCCCCCATCTCTCCCTTTCCCCCCAGCGAGCTGGACGAAGAAGGTATCGAAAAGCAGGTCGGCGACATCGTGAACGCGGCTGTTCTTGCCCAGAAGGCGGGCTATGACGGGGTCGAGATCATGGGCTCCGAGGGGTATTTCCTGAACCAGTTCCTCGTGACCCACACCAACAAACGCGAGGATCGCTGGGGCGGTTCCTATGAAAACCGTATGCGCCTGCCGATCGAGGTCGTGCGACGCACGCGTGAGGCTGTGGGTACTGATTTCATCATCATCTACCGGTTGTCGATGATTGATCTGGTCCCGAATGGGTCCACCCATGACGAGGTGGTCGAACTTGCACAGCGGATCGAACAAGCCGGTGCGACGATCATCAATACTGGCATCGGCTGGCACGAGGCTCGGATTCCCACCATCGCAACCAGCGTGCCGCGCGCAGCTTTTGCGTGGGTGACCAAAAAGCTGATGGGCAAGGTTGGTATCCCGGTGATCACCTCGAACCGGATCAATACGCCCGAAGTCGCCGAAGAGGTCCTGTCAACCGGCTGCGCCGACATGGTTTCGCTGGCGCGTCCGATGCTGGCGGACGCAGATTTCGTCAACAAGGCGAATGCCGGTCAGTCCGCGCAGATCGCGCCTTGTATCGCCTGCAATCAAGCATGTCTGGACCACACATTTGGCGGCAAGCTGACCTCCTGCCTGGTCAACCCACGTGCGTGTCATGAGACCGAACTGGTCATTGGCAAGGCCGAGACGCGCAAGACCGTTGCCATTGTGGGCGCTGGCCCGGCAGGTCTGTCCACTGCCATGACCGCCGCCCAGCGCGGCCATGACGTCACGCTGTTCGACCGTGCCTCGGAGATCGGCGGACAGTTGAACATGGCGAAACAGGTGCCGGGAAAAGAGGAATTCTGGGGGCTGGTCGACTGGTACCGCACCATGATGGATGATCTGGGCGTGAAAGTGGAACTGAACCGCGAGGTCAGCGCCGACGACCTGACCGGCTTTGACGAAGTGGTCATCGCCACTGGCGTCATCCCGCGTGATCCGGAAATCCCTGGTCAGGACCGCGACAACGTCATCAGCTATATCGACGTGCTGCGCGAGAAAGCAGAGGTCGGCAAATCCGTCGCCGTGATCGGCGCGGGCGGAATCGGCTTTGACGTGTCCGAGTTCCTGCTGGAGGACGGCCACAGCATCACCACCGACCTGCCTGCATGGATGAAGGAATGGGGCGTAACCGACCCGGAACAGCACCGCTCGGGTCTGGCACCGGAAGGCCCTCAGCCTGCAGCTCCAGCACGTCAGATCACGTTACTGCAGCGCAAGAAACAGGCGCATGGCAAAGGCTTGGGCAAGACCACCGGCTGGATTCACCGCGCGACGCTGAAGATGAAAAACGTCAACTTCGTCGGCGGCGTGAACTATGAGCATATCGACGATGACGGCCTACATATCAGCTTTGGCGAAGAGCGCGCCGACCCGACGGTGATTGCTGCGGACACCATCGTTCTGTGTTCTGGTCAACTGTCCGAGCGCAGCCTTGCGGACGCCCTGATCGAACGCGGGATCACGCCGCATGTGATTGGTGGTGCGGATGTAGCAGCAGAATTGGATGCGAAACGGGCCATCAATCAGGGCACACGTCTGGCCGCCGCAATGTAGGGGCGCAGAACCTGCTCTGCGCCAAGTGTTGCCCCCCTGATCACCCAATGTGATCGAAGAAATACCGCCACATAACAGGTACTTAATACGCTGAGCAGCCCCAAAACCCTCGGGTACGGGGTTGCCCGGCGGTCGCACTACTCAACCGAAATCGTAATCACCTCGGACACAATCGGAGGGTCGTGCGGCACGTGACCCGCATCGCCCAAAACCAGTTGCAGCGTATGTTGACCTGCGGGCAGATCCAGCGTCACCTCGGTCTGGCCACCGCCGAAATGCATGTGGTTGTCGTCTGCGGGCAACCCATAGAGCAACTCATCCGCGCCGTCTTCGCCCTGACCCAGCGGCGGGCGGTTGATCAGCAGATGGTGGTGGCCGGTATTGTCGGCTTCGGTCCCGGCTGGCGCGACGCCCATGCCACTGAGGCCAAAGATCACCGTGACCGGCGATTGTACTGTGTCGCCATCCGCAAGGTTCGCGAAATAGACCTGCGCCTCCGGTGCGGATGGTGTTTGTTCCTGCGCCGCGGCGGCAGTTGCAAACAGAGCTACTGAAATAGCTGCTATAGTGGCTTTCATGATCTCCTCCCTCGTCACAAAAATGCCATTCTCAACCTAGCACATCTGGAAAATTTTCCAGAAAACGCGCCATTTCAGGGCGATCATCATCCCGCGAAAAGACTGTTTCCGCGTTTCTGATACGCAAACGATCCGATTCAAAACCCTGATATTATCCCATGTCTGCCCCGATTCCGCCCAGATTGCAGGCGAAAGTCGCTGAAAGTATCAAGACCTGGGGAACGAGAATGGATCGACTGACCGAAATGGAAGCCTTTGCCAACGTGGTGGACCAGGGTGGCTTCACCGATGCGGCCAAGAAGATGGGTATCTCCAAATCAGCCGTTTCCAAACACGTGTCGAGTCTCGAGTCGCGGCTTGGGGCGCGACTGCTGAACAGAACAACTCGGCGCGTTTCCCCGACCGAGATAGGATTGGCCTACTATGACCGCGCGCGCCGGGTCCTGAATGACGCAGGTGAGGCAGATTCGCTGGTCACCGCGATGCAATCGGCCCCCTCGGGCCTGCTGCGGATCAGCGTGGCCACGGATTTCGGCGTAAATCATCTGTCGCCTGTGCTGTCGGATTTTCTGGCTACATATCCCGACATCACCGTCAACATGGTGCTCAACAACCGCTACGTGGAACTGATTTCCGAAGGCTTTGACGTCGCCGTTCGCATTGGAGAGCTGGAAGACAGCACCCTGCGCGCCCGCAAGCTGACTGAGACCGTCAAGCGCATGGTCGCCGCCCCCAGCTACATTGAGAAATACGGTCGGCCGCAGAAGATCGACGATCTGAACGAACACAAGCTGCTGCACTATTCCAGCCAATCCTCGGGCAATGTCTGGCGCTTGACGGCCCCGTCGGGCGAGAAACGACAGGTGCGTACTGCCGGTTGGCTCAGCGTGAATGACGGGCAATCGCTATTGAATGCGGCGGTTTCGGGCCTCGGGATCGCGTATTTGCCCAGCTATCTTTACGCCGACGCGCTGAATTCAGGCGAGGTTGTAGATGCCATGCCGTCCCTGCCAGATGAGATGCAGGGCGTTTACGCGGTCTATCCTCCGGGCCGCTTCACCCAGCCCAAAGTACGGGCCTTCATTGACTTCCTCGTCGACGCTTTTGCCGAAAAAGGCGCGATGGACTGGTAATTCTCCCGGTGAACTGGACAGGCCCGTGCGTTCTGCGTGCGGGCCTTTTTTTGTGCGCAGGCGTCAGTTGACCAGCAAGACCGCCTCGACCCTGCGATTCAGGTCGCGCCCTTCCGGGGTTGCGTTCGAGGTCAGCGGCGCCAGATAGCCAACGCCCTGCGCCTCGATCCGATCAGCAGCGACGCCATGCGTGTCGATCAGGCGGGTGCGCACGGCCTGCGCCCGTTCGGTGCTGACTTTGGTATTGGCCAGCAGCGTGCCGGTGTCATCAGTGTGCCCGACCAACGCCAGCCGGGTCGACGGGTTGTCAGCCAGGAACTGCGCCAGCAACGACAATGATGCGAACGGACCGTCGCCCAACGCCACCTCACCCGTGCGGAAATGCAAGTCGTCCAGAATCACATGGCCCGACTGCTGCAGCGCGTCCAATAGGCCTTCGGTTCCGCTGGCGGGTTGTTCAGCGACCACAGGGGTTGCAGCCGGGGCATCAACAGGCGCGACGCGGATCACTTGCACATAGCCATCCGGCGGGTTGCGACTGACCAATAGGCTGAGCGTCTCATCCCCTTTGATGGCGGATAGAAAACGATAATCGCGAAGGGCGACATACATATCCGGCGTTGGCACCACTTCGGTTCCGAAGCGGAAATCGAACCCGCCGCATGTGCGGGCCTCACATTCGAACAGGATGTCATAGCCCTGCGCCACAAGCTGATCGCGCAGAGGGGCCAGCAACTGCAACGTCGTGCTGGAACCCGCCTGCAAGCGCCATGTCAGCCTCTCGACCCGCCCTTCAACCGTACGGGCGGGCACTTTGCCATCGACGGCGGGACCTGTGGGCAGCTCATAGCTGTCCAGGGGCGAGGTCCTCTCGCTGATCTGACGGGCGCTGGCGGGCAGGGTCAGGTCTTGCGCCAGAACCGGCCCGGGCATCAGACAAAGGGCAAAGGCGAGGTTTCGGATCATCGGGCTTGCGCGTGGTATTCGGGGTTGGGCGCCATGGCGGTGGCACTGGCCACCCGGTTGGACATGTTGAAGAAACCGGTGACGTTGGCGATGTCCCAGATATCCCTGTCACTGAAGCCCTGATCGCGCAGGTGCTGGCGGTCGGCCTCTTCAATCTCGGCGCTGGCAGTGGTCATCTTGGCCGCGAAATCCAGCATCGCACGCTGGCGCGCATCCAGAGGGGCGGTGCGGTAGTTCATCACCAGCATCTCGCCCAATTGCGGATCACCGGACATCTGCCTGACGGCAGCGCCATGGGCAACAAGGCAGTAGAAGCACTTGTTGATCGAGGAAACGACCACCGCGATCATCTCACGTTCAAGCTTGGACAGCCCGCTATCTGCCAGCATCAGGTCGTTATACATGGCCGTGAAGGCATTCAGCTTGTCGATATCGAACGCGTAGGCTTTCAGCACATTCGGCACCATGCCCAGCTTTTCGAGACAGACGTCAAAGTATTTCTGCGTCTCGGGCGGCAAAGGGTCAGCCATTGGCAGGTTCAGCGCGGTGGGTAGATCGGTCTGGGTCACGGGCTTTCTTAACTCCTTAGACACGTTGACGATAATGGTATTCCCCGACAATCTCCATCCCGAGCGCACGGTAGAGGCCATTTGCCCCGTCATTGGCCTTTGTACAGATCACGCTGAGCGTTTTCGCCCCGTTGTCCCGCGCCCAGAACGCCGCCGCCCGCATGGCCCATTGGCCTGCGCCTTGACGGCGGTGAATGGGCAGAATCTCAAGCGCATGCACCATGGCCACCTCGCCTTGCATGGCCGTGAACATAGTTCCCGCCGGGCGATCGGAATGCCTCAGCAGGAACGCGGTCTTGGGAACCGCAGCACGCGCCATCACGGCCAGACGTTCAGGACCGATACCGCCCTTGGCCCAGATCTCCTCCATCACCGCAAGCGGGGGCCAGATGCCGAACGCGGTCACGCGAGGCAGAGGCTGATCGGTCAGCTGTTCCGGCGGGCAGGCGTAGATGTTGACCGGGTCCAGAACCTCATAGCCGCGCGCTTCCAGTTGAGCGTCGAGCTTCTGGTCATCGGGCCACAAGCAAAAGATGCGCTTCTGACCCATGGCCTGCATGGCACCCTCGGCCGCGATGATATCGGCCTCGGTGGCGTCACCCAGCGCATTGGCGGCAGAGACGCGTGATCCACCGCCCTGCCCTTGGCGCAGGCGGAAGGGGCCAAGGGCCTCATAGCGCGCAGCGGGCCATGTTCCGTCAACGATGTCGGGCCAGTTGATGCTCACAACTCAAGCTCTTTTGCCAATTGGGTCATGGCCGCGTCGATGCGCGCACCCTCTGTCCCCCGGATCACCACGTTGGCGCCGAAGACCCCGTTGATCTGAAACGGATAGCAGCCGATGGACAGGTCCGAGAACCCCTCGGCCAGTGCAGACAGCGTGGCGGCAATATCGCCTTCGCCCCGATCCACCCGCAAGGTCTGCGACAATAGCGGGCTGCCGCCTGTCAGGCCCGGCAAAACGCTGGCGACCATGGCTTGGAAGACCGAGGGCACCCCGGCCATCACATGCACGTTTTCGATGGTAAAACCGGGCGCGGTTGAGACCGGGTTGTCGATCAGCGTGGCTCCGTCTGGAATGCGAGCCATGCGCAGGCGGGCCTCGTTCAACTCCAGCCCCGACTTGTCGTAATGCGCCTGCAACAGCGCGCGCGCGTCGTCGCGCACGTCAATCGGGGTGTCGAAAGCGCGGGCGATGCAATCGGCGGTGATATCGTCATGTGTCGGCCCGATGCCGCCGCTGGTGAAGACATTGTCGTAAGACCCAGACAGCGCTTTGACCGCCGCTTCGATGGCCGGGGCGTCATCGCTGACAATGCGCACTTCTTTCAGGTCGATGCCATGCTTGGTCAGCTCACCCGCAAGATAGTGCATATTCGCATCGCGCGTCCGGCCCGAGAGGATTTCGTCCCCGATGACAAGCATTGCAGCGGTTGGATTGGCCATGGCGCACGCCCCCTCTTGATCGGCTGATGGGGCAGGTATAGGCCCTAGGCCATGCGATTTGAAACCCCCCTTGTCCCCGCCCGCCTGATCCGCCGCTACAAACGCTTTCTGGCCGATTGCACGCTAGAGGATGGGCGCGAGGTGACAGCCCATTGCGCCAATCCGGGCTCGATGATGGGATTGGCTGAACCAGGTGAGAAAATCTGGTTGGAACCCAATGACGATCCGAAGAAAAAGCTGAAATATGGCTGGCGGCTGGTTGATCACGAGAATGGCCATTTCACAGGTGTTGATACTTCGGTGCCGAACCGGGCACTGCGTGCGGCGCTGGAGTGCGGCGAGATTCCCGAACTGGCCGCCTACAAATCCGTCCGGGCCGAGGTGAAATACGGCCAGAACAGCCGCATAGATTTCCTGCTGACCCAACCCGGCCTGCCAGATGCCTATGTCGAGGTCAAAAGCGTCACCCTCTCCCGCCAGCCCGGTCTGGCCGAATTCCCCGACAGCGTCACCGCGCGCGGCACCAAACATCTGCATGAACTGGCCGCCATGGCCGAGCAGGGCCACCGCGCGATCATGCTGTATCTGGTGCAGCGCACCGATTGCGACCGCTTTGCGCTGGCCGCCGATATCGACCCGGCCTATGCGGCGGCCTTTGACGCGGCGCAGGCGCAGGGGGTTGAGCGGTTGGTCGTCGGCACCACCATCTCTCCACAGGGGATCGAGGTCGATGCGGCGAAGGCCTGGGCAATCGGTTAAGGCAGGAGAGTGAACTCTCCGAGATAAGAGCCTCGCCCTGGTGTGTAGCCGCGATAGGCGCCATCCTCAACCCGCCCCACCACAGCGCAGAGGTCCTGATCTTTGCGGAACGTCTCCCAGCGGCTGCAGATCCTGTCGCCCTCCAACCACCAGACGCCAGTGTCCCGGCCAAGCCGGGGGACCTCGACTTCAAGACTCTGGTCGGTGTTCACGCGTGCCGTGCCGGTGATGCCAGCACGATTCAAGACAATCTGGCGATCCTCTACTAAAAGCGCCGCAAGCTGATCCTGTGTCAGCATCGTCACCTCTTCGCGGCAACCGCAGGTCAGAACAACCAGAAGAGCAGCAATCGCTCTGACCATCTCAGCCCCTGTTCCCGCTGATGCATTCTCCGTGGCACCGTGCCGCAAAGCAGCGCGGATGGCCACGCGCGGGCGGAATGATCAACGGAATTTGAACCCCGCGCTTGGAGTTCAGGCCTGATCAGTGAAGACTTCAGGCCAAAGATCGGCGTCCAACCCTTTCACAAACGGTTCAAAATGCTGGGCCACAGCCTGCCAACCCCCGACCGAAGCCGTGTTGACCGGCTTCCGAGCCTGCAGATTACTGGCCGTTCTAATCGCGTCCGAGGATTTGTCGGGTGACAGCATCGCCTGTTCAAAAGGCAGGTCGCAGAGCTGGGCCAGTTCCTTGGCACCGTCCTCCAGATTATTCACCAGATGTTCGTAGCTTATGTCATGGACGCGCCCCGGAAGCACGGCATGCCAGTGCTGAATATAGCGGCGATAGCGGTTGGCTTCGGCCGCCATCCAGCTCAGATCATGCGTGTAATACAGGCCGCCCGCCCCGAAATGCGTGCGCCACATCGACAGCGCCACATCGCGCGGATCGCGCATGACATTCAGGATCACGGCGTTCGGGAAGGCCTGCGCAATCGCCCCCAGAAAAGCATAGTTCCCCGGCGCCTTGTCGACAAAGGCGCGCGTTCCTTCCGCCGTCTGGGGCAAATTCTCCGCGTAATAGTCAGCCAGCGCCTGCGCGTCACTTACAGCGCTCGATTGGCTTTCGACCTTACGGGCCCAGTGATGCACGCCTGCCAACTCTCCCAGCCCCTGAACGGCGGAGTGCGAGGCCAAAATCCGCTCGATTAGAGTGGTGCCGGAGCGCGGCAAGCCAACCACGAACACCGGGCGCGGGATATCGGTGCGCGGCGCTGAGGCGGGGGTGGGCAGAGGCGCGCTCAGCCGCTGACGGCAGGCTTTCTCGGCACGGGTTTCCCAGCTTTTGAACCCATGCTGCAACTGTTCATGCGCCTTGCGCAGTTGGAGCATCTCGGTCGCCGTATCGCCATCCTGTTTCGCAAGGCTCGCGGCGGCAAAATGCACCGTGGCGGCGGCTTCCCGGTTGGCATCGCCCGCCTCTAGCAGTTTAGAGGTCCGAACCTGCAAATCCGCTCGATCCTCAGCCGACAAGTTCGGCAGAGTTGCTACGAATTCCAGCGTTTCGGGATCCTCGGGAGCCAGCGCAAAGGCGGCGCGGCCATGTGTCAGCGCCTCGGACATACGCCCCAAACCGACCAGACCTTTGGCCAGTCGCAGCTGACCGTAGTGGAATTTCGAGTGCTTCTCGGCCACGGCCAACAGGACGTCGATGGCCTGATCCCACTTGTGCATCTCATCCAGAATATCAGCCTTCAGGCAATGGGCCTGTAGATTGCCGTTTTGGTGACGCAGAACCTCATCAACATCCACCAGCGCCTCGCTCAGCTGACGGTCCTGCAACAGGGCCATGGCGCGAACGTAGCGTTGCGGCGGGGTCAAAGGAGCCTTGGCCGCAACTTTGTTCATCAGGGTCAGCGCCTTGCCAGCATCGCCGCCCTGAACAAGGCTCAGCCCGAAATTCTGGATCAGGTCGGGGTTCTCCGGCTCCATCTTCCAGGCGCGCTCCAGATGGGTCTGTGCCTGTTTGAAATCCCCTTGGTGAATGCAAGCAAGACCTGCCATCTGCGGAAACGCGGGCATCTTGGGCCATTTCTTCCCAGCCTTGACCGCACGCTTCATCGCCCGGTCAGCGCGCCCGGTCTTGAGCATTTCGCTAATGGTGGCAATCTCGGCCCTCAGCTGGTCGGCTTTCTGCATCTGACTGCCCTTCTTCTTTTTTACACCCGAGAACTATCTTTTCTGTGCTAGTTTATATCGCTGTACGCGTCCACCTGTGATCGGATCGTCACCCGCCCCAGGTTCAACCCTGCGACGCAGGACCCTCTGGAACTTTCTGCACAAGCAGCGTAAATAACACACTGCGCGAAACATTTGGAGCCTTGCATCCATGAAAGAACACCGTGGCCGTCTGACCAAGGATGGTATCCGCATCTATGAACAAGGTGACTTTGCCGGCATGCATGCGGCAGGGGCTTTGGCGGCGCAGATACTGGATAAGATCGCGCAACATGTCTTCCCCGGCCAAACCACCGGTGCGATCGACGGGATCATCACCCAGATGGTCGAGGACGCGGGCGCGACCTCAGCCACGATTGGTTACAAAGGCTATCAACACGCCAGCTGCATCAGCGTGAATCACGTGGTCTGCCACGGCATTCCCGGCGAGAAAAAGCTAAAGGACGGTGATATCCTGAACATCGACGTGACCGTCATCGTTGACGGCTGGTTCGGCGACACCTCGCGGATGTATGTCGCAGGCAAACTGCCGCGTAAGGCCGAGCGCCTGATTCAGGTCACCCATGATGCGCTGTTCAAAGGCATCGAAATGGTCAAGCCGGGCAACACGTTTGGCGATATCGGCCACGCGATCCAATCCTATGTCGAAGCGCACCGCATGAGCGTTGTCCGCGATTTCTGTGGTCACGGGCTGGGCCGGGTGTTCCACGCGCCGCCAAACGTACTGCACTATGGCCGCCCCGGCACCGGTTCCGTTCTGGAAGAAGGGATGTTCTTTACCATCGAACCCATGGTCAATCTGGGCCGCCCCGAAACCAAGACTCTGGCTGATGACTGGACGGCTGTGACCCGCGACAAGTCACTCTCGGCGCAGTTTGAACATTCGGTCGGTGTAACCGCAAATGGGGTCGAGATCTTTACCCTGTCGCCCGGCGGCACCTTCCATCCGACCTATTCGTCTTGATCGGCAGCCTGATCCCGTAGCAGTTTCAGCAGCATCGTCTCAGCCCCCCACGGCGTGATCGCGTCGTGGATGAACACCGGCGCGCGTGCAGGTTTGCGCGGCGAGCCAGTTTCTGTGTCAGTGTCCTGAGCCAGTCCCCAGAACAAGGGCGGTAGGGCGCGGTCCATGCCAGAAGCTTAGCACGATCCGGCCCGCGCCTCAAAACCGGATCAAGAGGGCGTACAGCTGCCTTTGTCAAATCGCTGTGCGGAACCCTTGATCATCATGTCATATTCGAGGTTCACGAGGTCAAAGGCAAAGTTCACGACCTGACCCTCCTGAATCAGCAAAAACGTCAGATTGTCCAACCCCGGCAAAATGTCCGCCTCGCCCTGCAAGTCTCCAGCCGCAAGGTAGCCCTTTTCAGACCCACTCGAACGCGCCACCGTCACATTCGATTGATCCACGGATGAGGTGCAATTGACTGTAAAGTCATTCAAATCGAGTTGTGTTTGCCCTGCAACAACAGGGGAGGACCCCAGCACGATGGCCGAGGTCAGGGCAGCTCTGAAAAGCATAGAAAGTCCTTTAAGGGTTGTTCCGCGTTTCCACCGCGCCTAGAGGCGAATTTGGCCGCAAATTTGGCAGAGATACGTTAAATTGCTGGCCGCCCAAATTCAATTTTGAAACGAACTAAGACAATCTGGATCAACCCACATGATCAAGTGATTGAAGCATCAGCGAGATATGCGTGTCGCCGTATTTTCGACTGTCCAACAACTGGAATCCATCCGGTGCCTGCATCGGGGCGTTTTCTTCCCACACGATAAAGGCCCCCTCAGCGATCCATCCAGCCTCGGCTGCCTTTGCCAGCGCTTTTTGGCCCATGGATTTGCCGTAAGGCGGGTCCAGAAAGATCAGGTCGTAGGGCGCGTTCGGGTTTTCACCCAGACGCGTCGCATCCCGGCGGATCAGATCGGTCCGGTCCGCGCTGCGGGTCAGGTCGATATTCTTGCGGATCAGGCCCTGCGCCACACGCCCGTCATCCACAAAGGTGACATGGTCAGCCCCCCGCGACAGCGCCTCGAGCCCCAGCGCGCCGGTGCCTGCGAACAGGTCCAAAACGCGCAAGCCCTCAAAGTCGATCTGATGGCTCAGGACGTTGAACAGGCTTTCACGCACCCGGTCGGTGGTGGGACGCAGATGGGCACCCGCATCCCCTTTGCCGACCGAGGCCAAGGCACGACCCCGAAACTCTCCGGCGATGATCCTCACGCTTTGAGCAGCGGTTTCAGATCCGCAGCCGGGTCGGCCACCACGGCAGGATCAGCGGTTTTGCCCGCGTCGATCAGGCGCTTGCCCACCATATAGGCGCGCGGGTCGTTCATCGCATCGACCGCAATCAGCTGATCGCCCCTGTAGTACCAGAACGACACGGTCTGACCTTCGCCCTGACGGGTCACAACCCGATCATAGCCCGCGTTCAGGCCCGCGATCTGCAGTTTGACGTCATATTGATCCGACCAGAACCAGGGCGTTGCTGTATAATCCTTGGCCGCCCCCAGCATGTTCTGAGCCACGATCTCGGCCTGATCGATGGCGTTGGGCACACTTTCCAGACGAATGCGCCCCGCGCCATGCGGGAACGAGGCACAATCCCCCGCCGCCCAGATCGACGGATCAGATGTGCGGCCATGCGCGTCGGTTTTGATGCCGTTGTCCAGCTCAAGCCCGGCCATCTCGGCCAGTTGGCTGGACGGCGCGATGCCCACGCCGACGACCACAAAATCAACCTCGATTTCGGTTCCATCCGTCAGAACTGCGCCGATCACCTTGCCGTTTTCACCGATCAGACGATCAAGGCCCACACCCTCGCGGATATCGGCGCCATGACCCATATGCAGCGCGCGGAAATAGTCGCTGGTTTCCTTGGCGGCGACGCGTTGAAGGATACGCTCGGCCATTTCTACCAGAGTCACCTTGACCCCGCGCTTGGCGCATACGGCTGCGGCCTCAAGCCCGATATAGCCACCGCCCACGATAAGCGCCCGCGCGCCTTCGGTGACCCGAGGCTCCATCTCGTCGATATGGGCCAGATCACGTACCACATGAACGCCCTGAAGATCACCGCCGATAGAGGCAGGCAGATAGCGCGGATCCGACCCGGTGGTCAGCGCCAGTTCATCGTATGAGATGACTTCATCCCCCACGGTCACGGTCTTGGCCTTGGGGTCAATGGCAGTGACGCGCTGGCCCAGACGCAGGGTGATGTTGTTGTCGGCATAGAAGCTTTCGGGGCGCAGGAACAGACGCTCCAGCTCCATTTCGCCCAGCAGATAGGCCTTGGACAAGGGCGGGCGTTGGTAGGGCAGATGCGGCTCGGCCCCGATCAGGGTGATATCCCCTTCAAACCCATCCTTGCGCAGTTTCGCAACAAGTGACGATCCGGCCTGCCCGGCGCCGATCACGACAATATGGCTCATGTGCATCACACCCTGTCGAATTCTCATGGTTACTTTTGTCCGACCACCTATATTGCGGCATAGCCCGACTCTGCAAATCCAAACGACAGGAGCTGATAAATGATTACAACAGGTGAGATGCTGCCCGACGCCACGCTGACCCAAATGGGTGCAGAAGGCCCCGAAGAGGTTCGGATTTCAGACAAGACCGCGGGACGAAAAGTGGTGATCTTTGCCGTTCCCGGCGCGTTCACGCCGACCTGTCATTCAGCCCATGTGCCCAGCTTCATGCGCACCAAAGATCAGTTCAACGCCAAGGGCGTAGATGAAATCATCTGCATTTCCGTCAACGACCCGTTCGTGATGAAAGCCTGGGGCGAAGCGACCGGCGCGACTGACGCAGGCCTGACCCTGCTGGGCGATGCCGCATCCGAGTTCACAAAGGCCATCGGCATGGATTTCGACGCCCCGCCCGCCGGGCTGCTGGCGCGTTCCCAGCGTTACGCGATGCTGGTCGAAGATGGCAAGGTCACCGCGCTGAACCTGGAAGAAAGCCCCGGCGCTTGCGAGATTTCGGCCGGTGAAGGCTTGCTCGAAGTCATCTGATGCTGTTCAGCCCCGGCTAAACCCAATTTAACTTGATAGAACTCCCCAGTGTGCGAATATCAAATGCATATAGCTGGGGAGTTTGGTTTATGTATCTCAGGGCCATTTCACTCATTTTGGGCGGCGCAGGCCTTCTTGCAGCTTGCGGCCCTGCCCCGACACCACAGCAACAAGCGGCACGGCAACATGAAATCGCCTGCCTGAGCGGCACCTTGGGTGGTGCGTTGATCGGGGGCGCAATCGGCAATCAGTTCGGAGGCGGTTCGGGCAAGTCCATTCTGACGGGTGCAGGTGCGGCTACCGGAAGTATCAGTGGCGCAAGATTCGCATGTTGAGGGGGACAGCTATGAAACGAGTAATCTGTATCGCCGCGCTTGTGATAGCCAGTGCCGCAGCTGCGGACGACGTAACTGAGCTAAATGAAAAAGAGCTGACAGCCATCGACTCGAACAACGATGGCTTTCTGTCCAAGGACGAGTTCAATGCCTTCTCAGACTACGCCTTTCAGGCGATGGACGAAGACAAGAACGGCACGCTCGGCCTGTCCGAGGCCAAACCGTTCCTCGACATAGAGCAATTTCAGGACGTTGACCGGAACGGCGACAGCCTTATCTCAAGAGCGGAATACGATGCGCAGATGAGCAACGATTTCGACTCTGCGGACAAGGATGGAAACGGCCGGTTGGACTAACCTCGGAGGGTGAGATGAACAGATGGATCTGGATCGGCGCGCTGGCCGTATTGGCGGCTTGTGACGTACCACAGGCCCCAGTTGTGACCGGTCCCGACGGGCAGGCCCGCATCCAGATCAACACCAGCGGGCTGACCTGCTATGAGAGGCGGTGTCTGGACATCAACCCAGCGGCGCGCAGTGTCCGGTCTATAGGCAACAAAACGACCCGCATTCCGGGCAATATCGACGTCAGTAGTGGCACGGTCACGCCGGATGAGTTCCGCCAGATGGCGATCACGGCATCCTTGGCTGGCGGAATTGGGTCCGGACAGGATCGCGACTAGACCAGTCCGTCCATCTTGCGCGCCAGTTTCGCATCCAGCGAAGACAACCCGCCGACGTCATGGGTGGACAGTACGACCTCGACCGTGCGGTACACGTTGGACCATTCGGGGTGGTGATTCCACTTTTCAGCCCAGATCGCCACTTGGGTCATCCATCCAAAAGCAGCGACGAAATTGTCAAAGATGAAGGTCTTGGTGATCGCATCCCGGCCTTCAACCATCGTCCATCCATTGTTGAACAGCGGATCCAGAAGGGGGCCACGGGTCTCGGTCGACAAAAGCTCGGTCATTGCTGTTCCTCCGGGTTCGATTTTCTGAACGGACCGTAATCCGTCAGAATCTCAATCTCTTCTCCCACCGCGCGGCCTTCGGCGTCCAGATATTTTTTGACGGCATCGGCGAATCCGGGATCGGCAATCCAATGAAGGCTGTGCGTGCGTGTTGGCAGGTAGCCACGTGCAAGCTTGTGTTCGCCCTGCGCTCCGGCTTCGACCCTTTGCATGCCATGTGCGATGGCAAAATCGATGGCCCTATAGTAGCACAGTTCAAAGTGCAGGCAGGCATGATGTTCCACACAGCCCCAGTAACGACCATAGAGTGTCTCACGCCCGATGAAATTCAGCGCGCCTGCAATGGGATACCCATCGCGTTCTGCCAGCACCAAAGCCATGTCACCGGCCATCGTCTCCTGGGCGATATCAAAGAACTGGCGCGTCAGGTAGGGTGAGCCCCATTTTCGCCCGCCGGTGTCCTGATAGAACCGCCAGAAGGCATCCCAATGCTCGGGCCGCAGGTCATCGCCGGTCAGGGTCAGGATCTCACCACCGAACCCATTGGCCTGCGCACGTTCTTTGCGGATATTCTTGCGCTTGCGCGAGGACAGCGCCGCCAGAAATTCGTCGAAATCCGTGTAATCGTCATTCAGCCAATGAAATTGCTGCGAGCTGCGCAGCATCAGGCCCATCTGCTCACCCGCCAGCGCCTCGTCCTCGGTGCAGAAAGTCGCGTGAAGCGACGAGACCTGATTGTCTGCCGCCAGTTGCACAGCGCCCTGCACCAGCGCGGACATCCCAATCCCTTCATATCCCGGACGCACCAGAAAGCGCCGCCCGGTGGCGGGCGTGAAAGGGGCCGCGATCTGCAGTTTAGGATAGTACCGCCCGCCCGCGTTTTCATACGCATGGGCCCAGCTGTGGTCGAAGATATACTCACCCTGACTGTGCGACTTGGCATACATAGGCGCCGCCGCGATCAGCATTCCATCCAGATAGGCCGTCAGGTATTGAGGCTGCCAACCGGTGACCCGCCCAACCGAGCCGCTGTTTTCCAGGGCCAGCAAAAACCGGTGCGTGGTAAATGGATCCAGCGGACGCCCGCCATCCGCCGCCTCTGGGCAGGCGCAGGCATCCCACTCGGCCGCAGAGACTTGCGAGAGTGACCCGAGTACCTGAATTTCGATCTGCGCCTGATCCATATGCCCTCCGCGTCTGCTCTTTATCTGTGACGAGGTGCGACGGGTTCAACCCGGATGCTTGGCCAGATACCCCTCGAAGGTCACATTGTCGGCAACGGCGCGGGCCTCTGCCTCTTGTTCGGGCGACTTTACCGTCCAACACAGGATTGGCACACCGCGCGCTTTCAATTCGGCCACGCGCGGACGGTCCAGATCATGAACCTCATGGCTGATGAAACTCGCCCCAACCCGGTCGAAATCCGGGATGTCGCGCAGGTGATCGCACACCGATTGCGGCAGCAGTTCGACCTTGGGCTTGTAAGAACAAGTCACGATCCCACGTGGCAGATGCGGGGCCAGGCGGGCCAGCTCGGCCACACTGTTGGGGTTGAACGACATCAGCGCCACGGGACCGTCATAACCCTCTAGCGCCCGCACGGCATCCGCCTCAAGCGGGCCGACATCGGTGCCCATGGCCCCATCCTGATCCTTGAACTCGATCAACAACGGAACCTTGCCCGCGACCATCTCAAGCACCTCATCGAGGGTGGGAATGCCATCCTCGGCATGCAACAGCTGCGTGGCCTGCGCCTGCGTCGCCGAGACCTGCTGGATCGGGCCGGACTGCCCCGTTAGGCGCGCCATGTCATAGTCATGAAACACCATCGCGCGGTTGTCCGAGGTCCGCTGCAGGTCAATCTCGATCCCGTAGCCGGCCTCGATCGCGGCGCGAATAGCCGCCCGGCTGTTTTCCGGGCGGTTGTCTGTTTTGTCATGCAGCGCCCGGTGCGCGATCGGGGCTTTCAGAAACGCGGGCGGCAGAGCAGGTGTCATTGGACTTCGAAGATACCTTCGATTTCGACAGCAACACCCAGCGGCAGCGATGCAGCGCTGACGGCCGAGCGGGAATGACGACCCGCGTCGCCCAGCGCCTCAACCAGGAAATCGGACGCGCCATTGATCACCTGCGGCTGCGCGGTGAAATCAGCGGTCGAGTTCACAAAGCCGGTCAGCTTGATCACCCGCACCAGTTTCTCGATATCCCCACCGCAGGCCGCTTTGACCTGAGCCAGCAGGTTGATCGCACAAACCTTGGCCGCCGCGGCACCCGCGTCGACGTCCATGTCATCGCCCAGTTTGCCGGTGATCAGGGTGTCCGTTTTGGAAACCTGGCCCGAAACATGGATGATATTGCCCACGCGCACGAAAGGTACATAGTTGGCGGCAGGGGCTGGTGCGTCCGGCAGCGATACGCCCAGGCTTTGCAGTTTTTCCGAGATGCTCATGTGATTGTCCTCACCCAAATTCTACTCGGGCGGACGCTAACCGGGATGATGCCGCTGGAAAAGCCGGAAATCGATTTTTTTGGCCGTTGCAATCAGTGGGCGTATCCTGTCCTATTTTCGAACTGTTGAAGCCGTGTCACTTTACCTTGTTTGATTTACCGGGTTTAACGCTATGTGTTTCATTCGACCGACGGAACCACTATGTGACAGCAACTTGTGTCGATGGAGCACATGGGTACTGATTGATAGCCCAAGCAATTTTGCCGGGCAGTATTGGAGTAGCTAACACCGTGTCGAGCAGATTTGGCCTCAAACATCTTATTGTTCTGTCACTTATGGTTGTTTTGTCGGCCTGTGCGACACAACCTCCCGAGCAGGCTGCCCGGGGTGAGGTTTTCGACCCCTACGAGAATGCCAACAGAGGCATTCACAAGTTCAACCTCGGCGTCGACCGGTTTCTGTTTCGCCCGGCCTCGAAAGGCTATGTGAAGATCGTCCCTGATCCGATGGTGACAAGCTTCAGTACCTTTGCAGAAAACATCTCTCTGCCCGGTCAGGCTGTGGACTACCTATTGCAGGGCAATCCCAAACAGATGGGCAATGCGCTGCTGCGGTTCGTGATCAACATGACCGTGGGTGGTTTTGGCCTGTCGGCTCCAGCAGATGAGCTGAACCTGCCGCCCGTCGACACGGATTTTGGCGAAACCCTGCACATCTGGGGCGTCGGCGAAGGCGCGTATGTCGAGCTGCCGTTTTACGGGCCTTCAACCACCCGCGACGCCGTGGGTGTTGTGGTCAACCTGTTCTCGAATCCAATCAACTTCACTCCGGTACGCCCTGCGGACAATCTGGGGGTTTATGCCGAGGTTGTTCGCCGGATGGGGGATCGAGGCCGTTTTTCTGATACAGTGGATTCGATTCTTTATGAAAGTGCCGACAGCTATGCGCAGGCCCGGCTGATCTATCTGCAAAACCGCCGCTTCGAATTGACACGAGACGACGAGGACGCCTTCCTGGATCTTTACAATGATCCATATGCCAACACCGGAACCGACCCAGTCAGTGACCCCTTTCTCGACCCTTACGAGGACCCCTATGCTGAGTAACGCATTGAACCGAAGATATTTCCTGAAAACCTCTGTCGCCGGGGCAGCTATTGTTGCCCTGCCTCTGCCCGCTTTGGCCCTGACCGAGGCCGGTGCCAAGCAATTGGTCAACAGTGTTGTCACAGATATCAACCGCGTGATCGCCTCGGGCAAATCCGAAAAAGCCATGCTGCGCGATTTCGAGAAGATTTTCGTGCAATACGCGGATGTGCCGATCATGGCGCGTTATGCCCTTGGGGCGGACGCCCGATCGGCCTCTCCGGCGCAGCTGAAGCAATTCACCAAGGCGTTTCAGGGCTATATCTCACGCAAATACGGACGCCGGTTCCGCGAATTCATTGGCGGTCAGGTGGATGTGCGAAATGCGCGGAAAATCAAAGCCGGGTACGAAGTGCGCACCTCGGTCAAGCTGCGTGGATCATCGCCCTTTGATGTGACCTTCCTGGTCTCTGACAAATCCGGTCGCGACAAATTCTTCAACATGTTCATTGAGGGTGTGAACTTGCTGTTGACCGAGCGTACCGAAATCGGGGCGATGCTGGATGCGCGCAAAGGCAACCTGAATCAGCTGATCAAAGACCTGGGAAAAACCGGCTAACGGCTTGTTTGTTTGATGAACGCGCCTCCGCGCCCTGTGCGTCGGAGGCGTTTTCATTTCTGCACCCGTAAGATGGTGATTGCACTTTCTAAGCGCGCTCACTCCGGGACCTGTGTGTGGCTTTCCAAAGCCCTCTCAACAGGAGATGCCTCTCGTTCCACGCCCAGCCGAGACCCTCTAAGGCATATAGCTGCGCACCAACGCGCTTGCGATCAAAGCCCATCCATCAGCGATCACGAAAAACGCCAGCTTGAACGGCAGCGAGACGATTGCAGGAGGAACCATCATCATGCCCATCGACATCAATACGGCGGCTACGACCAGGTCAATGATCAGAAAAGGCAGGAAAATAAGGAACCCGATCTGAAACGCCCGGGCGATTTCCGACAACATGAAGGACGGCATCAGGACCGAAAGCGGAGCATCCGGAGACAGGACCATCCCCTCCCCTCCGGGGCGCAGCGCGGCCATGGATTGAAAGGTATCCACATCCAGTCGCGCCGCCATGAACTCACGGAACGGATTCAGGGCATGTTCCAGGGCCGCTTCAACCTCAAGCGTTTCATTGATCAAAGGCTCAATACCGACGGTCCAGGCTTCGGCGAACACCGGCTCCATAATGAAATAGGTCAGGAACAGCGCAAGACTGACGATCAGCATATTCGGCGGCGATTGCTGCAACCCGATACCCTGCCGCAGGATCGCAAGAACCGTGATCAGAAAGGGAAAACAGGTGATCATGATCGCCAACCCGGGCGCAAGACTGAGGACGGTGATCAACAAAATCAACTGGATCGTCCGGGCCGAAATGGACCCGCCCTCCCCAAGCGACAGGCTCACATCCTGCGCCGCAGCCAGCGAAGGCAACATTGCCACCGCTACCACAATCAGCCAGAGCCACAGGCGCATCAGCCGATACCGTTCTGCAAGTCTGCTATTTCGGTCAGGCGCACGGCCAGTTGACCGGCCTGATCGCCCTCCATCTCTTCCAGAAGGCCACGGGCAACCAGTTGGTCACCGACATAGAGATCCACGGGGTCTTCGATCCGTTTGTCCAGCGTCAGCACCGCATTTTCGCCCATGTTCAACAAGTCGCGGATCAACGGGCGGGCGCGTCCGACGGAAACTGTGACCTCGATCGGGACAGCATCAAAAGGGTTGGTTTTCTGGGATGGGGTATCAGTCATGGGTCAAAGCCTCTTTCGCCTCAAACATGTAGGAGTCAAATGCCTGCTGCACCGAGGTCAGCAGGTCCGCACAATCCACCTCGCGCCGCGAGATACCGACCTGCAGCCGCGCCTGTCCGGGTTGCAGCGACGGATCTTCGATCACACGCGGTGGCTGTGGCATATCCGATGACAGCAAATCTTCGACCTCGGTTGCGCGCCCTTCTGGCACAAGGATTTGGATGGGTTGGTCGATCTGGGTTCGTGCCATGTCTTGCAACTGTTCCGACAGGCGGTGGGCAAAGCTGCGGTCGATACAATCCGGCAGCACCAAGTTCACCAGGCTTTGGAACATCGGCTCCAGCGACAGGGTCATGCGTGTCAGCGCTTCGTGGTAGGTAAAGGACATATCTTCCAAAGCCTTGGCCAGTTCCGCCGAAACCTGGCCCCGGTTGTGTTCCTGCGCTTGAACGGCGTCTTCCCATCCCGCGCCATAGCCTTGTTCGAAGGCAGCCAGGCGCAGTTCCTCCAGCGCGTCTTCGTCCAGAAGATGCAGCTTGCCGCCTTCGACCTGCGCGGTGAAATCCTCAAGAAGGTGAGCAATCGACATCAGACCCGCTCCTCGCCTTCTTCAAGCCAACTGCGCAGAATCTCGACCGTCTCTTCCTGTTTGTCGCCGATCATCGCCCGCAACCGATCCACGGGATCTGCGTTGCTGTCCGACCCAAGCGCCGGTACGCCAGCTGACTGCGCCTGTCCCGGCAGAGCCGTGAACTCGGTCGCCTCATCTGACGCGATCTCACCGACTAGAACCTGAGTATCCTGTGCGTCTCCGCCACCTGCAGGCAACAAGGCGGGGACAGCAGACGGTTTCATCAGGATCGGGCGAATGACGAACAAGGCCAGAACCAGCGAAACAAGTGCAAGCACCGCCATCTGGATCAGAGACATCGCGTCCAGATGAATATTCTGCCACATGGAGGATGAAGCCAGTGTTCCCTGCGGCTCTACCACCGGCAAATCAAGCGATTTCAACGTGATCACATCGCCCCGAGCGGCATCGAAGCCAACGGCTGAGGCCACCAGCTCCTCTAGCGCGTCAAGCTCGACCTGAGGCAAGGGTTCAAAGCTTTCCGTCCCTGCTTCATCGACTGACCGGATGCCATTGACTAACACCGCGACAGTCAGGCGCTTGATGGCTCCGGGTGCATTGTGAACCTCAAGTTCCGTTTCCGAGACCTCATAGTTCACACGCTCGCGGGTCTGCGTCGCGTTTGAGTTCGATTCGTCCCCGCCCGCGCCATCACCATCCGGCAGGTTGGAGGCTACCGTCACATCGCCAGACTGATTGCGCGCACTGTCCGAGCGTTCTTCGACATCTGTACTGATCGCGACCCGCCCCTTTGGGTCAAAGCGGCGTTCGCGGATGGATTCGGTCTTGGTTACTGTGTCCACACTGACCTCAACCACGGCGTTTCCGGTGCCCACACGCGCCTCGACAAGTCGCAGCACGCGTTCACGCAGTTGACGGGATTTGTCATCCGCCGTGTCAGCCACAACCGCTGTGTCCTGGCCGCCAATCACGGCACCGTTCGAATCCACAACCGTCACGTTTTCCGGCGCTAGCCCGCTGACCGCCGAGGCGACCAGAAAGCGAATCGCCTTGGCCTGATCGCCAGTTATCTGCCCGCCCGATGGAACCAGATAGACCGAGGCCGTGGGCGCAACGCTGCGCTGAAACGGGTTGGTCGATCCATTTGCGATATGCACCCGGGCCTGACTGACATGAGGGCCTCCGACGATGGTGCGCGCCAGCTCCCCTTCTTTTGCGCGCCAATAGGCGGCATCGAACATCTGCGACGTAGTGCCAAATCCGCTTAGCGAATCGAGCAATTCATAGCCGCGATTGCCATTGGCAGGCAGGCCTTCGCTGGCCAGAGTCATGCGCAACTCATCCCGCTGCGAACTGGACACGTAGATTGAGCCACCCCTGATTTCATACGTGACGCCGCGCTGATCGAGCGCGCGCACGATATCGCCCGCGGCACCGCTTTCCAGCCCTGCGTAAAGAAGGGTCATAGACGGTGCCGTCACAAGACGGGACATCCCGAGAACCCCCAGAAACACCAGCGCAACCGCGCCGACGACAATGATTTGCTTTCGCCTGTCCAAACTTGCCCAGACAGTTCCGATCTGCTGCACGCTCACCTCCGACTCGCCGACATTCTGCCCGGCGCATCCCTTGTTTGAACGATTGCCCTTAACAATCGGTTAGTCCCTGTCGGGTTATGACAGCTTCAGATCGAATGAATGAGGACGTCATGACTGACGCTACAGCAAAAGAGGCAGAAGCCCCTAAGAAATCAGGAAAAATGGGCCTGATCGTCGGAGTGATTCTGGCGCTCGTCGGGGCGGGTGGCGGCTATTTTGCGACCACGACCGGGCTGTTGCCCTTCGGGGCAAAACCCGAGAAGGCGGAATCGCTGGACGCAGAAAAAGACAAACCGGCCAAGGCCCTGCCGGATGTGGGATTCGTCAATCTTCCGCCCGTGATCCTGTCGGTGAATGCGGGTGAGTCGCGGCATCTGAAATTCCACGCGCAGCTCGAAGTTAACTCGGCCTACATCAGTGATGTGAAAAAAATGCAGCCGCGAATCATGGATGTGCTGAACGGATATCTTCGCGCGCTTGAGGTTTCGGATCTCGAGGATTCTGTGGCGTTGATACGTATCCGGGGCCATCTGCTGCGGCGCATTGAAATCGTCGTCGGAGAGGGTCGCGTGCGCGACGTTCTGGTGATGGAATTTGTTCTGAATTAGGAGGCGAAATTGGAGCTTATTGCAGATATTTTGCTGGTCGCGGGCGCGCTGGGCGCCGGTCTGTATTGCTTTGTTCTGTCACGCCGCCTGAGACGGTTCACGGACCTGGAACAAGGCGTGGGTGGGGCCGTCGCAGTGCTGTCGACCCAGGCGGAAGAGTTGAAAAAGTCGCTGGACAGCGCGCGGGTTGCCTCGGACCAATCCGGAGATGATCTGAAAGAACTGACGGAGCGCGCGCAATCGGTTGCGCAGCGGCTCGAGTTGATGATGGCCTCGATGCATGACGTCATTCCGGAGGAAAAGGCAACGCCTGAACCGGCAGCGCCGTCAGAACCGGACAAAGAGGCTGAGGGCAAGGCCGAGCCAGAGAAGATATCTGACACTCAGGAATCGGACGCAAACGACACGCCCGCCGAGGAAAACAAGCCCGAGCAACCCGAAAAAGCACCTGAAGGTTTGATGTTTTTCCGGCACAAACGGCAGGGTGTGGAGGCTGCGGAATGAAACGCCCTGGCACGCAGAAAGGCAGGGCGCGTCCCCGCGGCGGCGTGTTGGCGGTGATTGCTCTGCTGATGATCGGGTCCGCTGCGATTCGCCTAGGGCTGGAAGCCGGGCCTGCATTGGCCAAGACGGTTGAACCGACGAAGGCCGAAGAGTCGCCGATGTCAAAACCCTCTCCGGATCTGCAAGTGCTTTTGACCGAACTTCTGCGCCGTGAAAAACGCCTGAAACAGCGGGAAGAAGCTCTGGAAGAAAGGGAAAAGGCGCTTGAGATTGCCCATGAGGCCATCGAAACGCGCTTGGCCGCACTACAGCAGGCCGAAGAAGACCTGCGGGAAACATTGGCACTGGCGGACCAGGCGGCAGAAACGGATCTGACCCGGCTGACGGACGTCTACCAAAGCATGAAACCTAAAGATGCCGCCGCCCTGTTCGAGACGATGGATCCGAGTTTTGCTGCCGGTTTCCTGTCACGCATGCCCGCCGATGCAGCAGCGGGTGTGCTGGCCGGTCTCAGCCCCGAGGCTGCATATACGATCAGCGTTGTTATGGCAGGCCGAAATGCCAATGCGCCACAGGAATAATCACGTGCTTATCAAAGCTAATTTGACAGTTGTCGGAGATCGCAAATGATTGGAATTATTGGAATTGTCGTAATCTTTGTGATGGTGTTCGGCGGCTACCTGGCAGCGGGCGGCAAGATGACGATTATCATGAAATCCCTGCCGTTTGAGATGATGATGATCGGCGGCGCCGCTGTTGGCGCCTTTCTGATCAGCAACGATATGGGCGGGGTCAAACATACGATCAAAGACATGGCTAAGGTCTTCAAGGGGGCAAAGTGGAAACCCGAAGACTACCGGGACCTTCTGTGCCTTCTCTTCTCTTTGATCCGGATCGCACGTGCAAACCCGGTCGAGGTTGAACAGCACATTGAAGACCCCAAAAGCTCGAGCCTGTTTTCCGCCTACCCGAAAATCCAGGCCGACAAGGAAGCTGTGGACCTGATCTGCGACACGATGCGCTCGGCCGCGCTGAACTATGATGACCCGCATCAGGTCGAAGAAGTTCTGGAAAAGCGAATGGAAGCCAATTTCCATCATGCCATGCATTCCAGCCATGCGCTGCAAACCGTCGCCGATGGATTGCCCGCCCTCGGGATCGTCGCCGCAGTTCTGGGCGTGATCAAAACGATGGGGTCAATTGACCAGCCGCCCGAGGTTCTGGGCAAGCTGATCGGGGGCGCTCTGGTCGGGACATTTCTGGGGGTATTTCTGGCCTATGGTCTGGTGGGGCCCTTTGCGGGCAAGCTGAAAACCGTCGTGGAAGAAGACAATCACTTCTATCAACTGATCAAAGAGGTTTTGGTGGCAAATCTGCACAACCACAATGCCGCCATGTGTATCGAGGTCGGCCGCCAGAACACACCAACCCACAACCGGCCCGGTTTCTCGGAGCTTGAGGACGCTCTCAAGGAACTCAAACAGGCGGCGGCATGAAACACGCAGTTCTCTTCACGTTGATCCTGATCGCAATGGCAACCGCAGCGGCGGCTGAAACCCTGACTGTCCGGTCTGGAGAACATGACAGCCACACCCGCCTGGTCGTAAAGGTCCCGCCAGGCACCGAGTGGGCTCTAGCACGCCGCAAGAACGGGGCGCGCCTGACCGTTTCAATCAAAGATGTCCTGTTTCAGACAGACGGCGTTTTTGGGCGACTGACATCGGATCGCCTGTCTGCACTGTCGCAATCGGAACCAGGTGCCGCGCTTGACTTGGAGTTTGGTTGCGATTGCGTGGCCACGGCCTTTCTGTTTCAACAGTCGATGATCGTCGTGGACATTTCGCCGGGCACTTTGCCTCCGCCCCTAGCGGCCAACATCCCTTTACCTCCGCCTCTACCGCCGTTGGAGGTAGAAGACCCGCCGGAACCATTGGCTTTGCCGCTATTGGCGCTGAACCAGCAGGGGTTCAAGGATCAACTCTCGGCCAGGCTGCTGCAAGGTGCAGACCGAGAGGTTCTGGACCTGGACCTCGCCGCTATAGGACCTCGCACTTCCACTCTGCCAAGCGACACGTTCGTGCCGCCGAATTTTGCAGCGAATGTGAATGTCTCAACGATCGTGGACGAGTTGGAAGGTCTTCTTGGACCCGATATTCCTCAAATCGAAAGACGGCCCGCCTGTATCAGCAGCGCCCGACTGGGGTTCGACACATGGTCCGACGCGCGCCCGTTTGACGAACAGCTCGCTGATCTGCGCTCTGGCCTGTTTCAGGAGTTTGATCGCGTGGACACCGTCAAAGCCCTGAAGATGGCAAGGCTCTACGCGTTTTACGGGTTTGGTGCCGAGGCCGTCGCAACGCTCGACTTGGCAGGGGAACATTCCGAAGAACAGCGTTGGGTGCAGGCTATAGCCGCGCTTACAGATCACCGTGAGCCTGCAGAAGATACCCCTTTTCGAGGCCTTCAGCGTTGCAGCAGTGATGCGGCTTTTTGGTCTCTACTCAGTGAACAAAAGCTGAGCCCGGATGCGGATTTGAACGCGATAGAGCAGTCGTTTTCCAGCCTTCCCCGACACTTGCGCCGCAGTTTGGGCCCGAGATTGTCGTCGATACTGGTCGATGCCGACAAGTTGGAAGCCGCGAGACGGGTGATGCGTTCCGTTGATCGCGTTGAAACGGCGGAACAGCCCAGTGTTGCCAAGGCTCAGATCGCTCAGGCCGAAGGTGACTCTGAGATGGCCGATGCCATCCTGCAAGAGATCATTTCCACGCCGGAAACTGCAACAGATGCCCCTTTGGCCGTGGCGCGACTGGTCGAAAAACGCTGGACTGAGCGAGGGGCCATATCCCCGCAGGACGTTGCCCTTGCCGCAGCCTATGCGCTGGAGTTTCGTGGATCGAAGACCGGTCCCATGATGCAGAAAACGCATATTGTTGCGCTGAGTTTGAACAATGAGTTCGACACGGCATACGACCTTATCCGGGCTATGCCCGAGGGTGTTGATCGCGCGGATGTTCTAAACCGCCACATACATCTGCTGGAAGAACGGTCAAACGATGTAACTTTTCTGAAACAGATGTTTTCCATATCCGACAGCGACTCGATGGCCTTGACCACGCAAGCCGCTATTGCGGTGTCAGACCGGTTAGGTGCACTGGGATTTGCGGCTCACAGCTCTGCATTCGCCAATCGGACGCATGATACCACGGACCGATCCCAACGTGCCCGATTGCGCGCGCGCGCAGCCCTTTTGGACGAAAAGCCGCACAAAGCGATGTTGGAATTGTCCGATGATGCGTCAACCGCTGCCGGCAACCTGCGCGCTGAAGCGCTGGCGGCGACCGGCGATCTGGCTGCAACGGCGAACCTGTACCGTGATCTTGGCGAAACCGAGATTGCAAACCGGTATTTCTGGTTGGCTGGAAGCCCTGAAAGTATTGGGCCTGAAGGACGCTTTGCGGAACTGGCCGAGATTTCGGACAAACTTGCCTTGCCGCCTCGTCGTCTTGAAACGCCACTGGCCGATGCCCGTGGCTTATTGACCGACAGCCAGGAGACCAGAGCTGATATTGCCGACCTGTTCGCATTGCTCCCTGATCCGGAAGTCGTTTCCGAGGAAGGAAAAGATCCCGACCGATGACGCCAATCATCTAAGATCTTGTCCAAGACGCTCTGTCCACACCACCAGAGCGGTTCGCCCTTGCGCTGCGCCGAACGAATTCCTTGATCAAACCTGACGGGCTCTTTGCACTTTTGCGACGGTGTACCGCAACAGGCGCATGGCTATCTTCAAACCCTTGACCACCGAGTTTGGCGACTTGCTGAGAGGTTTCGGTAACAGGACGTGCCCGAAGCCGCCTCGGCTCAGGGTACTTTGATGTCTATGGCTCTGCATGGTTCAGGGTTTGAACACGGAACAATGGCAGATATCCAAGTGCATTCCTCTTCGTCATCGCTCACGCCGCGAAGGGCATCTACTGGGAACTAACCCTGAACCTAAATCCGGCGCGATTTGGAGCGTGGGATTCAGGCGCGGCTAGTCATTCCAAAAGAGAACGATGAACAGCATTCTGCCCCTGATGCATATCGAAGGGGCAGAACGTCAAAAGGGCGGGTGATCAGTATGGTGCCTCGACATCGTTCATAGAGACGTAGACAGTTTTCATCTCGCTGAAATGGTTGATGGCGAGTTTCGAGTTCTCGCGACCGACACCCGACATCTTAGACCCACCAAACGGTGCCTCAACCGGGGCGAGGTTGTAGGTGTTGATGTAACAGGTCCCGGCCTCGAACCCAGCGACGATGCGATGGGCGCGGGTCAGGTCGTTGGTGAAGACCCCAGCCGCGAGGCCGAATTCGGTGTCGTTGGCGCGGGCCATGACCTCTTCTTCGGTGTCGAAATCCAGCACCGACATGACCGGGCCAAAGATCTCTTCGCGGGCGATGGTCATGCCGTCAGTAACATCAGCGAACACGGTGGGTTGCATGTAGAACCCCTCGCCCTCGATCCGCGCGCCGCCATAGACCAGACGCGCGCCTTCAGCCTTGCCTTTTTCCACATAGCTCAGCGCAATGTTCATCTGATTTTCGCTGACCATGGGGCCAAAGTTGACCTCTTCATCCAACGGATCGCCGATCTTGGCGGTCGCCAGACGTTCGGTCAATCGGTTCAAAAACGCCTCTTTGATGCCCTTTTGGACGAACACGCGGGTACCGTTCGAACAGACCTGGCCTGAGGAATAGAAATTACCCAGTATGGCGCCCGAGACCGCGTTCTCGATATCGGCGTCATTGAACACGATCATGGGGGATTTGCCGCCCAACTCCATGGTCACGTGCTTCATACTATCGGCTGCAGCGGCATAGACCTTTCGGCCGGTCGGCACCGAGCCCGTCAGCGACACTTTGGCTACGCGCGCATCGGTCACCAGCGATGCGCCCACATCGCCATAGCCCTGAACCACGTTGTAAATGCCTTTCGGTGCGCCTGCTTCGATCAGGATCTCGGCCACTTTCAGGGCAGAGAGCGGGGTCGTCTCAGAGGGTTTGAACACCATCGTATTGCCACAAGCCAGCGCCGGAGCGCCCTTCCAACAGGCGATCTGGGTCGGGTAGTTCCACGCGCCGATCCCGACGCAAACGCCCAGCGCCTCGCGGATAGTGTACACAAAGTCTCCACCACCCAGGGGGATGTGTTCCCCGGTCAGGGATGCGGCCAGACCTCCGAAATACTCCAGCGCATCCGCGCCCGAAGTCGCGTCGGCCACCAGCGTCTCTTGCAGGGGTTTGCCGGTGTCATGCGTTTCCAGCACCGAGAGGTCGTGATTGCGGTCGCGCATGATGTCCGCGGCGCGGCGCAGAACGCGGCCACGCTCGGTCCCGGACATGGCGGCCCATTCCGCTTGCGCGGCTTTTGCACTGCTGAGAGCCTGATCAACGATCTGGGACGTTGCTGAATGCAGCCGGGCGATGATCTCACCCGTTGCAGGGTAGATCACATCAATCGGCGCGCCGTTGGTGTCTTCGACATATGCGCCATCAATGAAATGGCTCGCCTTGGGCTGAAATTTCATGCCGGGTTCCTTTTCCGAAGCAATTTCCCAAGCGTGTATCTTTTGTTGATTGATCAGTCAATAAAACTGAATCACGGCAGACTCCCGCTGATGTGAATCGCCGTGCCCTTGAAAAAAAGAGTTAATGTTCTATTTATGTTCCACATAGTCAGAGGAACATTCCGATGTCTTACCACGCCCGAAATCAGGCCCTGAACGGCCCTTCGAACGACTATCACCTGCTGCCCGTCACAGATCGGCAGATGCGTTATGCCCGCGCCATCGCCGAGCAGACCGCGTTGGAAATCCCAGTTGAAGCGCAGCGCGATCGCAAGTCCATGTCGGCTTGGATCTCGGCCCATAAGCCCGAGGATCCATCGCCCTTTGCCAACTACCCGACTGGCAAGCAAGTCGCCTTTGCTGAACGGATATCGCGCAGCAAACGTCGCCCGATCCCATCCGAGTGCTTTCGCGACAAGCAGTTGATGTCGCGTTGGATCGACCAGAACAAATAGAGCCAGGATCGTTTTGCATTTGATTTGAATCGAAATGCGCTGCCTCTCCCTGCGGTCGAACGCGCATTTCGATGGTTTTACCTAAGGTAAAACGCAAAACTCTTTAATGCGCGTGGTTGCGCGAATAAAGCGACACTGCAGCCGCAACAAACATACCCAACAGGATGTAGCCCATGACGGCCTCGGACACAGCTACGCCGCGACACAGGCCTGTTGGACTCATGTCGCCGTATCCCACAGTGGTGAAAGTGACATATGAGAAATACAGGATATCGGCTGGGCCTTCTGCCCCCAGAACACAATTGTCGTTGTAGCCAAAGGCCCCATAGACGGCCGCGAACAGGAACGGCACCACCTGAATGAAAGAAACGCCCATCAGGAACAATAACCTGCGCGGCGATTTCACCTGAGTCATGTAGTACCATGACTGCGACACCAGCCAGATCAGCAGCCCGATCGAGGCAATGGTTCCAATCGTGTCCCCTGCGGTGGTCTCACTCAGGCGCGACAGGCCGAACCATGCAAGGAAACTGGCCAGCACCATCCCAGCAGCGGCCAGAAAGGTCGATTTCCATTCTGACAGAGTTGTTGGTTTGCGGGTCATAGACGCTCCATCACACCATTTCGGGGATGATCATCGAGATTCCCCGCCGGCCTGCAAGCGGAATTCAGACGCTGCCCAGATGTTCATCACCGCGCGCGCGGGCCAGAAGGATCTGTTTCTGCCGCTCGCGGAAGCGCGTCTTGTCGGCCTCGGATGTCTCGTTCACACAAAGATGGCAGGATACGCCATGTTCATATTCCGGGTGCTTCACATCTTCGGGCAGGATCGGGCGGCGGCACCCGTGGCACAGGTTATGCGGCCCCTCGACCAGACCATGGCCCACTGACACACGGTTGTCGAAGACGAAACACTCGCCCTGCCAGGTGCTGTCCTCGGCGGGCATTTCCTCAAGATAGCGCAGGATGCCACCTTTGAGGTGATAGACGTCCTCGACTCCCTGCCCCAGCAGGAAATTGGTGGATTTCTCGCAGCGGATACCACCCGTGCAGAACATCGCCACACGCTTGTTGTGGAACCGGTCCTTGTTCTGTTCCCACCAGTCGGGAAATTCGCGGAAGCTGGCGGTTTCAGGGTCTATTGCGCCCTCAAACGTGCCAATCGCCACCTCATAATCGTTGCGCGTGTCGATCACGACCACATCATCCGAGCGGATCAGATCATTCCATTCCTCAGGTTCGACATAGTTGCCGACGCGGGCGCGCGGATCGACATCCGGCTGGCCCATGGTCACGATCTCTTTCTTCAGGCGCACCTTCATCTTGCCAAAGGGCGGATGGACGGCGCTGGCCTCCTTCCACTCCAGATCGGAACAGCCCGGCAGGGCCTTGATATGCGCCAGAACGGCGTCGATCCCGGCGCGCGGGCCTGCAATCGTGCCGTTGATCCCCTCTTGCGCCAGCAACAGGGTGCCTTTGACCGATTGTGCGCGGCACAGGTCCAACAGCGGCGCGCGCAGGGCGGCGTGATCAGCGAAACGGGTGAAGTGGTAGAGGGCAGCGATCGTATACATGCGCGCGGTCTAAACCTGACAGCACAGAGTCGCAAGGGATCGGATTGACGCCCCCCGCACCGCGCCGTACCGATAGACCAAAGGAGAGATTGCCATGCCCCATGCCCTGCTTGTTATCGACGTCCAGAACGATTTCTGCCCCGGCGGCGCGCTGGCCGTGACCGGAGGGGACGAGATCGTTGCCCCGATCAACGCCATGATGGACATGTTCGATGCCGTCATCCTGACACAGGACTGGCATCCGGCGGGGCATTCCTCATTCGCGAGTTCGCATCCGGGCAAGGCCCCGTTTGAAATGACCGAAATGCCCTATGGCCCGCAGGTTCTGTGGCCCGATCATTGCGTGCAAGGTACCGATGGCGCGGGTTTTCACCCGGATCTGCGCACGGATGGCGACCTGATCATCCGCAAAGGGTTCCGCAGCGCCATCGACAGCTATTCGGCATTTTTCGAGAATGACCAGACCACGCCGACCGGATTAAAAGGATATCTGGACACGCGTGGCATTTCAAAGCTGACCCTTGTGGGGCTCGCGACTGATTTCTGTGTTCACTATTCGGCAGTTGATGCCGCCAAGCTTGGGTTCGATGTGACCGTTGCGCAAAGCGCCTGCCGTGCGATTGACATGGAAGGCTCATTGGCAGCGGCGCAACAGGCCATGCAGGCCGCGGGCGTCAAACTGACGGACTAGGGCGCGGCGCCTGCTTCGGCAAAATACTTGAGCACCGCGAACAGAATCACCGCCACTCCAAGACCAACACCAATCCGCCCCTTTGCGGTCCTGCGTTTGGGCCTGCTGGGCTGCGGGGTCAGAGGGTCCCGAACGGGCACAACCCGGACAAGACCATCAACCGCCTCGGCGCGGCGAATGTGGCCAAGGAATTGCTGCAGGTCGAACTCACCACAATATTCCCCCTGCAAACCGCGGGTTTTGATGTTGTCGAACAGAGTACGCAATATCCGGGTTCGGTCGGGCAGGTCTTCGGTTGGAAACTTGTCCGGCACAATGCCACTGACATGGGAGTCGAGATCAAACCCCGCGTCCTGAAACATCATGCGAATACCCGGAGACGCGCCCCGCAATGCGTCAGAGGTTTTCACATCCCTGAACCGTGCACAGACCTGAGGCGGAGCATCCCCTTCCGCCGGTCTTTCAACGATATCAAAATCGTACAACAGACTCATTAACAACCATCAGTTTTGTCTTTCCATCCCACCCCATCACTAATTGGTGAAAACACCGGACAATAAGCCCGCATTGTGACGTCAAACGGGCATTGTCACCGAATCAGCGACTCTTGCCATTCACCGTGCTGATTGATCTAACAACGGAAATTGCAGGAGTTCCCCATGGTCGACATCGCGACCCGTGTCTACAATCACAAATGGAAGATCGACCCGATTGTGCGGTCTTTGATCGACACGGATTTCTACAAACTGCTGATGTGCCAGTCAGTGTTTCGAAACAAGCCCCAAACAAATGTCGTGTTCTCCCTGATCAACCGCTCGAATCACGTGCCGCTGGCCCGTTTGATCGACGAAGGTGAGCTGCGGGAACAACTGGATCACATCCGTTCGCTCAGCCTCAGCCGGGGGGAAAGCACCTGGCTGAGGGGCAATATGTTCTACGGCAAACGGCAGATGTTCCGCTCGGATTTCATGGAGTGGTTCGAGAATATGCGCCTGCCACCTTACCATCTGGAGCGGAGGGGCGACCAATATGAGCTGACCTTCGAGGGCAAATGGCACGAGGTCATGCTGTGGGAAATCCCGGCTTTGGCGGTGCTGATGGAGCTGCGCTCGCGCGCGGTGCTGAACGACATGCGCCGGTTCGAGCTTCAGGTGCTCTATGCCCGTGCGATGACGCGTGTGTGGGAAAAGATCGACCAGCTGGGTTCCATCGACGGTCTTGGGATAGCGGATTTCGGTACGCGGCGGCGGCATTCCTTTCTGTGGCAGGATTGGTGCGTACAGGCGATGATCGAGGGGCTGGGTAAATCGTTCACCGGTACCTCGAACTGCCTGATCGCCATGCGGCGCGAGGTTGAAGCCATCGGCACCAATGCACATGAACTGCCCATGGTCTATTCCGCGCTCGCCGAAACGGATGAGGCGCTGGCGCAAGCCCCATATGATGTTCTCAGCGACTGGCATGATGAACATGACGGCAATCTGCGCATCATTCTGCCCGACACCTATGGCACCAAAGGGTTTCTGGATCACGCCCCGGACTGGCTGGCCGGATGGACGGGTATCCGCATCGACAGTGGCGATCCTGCCGCCGGAGCCGAGATTGCGATCGACTGGTGGAAATCCCGCGGCGAAGACCCTGCCCAGAAACGGGTCATCTTTTCCGACGGGCTGGACGTCGACAAAATCACCGAACTGCATGGCCAATTCGCAGGACGCACCAATATCTCATTCGGCTGGGGCACTTTGCTGACCAACGACTTCCGCAGTCTGGTGCCGGATGACGCGCTGGCGCCGTTCTCGCTGGTGTGCAAGGCGGTTTCGGCCAATGGGCGCCCAACGGTCAAATTGTCGGACAACCCTGAAAAGGCCATGGGACCTGCCGAGGAAATCGAGCGCTACAAGCGCGTGTTCGGCGTTGGCGCGCAGAAACCGATCGAGGTGATCGTTTAGCCGTGCAGGGCGGCCACCGTCTTGAGTTGTGAAAAACCATAGAGCGCCTCGAGCCCTTTCTCGCGACCGTGTCCGGATTTTCCGACCCCTCCGAACGGTAGCTCTACGCCTCCGCCGGCGCCGTAATTATTGATGAACACCTGCCCCGAACGCAGGCGCTTGGCCAATCGCATCTGCCGCGCTCCGTCGCGTGTCCAGATGCTAGCAACCAACCCATAGTCAGTGCTGTTGGCTATGGTTAGAGCCTGTTGTTCTGTTTCAAACGGGATCAAGACCTGCACTGGGCCAAAGATCTCTTCCCGGGCCAGAGCGTGATCGGCAGGAACGTCAGCGAAGAGGGTCGGACGCACATAGGCCCCCGCATCGGGTGCGTCGGGTACGATTTGCCCCTGCCCGGCAATCGTCAAATCCGCGCCTTTGGACAAGAACCCCGAAACAATTGCCTTCTGCCGATCCGAGATCAGCGGTCCTACGCGCAAGTCATCCAACGCAGGCCCGACGGTCAGTTGCGCGTAGGCCTCGGCCATCCGCTCCTTGACCTGATCATACACATCGCGCTGCACCAGAATGCGCGACGAGGCTGAGCAGGTTTGTCCCGCGTTCTGAATGCCCGCATTGACCAGAAACGGCAGGGCCGCCTCCAGATCGGCGTCATCGAACACCAATTGCGGAGACTTGCCGCCCAGCTCCAGCGTCACCGGAACCACATTTTTCCCGGCCGCTTGCTGCACCAAGGCCCCCGTCGCAACCGAACCGGTGAACGAGATATGGTCGACACCCGCGTGCTCGGATAGCGCCGCACCAGCCTCGGCCCCCAGACCGGGAACGACGTTCAGCGCCCCGTCCGGCAAACCGGCCTCAACCGCCAGATGGGCGAAGGCGAGCGCGGTCAGGCAGGCCTCTTCGGCGGGCTTCAGAACGCATGCATTGCCCATGGCCAGCGCCGCCCCGACCGAGCGTCCGATGATCTGCATCGGGTAATTCCACGGCACGATATGCCCCGTGACGCCATGCGGCTCGCGCAGGGTGTAGACTGTATAGCCGTCGAGATAGGGGATGGTCTCACCCATCACCTTGTCCGCCGCGCCCCCGTAGAATTCGCAATACCGCGCCAAAGCGATGGCGTCGGCGCGGGCCTGGGTCAGCGGTTTACCGACATCCATAGCCTCAAGCCGGGCCAGGTCGTCCACCCGGTCCAGAACCAATTGCCCCAGTCTGCTCAGGATGCGCCCCCTCTCGAATGCGGGCATCCGACCCCAGTCTCCATCCAACGCAGATCGCGCCGCAGCAACGGCCATGTCGATATCTGCCTGCTGACCACGTGCAATCTGGCAGAGTTCCGACCCATCCGAAGGATTCACAAGTGACAAGTATTCCCCCGCTTCCGGCGTTTTCCATTCCCCGCCGATCAGGCATTGGCTGGGGTCGAACCAAATCGGTTTGGTCATCGGGAACTCCTAAGTTCAGACTCTAATAAAGCGAATATCATGCGGTTTTGCGCCCGATCTCGGGTAGCTGCGGCGCGGCAGAGATCAGCTTGCGGGTATAGGGATGGCGGGGATTGGCAAAGACATCCTCGGTCTCGCCCTGTTCGACGATTTTCCCAGCCTGCATCACCATCACCCGATCCGTGATCGTGCGCACGACGCTCAGATCGTGGCTGATGAACAGGTAGGTCAGATCGTAGGCCGCGCACAGCTCGGCCAGAAGATCTAGGATCTGCGCCCGGACCGACACGTCGAGGGCCGAGACCGCCTCGTCAAACAGGATCAGTTCTGGTCGAATGATCAACGCGCGGGCAATGGCGATACGTTGCCGCTGCCCGCCCGAGAATTCGTGGATGTATTTCCCGGCATCATCCGGGCTGAGGCCGACGGCTCGCAGCATCTCGGCGATCCTGTCCTGACGCTCGGACCCGGTCGGAGGTGTTTCCAGCAGGTGAAACGGTTCAGTGATCAACCGCGCGACGCGGTGGCGCGGGTTGAAGCTGCCGTAAGGGTCCTGGAACACGACCTGCATCTTACGGCGCACGTCGAGATTTGGCTTGTGGCCCGAGAAAACGGGCGCACCGTCCAGCCGTATTTCGCCGGATTGGACCTCTTCAAGACCCAGAATCGCTCGTGTTAGGGTCGATTTTCCACACCCTGACTCTCCGACCAGACCCAGGCGCTCTCCGCGATTGAGGGTAAAGCTGACCTTGTCCACCGCCCGCATATGTTCGGGTCTTGTGAACAGGCCCGTGCGTGGCAGGCGGTAGTCACGGACCACGTCGGTGACCTCAAGCAAGGGCTTTTGCGCCTGTGGCTCGGGCAGAACAACCTGATGGTTCGAGGCGTCAAACAGCATCCGCGTATAGGGGTGCTGCATATTCTTGAGCAGATGGTTAGTTGCGCCGCTTTCGACCACTTCGCCCCGACGCATCACCACGATCTGGTCCGCCATATCGGCCACCACAGCCAGATCATGGGTGATCATAAGAAGCCCCATGTCATATTCGCGCACCAGCCCCTTCAGCAGGTCCAGAATCTGCGCCTGCGTGGTCACGTCCAGCGCCGTTGTCGGCTCATCTGCGATCAGCAGTTTGGGCCTGAGTGCGATCGCCATCGCAATGACCACGCGCTGACGCTGGCCGCCCGACAGTTCATGCGGGTAACGGGACAATGGGAAACGATCCGGCGGCAGGCCAACACGGCTCAGAACCTCTTGCGCACGGGTCTCAGCTTGCGCGCGCGGCATCGCTTTGTGGATCAGGATGGTCTCCATCACCTGGTCGCCGATGGTTTTGACCGGGTTCAGGGCGGTCATCGGTTCCTGAAACACCATTCCGATCGACGCACCGCGAAGGGCACATAGTTCAGTCTCGGGCAGGTGCAGAACCTCCTGCCCATCCAAGTGTATCGACCCGTCGGTGCGCGCTCCATCCGGCGTCAGTTGCATGACGGCCAGCGCGGTCATGGACTTGCCCGAACCACTCTCGCCCGTGACCGCTACGATCTGACCGGGTGCAATCGACAGACTGACTTGCCTAAGAATCTGGGCCCCGTGAATGGCCAGAGACAGGTTTTCGATCCGCAACAGGTTCATGCCCGCGCCACCCGAATGCGGGGGTCCAACCAGTCGCGTAGACCGTCACCCAGCAGGTTCAGACCCAGCACCGTCACAATGATTGCCAAACCCGGAATCAGAGCCAAATGCGGGGCAAAACTGACCATCGTCTGCGCATCAGCCAGCATCCGGCCCCAGCTTGGCGTGGGTGGTTGTGCACCGAGACCGACGTAGCTCAGCCCCGCCTCGGCCAGAATTCCAAGGCTGAACTGGATGGTCCCCTGAACGATCAGCAGGTTGGCGACATTGGGCAGGATATGTTCTGCGGAAATCCGCGCGGCCCCCTTGCCCGAGACACGAGCAGCGAGGATGAACTCCCGCTCCCACAGGGACAGGGCCGCGCCGCGGGTGATGCGGGCGAAGACAGGGATGTTGAAGATGCCGATGGCGATGATCGCATTGACCGCTCCGGCACCAAAAACGGCTGTGATCAGGATGGCAATGACCAGAGAGGGGAAGGCAAAGACCAGATCATTGCCGCGCATGATGACCTCATCCAGCCAAGACCCTTTGCGCGCTGCCGCCGTCAGGCCCAAGGGCACGCCCAACGCCATACCGATCCCCACCGCCACCAGCGCCACGGCAATGGACGTCCGTGCGCCAACCATGATCATCGAGAACATATCGCGCCCGAAGTGATCGGTGCCGAACCAATGCTGCGCGTTGGGCGGTTGCAGTTTGGCAGGAATGTCCAGAGCAGCGTGGTCATAGGGCGTCCAGACAAACGAGATCAGCGCCGCCAGCAGAACCAGAGACGACAGCACTGCGCCGAGGATCAAGTTTCGGCTCATGTCCGGCTCCTCAGCCGTGGGTCAACGACGGCATAGGCCAGATCGACCAGAAAGTTCACGGTAATGACGGCAAAAACCAGCAGCATCACCACGGATTCCACCACGATCAGGTCGCGGGCCGAGATCGCCTGAAACACCAAACGTCCAAGGCCGGGCAGGTAGAAGACCTGCTCGATGATAATCGACCCGGCAAGCAGGAACGAAAACTGCAGCCCGATTATGGTCAGCACCGGGATCAGTGCGTTGCGCACTCCGTGTCTCCACAGCGCCTGACGTCGAGACAAGCCCTTGGCGCGGGCGGTGCGCATGAAATCCTCACCAAGTATGTCGAGCAGCGACGACCGCATCACCCGCGCCAGAATGGCCGCTTGTGGCAGTGCCAAGGCGATGGCGGGTAGGGTCAGGGAATGCAGTCCGGTCCAGAACCCTTTGTCCCAACCGGCGAACCCTCCGGCGTTGAACCAGCGCAGGTTGATGGCGAAGATCAGCACCAGCATCATCGCGAACCAGAAATTCGGTACGGCAATGCCCAATTGCGTGGCCCCCATGACCGTCAGATCGCCCGGTTTCCCGCGCCGGGCCGCAGCGTAGATGCCCGCGGGAAAGGCAATCAGGGTGGACAGGGTCAGCGCATAAAGCGCCAGCGGCAAAGACACCCATAGCCGATCCGCGATCATCTGCGAGACCGGCGTGCGATAGGTGTAGGAGGTGCCAAAATCGCCGACCAACATTCCTCCGACCCAATTGAAGTACCGATCGAGTTTGGACATATCCAACCCCAACTCGGCCCGCAGCGCGGCCAGCGTATCGGGCTGCGCATTGACGCCCAGCATGAACGAGGCCGGATCGCCCGGCGCGATCTCGATCACGGCGAAGATCACCACCGAGGCAACCGCCAGGCTGATCAACAGCGAAATCAGACGTTTGAGGGCATAGCGAAGCATCAGCGCCACGTTAGGCCGGGCCGCGCTTTGGGTCCAGCACCAGTTCCGTTGTCGGGAATCAGCGTGGGCCTTATCCTGTGACCATTGTTTGAAAGGAAATTGATGATGAGAATACCTGTACTTGCGGCTTTGTTTTTAACCGCAGCGGGCGCGGCGCCCGCTCAGCAACTGGATGTGGATTTCGTGATCACCGAAGACGGGCAAGCCGCGGGATGCGCGGCCAGTATCGTCTCGGGTCTGGATCCGAACGGTGATGGCTTTCTGGCTGTGCGCACCGGGCCCGGTTCGAACTATTTCCAGGTCGACCAACTGCGGAACGGCGACACAGTCCGCACCTGCGCGCAGCAGGGGGAGTGGATCGGTGTTTACTATGGCCAGCCCCGACGCAAGGGCTGGGTTCATAGCAATTGGTTGATTGACGGGGCGGGTTAGCCCCGAAGGTTACTCGGCCCAGCTGATCGCGGTCAGATCAATGGCGGCTGTTGGCGCATTCTGCCAAAGCCCCTGAACGCCTGCTTTCGCCACGCCGAGCTTGGCCAATTGGAACAGGTAGCCGTTGACATAGTCGCTGGAGATCAGCCGCTGTGCCTCACCCATCAGACGGGTGCGCTCATCCGGGTTGGTTGTGGTGTTCAGAAGCTCCATCAGCGCCTGAAAATCCGAGCTTTCATACTGGAAATAGTAGTCGGGCCGGGCGTAGATGCCGATATCCATCGGCTCGGTATGGCTGACGATGGTCAGACCGAAATCCTTGCCCTTGAAGACCGATTCCAACCACTGCGCCCATTCGACATTGATGATCTCGGCCGTGATTCCGACCTCGGCCAATTGAGCGGCAATGATCTCGCCGCCACGGCGCGCATAGGACGGGGGCGGCAGATGCAGGGTGGTTTCGAACCCGTCTGCCAGACCGGCCTCGGCCAGCAGGGATTTGGCTTTTTCCGGGTCATAGGCGGATTGTCCGGTCAGGTCGACATAGGCCGGGTGATGTGGCGCAAAATGGGTGCCGATGGGGGTGCCATAGCCAAACATGGCACCATCAATGATCGCCTGACGGTCGATCGCATGGGCCAGCGCCTGCCGAACAAGGATATTGTCAAAGGGCGCCTGCTTGTTGTTCGTAGACAGAATCGTTTCCCCTTCGGTCGAGCCGACAAGCACCTGAAAGCGTGGATCGGCCTCGAACTGAGGCAGGTTCTCGGGCGCGGGGAAATTGTCGAACACATCCACATCCTCGGCCATCATGGCGGCAAAAGCGGCGGTCGGGTCCGAGATAAACTTGAACGTAGCCGTCTCTAACGCGGGCTGATCGCCCCAATAACCGGGATTGCGGTTCAGCGTGATGCTGTCGCCCTGCACCCATTCGCCAAAGGTGAACGCCCCGGTTCCGACCGGGTTGGTCTTGATGTCGTCGATGCTGTCTGAGGCCACGATCACGGCGTCACCCCAGGCCAAGTTGAACAGGAAGTTCCCGTTTGGCTCGGACAGGGTGACCTTAACGGTCAGGGGCTCCACGGCCTCAACGCTTTCAATGCCGGCGAACAGCGCCTTTTGCGCATTCGCACTGTCCTCGGCCGTGGCGCGATCCAGGCTGAACTTGACGTCCTCGGCATCCATCGTGGTGCCATCGTGAAAAGTCACCCCATCGCGCAGTTTGAAGGTATAGACGGTGCCGTCGTCCGAGATTTCCCAGCTTTCCGCCAGTCCCGGCACGACCGAGCCGTCGCCCATGAACCGGGTCAGACCTTCGAAAATATTGGTGTAAACCACCGAATCAATGGCCTGCGCGGCGGCGCTGGTCGGGTCCAGATGCGGTGGCTCCAGCTGCATGGCGATGGTGATGTCGGATTTCGCCAATGCCTGCGTCGCCAGCACACTGGCGCTTAGCGCCAAGACGGATCCGAAGGTTCGAAACATCTGCTTTGTCATGAAAATCTCTCCCCGTTGATGTCAACGTAGCCGCGTGTTTTCGGGCCTTTCAGGCGCCAGTGTTCCCTTAAACCTAGGGTCATTCAAGGAAATGTTCGCGCAATCGGGGTTTCGCGGGCCCGGTTCGATCTGTTATGCCGCACTGCAACATGAACCGTGCCGGAGCCGAGCATGAGCGCCACAGCCCGCAAAAAAGCCCCGAACGCCGAGGATATCCGCGCCCGCAAAGGCGGCGATCCTTTGGTCAGTCTGACGGCCTATACCACGCCGATGGCCCGACTGATGGACGCCCATTGCGACTTTGTCCTTGTTGGCGACAGCGTCGGAATGGTGCTGCACGGGTTGGAATCGACCCTTGGCGTGACGATGGAGATGATGATCCTGCACGGTCAGGCCGTCGCGCGCGGGCTGGAAGGCGCGATGATGGTGATCGACATGCCGTTTGGCAGCTACGAGGAAAACCCGGCGCAAGCCTTCCGCAACGCCGCCCGCCTGATGGCGGAAACCGGGGCTGGCGCGGTGAAACTGGAAGGCGGGGTCGAGATGGCCGAGACCATCCGCTTTCTGGTCAAGCGCGGAATCCCTGTCATGGCCCATATCGGCCTGACGCCGCAATCCATCAACACGCTGGGCGGCTACAAGGTGCAGGGCCGCGATGAACAGGCACAGGCGGTTCTGGCTGATGCAGCCGCCGTGGCGCAGGCAGGTGCATTTTCGGTTGTGTTAGAGAAAGTTCCGCAAGGTCTGGCCGACCGGATCACGGCTGAGGTGGAAATCCCGACCATCGGCATCGGGGCCTCGGCCGGCTGTGATGGGCAGATCCTTGTGGTCGACGACATGGTTGGCTTTTTCACCGCGTTCAAACCGAAATTCGTCAAACGCTACGCCGAACTTGGCCCATTGGCCGAAGCCGCCATTGCCGAATACGCCGCCGAAGTGCGCGCCCGTACTTTCCCCGCGGATGAGCATGTGTTTGCGGATCAGGCCCCCAAGGGCGCCAGCAAATGACCGCTCCTATTCTGCGCCAATTGGCGGACCTGCGGGCTTTGACCACTCAATGGCGCCGTGACGGAGAGGTGATTGGCGTCGTCCCCACAATGGGCGCGCTGCATCAGGGGCATTTGTCACTGGTCGAGGCGGCCAAAGCCGGATGCGACCGCGTGATTGTCACGATCTTTGTGAACCCCAAACAGTTCAACAATCCCGAAGATCTGGCCAACTACCCGCGCACCGAGCATGAAGATGCCGAAAAACTGGCCCCCCTTGGTGTTGACGCGATCTATGTGCCGGACCCGGATCAAATCTACCCCGAGGGGTTCTCGACAACCGTTGCGGTCGCGGGTCTGACCGATGTGATGGAGGGGCCGTTCCGCCCCGGTCACTTCGAGGGCGTCGCCACCGTGGTCGCCAAACTGTTTCTGCAAACGCAGTCAGATCGAGCCTATTTCGGCGAAAAGGACTATCAACAGCTATTGGTCGTGCGGCGCATGGCCCGTGATCTGGACATCCCGACCGAGGTCATAGGCTGTCCCACCGTGCGTGAGCCGTCAGGCTTGGCGATGTCATCGCGCAATCTGCGCCTCTCACCCGAAGGGCTGCAGATCGCGGCGCAAAAGAACCAGATCATGCGCGGAATGGCAGAGGCGCTGTCACGGGGCGCGGATTTCGCGCCGCTTGCGCAGGCAGCAAGGGACACCCTGATTGAGGCGGGCTTCACCGAGGTCGAATATATCGACCTGCGCTGCTCTGAGACGCTCCAGGCCCTTCCCCGCGCCGCCAGACCCGCCCGTCTGTTCATTACCGCCTGGGCGGATGGCGTGCGACTGATCGACAACATACCGGTCGCTGCGGCCTAATTTCTGCTCTGGCCCCTGAGCGAGTGTTTGCGCTAAAGTCCCGCAAAACACCACCGGGGGAGGAACGCGGGCATGACTTACATTCTGGCTATTGATCAGGGCACGACATCATCGCGCGCCATTTTGTTTGACGCTCAGATGCAGCGCGTGGGCACGGCCCAGCAGGAATTTCCCCAGCATTTCCCGCAGGAAGGCTGGGTCGAACATGATGTCGAGGATATCTGGAACAGCGTTCTGAACGTTTGTCAGGAGGTGATGGAATCCACGGGCACAACGCCTGCCCAAATCGCCGGGATTGGTATCACAAACCAGCGTGAAACCACCGTGGTCTGGGACAAGACCACCGGCAAAGCAATCTACAATGCCATCGTCTGGCAGGACCGCCGCACCGCCGATATCTGCGCCCGCTACAAACAAGCCGGGTGCGAGGATGATGTGACCCTGCAAACCGGGCTGCTGTTAGACCCTTATTTCTCGGGCACCAAGGTAAAATGGCTGCTGGATACCGTTCCCGGCGCGCGCGAAAAGGCCGAAGCCGGAGAGTTGCTGTTTGGCACCATCGACAGTTTCCTGATCTGGCGTCTGACCGAGGGTCGCAAGCACGTCACCGATGCCACCAACGCCGCCCGGACCCTGTTGTTCGACATCCACAAAGGCGCATGGAGCGCCGAGATCTGCGAACTGCTGGACGTCCCGATGGTGATGCTGCCAGAGGTGTTGGATTGCGCCGCTGATTTCGGCACAACCACGCTGCTCGGCGGTACTATCCCTATTCTGGGCGTGGCCGGAGACCAGCAGGCCGCCACCATCGGACAGGCCTGTTTCCAGCCCGGCATGATGAAATCGACCTATGGCACCGGCTGCTTTGCCTTGCTGAACACTGGCACGCAGCCGGTTGCCTCAAAAAATCGTCTGCTTACCACTATCGGGTATCAGTTGGATGGGCAGCGGACCTATGCGCTGGAAGGCTCGATCTTTATCGCCGGGGCCGCTGTGCAATGGCTGCGCGACGCGCTGCAGATCATCGATTCGGCCCCACAGAGCGGCGATCTTGCCGCTCAAGCCGATCCAAACCAGCATGTGGTGCTTGTGCCCGCCTTCACCGGCCTTGGTGCGCCCTATTGGAAGCCGGATTGCCGTGGCGCAATGTTCGGGTTGTCCCGCAACTCGGGCCGAGCCGAAATCACCCGTGCCACGCTGGAAAGCATCGCCTTCCAGACCCGAGACCTGTGGCATGCCATGCAGGGTGACTGGGGGGCCGAGGCAGAGGTGATCCTGCGCGTCGATGGCGGGATGAGCGCTTCTGACTGGGCCATGCAGGGCCTCTCGAACATTTTGGGCGCGTCAGTCGATCGCCCTGTGATGCAGGAAACAACCGCCTTAGGGGCTGCATGGTTGGCAGGCATGAAGGCCGGGATCTATCCCGATCAGGACGGTTTCGCCGAAACATGGCAGTTGGATCAAAGATTCGAGCCTGACATGCAACAAGAGGACCGCGACGCGGCCTATTCCCGTTGGCAACGCGCCGTTCAGGCGGCCATGGCGTTCTGATCGCTTGATCTGCAATCACTGGGTAGGCCGGGCTTCAGCCCGGCGCGGCGCTGAACAGCGTTCGCGTTAGCTGTGATCTTTCATCAGCCGCTGCTTCTGCCGCGACCAATCCCGCTTGGCCTGCGTTTCGCGCTTGTCATGCAGCTTTTTGCCCTTGGCGATCCCGATCTTCAGTTTCGCCCGGCCCTTGTGGTTGAAATACAGCACCAGCGGCACCAGTGTCATGCCCTTGCGCTGGGTCGCATTCCAAAGGTTCGACAGCTCTTTGCGCGACACCAGCAGCTTGCGGCGGCGGCGCTCTTCATGCTTGAACACCTTGGCTTGCTCATAAGGGGCAATGTAGCTGTTGATCAGCCATAGCTCTCCGTCATCGACCGAGGCATAGCTTTCGGCGATGTTCGACCCACCCGCCCGCAGGGATTTGACCTCAGAGCCCTCCAGCATGATGCCACACTCGATATCCTCTTCGATTGCGTAATCGAAGCGGGCGCGCCGGTTCTCGGCGATGACTTTGTAATTCGGGTCTGTCTTCTGCTTGGCCATGACGCGATGATGTAGGCGGCTTGGGCGGTCCTTGCAAGGCGCAGCGCCTATCTCTTGGCCGAGATGATCAGATCCGGGCCAAAAATCGTGTCGGCATGGTTGGTCAGATAAATCTTGAGCCAGGGCGTGAACCGATCCGGATGGCGGCGCACTTCGGCCAGCAGATCGTGATAGTCGATCCAGCGGATATCCATCACTTCGTCCGGATTAGGCTCGATCTTCAACGGTCCTCGGACATGGGCGAGGAACACGTCAACGACCTCATGTTCCACCATGCTGTTGCCGACATCGGCGTGATATTCCAGCCGGTGGCGGTATTCCGGGTACAATCCGGTGATCCCCAATTCCTCACGCAGGCGGCGCACCGCACAGGCCGAGGCGCTTTCATTCCAGTCAGGATGCGTGCAGCACGTATTCGCCCAAAGACCCGGCGTATGATATTTGCCCATGGCACGGCGTTGCAGCAGAATTTCGGTGCCTCGCACGACAAAGACAGACACGGCCTTGTGCTTGAGGCCCTTTTCATGCGCCTCCAACTTGTCGACGGGGGTCAATTGGCCATCAACCCAGGCCGGAATCATCATTCCCATCTGTCATCTCCTGATACCGATCCGCGGGAACGGCAGGAATTTAGGGTTAAGCAATGGCCGGATCGGCGTGGCGACTTGGGGCCGTAAGGCCAGGCACGGGCACCGCATGGAACAAAGGTGGCAATGATCGGTCTGGTTATCAATCGCACGAAAGGCCGCAGGTGTGCGGCCTTTCGTCATGTCCAACAGGATTTTCGAGCGGGCCTATTCGCCGGACACGCTCAGGATGTAGGCATAGACATCCTCGCCGCCTTTTTTCAGCCGGAACGACATTTTGGATTTGGCCGCGGTCTCACCCAGGTAGTCTTTCAGAAACGCTTTGGGGTCCTGCGAATAGGCCACAAAGCTCTCTTCGTCCCAGACCAGCCCCTTTTCACCGGCCTCAACGATGCTGTCGCCGTATTTGAACCCTTCATAGGTGCCTGCAGTGCGACCTGCGATGCCATAGAGGTTCGGTCCGGTCTTGCCGCCCTTGACGATCACTTCACCCTCGGGGTCCGCGATCATGTGGCAGGACTTGCACTTGTTAAAGGTTTTCTTGCCAGCTTCGGCGTCGCCTTCCGCATAGGCTGGCAAGGCCAGCAGGCCGATGATTGCTGTAGCTAGGATGCGATTCATATTTTGGCTCCGATACTTGGTGGCTTGCTCAGATGGTGCTTGTGAGCGGCCCAGAGTCAACGCGCAGATTGCCGCGCATACGTGCATCCTTGCGCCTTTACGGGCGTTTCCAATCTGTTGCGTTCAGCGTCGACCAGCACGGTAGCAGATCGTCGCAGACCGGTGTCGCAAGGTAGATCGCCCGCGCAATCGCCCGCGCCAGACAGAGAGAGGCCGCGTGGCCAATCTGCCCAAGCTCGGCGTCTGGGGTCACTGGCCTCGCCCCAGTACTGATGCCAAACACCAGATCGCCGTCGCCCGGTGTATGCGCGGGAACGATCGCGCGCGCGATCCCATCATGGGCGGCGACCGCAAGTCGCTGACATTGAGGTTTGGACAAGGCCGCGTCAGTGGCAACGATGGCAATCGTTGTGTTGGATTTCTGCGGGTCGGCGCGCATGGCCTGCGACTTACGGCTGACTTGCAGCCGACCCAACCCGGCGCTGCGATCAGGCCCTAAACCGCCGAATTCGTCACCGTTCTCGAACGGCGCGGCCCAGAAGTGGCGATCGCCCGGCGTCGTGACACTTCCCAGCGGGTTCGCCGCCACGAGCGCGCCAACGGTTACACCGTTGTCCAATACAAATGACGCCGATCCTAGCCCGCCTTTATGCATCGCCGCCAAGGCTCCGGTCCCTGCGCCAGTTGTGCCAAGGGTAAAATCCTCGCTGGCGGATTCGAAAGCCTTGCGTCCCAAAACGCGGTAGGGGTTTTCGCTCCATGCCTTGTCGCCGCCATTCAACAGGTCGAACAGGATCGCGCCGGGAACAATCGGGACCTTGATATCCCCGACGGGAAACCCCCGGTCTTGCGCCCTTAGCACGTCCGAGACGCCCGAACAGGCATCCAGTCCAAAGGCCGATCCCCCCGATAAAGCGATGGCGTCGACATGAGTGACGGATTTGTCGGGGGCCAGCAGGTCGGTTTCGCGCGTACCGGGGGCGCCGCCCATCACGTGGACCGAGGCGGTGAATGGCGCATCGGCGGTCAGAACAGTTGTGCCGGATTTAAGGTCCGCGTCCTGTGCGTTGCCGACCTTCAGGCCGGGGACATCGGTGATCAGGTTTCGGGGTCCGGGGGTCATTTTCGCCTTTGAAGCTGGGCCGAAAGCGCGCTAGCGCGCGCTGCCTCCGGCGGAGGTATTTTTGAACAGAAGAAGAGCAGATCAGATACAGCGGCCACCGTCGACCTCGAGCGCTGTGCCGGTGATCATGCTGGCCTCATCCGAGCAGAGGAACAGGGCCGCATTGGCCATGTCTTGAGGGGTTGAGAAGCGGCCGAGCGGGATGGTCGAGAGGAACTTGGCGCGAATCTCGGGCGTGTCTTCGCCCATGAAGGATTTCAGCAGCGGTGTTTCCCCCGCGACGGGACAGATGGCGTTGACGCGCACTCCGGAGGGGGCCAGCTCGACCGCCATGGTCTTCGTCGCAGTGATCATCCAGCCCTTGGAGGCGTTGTACCAGTTCAGATTGGGACGCGGCGACAGCCCGGCAGTTGAGGCAACGTTGAGGATCGCCCCCGCGCCGCGTGCTTTCATGGCTGGGACAAAGGTGCGAGCAGTCAGGTAGACGGACTTCATGTTCACGTTGAAGACGTGGTCGAAATCCTCTTCGCTGACGTCCTCCAGCGGGGTGGGCAGATGGGTGATGCCGGCGTTATTGACCAGGATATCGAGCTGGCCAAAGGTAGCCTCGACCGCTTCGGCCATCGCCTGAACCGACGCGCTATCGCTGACATCCACCTGCTGCGCTATGGCGGCAGGGCCCAGTTGCGCTGCCAGATCCTGCGCTACGTCGCCGTTGATGTCGGCGATCATCACGCGCGCGCCCTCGGCCAGAAACGTCTGCACGATCCCGGCCCCGAATCCGGACGCGCCGCCGGTGACGATTGCCGTTTTCCCCTCCAGCCTCATGGTGTTCCCCTCCTGCCGCTTTTGCGGGTCAGAGTATCAACGGGTCGGCAAGATACCAGATCAATCTTCAGATACTTTCCCGCGCAGCGCCTTGACGTCCCCACGCGCCTTTTTCGCGGACAGTCGGCGCTTGACCGAACCGTAGGTGGGCTTGGTGGCAATCCGACGCTTGGGCTTGACCAGCGCCCGAGCGATCAGTTCTGCCAACCGAGTGCGCGCAATCTCGCGGTTGCGGGCCTGGCTGCGGGTTTCTTCGCACTGAATGATGATGGCGCCATCTTTGGTCCAGCGCCGCCCGGCCAGACGTTTCAGGCGGTTCTTTACCGGGTCCGGCAGGGATGGAGAGCGCGCGGCCTCGAACCGAAGCTCGACAGCAGTCGAGACCTTGTTGACGTTCTGCCCACCGGGACCCGAGGAGCGGACGAAGCTCTCGGTCATTTCCCAATCCTGCAGGATGATATCGTCAGTGATGCGCAACATGGGTTGGACCTTACAAGGCGCGGGTCGAAACAGAAAGGGCCGCCCCGGTGGGACGGCCCTTCGAAAGTTCAGGAGGTCGGGTCGGTTAGATCAATCGACCAGCCGGAGCGAGCGCTCCGCCAAGGGCTGCCCTAGCAGGCTTTCCCCCCGGTTGTTCCGACACCTCTCTCCAATCTCTTTCTTGACACTGGATCACCTCCTTTTCTATCTGTTGCGGTTGAAAAGAAGGTTGGCACAAGTTGTGCCATTCTCAAAGCGCTTTTTTACGCGGGCTGCGCAGACAGACGTGCAACGATCACCTTGAACGGGATCAGGGCAATCAAAGCGAGCGACAGTTTCACAAGCCAGTCAGCGAAGGCCAGTGTGACCCACAGCGGAGCCATCGGGCCGGACAGCATGAAGGGCACAGGCTCCCACGCCCAGCTGATTGCGGCGTCGGCGTTGGCACCGAAGAAGGTAACCGAGGCCGAGAAGGCCAGCGTAAAGAAGATCGCGGTGTCCAACGCCGATCCGACCAGCGTCGACACCAGCGGCGCACGCCACCAACGACCGCCACGCAGCGAATTGAAGATGGTCACATCGGTCAGCTGTGCGATCAGGAAGGCGGTGCCGGACGCAATTGCGATCCGCAGCGGCACGGCGGCATAGGTGAACCCGTCGCCCTGCAGCATGATCTGACTGCCGATCAGCGAGCAGATGATGCCGGTGACAAATCCGGCGAACACGACCTTGCGGGCCGGACCCACGCCATAGACGCGGTTCATGATGTCAGTAACCAGAAAGGCCAGCGGATAGGTGAAAGCACCCCAGGTCAGCAATCCGTCAAGGATCAGGAACTGAACCAGAATGTTCGAGGCCACAACAATGGCGGCCATGGCAATAATGCCGGGAATATAAGAGCGTTGCATTTTCAGATGCCCGTTTTGACAAGGTAGCGGCGACTTGGCCAAGGGCTCATCCCAAGGCAAGCCGTGCGTTTAGACCCTTGGTCTGGCCCTGTCAATCGGGCAGCAGGTATTCCACCAACTCGGTCCGCTGCAGCGCCAGAAAGTTATCGTCCGAGATCATCGTGGCGCGCAGGCGGTTTTGATCGTCGCGCCAGACAGACAGACCTTCGAGGTTGTCATGTGTGCCGGTATCGGTTTCAAGAAGAACCTCCTCGGCGTGTGGAGCATCGTTGGATATGTCCCAACGACGTAGGCGCGTGCGAAATCCGATGAATGCGACCGCACGCTCAAGCACGTAGAAACGCCCATCGGGCCCGAAATCCGCAGCCACGGGCAGGAAACGATCCCGTTGCGGCAGGGTAAAAGGGGTCGACCAGCTGGTCCCGTCCCAGCGAAAAACCGGAATATCGCCACCCGCCGTGCGGGTTTTTTCGGGCAGGGTATAGAGGTGTCCGTGCCCGTCAACCGCCAGCCCTTCGAACGAGCCGTTGTGATCCAGTTTGTCAAAAGCGCTGGGGCGCGGCAGAACCTGCGCGTTGGCCTCCGCAGAGCTATAATAGGCCACGCGATGAACACCTTCGAAGGACAGGTATAGACCGCCGCCCGGCGCAAGGGCGATGCCTTCGGAATCCCCCACCCGGCCGCTAAGCTTTCGCCCCATACTGGACAGAAGCGGAGTGTGGCTTTGCACTTCGACACCCGATATCGCATCTCCATCACGCGTGATCCGGGCCGTGGCCAGGGTCGCACGGTCGCTCAGGAGGGTGGCCTGGGATCCGTCGGCGCTCAGGTGAATAGCCGAGAAACCCCCGAACCAATCGGTGGCCTCGACCCTTGTGTAACTGCCCAGTAGCGTGGCGCTTTTGACCTCAACCGCTGCAACCTGACTGGCCCACAAAGCGGCTGCAATCAGTTGGACGACAATACGGCAGAGCATTGCTGGGGCAGATCGGCTAAAACATATTCACGACGTTTTTTGGGCGCAGGCGCGTTCGGATCTGGTGGCGGAGGGTTGAGGATATTGTTGACCCACTCCTGCGCCTGTGCGCAGCCATCGCCCTTTGGCGGCGGGTCCTGATTGACGCAGCCTTTCGACCCACGCGGACATTTCAGGCGCACATGGAAGTGGTAGTGATGGCCCCACCAGGGCCGGATCTTGCGCAGATAGGCCCTGTTGCCCTTCTCATCCTTGCACATCTGAACCTTGGCACCGGGGAACACGAAAATCCGCGCAACACGCTTGTCCTTTGCGGCCTCACGCAGAACGGCGTGGTGCTGTTTGGTCCAGTTGCCGTTCACGAAAGCTCCGTTCGCGCGGCGCAGGGAAATCGACGAGATGTTCTCACGCGTTTTGCGCGACAGCCGCATGTTGTCTCCGGGCAGCATCCAGATGTCGATATCCAGCCCCAACTGGTGCGAGCGGTGGCCCGAAGTCATCGGCCCGCCCCGTGGCTGGCTGATATCCCCGACATAGAGACCATTCCACCCCGGTTGCCTGGCCGCAAACCGGCTGAGGTCTTGCACGTAGTCGATCGCCTCGGGGTGGCCCCAGTTGCGGTTGCGCGACAGGCGCATCGCCTGCCATGTCGGCCCGGTTTCGGGCAGTTGCACCGACCCGGCGGCGCATCCGCGCGAATAACTGCCGAAAGCGGCCGATTTTTGCTGTGAACTTTGCTTTTGCGCCCCGAACAACTGCTTGGCTAAGGGCTGTGCCCCCGCCGTGCCTGCAAATGTGATCGTGGCCAATAGTGCCAAAAAACGTAGTAAAATCATCTGCTCTGATCCCCTTCCGGCTTGACCCAGCGCATCAGGAATAGCCCCAGAATAAACAACAGAATGATCGGTGACACCCCTAGTCTTGCACTGCCGGTCACAGTTGTTGCCACCCCGATCAGCAATGGCGCGGCAAAGGCCGTGGCGCGGCCTGACAACCCATAAAGCCCAAAGCTTTCGACCGGAGCAGCAGGATCGGTATGGCGCACCATCAACGAGCGGCTGGCCGATTGCAGAACGCCGCCCATCCCGCCGATCAGGATGCCACAGCCGAAAAACACCATATCGGGCAGGCCGGACCCTTCGGGCAGTGCAATGCCGTAGATCTGCGTCCGGTCCATCGAAACGACGGTGATACAGACAAAGATCAGCACCCAGATTGCAACTAGAATGACCGGTTTAGGGCCGTATTTCCGATCCAACTTGCCGCCGATCCACGCAAAGATGGCCGAGGCCAGAACACTGACTATCCCGAAAATGCCGATCTTGATCAGGTCCCACTCCAGCACCAGCCGCGCATAGACCCCACCAAAGCTGTAAAGCCCGTTCAGCGCATCGCGGTAAAACATGGACGACCCAAGATAGGTCGCCAGACTGACCCGATGCCGCAGGTTCGAGATTGAGTGCCCCAACAGACGCAGCGCCTCGGCGATACTTCCGGTTTTCTCGACCTTTGGGTCATCGCGCACCCACAGGAAGTACGGCACCATGAACAAAACGAACCAAACAGCGGTGAAAGGCCCAACAAAGCGCGTCCCCTCACGTGTGGCGGCATCGAGGCCCAGCGCAGGCTCTATCCCGATCAGAGTTTTACCGCTGGGTTGTTCGACAAACAACGCCAGCATGATCGCCAGCGATATCAACCCGCCGAAATACCCGAAGGCAAAACCTGACCCCGAAATCTCACCCACCTGACTATCGTCGCCCAGTTCAGGCAACTGCGAGTTGATGAAGATCAGCGCATACTCGGCCCCGACAAAACCCAGCCCGAAGGCCGACAACATCAGCCACATGTTCGAGCCATCGGGCAACGTGTACCAAAGCGCAGCGGACCCCACCGCATACATCACCGAAAACGCAAAAATCCACGGTATCCGACGCCCGGACACATCTGCCATTGCCCCCAACAGGGGCGCACCAAAGGCGATGATCAACCCGGTGATGGTCAGGCAATTGGCCCAAACTGTCTGCGCCCGCGCGGCGGCGGCCTGCGGGTCCAGCCCAGCATCGGTGAAATACCCTGCGGCGACCCCGGCGAAATAGGGGCCGAAAACGAAAGTGACCAACAGCGTATGATAAGGCTGTGACGCCCAGTCAAAAAACCACCAGCCCCAGATGCGCTTGCGATTGGAAATCTCTGCCATGTCTGCCCCAGTTTTTCTTTTGTCCATTAAGACGGGTGTTTGACCCAATTCGCAAGCTTTCAGTTTGCGCAGGCTTGCTCTTTGCGGCGTGTGTGCTTAGGTCTTTTTCGGTCAAAGAACGGAGTACCCATGCTGTCGCTGATCCAAATCCTGCTACTGATCCTGGACATTGTCTGGTTCATCATCCTCGCCCACGTGATCATGAGCTGGCTGATCAATTTTCAGGTGCTGAACCTGCATCAACAGCTGGTCGCGCAGATCTGGTACGGCCTGAACCGCATACTCGAACCGATTTACGGCCCCATCCGCCGTATCCTGCCGAATATGGGCGGGCTGGACCTGACGCCTCTGGTCGTGCTGATCGGGGTCTATGCGGCGCGGATCATCCTGATCAACAATGCGGGCTATTTCGTCTGACCTCTTGTTCACCGAATCTTAGTATGTGATTGTCCTGTCTTAAGAGCAGATAAACCTTAAAACAGGGCAACCCCGCACATGTTCGACGCCGCACCCCTGCTGCGAGATGTCTTTGGATTCGACGACTTCCGCCCCGGTCAGGAAGAGATCGTCGATGCCGTCACGCTGGGCGAAAACGTGCTGGCAATCATGCCGACAGGCGGCGGCAAATCCCTGTGTTTCCAACTGCCTGCGCTGCTGCGTGACGGTGTGACGGTGGTGATCTCACCTTTGATCGCTTTGATGCGCGATCAGGTCCGAGGCTTGCAAGAGGCCGGGGTTGAAGCCGGTGCGCTGACCTCGGGTAACACGCCTGAGGAAACCGATGCGGTATGGGAGGCGCTCGAAGCCGGGCGGCTCAAGCTGCTTTATATGGCGCCCGAGCGTCTTGCGGCCGGGTCTGCGCTGGGCATGTTGCGTCGGATCAATGTCAGCCTGATCGCTGTCGACGAGGCGCATTGCGTCAGCCAATGGGGCCATGATTTTCGCCCCGACTACCTGCGGATCGGAGAGCTGCGGCGCGCCCTGAACGTGCCTCTGGCCGCGTTTACCGCCACGGCGGATGCCGAAACGCAGGACGAGATTGTCGAGAAACTGTTCGACGGCAGCACCCCGCGCAAGTTTCTGCGCGGGTTCGACCGGCCCAACATCCATCTGGCCTTTGCCGCCAAGGACGGACCGCGCAAGCAGATCCTCGATTTCGCCGCCGCGCGCAAAACCCAATCCGGCATCGTCTATTGTGGCACCCGCAACAAGACCGAAGTGCTGGCCAAGGCTCTGCGCGACGAAGGGCACTCGGCTTGTCACTATCACGGTGGTATGGAGCCTGAGGACCGGCGCATCGTCGAAACGCGTTTCGCCCGCGAGGACGGGCTGATCGTGGTCGCCACGGTGGCTTTTGGCATGGGTATCGACAAACCGGATATCCGCTGGGTCGCCCATGCCGACCTGCCGAAATCCATCGAGGCCTATTATCAGGAAATCGGCCGCGCCGGGCGCGATGGTGGCCCGGCAGAAACCCTGACACTGTTTGGCCCCGACGACATTCGCTTGCGGCGATCACAGGTGGATGAGGGCCTCGCCCCGCCCGAACGGCGCATGGCCGATCACGCGCGCCTGAACGCTCTGCTGGGTCTGGCCGAGGCGCTGGTGTGCCGTCGTCAGACTCTGCTGGGCTATTTCGGAGAAACGGCCGAACCCTGCGGGAAATGCGATCTCTGCGACACCCCACCCGAGGTTTTTGATGGCACAACCCCCGTCCGTATGGCGCTGTCGGCGATCCTTCGGACCGAGGAATGGTTTGGCAGTGGCCATCTGATCGACATCCTGCTCGCCAATGAAACCGACAAGATCCGCGCTCGCCGCCATGATACGCTGTCGACATGGGGTATCGGCAAAGACTGGTCGCGCCCGCAATGGCAGGCGATCTTTCGGCAGATGATGGGCCATGATCTGGTCCGCCCTGACCCCGAACGCCACGGTGCCCTGCGTATGACCGAGGCCGCGAAGCCTATCCTGAAGGGCGAGGCGCAGATCAACCTGCGCAAAGATACGATCCGCAAAGCCACGCGCCGCCCTGCAGTCAAGGCGATGGTGGCCGAAGAAGACGCGCCGCTGCTCTCAGCACTCAAGGCCAAGCGCCGCGCTTTGGCCGAAGCCGCGCGTGTGCCTGCCTATGTCATCTTCCCCGACCGCACCCTGATCGAAATGGCCGAGAACCGCCCGCAAACACTGGACGACATGGCTCGGGTCGGAGGGGTCGGGGCCAAAAAGCTGGAGCGCTACGGCGACACGTTTCTTGAGGTCATCTCTGGGGCCGTCGAAGCTGTCCACCCCGCCCGCCGCAAGCTGGCCGGGCGCGAGCAGGGCGATATCTACGATCGCCTGCTCGAGGTGCAGTCACAATTGTCCCGCGGGCCAGATGGGATCGACAAACCGCTCAGCTGCACGGCCTCGCAACTGGCGAAGGTGGCGCAGTTGCGGCCGGATGACTCGCGCGGGGTCGAACAGGTGTTGGGCGATCGTCGTCACGAAAGGTTTGGGGCGGCCTTTCTGGACGTGCTGCGGCAAGAGGGCTAAATACGCCCTATCAGGCAAGGAACGAGGGCGGATATGCTGGTAGTGATTTCCCCGGCCAAACGGCTGGACTGGGCGGAACGGGATGTTGAGGCCACGCAGCCCGACTTTCAGGACGATGCGATCCGGCTGTCCAAGACCGCGCGCAACCTGACACTGGGCGACCTCAAGAAACTGATGGACCTCAGCGATGATCTGGCCCGTCTGAACCGCGACCGCTATCGCACCTTCGCCGACGCGCCCGAGCTTGAGGCTACACGCCCCGCCGCATTGGCCTTTGCCGGTGACACCTATCAGGGGCTAGAGGCCGCCTCGCTGGACGCTGATGAAATGGCATGGGCACAGGACCACCTGCGAATCTTGTCCGGCCTTTACGGCGTATTGCGCCCTCTGGACGCGATTCAGCCCTATCGGTTGGAAATGGGCAGCAAGCTGAAAACCCGGCGCGGCAAGAACCTGTATGAGTATTGGCGCGATCAGCTCAGCAAAGCCCTGAATGCGCAAGGGGCCGAGGTTGGCAGCGAAGTCCTGGTCAACTGCGCCAGTCAGGAGTATTTCGGTGCGGTCGATCTGAAAGCGCTGAATCTGAAAGTCATCACTCCGGTCTTCATGGAGGACAAAGCCGGTACGCCCAAAATCGTCAGCTTTTTCGCCAAGAAAGCGCGCGGCGCGATGGCACGGTACATCATTCAACATCGCCTGACCGATCCGGCCGGGTTGCTGGATTTTGACAGCGGTGGCTATGAATACCGCCCCGATCTGTCCGAGGACGACAAGCCCGTTTTCGTGCGTCCTTACGCAGCATAGAGGGCAGGAAGCGAGGGGCCAGCCCGCCGCCATCGGAACTTGAACCAATGGCGTACCAATGGCGGCTCCCCGAGATATTTTTAGCCAGATGAAGGTGGGATCCCTTGTTAGGGTCTCTGCCGCTGCTTAATCGGGCTTGGGCGTTACAGGTTTAGCGCCCTCAGGGCAATGGTCCAGGATCATTTGCTGGATGAGGTTCTTGTGCAGCGGTTTGGTCAGGTAGTGATCCAGACCGGCCTCCAGAATGCCCTGATCGTCGCCAGCCATGGCATGAGCCGTCAGTGCGACGATTGGTACGTGACGACCGGTTTCAACCTCGCGGCGGCGGATTTCGGCGGTGGCTTGTTTGCCATCCATTCGCGGCATCGAAATGTCCATGAAGATCAAATCGGGTGAAACCTCGTGATAGAGGTCAACGGCCTCTTGCCCGTTGCCTGCGAAACGCAAGTCGATGTTCATATCCTTGACCATCTTCTTCAGGATCAGCTGGTTGGTCCGGTTATCCTCAGCCGCCAGAACGCGCATCACGCGGTTCCCGATTGGGTGGACCTCTGGCGTAGGTTGGGGCGAGGTATCTGGCTGAGTTGCGGTATCCCCCAAGGCAATCAGCCGGCTGTAAAGCTCGGACCGGGGGATGGGTTTTTGCAAAACGCCTTCGATCAGGTGCCGCGCGGGGCTGGCGTGAATGACACCCGGATTGGTGGACATGATGACCACCGGCAACTCGGTCCAGCCGCGATCGTGCAAGATGGTCGCAAGCTCCATCCCGTCCATGTCGGGCAGGTCATGATCGCATAGAAACAGATCAATCGAGGGGTCCAGTTTCGACAGCGCCTCGCCTCCAGAAGCGCAGACCGTGACCTTTGCCCCAAGACGCCCCAGTTGCTTGGCCAGGATGGCCCGGTTGGCGGCCATATCCTCAACCAGCATAACGTGTTTCAGGTGTCCCTGCAGATCGGGCGGAGAGGGTTGCGGCCCTTCGGCAGTGGGCAAAGACACCCGGAACCCAAAACACGACCCTTGCCCAACTTCGCTTTCGACCCAGATATTGCCCCCCATCATGGTGATCAGGCGCTTGGTGATCGCAAGGCCCAGCCCTGTCCCTTCGAATTGACGGTTGCGCTCATCCTCGACCTGATTGAACTCACCAAAGATGTGGCTGATCTTGTCGTCCTCAATCCCGATGCCAGTGTCTTCGATGGCGATGTGGACATCGCAATCCTGTTGGTCCGGATGGGGGACACCGGTCACCCGGATCAGAACATGCCCCTCGCTGGTGAACTTGACGGCGTTGCCCACAAGGTTGGTCAAAACCTGCCGCACGCGACCCGGATCCCCCACGAACAGCGTCGGCAGGAAGAGGTCATAGTCCACCAGCAGGGTCAGGCCCTTGTCGCGCACGCTGGGCTGCAGCAGCATCGCCACTTCAAGGATGCAGCGTTCGAGATCGAACTGCTCGGGGTGCAGGATCAGCTTGTCCGCTTCGATCTTTGAATAGTCCAGCACATCATTGATGATGACCAGAAGCGCCTCACCCGAGTTTCGGATCGTGTTGACATAAAGGCGCTGTTCTTCGTCCATCGGCGTTTCGGACAGCAGTTCGGTCATGCCGACGATACCGTTCATGGGGGTCCGGATTTCGTGGCTCATATTCGCGAGAAAGGCCGATTTGGCGCGGTTCGCAGCCTCGGCCCGGTCGCGGGCGGCCTGCAATTCAGCCTCATGCCGGACAGACGCAGTAATGTTCAGGGCAAGGCTGACCATATCGCCGCCGCTGCCACGCTGGTCGATCAGGCGGATATATTGGCCGTTCCACAGTTGGATCACTTCGGCTGGCGGGTTGGCGCGCGCCCAGCGGCTTTGCATACGCGCCTGCCAGTCCTCAGACGTTTCCGGACCGATATCCACAATGCCTTCGTTGGTCAGCAATTCAAGAATGCGCGTGTAAGAGATACCCGGTGCAACCTCATCCAGACCTTCGAACACGCTGAGATAGGCCGTATTGGCCCCGATCAGACAGCTGTTACCGTCGAAAAAGGCAAATCCGTCCTGAATGGTCTGGATCGAATGCCACAAGCGACGCTCGGCCACTTCGACCTTGGCATGGGCCTCGGTCAGATCGGATTTTACCTTTTCATTCTCGTCCCGGACGTTTTCAACCTCGGCCTGGGTTTCGCCAATGCGTTTGGTCAGTGCCATCGCATGGCGGCCCAGTTTGCGGTTGGCCGAGGACAGCTCAGCCTGTTTCAGCGCCAACATCCGTTCCGCCGCAAGGCGCGCGCGCCGTTCCTGTGCCAGTTTTTGTGCAAGGCTCATGATAGGTGATTCCGGTCTGCTCTGCCGTCAGCATCCGGGCAATCGGTGAAAAAGTGTTTAAGCCGTTGCCTGCGGGGCATCGCACATGTCAAATTGATCCCAAGCAGGAGGTCACAATGCGCCACTTTTTATTTTTTTCAATAACTTACATCATTTTCACTTTCATTCTGACCTTGGGCGCGCTGGCCCAGACCGCCGTGCCCGAGTTCCGATATATCACGACCCGAGACGCGGATTTTTACGGCTCGGATCTGGATGCGCTTTTCGATACGGATCTGAAGTCCTGCATCCGGGCGTGTTCGGCCAATCAAAGCTGCACGGCCTTTACCTATAACACCCGGTCGGATGCCTGTTTTCCCAAAAGCGGTGTGAACCGGCAGGAGCCCTATCAGGGCGCAGTATCGGCACAGAAAGCACTCACGCCAGAACAGACCCAAATATTGGGGAAAACGCGTGCAGGGGCCCTTACATTCCTAGGCCAGAAAGACCTGAACCAAGCGTTTCAACAAGCCCGCGATCTTGGGTTTCGCCACTCTGCCGGAGGGCGTGACCTGCAGGTTTTGCTGGAATCAGCACTGAACGCAGATACGGACCGGCTTGCGATGTTGTGGACTGGCGCGGCCGTGACCCTCAGCGATGCGCCCGACCTTTGGGTTGAATACGCCCGGTTGCTGCTACGCCTGAACCCGAACGGATATCAGGAGCAGCAGGATTTCCGCACCCGCGCGTTGAACGCCGCCATCAACGGTTATCTGCGCGCGGACACTCCGGGCGGCCAAATCGCGGCGCTGATGGTGATGTCGGAGGCCCTGGAAGCGGTCGAACGCGGGCGCGATATGGTGTCGGCGCTGAGGCTGGCCGAACAGGTGCAACCGCGTGAGGATGTCCTGGCGGCGTTGGACGATGCCATCGGCAAATACGGGTTCCGCATCATCGACAGCACGGTTGAAAGCAACGCCGCCGCGCCGCGTATCTGCGTTGAGTTCTCGGAACCCTTGGTCAAGGCGGGGGTCGATTACGACCCGTTTGTGCAACGCAGCGACGATGGGCTGGTGGTGCAGGTCGATGGCAAAAGCCTTTGTCTGGATGGCGTTGCGCATGGTCAGCGCTATCGCTTTTCCCTGCGCGACGGGCTTCCGGCGGCCTCGGGTGAGGCCCTGAACCGTACTGTCGAATTGACGCATTACGTTCGGGACCGTGCCCCGTCGGTCCGGTTTCCGGGCCGCAGCTATGTGCTACCGAAATCAGCGGATGCGGCCCTGCCGGTCGAGACGGTCAATACCGGCTTTCTGGACCTGACCTTGCGGCGCGTCAGCGATCGCAACCTGATCCGGGCCGTGCAGCAGGATTTCTTTGGTCGCCCCCTAAGCGAATGGCAGGAACGAGAATTCTCGGACGAGATTGCCGAGGATGTCTGGACCGGCACCGCCGAGATCGCGAACGAGCTGAACCAGAGCATGACCGCCCGCCTGCCCATGGCCGAGGCGATTGCCGATCAACCCGCCGGGATCTATGCTCTGACTGCGCGCGTCCCCGGGGCCGATCCCTATGATGATCCGGGCGCAACACAGTGGTTTGTGCTGACCGATCTGGGAATCAGCACTGCCCTTGGCACCGACGGGCTGCATGTCACCGTACGTGGCCTGCACGACGCGGCCCCCCGCGAAGGGATCGAGGTCTCGCTGGTCTCAAACGCGAACGCGGTGATTGCCAAGGCGCAGACAGATGCCAGCGGCTATGCGCAGTTCGAAGCGGGCCTGACCCGAGGCAAAGGGGCCAGCGCACCGGCTTTGGTGATGGTGGCTGATGGGGATAGCGATTTCAGCTTTCTCTCTCTGACCGATCCCGCCTTTGACCTGTCGGATCGCGGGGTCGAAGGGCGTGCGCCTGCGGGTCCTGTGGATGTGTTCCTGACCACCGACCGGGGCGCCTATCGCGCCGGAGAGGTCATTCACATCACAGCCCTGTCGCGCGACAACACGGCTCAGGCCATCGAAGGTCTGCCCCTGACCGCCATTCTCTATCGCCCCGATGGGGTGGAATATCGCCGCGCGGTCTCAGATGGCGGTGTTGCGGGCGGCCATGTCTTCAGCCTACCGGTCGCCCCGGATGTGCCGCGCGGGACGTGGAAGATTGAGATCAAGACCGACCCCAAGGCCGACGCTCTGGCGCGTCAAACCGTGTTGGTCGAGGATTTCCTGCCCGAACGCATCGACTTTGACCTCAGCCTGCCGGACGCCCCTCTGCGCCCCGGCGATACGCCGCCGTTGCAGATCGACGCGCGCTATCTGTTCGGCGCGCCGGGGTCGGATCTGAGCATTGACGGTCAGGTCATCGCCCGCCTAACCGACGCCGTTCCCGGTTTTGAAACCTATCGCTTTGGCCGTTACGACGCCGAGGCGTCGACGAAAAGTACCTATTTCGGCGATGCGCAGACGGATGCATCTGGGCAGGCCTCGATTGCCGTCGAAATCCCTGAATTAGAGACGAATAGCAAACCTCTGGAGGCCGAAATCATCGCCCGCCTCACCGATGGATCGGGCCGTCCGGTGGAACGCCGCCTGACGGCTCCGATCCGCTCTGCACAGGCGATGATCGGTATCCGCCCTCTGTTCGAGGATGCGATCCCCGAAGGCACCGAGGCCGCGTTCCAGATCATTGGCCTGTCTCCGGACCTGAGCGCTGAACCCATGCGCCTGCGCTGGACGCTGAACAGGCTGGAAACCCGCTATCAATGGTATCAGCTCTATGGCGATTGGAATTGGGAGCCGACTACGCGCCGCACCCGTATTGCCACAGGCGAGATTGAAACAGGCGCAGAGCCACTGAACCTGTCGCAGCCGGTTGACTGGGGGCAATACGAACTCGTGGTCGAACGGCTCGATGGCGCTTACGCGGAAACCGCCGTGGAGTTCAGCGCGGGCTGGTATCAGGCGGCAGACGCCTCAACCTCACCCGACCGGCTTGAGATGTCACTGGACCGCGACAGCTATCGCCCGGGTGAAACGGCGCAATTGCGGATAGTGCCGCGCATGGCAGGCGTGGCGCAGATCGAAGTCCTCTCGAACCGTTTGATCCACCGCCAGATGGTCGACGTGCCAGAGGGCGAAACCGTGATCCCGATTGACGTGACCGAGGATTGGGGTGCTGGCGCCTATGTCACCGCCACCGTGATCCGCCCCATGGATGTCGCCGCCGGCCAGAACCCGGCACGGGCGATGGGCGTGGCCCACGCAACGGTTGAGCCTGTTGGGCGCGTATTGGATGTGAGCATTGATGTGCCGCAGGTGACCTCTCCAAGAACGACGCAAAAAGCCCTTGTTAGGATCGAAAATGCCCCACAGGGAGAACCTGCTTGGTTAACCCTGGCCGCCGTGGATGTGGGTATTCTGAATCTGACCGGTTTCGAAAGCCCCGATCCTCAGGGGTACTATTTCGGCCAGCGCCGTCTGGGCGTGGACCTGCGTGATGTCTATGGCCGCCTGATCGACGGCATGAACGGCGCGATGGGCACGATCCGATCTGGTGGAGACAATTCGGGAATGCAGAGGCAATCCCCGCCGCCCACACAAGACCTGATGGCCGTTTTCAGCGGTCCGGTTCAGGTGGATGCAAACGGAGAGGTCGAGGTCGACATCCCTCTGCCCGCCTTCAACGGCACCGTGCGGCTGATGGCGGTCGCCTGGTCGGCGGCAGCCGTCGGACAGGCCGAGGCCGAGATGATCGTGCGCGACCCCGTGGTCGTCACAGCCAGCCTGCCCCGTTTTCTGGCCCCGGGCGACCAAAGCCGGATGTTGCTTGAGATCGTCCATGCCGATGGCCCATCAGGTGAGATGGGACTGGGGCTGACCGCCTCATCCGGGGTGGAGTTGGGAACAGCACCCGCCAGCTTTGTGCTTGAGGACGGCGGTAAGGCGGTGTTCGAAATCCCGCTTCGCGCGCTTGCCGTCGGAGACCCGGAAATCAGCGTGGCGATCACGACGCCTGATGGGCGCGACTTGTCGCAAGCCCTCCGGATGCCAATACGCGCAAACGACCCTATTGTGGCTCAAACACGGCGGTTTTCGCTGGGCACGGGCGACAATTTCCTGTTCACTCAGGACGTGTTCGATGGCTTCCAGCCCGGCACCGCAAAGGCGATCCTGTCTGCGGGAGCTTTGGCAAAGTTCGACACGCCTGCCCTGCTGGATCAGCTGAATCGCTACCCTTATGGCTGCACCGAGCAGATCACCAGCAAGGCTCTGCCGCTGCTGTACCTGTCGTCCGTTGCACAAGCGTCGGGGCTGGGTGACGGGCCGATTGTGGATCAACACATCAGCGACTCGATCCGCAGCATCTTGACCCGGCAGGCCCCGAACGGAGCGTTTGGCCTCTGGCGCGCAGCGAGCGGGGATTTCTGGCTGGACGCTTATGTCACCGACTTCCTGTCGCGCGCCCGAGCGCAAGGCCACCCGGTGTCGGACCGCGCCTTTGCGCAGGCCATGGATAATCTGCGTAACCGCGTGAACTATGCCCCGGATTTCGACGAAGGCGGTGAAGATATCGCTTATGCCTTGATGGTGTTGGCACGTGAAGGCGCGGCCTCGATGGGTGATCTGCGATACTATGCGGATACCAAGGGTGAGGCGTTCGATACCCCTCTTGCAGCCGCGCAACTTGGGGCAGCTCTGGCGTCCTACGGAGATCAGACCCGCGCCGACGCTATGTTCGCCCGCGCGGCCCAGCTGCTCCAGCGCCGACCCGCGCAGGAGCGCTACCTGTGGCGGGTCGACTACGGCACAGATCTGCGGGATGCCGCCGGGCTGCTGACCCTTGCCGTCGATGCGGGCAGTCAAGCGGTGGATCGGAACGCGCTGATCCAGCGTGTCACCTCAGGCCGCGCGCATTTGTCGACGCAAGAGGCCTCATGGTCCCTGCTGGCCGCGCATGCGCTTGTATCCGACCCATCCGGATCGGGGTTGATGGTAAACGGCGCGCCGGTCTCGGGCCCCTTCGTTCAGGTGCGTGAGACGGGGTTTACGGATGATCTGAACATCTCGGCCACCGCAGCCAACCCAACCGATATCACGCTGACAGTGACCGGCATCCCAACCACCCCGCCCGAGGCCGGAGGCACCGGATACGCCATAAACAGAGCCTACTATTCGCTGGAAGGCGACCCTCTGGACCCGTCCACCTTCACTGCAGGTGACCGCTTCGTAACCGTTCTGACCGTCACACCATTCGAGAGCGGTGGAGCGCGGTTGATGATCGATGACCCGCTGGCAGCGGGGATCGAGATCGACAACCCAAACCTGTTGCGATCAGGCGATGTGCGCGCGTTGGATTGGCTGAACCTGTCCGACGCGACCCATACCGAGTTCCGCGCAGACCGCTTCCTGGCGGCGGTCGATCTGTCCGGGGGCGAGACGGTGACGCTGGCCTATTTGGCCCGCGCAGTTACGCCCGGTGCGTTCCACCACCCGGCCGCCTCGGTCGAGGATATGTATCGCCCGCAAAACCGCGCGCGGACGGAAACCGGGCGGGTTGAGGTGCGGTGATCACGCGCCCTCCATATCAGCGCAAGGGGTTCGCCCCAGCGTTGCTGGCGCTGGCCTCTGCGCTCTACCTGACCGCCTTTGCGCGGGATCGGTTGGATGCGTGGGTAGACGCGACTGTCCTGCCGCCTGTTCTGGCCGAAACCTCGATAGAAATGAGGGACCGGGACGGAGCGCTTTTGCGGGCCTTCCCGGTGGAGGATGGCATCTGGCGGCTGCGCCCCGGCCCGGTAGACCCGGCCTTTACCGAGATGCTGATCCGGTATGAGGATAAACGGTTCTGGTCACATTCCGGCGTTGACCCCCTCGCCTTCCTCCGCGCTGCCGTACAAGCCCTTTGGAATGGACGTACCGTTTCGGGTGGTTCAACGCTCACCATGCAGGTCGCGCGGTTGATCGAGGACGGCTCAACCGGACGTTGGAGTGGCAAAATTCGCCAAGTTAGGGTCTCTTTGGCGCTGGAACGGCGTCTGAGCAAGCAGCAGATTCTAAACCTCTACCTGACCCACGCGCCCTATGGCGGCAATCTGGAAGGCCTTCGCGCGGGTAGTCTTGCGTGGTTTGGAAAAGACCCGGCACGGTTGACCCCCGCGCAGGCCGCTCTGCTGATTGCCCTTCCGCAATCGCCCGAGGTCCGACGCCCGGACCGCGCGCCTTTGGCTGCCCGAGACGCGCGCGACCGGGTTCTGAAGCGGATGCAGTCTTATGGGGTTCTGACCGAATCCGAGACGCGCAGCGCGCTGACCGAAAACATCCCGGATCAGATGCGCGCGTTTCCGCGCTTGGCCCCTCACCTGACAGACCGGGCGCGGCGCGAAAACCCGGAAGCCGAGATTTTGGACCTGACACTGGATGCCGGGCTGCAGAAACGGCTGGAACCTCTTGTGGCGCAGGCAGCGGCACGAGCGGGGCCACGTATTTCAGGGGCGCTGATCGTAGCTGATCACCGCAGCGGAGAGATTCTGGCCTCGGTCGGCTCTGCGGGCTACGCGGGCGCGCGGAAAGGGTTCGTGGATATGACGCGGGCGCTGCGCTCTCCGGGGTCGACGCTGAAGCCTTTGGTTTATGGGTTGGCCTTCGATCAGGGGCTGGCCCATCCCGAAACACTGATCAGTGACAGCCCAGTGATGTATGGCCGCTACGCGCCGCGCAACTTCGATGGCGTCTTTCGCGGCGACGTGCGAGTGCGGGATGCGTTGCAATTGTCGCTCAATATTCCGGTTGTGCGGCTGACGGATGAGCTTGGACCTGCGCGCGTGATGGCCGCCCTACAGCAGGCCGGAGCCCACCCGAAACTGAACGGAGGCACCCCGGGCCTTGCCATTTCATTGGGTGGCGTTGGGCTGAGTCTGCATAATCTGGTGCAACTCTACGCCACGTTGGCCGCAGGTGGGCAGGGGCTAGTGTTGCGCCACGAGGCCTTGGCGGACCGCACTGAGACGCCTCTGGTTCTGTCAGATGTCGCCTCTTGGCAGGTGAGCGATATTCTGGCCGGTCTTGCCCCTCCACCAGGGGCCGCCACGTTTGGCTTGGCGTATAAGACCGGCACGTCTTACGGGCACCGGGATGCCTGGGCGATCGGCTTTGACGGCCAGCATGTCATCGGTGTTTGGCTGGGGCGCGCGGATGGCACTCCGGTCCCCGGCGCCTTTGGTGGAGAGCTGGCGGCCCCACTGCTGTTCGAAGCCTTCGGCCATCTGAAACCGGCTGCCACCCCGCTGCGCCCACCGCCCCCTTCAACTCTGATCGTGGGGGCCACCGAACTGCCGAAACCCTTGCAACGCTTTAAGCCCCGAGGGGCAGCATTCGACGATGACCCAAGCGCCCCGGACCTTATCTTTCCGCCCAATAATTCTGTGTTAGAGACTGCAGGAGGCCCGGTTACCGTCAAACTGCGCGGCGGGGTCGGGCCATTCTCGCTATTGGCGGATGGCGTTCCGGTGTTAACTGGGCAACGGCATCGCGAGTTCGAAATCCCGAACCCGGGTCGCGGGTATTCCGCGCTCGTGGTGGTGGACGCCCATGGCGCGTCGGATCGGGTGTCGGTTCGGATCGACTGAAGCGTGGCAATGTATTCGTATCGCAGGCTTAACCCGAAGCGATCTAGCGACGGCCTTCGCGCAGCCACCCGCCCAGCAAGAACCCACCCGCCAGCAGCAGAACCAGCCATGGCGGCAGCAGCCCGGCTTGGGTGACGTCCCGTGTCTCATAAGCCTCACGCGGGGTAAGACCGATCCAGCCACGCCCTGCCGCCGGACGCCCGGCGCGGACGTTGCGGATTGAGGGCAAACCCTCTTCCAGCCGGATCACGCCACCGCGCATGGCCGCGATCACAGGTTCCAGAACATCGCCGGTTGCGATGGTACGCTCGAACTCTTTCGGGGCCGCGGGACCAAGGCCGATCACGGCCATCAGCTCGCCTTCCTGCAGGCGATAGAGGCCAATCTCAGGCCCGAAACATTGCGCCTCAAACCGTCCGGGCGAGACCTCCTCAAGGGTGATCTCAAGCGTTTCGCCATTAGGTCGAGTGATCGTGACCGACCCGACCTCTTCTTCGAGGGTCTGGCGAATGATGCGCATCGACTGGCCATTGGCCTCAGCCCAAAGCGCTTCTTCTTCAAGCTCGGGCTCTTTCATCATCCAATGGGCCAGACGGCGCAGCAATTCCAGCTGCGGCCCACCGCCTTCGAAACCGCGGCTCCACAGCCAGGCGTGGTCGGACGCCAGCAGGGCCACCCGCCCCTCACCGACCCGGTCCAACACCAACAGCGGCCGTTCCTCAAGTCCGGTCATCAGCACCTGACCCGAGCGTTCATTCACGTCGATCTGGCGCAGCCACGCGCCCCAATCCTCGGAATCGCCCAGATTGGTGGTCACGGGGTGGCGATGCCCCAGATCGCTGACCATGGGAACATAGCGCTCTTCGATCACCCGCGCGGTTGGTTGCGCCGGAAGGCTGCCCGCAAGGGGCGAGCGAAAGATACTGTCTGCGGTGGCGAAATCGGGGCCTGCAGCAATCAGCACAGCGCCGCCGTTGTCGATATAGTCGGCGACGTTGTCCAGATAGATCGCAGGCAGGATGCCCCGGCGTTTGTAGCGATCAAAGATGATCAGGTCGAAATCGTTGATCTTTTCCAGAAACAGCTCGCGCGTCGGGAAGGCGATCAGCGAAAGCTCATCCACCGGGACGCCGTCCTGTTTCTCGGGCGGGCGTAGAATGGTGAAATGCACCAGATCGACCGAGCTGTCTGATTTCAGCAGGTTGCGCCAGGTGCGCCCGCCGGGATGCGGCTCGCCCGACACCAGCAGAACGCGCAGCCGGTCACGTACACCGTTCATCTGGATCAATGCGGTATTGTTGCGATCGGTCAGCTCACCTTCGGCCTCCGGGACGGTGAATTGGATGACGTTGCGGCCCCCATGCGGCAGAGAAATCGGCAGTTCGACATCCACGCCAATAGGAATACGGAATTCATCGGGCTCGCCCCCATCGACCGAGATCTCAAGCGGAGCGTTCGTGGCCCCGCCCGGAGCCGCCCCGCTATCTTCAACGCGCAGGGTCAGGGTTACGGGTTCACCGATGATGGCAAAGGCAGGCGCGTTGCGGACGATGAGCCTGCGGTCCCAGTCGCTCTCACGCCCGGTCTGCAAAAGGTGCAGTGGCGCAGGCAAGTCGGGCGCTTGATCAACGTCATGAACGATCCCGTCCGAGACAACAAGTATACCGGCCACCCGCGCGCGCGGCTCCTCGGCCAGGGCCGCATTCACCGCGGCCATGACCTGCGTGCCTTCGTCGCCATCGCCGTCGCCCACGCGGATGCGGCGCAATTCGGTATTGTCACGCGATTCGATCTCGGCCGCCAAGGCCTCGGCCGCTTGGGCGGTTTGGTCGGCCCGGTCCGAGAGCGTCTGGCTGGCGCTTTCATCCTCGATCATCAGGACGATATCTGTCAGCGGCACGCGGTCTTCGACCTGATAGACCGGACCTGCAAGTGCCGCGATCACAACCAGAGCAGCCAACCCACGCAACGCCCATCCGGACAACCCACGCCAGACTGCCAAGACCACGCCTGCAATAGCGACCGAAGCCACCACCACCAGAACGGGCCACGGGATCAACGGATCAAAGATAACGGTTCCGGTCATTGTCCCAACCTGTCCAGCAGAGCAGGCACATGGACCTGATCGGATTTGTAGTTCCCGGTCAGCACATGCATCACCAGATTAACGCCAAAGCGATTGGCCAGCTCGCGCTGACGTTCCCCCGCATAGCCGCGCCCGACGGGCAAAAGGGCCTGCCCGTTGCGATCCACCGCCCAGGCCCCGGCCCAGTCATTGCCGCCAATCACCACAGGTGTCACGTTGTCGTTGAGGTTGCGGAAGGGCATGCCGTCGATCTGTTCCGCGTCCAGCGGAGCGGCCTCAACCCAGACATCGGTTCCGGCGTAGCGACCGGGGAAATCCTGCAGAAGATAGAAGGTCCGCGTCAGCACGTGATCGTTCGGAATCGGCTCTAACGCGGGGATATTTAGCGGCGCAGCCAGTTGCTGCAGCTTGCGCCCATTGGGGCTGGAGGCTCCAAAACCCGCGATATCCGCATCGCGCGTGTCAAACAGGATCATACCGCCCGAGCGCAGATAGGCATTCAGCTTGGCATAGGCCTCATCCGAGGGACGCGGCTGATCCGGCGTGATGGGCCAGTAAAGCAGCGGGAAAAAGGCCAGCTCATCCCGTTCCAGATCAACGCCAATCGGCGCAGCGGGTTCGACCGAGGTGCGGTAGTTCAATGTCTGAGCCAATCCTCGCAACCCGGCTTGCGCGATGTCGTCCACCTGACCGTCGCCCGTCAGTACATGCGCCAAAACCAGTTCATGTGTCGCGGCGAGGGCAAAGTCGGTCTCATCGGGTGACTGCGCTTGCGCCTCGGGCACGAGCAGCACGGCCCCTATGGCAACCGCTGCCGCCTTCGCCAGACCCAAACGGCCCGACAAGGCCAGAGACGCGATGACATCCACGGTCAGCAAAATCAATGCGAGGCTCAGCAATATCCCTCCCAAGGGCGTCTCGGTTGAGACCTCCTGCCCGCGGATCGGCACATCTGCCGGCCAGACAACGGGGCTGAGTGTTGTGTCCTCGGACAACACATTCCGCGCCAGCTTTTGCTTCCCACTTTCATAGAGGCCGGGGCGAAGGTCGGGCCCGATCTGGCCTGAAACCAGTTCTACCCCGTCCACACCCGCCAGCGTACCGGCATCGGACAACGCACCGAACCCGTCCATGATCTGGACCGGCTCCCATGTGGTGCCCTCCAATTGCGCGACCTGACGCGATTTCGCAGCCGAGGCGACAGCCAACCGGTCCAGCATTTCCACGAACAGGCCAGAAAGCGGCAGGCTGGACCATTCCGCATCGGCGGTCACGTGGAACAGGACAACCTGCCCCAAGCCCAGCGCTTTGCGCGTGACCAGAGGGGTGCCGTCCGACAGCGACGCAATCACGCGATCGGCCAAGTTAGGGTCTGGTTGCGCCATAACCTGCGTGGACACGGTCACGTCACTTGGTATTTGCAACCCGTAGAAGGGCGAGTCCTCAGGGAACGGTGCCAGTGTCTTGGATTCCCCCCAGCTCATCGCGCCGCCAACAGTGCGCCCTCCGCTGCGCAGGCGAACGGGCAGCAGCGTATCCTCTTCGTCGCGCCCCAGATCGCTGGCCGCCATGCGGGGCCCTGCAAACCGCAGCAAAAGACCGCCCTGTTCGACCCATTCGATCAGAGCAACCTCTTCCGGGCCCGAGATCTGAGCAACATCCGACAGCACAATCACATCGGGATTGGCGGGCAGAACCTCGGGCAAGCCGCCATCGACAAAATCGGCGGTCGGGATCAGAACCTGCGTCAGGTAGTGGAGCGGCGACAACAGCTCCAGCCCCTCGCGGTTGAGGGATCCCGCGATCAACGCAACCTCGCGCCGCCGCAGGCTGTCATCGGTCAATGTCACCGCCCCGGCGGAACGCTGGCCCTGCAGCTCGAACCGTGTGATCCGGGCACGCAGCTCGGACGGCAGGGCGAGGTCGATCTGGGCCTGTGTCTCTCCGGCGGCAAAAGTCATCTCGGCCGATTGTAGTACCCGTGCCGTGCCTGCAGGGTCGCGGCCTTGCGCCAGAACGGTCACACTCTCCTCCGGGCCCGGTTCGGCCCGCAATGCGGTCAATTGAATGACGCCGTCCTGATAAACGGCAGGCAAAAGCGCCAACGCCGCCGCGTTCGAGCGGTAGACGGTGACCTGCCCTCGGGACTGCAGTTCAGACACTAACTCTGGGCGTTTTTCATAGCCCAAGCGGTCACTGAACCAATGCGTATCAAACCCGCCTTCGACCTGGTCCAGCGCGGCGATGACCTGATCAACCTGATCCCCGGTCGGCTGCCACGGGTTCGGAACAAGACCCGGCAAACGGTTGCGCCACGCCTCGGCCGCCTGAAACACGGGGGGTTCCGGCTCGGTCAGGCGCAGGATCGAAACGGGGCGGCCCGCGCGCCCAGCCTCGGTCAATTGGGCTTCGATCTGGTCCAGCGTTGACGACCAGCGCGTCGCCCCGGCCCAGCTTGCATCCAGCACCAACATCAGGGGACCCGTGCCCGTCTGGTCGCGTGACGGGTTCAACACGGGACCCGCCAAACCGACGATGATCGCTGCCGCCGCCAGCATCCGCAGTAGCAGCAACCACCACGGCGTCCGGTCCGATACGCTTTCGTCGTCTTTGAGGCCGAGCAAAAGTGTGACCGCCGGGAACATACGACGGATCGGCGCGGGTGGGACCGCGCGCAGGATCAGCCACAGGATCGGCAGGGTCAGCAGACCCAACAACACCCACGGCGCTGTGAAGCCGATGCCCGCCAAAACGGTCATTGAACACCCCCGTCCAGCGCACGATAGAGCCACAATAGAGCCGATTGCGCACTATCGCCGGTGTGGTGCAGACCCAACTGCCAGCCGGTTGCACGGCACAGATGCGTCAGCGCATCCTTGCGCGCGGCAAGCCGGTCCAGATACCTGTCGCGCAGCTCTCCGGCCTTCAGCGTTTCATGCCGAACGGTGCCGCCGACACTTTCAAAAATGGTGCGGCCCGCGAAGGGAAACGTCTCTTCCCCCGGATCTAGGACTTGCAACAAGACGCCCCGAACGCCGCGATCTGCGGCTTTGGTCAGGGCCAGTTCGACCTCATCCATCGGGCCAAGAAAATCCGAGATGAACACCGCGCGGGCATGAGGGATCATGGCGCGGTGTTCCGGCGGGGCGTAGTCGACCTCCGAGTCCTCGGACCACGCCTCGGCCAGACGAATGATCTGCGCATTCCCGCGCCGGGGCGGCAGGGTCGTTCCTGTCAGGCCAACACGCTCGCCCCCGCGCACAAGTAGGATCGCGATCGCCAGACCCAGCAGTCGGGCGCGATCCGCCTTAGAAGGCAGCGTCTTATCCGACGCAAAGCGCATCGAGGCCCCCTGATCGACCCAAAGCATCACCGATTGCGCGATCTGCCACTCGCGTTCGCGCACGAATTGCTGATCCCCGCGCGCTGAACGGCGATGGTCGATCATCCGGCGGCTGTCTCCGATCTGGGCGGGACGGTATTGCCAGAAATCATCCCCCATGCCGGACCGCCGCCGGCCATGGTCACCCAACAGAACAGTGCCTGCCAGGTGCTCGGCGCGTGCCAATAGGGGCGGCAGCCGGGACGCCTCGGCCTCGGATCGTTGACGAAGGGTCAGCGCAGCATTCACGCCGCAGCCTCAGTGCGGATCAGACCAGCGGCTGTGCTTTCGATCAGGTCGGCAAGGCTGTCGCCCCGCGCACGGGCCGCAAAATTCAGAGCCATCCGATGGCTGAGAACCGGGCGGGCCATATCCAGAACGTCCTCGGCATTCGGGGCCAGACGCCCCTGCAGCATCGCCCGCGCTCGCACGGTCATCATCAGCGCCTGCGCCGCACGCGGACCAGGACCCCAGGCAACGGTTTCAGCGACGCGATCCGAGACGCCCGCTTCCTCGGGACGGAAGGCGCGAACAAGATCGAGGATCAGTTCCACAACCGAATCCCCCACAGGCATCCGGCGTAGCAACGTCTGAGCGGCCAAAAGCTCTTCTTTGCTGAAGATCTGATGCGCCTCGTCCTCGGCCACGCCAGTGGTGGCCAGAAGGATATCCCGCTCGGTCTGGCGATCGGGGTATTCCACATCGATCTGCACAAGGAAACGGTCCAGCTGAGCTTCGGGCAGCGAATAGGTGCCCTCTTGCTCGATCGGGTTCTGCGTTGCCAACACGTGGAATGGCGTACCAAGTACGCGATCTTCGCCCGCAACGGTTACCGTGCGCTCCTGCATCGCCTGCAGCAATGCCGACTGCGTGCGCGGGCTGGCGCGGTTGATCTCGTCCGCCATCAGCAGTTCGCAAAAGATTGGCCCCGAAATAAACCGGAAATGGCGCGTGCCGTCATCGGCTGTATCCAGAACCTCGGACCCCAGAATATCGGCGGGCATCAGGTCGGGCGTGAATTGAATGCGGTTGCCATGCAGGCCCATCACGGTCGACAGCGTCTCGACCAGTCGGGTTTTGCCCAAACCTGGCAGGCCTATCAGCAGGGCATGCCCCCCACACAACAGCGACGTCAGGGTCAGGTCCACGACCCTCTCCTGCCCGATGAAGCGGCGGGTGATCGAGGATTTCGCCTCTTGCAGCTTGTTTTCCAACGCTTCGATCTCGGACACGAGGTCGGCAGGTTCGGACATGACTTTCCCTTCCGTGGACTATTATAGATGAAGTCTATCGCGCTGAGAGGAAATGGCAAAAGCAATGAGCGGACAAAAACCTGTGAAACCTTCCCCTGATGGTCTGGCGGCCTCGATCAAAGCGACCAAAACCAAGGGTTTACCCCCCGTTCACCTCTGGAATCCCCCTTTTTGCGGTGATCTGGACATCCGGATCGCCAAAGATGGCACTTGGAGTTATTTAGGCTCACCCATCACCCGTTTCGAGCTTGTGAAGCTTTTTTCCTCAATTCTTAAGCTGGAGGACGGGAAATACTATCTGGTGACCCCGGTCGAGAAGGTGGGAATCACTGTCGAGGATGCGCCGTTCATCGCGGTCGACGTCGATGCCTCGGGCCAGGGGCAAGCGCAAGCTCTGACCTTCACCACCAAAGTCGGCGATATCGCCGTGGCCGGGCAGGATCATCCGATCCGCGTTGTGATGGACCCGCAGACCCAGGAACCCTCTCCATACATTCTGATCCGCGACGGCCTTGAGGCCCGGATTGACCGCAAAAGCTTTTACCGGCTGGTCGAGATGGGAACCCATCACGAGGGCTGGTTCGGAGTTTGGTCCGAACAGCGCTTCTTTCCGTTGATCAAGTCAGAAGACCTACCGGATTAAGCCGCCCTCAATATTCTCCGATCCTGCGCCAGAACGACGGCCGCTGCAACGACCCCTGCGCCCAATGCGCGGGTCCAGTTCCACTCTTCCCCCAGCACCAGCATGATCAGCATCACGTAGAACGGCGCGGTGTTGATATGGAACGAGGCCAAAGCAACGCCCAGCTTCCCAACGGATCCGACGAAAAGGACCTGACTGAGGCCCATAGACACCAGAGCATAGATCCCAAGCATTCCGATCTGTTGAACATCAATCTGCGCCGTTGGCATGATGTCCATACCCAATTGATGCGCCCCGAAGAACAGCAGCAAAGCGACAACCAAGCCTCCGAAGAACGTGATGGTGCTGCGCCCGGTCTGGCTCAGCTCGGGGAAATCCCTTGCCGTTGCCATGGTCGCCCAGCAGAACAACCCGGTGGACACGATGGCGCAGATCGCGCCCAAACCCAATTGCGCGGGCGCCACTGCACTGGTCGCGATCAGGCCGCCGATGATGGACACCACAACGCCCAGCGCAAAGTTCCAGCGCAACCGCCGTGCCCCGGCTGCCAGTTCAATCAGAGTGGCAAACAATGGCGCGCAAGAGGCAATGATGGCGACGGTCACCGGATCTGTCAGCTTCTGCGCCACGATAATCAGAAACATCCCGGTCCCAAGCGTCCCGCCAACAAGCAACGCACGACCCCAACGGGCGCGCAAAACCCGGCTTGGCCCGTCGATCAAAAACCACAGAGGCAGCATGACCGCCACGGCAAGCGCCAGGCGCGCCGCGAACAGCGCGACCGGAGGCCAGGTTTGCAGCAACACTTCGGCTGCGGGAAACCCCGCTGCCCAGGTCAGCATGGACGCCACAGCCAGACCGTTTCCGGACAAGGCCGAGCTGCGGCCAGTGGACATAGGAAGAGTGTTCCCGCGCACGGGGTCGAGGCTCATCGCCATGGGATCGGACCTTCTGTTGGAACGGCGCAGAAAAATGATTCGCCGTGTTAGCCCAAACATCACCGGCCTTGCGCCTGCCTTCTTGTCGATTTTCGACAATCTGTCGTTTTCAATCCCTTTCCTCGAAAATCGGTGGCGACTAAGCTTGGGCGGATAACCGACCCAAAGGCCTCTCATGCCCAAATTCGCCGCCAATATTTCTCTGCTCTTTGCCGAACTCCCGTATCTGGAGCGGTTTCAGGCCGCGGCCGAGGCTGGCTTCAAGGCCGTTGAAATTCTGTTTCCCTATGAACTGGCCGCGAAAGAGACCCGCCGCGCGCTTCTGGCCAACGGGCTGGAGCTTGTGCTGATCAACGCGCCTCCGCCAAACTATACCGGCGGCGAGCCGGGCTATGCCGCCATTCCCGGCGGTGAGGCGCGGTTCCAGTCCGATATCCGCCGCGTCTTGCGCTATGCCGAGGTGCTGAAACCGGGTCTGATCCACATCATGTCCGGCTATGCGTCGGGGTCCGAGGCGCTGGATTGCTTTGTCCGCAACCTGCAATGGGCCGCCGATACGGCCCCCGGCCAGACCTTCACCATCGAGCCGCTGAATCCGGTGTCCCAGCCCGGCTATTTCCTCAACGACTACGATTTGGCCGCCGAGGTTCTGGACCGCGTGGATCGCCCCAATCTGGGCCTGCAATACGACAGCTTTCACGCACAGATGATCCACTCGGATCCGCTGGAGATTTGGGATCGTTTTCACAATCGCGTCATCCACGCCCAGATCGGCGCAGCGCCCCACAGGTCCGAACCGGGTAGCGGAGATCTGGATTTTCAGACCCTATTTAAGGCGATGGAGGTCTCTGGCTATGAAGGATGGGTCAGTGCGGAATATACTCCCTCAACAGCTTTGACGAGCTCATCCCTGGATTGGATGCATAAGGCAGTTCTTGCCAATGCAGATCTCTGATCCGCAAATAGCGCCGTCCGTCCTACCGTAGATACCAAGGAAACGCCTTATGATCCCTGCCCGCTATGCCCGCGCCGTGTTCAGCCTGATCATGTCCGGGTTGATGTCCTGCATCGTCACCGGGATTGCAACGGTTAAAGCCATCGGCTTTGGCCCCTCCACCCTTGGCGACTGGATGGCCTCATGGGCCTTTTGCTGGCCCATCGCCTTCACCGTAATCCTGCTGTTCGGCCCCAGCGTGCAACGGTTCGTCAACCGCATGGTCAGGCCGCAGGACTGACCCGCTGCGAAGAGGGCCCGCCGGGCCTGATGAGCAGCGCCTTTTAGTGCGCTTCGGCCCAGTTCGCCCCTTGTCCCGCATCCACAACCAGCTTCACGTTCAGCTTTACGGCAGGGTCCGAGGCACCTTCCATCACATCCCGCGCAACGCCAATCACCTCATCCACCGCTTCCTCAGAAACTTCGAACAGCAATTCGTCGTGGACCTGCAGCAGCATTTTGGCCGGCAACCCATTGATCGCCTCTGGCATCCGCACCATCGCGCGCCGGATCACATCCGCCGCCGTCCCCTGAATCGGAGCATTGATCGCCGCCCGACGCGAGAACCCGGCATGTGGCCCCTTCGCGTTGATCTCGGGCGTATGAATCTTGCGTCCGAACAAGGTCTGCACATAGCCATTCTCTTTCGCGAAGGCGACTGTGTCGTCCATATAGGCTCTAATACCCGGGAAACGTTCGAAATAGCGGTCGATAAACCCTTGTGCCTCGGCGCGCGGAATCCGCAGATTGCGCGCCAGACCAAAGCCCGAGATGCCGTAAATCACACCAAAGTTGATCGCCTTGGCCTGACGGCGGATATCCGGCGTCATCTCATCCAGTGGCACATCAAACATCTCGGAGGCAGTCATCGCGTGAATGTCCAACCCGTCGGCAAAGGCCTGTTTCAACGCCGGTATCTCAGCGATATGCGCCAGAATACGCAGCTCAATCTGGCTGTAGTCGAGACTGACCATCACATTGCCAGGCTCAGCGATGAACGCCTCACGAATGCGACGGCCTTCCTCGGTCCGGACGGGAATGTTCTGCAGGTTCGGATCGGTCGAGGCCAAACGGCCCGTGTTCGCCCCGGTGATCGAATAAGACGTATGCACGCGGCCTGTGTCTGGGTTGATATGGGTCTGCAGCGCATCCGTGTAGGTCGACTTCAACTTGGACAATTGTCGCCAGTCCAGTACCCGGCGCGGCAACTCGTGCTCGGTCGCCAGATCCTCAAGAATATCGGCCCCAGTCGAGTACTTCCCAGTTTTCCCCTTCTTGCCGCCTTCCAGACCCATCTTGTCGAACAAAATTTCACCCAGCTGCGCGGGCGAGCCGACATTGAAGTTCTCACCGGCCAATTCGTGAATTTCAGCCTCTAACCCGGCCATTTTCTGCGCAAAGGCATTCGACATCCGGCTGAGGACATCGCGATCCACCTTGATACCGTGCATCTCCATTTCTTTAAGAACCGGCACCAACGGGCGTTCGAGTGTTTCATAAACCGTCGTCACCTGAGCCTGATGCAGTTGCGGCTTGAACAGTTTCCACAGGCGCAGCGTGATATCCGCATCCTCGGCCGCATAGGCCGTGGCCTCATCAATTGCGACCTTGTCGAAGGTGATCGCCGACTTGCCAGATCCAAGCAGAGGTTTGATCGGGATCGGAGTATGGCTCAGATAGCGCTCGGACAATGTATCCATGCCATGCCCATGCTCACCGCCATGCATGGCGTAGGACATCAGCATCGTGTCATCAATCGGCGCCACCTCAATGCCATAGCGCGCAAAGATCTTGGCATCATATTTCATGTTCTGCCCGATCTTGATGATCGAGGGGTCTTCGAACAGCGGTTTCAGCAGCGTCAGAGCCTCATTCAGCGGCATCTGCCCCTCGGACAGCGCATCCGAGCCGAACAGATCATCCGCTGATCCGTCACGGTGGGTCAGCGGGATGTAACAGGCCTCTCCGGCTTCGATACAAAGCGAAATACCGACCAGATCGGCGATCATTTCGTTCAGCCCGGTGGTCTCGGTATCTACGGCAACCCAGCCGCGCTCATAGGCCTGATCAATCCACTTCTGCACAGCGCCCGCGTCCCGAACGCACTCGTATTTCGACGCATCAAACGGAAGAGCCTCGACCTCTTCCGCTTCGACCGGCGCGGGCGCATCGGCAATGACCGGGGCCTCGGCCCCCAACTTGTCGGCAATCCGCTTGGTGAGGGTGCGGAACTCCATATCCGCCAGAAAGCCCAGTAGGGTTTCGGGGTCGGGATCCTGAACCTCTAGGTCGTCGAGAGTGAAATCCAGCGGCGTGTTCTCATCCAACTGCACCAACCTCTTCGACAGCTCGATCTGATCGCGCTTTTCGATCAGGGTCTGGCGGCGCTTGGGTTGTTTGATCTCTTCCGCACGGTCCAGCAGGGTTTCCAGATCACCATATTCGTTGATCAGCAAGGCCGCCGTCTTGATCCCGATCCCCGGAGCACCCGGCACGTTATCCACGCTATCCCCAGCCAGAGCTTGCACATCGACCACGCGATCTGGCCCGACGCCGAACTTCTCGACCACGCCATCCGTATCGATGCGTTTGTTCTTCATCGCGTCCAGCATCTCAACGCCGCCGCCGACCAACTGCATCAAGTCCTTGTCTGAGCTGACGATAGTCACGCGCCCGCCAGCCTCACGCGCCTGAACGGCCAGCGTGGCAATGATATCGTCAGCCTCATAGCCTTCAAGCTCTTTGCAGGCGATGTTGAAAGCCTTCGTCGCCTCGCGGGTCAGGGGCATCTGCGGGCGCAAATCCTCGGGCATCGCCTCACGGTTGGCTTTATAGAGGTCATAGAGATCATTGCGGAACGTGTGTGAGCCTTTGTCGAAGATCACCGCAACATGGGTCGGCGCGTCGGGCCCTGTATTTCCTTCAACATATTTCTGCAGCATGTTGCAGAAGCCCGACACAGCGCCAATCGGCAGACCATCCGACTTGCGCGTCAGCGGAGGCAGCGCGTGATAGGCCCGAAAAATAAAGGCCGATCCATCGATCAGATGCAGGTGACATCCTTTTCCGAAATTGCTCATGCGTGCGCTCCCTGTCGGTCAGGGATGGTTCTGCCACAGGGCCGCGCGACTGACCAGTGAGGAACGTCAGTTAACCCCCAAAGAGGCCATCAAACACATCCGAGAAACTATGAAGCAGTGCCATGATCACCAGCACGCCCAGGAAGGCAAAGAACGCCATCGCGAAGAACTGAAACAGGATTGCGCCGACGCCAATGGTCACCCCGGCGATGGCGGGCCGCATGCGCTCATGACGCAAAAGGCCAATAACCGAAACGACAATGGCCAAGCCGCCCAGCATGGCGACACCGATTTGCAGGAAATCGTCCAGATCACGGGTTTGGGCGACGGGTTCAGGCTGATCTAGCCCGGCAGCGGCACGCAGGGTGGATTTCCCAAGTTCGGCCGCCAATTCCCCCAGTGACACGCCGGTGGACTGCTGCGGCGCGAAAGGCCCGGCCCAGAACACGAACAGCGCGGCGAACAAGGCCATCGCTGCGAGGCAAAACCCGATCCAACCGAACACAGGGTTGGCAGTCTCTGTTGCAGTCATGTCAGTCATTGCACTCACCTGCGTTGGTCTCGGCAAAGAGTTTCCATGAAAATCGCGGCGAGATTGGGGCGGCCCCTTTTGGGCAGGCAATCAGCTTTGCTCTGTGCCCTTGAGGACATATTTGCAATCGCAATAGGGGCATTCGACCCATCCGGTGTCTTCCGGTATCTGCAGCCATACCCGCGGGTGTCCCAACGCGCCTTCGCCGCCATCACAGGCAACACGAGAAGTTTCCACGATCTTCGTTTCCGGCGCTTCGATTGTCACGGCTGGCGATCCTTCACTGGTTGTCGGCCTCGCGGGCATGCATTAGGTGCGTTTATGAGCGATGAGCAAACCGGGGGCAAGAGCCACATGAGCGATGCGGCAATCAGGATCGAAGAGCTGCGCAAAACCTATCGTGGCGGCAAAGGCCAGCCCGAGAAGCACGCGCTGAAGGGCATCGACCTGACCGTGCCGCGCGGGTCGGTCTTTGGTTTGCTGGGTCCGAACGGTGCGGGGAAATCGACCCTGATCAACATCCTTGCGGGGTTGGTGGTGAAATCCTCGGGCCATGTTTCGATCTGGGGATATGATCAGGACAAGAACCCGCGCTCGTCCCGCGCGGCCATTGGCGTCATGCCGCAAGAGCTTAATCTTGATCCCTTTTTCACCCCGCGCGGCGCGTTGGAGGTTCAAGCCGGTCTCTACGGTGTGCCCAAAGCTGAACGCCGCAGCGACGAGATTCTGGAACTGGTGGGCCTCAGCGACAAGGCCGAGGCCTATGCCCGCACGCTGTCCGGCGGGATGCGGCGTCGGCTGCTGCTGGCCAAGGCACTGGTGCATCACCCCAAGATCCTTGTGCTGGATGAACCCACCGCAGGCGTGGATATCGAGCTGCGCCAGATGCTCTGGGCCAATGTGCGCAAGCTGAACGAACAGGGTATGACCATCATCCTGACCACGCACTACCTGGAAGAAGCGCAAGAGATGTGTGATGAGATCGCCATCATCAACCATGGCGAAAAGATCACCCAGGACAGCACCGCCAATCTGCTGGGCCGCATGGATAGCCGGACGATGGTGATCGCCCCTGACAGCCCAGTCACCGATTTGCCCATGACGGATGGTGTCGAGGCCACCCTGCGCGACGATGGCAGCCTTGTGCTGCAGTATCGCAGCGCCCAAACCAGCGCCGAGCAGGTTCTGGAATCGGTGCGTGCCGCCAATATCCGCATCCGCGACGTCCGGACCGAAGAAGCAGACCTTGAGGATGTGTTCCTTGCGCTGACCTCATCGCGTGCGAATGACACCCCGGCCGAGGATCAGGATCAGCCGCGCCGGGGCATGCACCGAGTCAAGCTCTAGGCTCGGTCGATCCGCGCGTGATAACAGTTGTTCAAGGCTGACCGGATGTGGATATATGCCACGTCCTTTCGCTCAAAGATATCCTTGGCCGCTTCGTGCAGTTGCGCTTGTGGTGTTATGATTCCGGTGCCGTAAACGACCCGGTCATCCACCCCGTATCCCTTGATCAGATAGTTGGGTGAACAGGTCAACGCCTCGGGTAGATCGGCTGGTGCCTCATAGCGCTCACAAGACTCTGAACAAAGGTATATCGGCCCGGTTTCGGCAAAAGGCTGTGTTTCGGGAAAGGGTCTGTGGGCCAGAACCAGCATCTCTTTGCCTTTCGGGATATAGGTCAGACAATGGCGGCAGGGGTTGCCCTGGCCGTTCGATATGGCGCGTTCCGGCGGGTTCCCGTATCCGTCCTGCGCGCCGTTGCGATAAGCCTCGACCTGATCAGTGGGCAGTGCGGAAATTCTGAGCATGATGTGTCTCCTTCTTTGTCCCGACCATGGCCATCCGCAAAGTGTCGGGCGACCCGTTTCCTGCGCAATGGCGCAAAGGACTCGAAAAAGAACAAAACGTGAATATAATAGTGACTCGTCATGTATGCCGAGCTGTCGATCACGTCAAACTTCACCTTCCTCACCGGGGCCTCTCACCCCGAGGAGTATATGGAACGTGCCGTGACCCTTGGCCTGCCCGCCATCGCAATTGCGGATGACAACTCGGTCGCCGGAATCGTTCGTGCCCATACAAGGGGGCGCGAGATCGCCCGTAAGGTGCGCGAACGGTTGGAGTGGGAGGCGCAGAACACGAGCCTAGGCCCGCCCTGCCCCGATCACATCCCCAAACCACCCTCATATCCCATCCACGCGGTGCCGCGCCTGATCCCGGCAGCACGGCTGATCTTCACCGACGCGCCCACCGTCACCGCTCTGCCCCTGAACCGACAGGGCTGGGGAAACCTGTGCCGTATCCTGTCCAAAGGCCGCCTGCGTGCGGAAAAAGGTGATTGCATCCTACACCTGTCCGACCTGTTGGAGTTTTCCGACGGCCTCCACCTGCTACTCTGGCCACAATCGGGCCGGTCAAAGGGCGGCGCGAGCGCGTGGCGGACACAGGCGCAACAGCTGACGCGCCGCTTTGGTGGGCGGATGCATCTGCTGATGCACCCTCGCTATGATGGTGCGGATAGTGCGTATTTCTCTTTATTAGAGGCTGAATCAAAGCATCTCAACATCCCCACCCTCGCCAGTGCCGCGCCGATGATCCACCACGGCGCGCGTCGCAAGCTGGCCGATGTGCTGACCGCCATCCGCCTGCGCCGCAAGGTCGATGAGCTGGGCCGCGACGCGCTGGCCAATGGCGAACAGCGGTTGCGCTCTGACGGGGAAATGCTGCGTATCTTCAAAACTCACGAGGGGGCTGTCACCCGCGCCCTTGACCTCAGCGAACAGCTCAATTTCTCGCTGGATGAGCTGCGCTATGAATATCCCAGCGAGGGCAGCGAACGAGAAACCCCGACCCAACGCCTGCACCGCCTGGCGCATGAGGGGTTGAAATGGCGCTATCCGGCAGGCGCGTCCGAGAAGGCGAAAAAGATGCTGGCGCACGAACTCGCCCTGATCGGCAAGCTGAAATATGAACCCTATTTCCTCACCGTCCGGGATATCGTCCATTTCGCCCGCTCGCGCGACATTCTGTGTCAGGGGCGCGGCTCGGCGGCCAACTCGGTGGTCTGCTTCTGCCTCGGCATCACCGAGGTCAGCCCCGAAATGGGCACGATGGTTTTTGAGCGCTTCGTCTCCGAGGCCCGCGACGAGCCGCCCGATATCGACGTCGATTTCGAACATGAACGCCGCGAAGAGGTGATCCAGCATATCTACGACCGCTACGGCCGCGAACGCGCGGGCCTCTGCGCCACGGTTGTTCACTATCGCGGCAAGCGTGCCATTCGTGAGGTCGGCCGCGCCATGGGTCTGACCGAGGACACGATCTCGGCCCTGTCCTCACAGCTCTGGGGCTTTTTCTCGACCAAAGGGCTCGAGGCGCATCGGATGCGCGAAATCGGCCTCGACCCTGAGGATCGACGGCTAAAACAGACTCTAATGCTGGTCTATGAGATCGACGGCTTCCCCCGTCATCTGTCACAGCACGTGGGCGGCTTCATCATCACCGAGGGGCGTCTGGACGAGCTTGTCCCCATTGAGAACGCCACGATGGAGGGGCGCACGGTCATCTGCTGGGACAAGGACGATATCGACAGCCTTGGCATCCTGAAGGTCGATGTCCTCAGCCTCGGGATGCTCACCTGTATCCGCAAGGCGTTCGACCTGATCGGGCAGCATCATCAGACCGGCTATACCCTCGCCACCCTGCCGCCCGAGGACCCCGAGGTTTACGATATGCTGTGCAAAGCAGACTCTATTGGGGTGTTTCAGGTGGAAAGCCGGGCGCAGATGAACTTCCTCCCCCGAATGCGGCCGCGCAATTTCTACGATCTGGTGATCGAGGTTGCCATCATCCGCCCCGGCCCGATTCAGGGCGATATGGTCCACCCCTATATCCGCCGCCGGAACGGAGAGGAGGAGGTCAGCTTTCCCTCGGACGCATTGGGGGATGTGCTGGGCAAAACACTGGGCGTGCCGCTGTTTCAGGAACAGGCGATGCAGATCGCCATTGTCGGCGCAGGCTTTACTCCGGAACAGGCGGACCGGCTACGACGGTCTTTGGCGACCTTCAAGAAGCATGGCAATGTCAGCGAGTTCCGCGCGCTGTTCCTGCGCGGGATGAAGCGCAACGGGTACGAGCAGGATTTCGCGGAGCGCTGTTTTTCACAGATCGAAGGGTTCGGGTCCTATGGCTTTCCCGAAAGCCACGCGGCCAGCTTTGCGCTGCTGGTCTATGCCTCGGCCTGGATCAAATGCCACCATCCGGGGATTTTCGCCTGCGCGCTACTGAACTCTCAGCCGATGGGCTTCTATGCGCCCGCCCAGATCGTGCGGGATGCCCGTGAACACGGGGTGCAGGTACGCCCGGTCTGCATCAATGCCAGCTTCTGGGATAATGTGATGGAACCCGATGGCCGTGGCGGGCTGGCCCTGCGGCTGGGGTTCCGCCAGATCAAGGGCCTCAGCGAGGAAGACGCCAGCTGGCTGACCGCCGCACGGGGCAACGGCTACACTCAGGTGGATGACGTCTGGCGCCGCGCAGGGTTGGGGCCGTCGGTGATCGAACGTCTGGCCGAGGCCGATGCCTTCGCCGCCTGCGATCTGACCCGGCGCGAGGCTCTGTGGCAGGCCAAGGCGATTGCGACCGCCAAACCTTTGCCGCTGTTTTCACAAGATCTGGAGGGCGAGACGCTGGATGAACCTCAAGCCTATCTGCCGCAGATGACATTGGGCGAACAGGTGGTCGAGGATTACGTCGCCACCCGCCTCAGCCTGAAGGCACATCCAGTGGCCCTGATCCGGCACCTGCTGACGCCCGAGCCGCGCGACAAAACCACACCTTTTGCCTGACGACTGAACGGGATATTGGCCCAAAACAGAGTCGCATTCGGTGCTTTCATGACCAAACCCACCCTGCCGCCGCGCTTTCCGGCAACACCTGATCAGATCAACGCGCAGGTCCACGCCTTCTATGCCCGCGTGCGCGAGGATGCCGTTCTGGGGCCGGTGTTCAACAAGCACGTCCATGACTGGCCCGCGCATGAGGACAAGATCGCCGCCTTCTGGCGCAACGCCATCCTTTTTGAGCGCAGCTACAACGGCAATCCGCAACGCATCCACAGCGAAAGGCCCGACGTGCAGCCCGATATGTTCGCACACTGGCTGGACCTGTTTGAGGAGGTCGCCACCCAAACCCTACCCCAGCAAACGGCCACCCCCTGGGTCGCGCTGGCCCGACGTATCGGTGTGGGGATGAAAGCGGGCGTGCAATCCGCCCGACACCCCAAGGACGCGCCGCCGATCCTGCGTTGACCTCACAACATGGCGGCTTTGCCATGTTAGCGATAAAATAGGGGCTATGCGGTCCGGGAAAATGCGTCTAATCAGAGTTAAGACAGCCTATTTGGCTGCGCCGGCTTAAAGTCACCACACCGACATCGCCTGAGGCCAGATCATGAGCACTCAAAACACCACCCTCCGGGGACTTGGTTTCGCGTTTCTGGGATTCGCGGTCTTTGCCAGCCATGACGCGCTGATCAAAGTGCTGGGCGGCACCTATTCGGTGCTGCAGATCATCTTTTTCGCCACGCTGTTTTCCTTTGTGCCCATGGCGGTGACGATCCTGACAGACCGCGCGACGGGTAATTTTATGCCCCGCCACCCCTGGCTGGTGCTGTTGCGGTCGGGGTTGATGGTGACAGGCATGTCCTGCGCGTTTTATGCATTCTCGGTCCTGCCTCTGGCCGAGGTCTACTCGCTGCTGTTTGCCTTTCCCCTGTTCGTTACGGTCCTGTCGATCCCGATTCTGGGAGAGGTCGTGCGTGTCCAGCGTTGGGCTGCCGTCGGCGTCGGCCTGATCGGCGTTCTGATCGTTCTGCGCCCCGGCGCGACGGATATCACGCTTGGCCACCTCGCCGCCCTGACAGCCGCGTTTTGCAGCGCGTTAGGGTCTGTTCTGGTGCGAAAGATCGGAAACGAAGAACGCTCGGCCGTACTGATTCTGTACCCGCTGTTGCTCGCCATTTTGGTCATGAGCCTGATGCAGCCCGCCGTGTATCAGCCGCCCTCGCTTTTGCATCTGGCGATGATGGCACTGGTGGGGGTGTTCTCGGTCATCGCGCAGCATCTGATCATTCTGGCCTATCGCGCCGCCCCGGCGGGCGTTGTGGCCCCCAGCCAGTACAGCCAGATCATCTGGGCCACCTTGTTCGGCATGATCTTTTTTGGTGAAACACCGGACGGCTGGGTCGCAGTTGGAGCCAGCATCATCATCGCCTCAGGCATCTTCGTTGTCTGGCGCGAAAGCCGATCGAACACCACCTCGGTCAATACGCCGGTTCTGCGGGTTCGGTCGCCAAGGTCAGATACGGGCGCATCACGGCCCGGCAAATAAAAACGGCGCGCCAGACAGCGCGCCGCATCAGCGAGTCTTATCGGTTTAGAGCCTTAGTAGACCACAACCGAGCGGATGCTTTCACCCTTATGCATCAGGTCGAAACCGTGGTTGATGTCGTCCAAGCCCATGGTGTGGGTGATCATCGGGTCGATCTCGATCTTGCCGTCCATGTACCAGTCGACGATTTTGGGTACATCGGTCCGGCCCCGCGCGCCGCCAAAGGCGGTGCCGCGCCAGGAACGACCGGTGACCAGCTGGAACGGACGGGTCGAGATTTCGGCCCCCGCTGGTGCAACGCCGATGATGATCGACTCACCCCAGCCCTTATGCGCCGCTTCCAGAGCGGTCCGCATCACGCCGACATTGCCGGTGGCGTCAAAGGTATAGTCCGCGCCGCCCTTGGTCAGGTTGACGAGATAAGGCACCAGATCGCCTTCGACCTCGGTCGGGTTGACGAAATCGGTCATGCCGAACTTGGTCGCCATTTCGACTTTGGCGGGGTTCAGATCGACGCCGACGATCTGGTCGGCCCCGGCCAGACGCAGGCCCTGAATCACGTTCAGGCCGATACCACCCAGACCAAACACGATGGCACGGCTGCCAATCTCCACCTTGGCGGTGTTGATCACAGCGCCGATTCCGGTGGTGACACCGCAACCGATGTAGCAGATCTTGTCGAACGGCGCGTCCTCACGCACTTTGGCCAGCGCGATTTCAGGCAGGACAGTGTGGTTGGCGAAGGTCGAGCAGCCCATGTAGTGCAGAATCGGATCGCCATCCAAAGTCGAGAAGCGCGAGGTGCCATCGGGCATCAAGCCCTTACCCTGAGTTTCACGGATCGCCTGACACAGGTTGGTCTTGGGGTTCAGACAGTATTCACACTCACGGCATTCGGGTGTGTAAAGCGGGATCACATGATCGCCCGGTTTCAGGCTGGTGACGCCAGGGCCAACATCGACCACGACGCCTGCGCCTTCGTGGCCCAGAATGGCCGGGAACAGGCCTTCGGGATCAGCGCCGGACAGGGTGAATTCATCGGTATGACAGATGCCGGTGGCCTTCATCTCGACCAAAACCTCGCCCGCCTTGGGGCCTTCGAGGTTCACCTCCATCACTTCCAAAGGTTTGCCTGCCTGAATGGCGACGGCTGCACGGGTACGCATGGTGCTTGTCTCCCAATCTTGTTTGACCCGACCCTGCGTCAAATGCAGGGTGTTTTCAACTGCACTTTCATGGCAGATTGGCTAAATATTTGATATTGCATAAACGACATTGTCATACTGGGGAACGCCAATGCGCCGATTTATCCCGATCCTGATCCTTCTGGCCGCCTGCGCCGACACCTCGACCTTGGAAGGTGCAGACCTTGCGCCCGAGGCCTCGCCTGTCGATCTGGCCTTCTGCAAGGGCGATCCGTTTGCGGATTCCATCGGCCAACCGGTTTCGACCATTCAGGCCAGCCTGCCCGAGCGCGCGCGGGTGTTGGGACCCAATGACATTGCGACACAGGACTACCGTATCGACCGGCTGAATGTCTTCGTGAACGAGGCGGGCCTCATTCAGCGCCTGACCTGCGGGTAAGCGTGGACTCTGGCGCTGATTCTCGAATAAGAACAAAATGAGAACATTTTGATGTCTGCCGATGCCAAAACGCCGAATACTTTCACTCTGGTTTCCCCGTCTGGGGGCTGAACGGCTGATCCGCGCCGCGCGGGGGCTGCATGTCGGGCCTTTGGCCGTGGTGGCCGAGCAATCGAACATGCAGGTGATCACCTCTCTGAACGCGGAAGCTCAGGCCGCCGGGCTGCAGGTGGGTCAGCCGGTGCGCGATGCCCATGCCATGTGCGCGTCTCTGATCACGCGGCACCGCAATGCCCCGGCCGAGGCCGCGTTCCTGACCGCGTTGCGCCGCTGGGCAGGCAAGTTCAGCCCTTGGGTCGCCGAAGAGGCGCCGGACGGGCTGATCGTTGACCTCTCGGGCTGCGCGCATCTGTTTGGTGGGGAAGAGGCCTTGCTGCGCGTGCTTGAGGTTGATTGCGCCGATATGGGCCTGAGCGTGCAGATGGGCATTGCCGACACGTTGGGCGCGGCCTGGGCGCTGGCGCGCTATGCCGGGCAAGAGGCCATATCCGACCGCAACGGCGACGCCATCAGCCAAGAGGCCCGCGCCACCCGTGCCCGGGCCAGCAAGCGACGACACTGGACCAAGGGCGGGGCCGCGCCGCAGGTGGTGGCCTTGGGCGGCGGGGCGCGGATCGCGGCGCCGGGGCAGTCTTATGGGGCGCTCAGCCCGCTGCCCATCGCGGCGCTGCGGCTTGAGGGTCAGGTGGTCGCGCAGCTGAACCGTCTGGGCCTGCGCCAGATCGGGGATCTGCTGGGGCAACCCCGCGCCTCTCTCGCCCGCAGGTTCGGACGTGGGCTGGTCTTGCGGCTGGATCAGGCGATGGGCAGCGCGCCCGAGCCGGTCTCTCCGGCCCGCCCGCCGCATCACTTCGCGGTGCGGATGACTCTGCCCAATCCGATTGGGCTGGTCGAGGATGTGATGGCCGCCATCGACCGGGTTCTGCCGACACTCTGCTCCAAGCTGGAGGAAAAGGGCCGCGGCGTCCGCACCCTGCGGCTTGAGGCCCATCGTGCCGATCAGGCGGCCGAGGTTCTCGAGGTTGGGCTGGCCCGGCCAACTCATGACAAACACCGCATTCGCCCTTTGTTAGAGATGAAAGTTGACAAGATCGACGCGGGTTATGGCATTGACATGCTGCGGCTTGAGGCGGTGCAGACCGAACCCATCCACGCCCGCACCATTGCCGGTCATGCCGAGGCCCGCCGTGTGGCCCGCAACCGGCTTGAGGGCAACACCGCCGTCGAAGACCTTATGGCCAAGTTGGGCGCGCGGGTAGGGCTGGAGGTCATCACTCGGCGTCACCCTGCGGCATCGCATATCCCCGAGAAAACCGCGCAGGTGCTGGCGGCGGCATGGTCCGAACCGGCGCGAGACTGGCCCGCACCACCACGCCCGCGCCCCCTGCAGATGTGGCAGCCCGAGCCGGTGATGGCCCCGGAAACTCCGGATGTGCCCTCCGCCTTTCGCTGGCGCGGACGTGATTGGCAATTGGTACAAGCCACCGGCCCGGAACGGATCGCGCCGGAATGGTGGCTGGATGATCCCAACTGGCGCAGCGGTGTGCGCGATTACTGGGTTGTGGTGACCGAACAGGGCGAGAGGCTCTGGCTGTTTTATGGCCATGGAGGCACCATGTCCGCAGGCTGGTTCTGTCAGGGGCAATTTGGCTAAAAACCCAAATTAGAGTCTATTTTCCGCGATAAATCAGGATATCTGGCAGATAGTCCAGCAGCCGAACCACCCAGGAAAACGGGGCCGGAAAATCAGTACGGAAGCGGCGGCGCGACATCGCTTTGATCACACGCTCTGCCGCGTCCTCGGCCGACATCAGCATGGGCATCTTGAAATTGTTCTTTTCGGTCAGACGGGTCTTGATAAAGCCGGGATTGACGATCCGAACCGTCACGCCCGTCCCCGCCAGATCAAACCGCATGGTCTCGGCCAGCGAGACCAACGCCGCCTTGCTGGCTGCATATCCTACCGCCGCAGGCAAGCCACGATAACCGGACAGAGAGCCGATCAGCGTGATGTCCCCGCGTCCGGCGCTGACGAAGCCCGGAACGGTTTCACCCAACACCCGCAACGCTCCGGTGTAGTTCACGTCAGTCATCATCAGGACCGCCTCGGTGTCCCAATCACCGGTCCGCATCGGCTCATAGACTCCGGCGTTGTAGACAAGGCCATCGACCTCTCCGACTTCAGCCACGGCACGGCGAACGGCCTCAAGATCGGTCACGTCAAAGGGCACCGCACGCGCATTGGGAAGGGATGCGCATATCTCGGCCAGCCGATCCGCATTGCGCGCCGACAGGACAAGATGCGCGCCGCGCTCGCTGAGCGCTTGCGCCAAGGCGCGCCCGAGCCCTTCGCTCGCGCCTACAATCCAGTATGTCTTGCCGTCAAAACTATTCATGCCCGGTCCGATCGGAGAGCACACCAAAGCGGCGTGCGAATTTCAGTCACTCTAAGCATTTACGAACTGGCATTGCAGACGGATCATCAGAGCCTGTGGTAAAATTAGCCCAGACATCACAACATAGTGCGCTTGAAAAATAAATCGAACCTGACTGATCCGCGTCGGAACCTGCTACGTATGTCTTTGTAAAATGTCGCACTTAAGGGGATCACATGTTCGACGAAACGCGAGGCGAGCGCAAGAAAATCGCAGTTATAGGTGCAGGCATTTCAGGTTTATCCGCAGCGTACTACCTTTCTGAACAGCACGACATCACCGTTTACGAGTCCGAGCCGCGCCTCGGTGGACATGCCCGAACAGTGATGGCAGGCAAGAACGGAGATCAACCGGTCGATACCGGTTTTATCGTCTTCAACTATGCGACCTATCCCTACCTGACCAAGCTGTTTGATGAGCTGAACGTCCCCGTCGAGAAAAGCGAGATGAGCTTTGGCGCGACCATCGACAATGGCCGCATTGAATACGGGCTGAACACGCTGCGTACCCTGACAGCCCAGAAACGCAACCTGCTGCGGCCATCCTACTACAAGATGATTGCGGACATCCTGCGCTTTGGCAAAGAGGCCCCCGAAGCCGCAAAGGATGATGATACAACCATCGGAGAGCTGGTGGACCAGATGCGTCTGGGACATTGGTTCCGCCACAACTACCTGCTGCCGATGTGTGGCGCGATCTGGTCCACTCCGGTTGAGTTTGTGGATCAGTTTCCGGCCCGTTCGCTGGTGCAGTTCTTCCGCAACCACGCCCTGCTGGCCAGCGGACGCGCCAACCAGCATCAGTGGTACACGGTCAAAGGCGGCAGCATCGAATATGTGCGCCGTATCGATGCCGCGCTGCGGTCGCGCGGATGCGACATTCGTCTGGCGGCTCCGGTAGATCACGTGCAGCGCGATGACACCGGTGTGACGGTCACCAGCCAGGGCCATGCCGATCAGTTTGACGAGATCATCCTTGCGACCCACTCGGACCAGTCACTGGCCATTCTGGGCAACGACGCCACAGCGGATGAGGCTGCGGCCCTTGGCGCGATCCGCTATCAGGCCAACCACGCGATCCTGCATTGTGACGAAAGCCAGATGCCAAAGCGGCGCGCCTGCTGGTCCAGCTGGACCTATCGCTCGCAAGACGGGGATGTCGGCGTGACCTATTGGATGAACCGGTTGCAGAACATCCCGGACAGCGATCCGCTGTTTGTATCGTTGAACGCGTCTTCGCAAATTGCCGAGGACAAGATCTACGATCAGGTCGAGTTCGCTCACCCGGTTTTCGACAAAGCCGCGCTGAAAGCGCAGGGACAAATTCGCGACATGCAGGGACAGAATAACACCTGGTACGCCGGAGCCTATAACCGGCACGGGTTTCACGAAGACGGGATCGCCAGCGCGATGCATGTCGTCGACCGCTTGCGCGGCGCCCCACACACAACCGGAGCTGACAATGGCATTCTTGAAAAAGATCCGGCCATCCATGTGGCCGCCGAATAGAACCACCCTATCCGCAGCGCTGCTGTCCCTCACCCTGCTGATGCCGGGCGGGGCCGAGGCCCTGCCGCAATCCGCTAGCCTGAGCGACCCTCAGCTGCGCGGCACCGCCACCTTCCGTTTCCTGGGGTTGGCGATGTATGACGCACGGCTTTACACACCCGGCGGCGCGCCCTTCAACTGGTCGCAGGATTTCGGCCTGGAGCTCACCTACCGTCGCAACATCAAGAAAAAGGCCATCGTCGACTCGACGCTGGAGGAGATGTCACGGCAAGGCAACCCTTTGCCCATCGGCCCCGAGCTGAACAAGTGCTTCAAAGGCGTCAGCAACGGCGACAAATACCTCGCGATCTCGCAGGGGCCTGATCAAGTCACCTATTGGCGCAACGGCCAGAAGGCCTGCACCATCAAATATCCCGGCATCAAGCGGGCCTTCATGTCGGTCTTTCTGGGCAGCAATACGCGATCGGCCAGTTTCACACGACAGTTGAAGGGGCAGTGATGCTGTATCCCAGGGTCAGCCTCTATGCGCTGATGCTCGCTGCGGCGGGCATCCCGCTCTATATTCACCTGCCGCGTTTTGCAGCGGTGAATTTGGGCATTGGCCTTGGGGTGATCGGAACCGTGTTGCTGGTGATCCGCCTGGTTGATCTGGTGCAGGATCCGCTGATCGGTTGGGCCATCGACCACTGGCCCGGCGCGCAACTGCTGTTTGCCGCGCTGGCGGCGCTTGGGCTGGCAGTTGGGTTTCCGCTGTTGTTCGGCCTGCCGGACGGGGCCAGCGTTGGCGCGCTGGTTGCTACCCTCGTGCTTCTTTTTTCGGCCTACAGCCTTGGCACGATCCTGCTTTATGGCCGCAGTGCAACGCTGGCCAAACAGGCCGACCCGCAAGAGCTGATGCGCCTCGCCGCCTTCCGCGAAGGCGGCCAACTGACCGGAGTCGTTCTGGCCGCCAGTGCCCCGGCTCTGTTTGTTGCCCTTGGTGCGCAGGGGCAGGGCTATCCCGCCTTTGGCCTGTTTCTGGGCGCGCTCGCGCTACTGACCCTGATCGTCACCATCCCGATATGGCGGCGTACGCCCATCACGGGCGAGGGCATCTCGTTCACCGCGCTTGGACAATCCGGTGCCCTCCGCCTGCTGGTTCTGGCGCTGATCAACAGCCTGCCGGTCGCCCTGACCGCCACGCTGTTTCTGTTCTTCGTCGAGGACAAACTGCAGCTTTCCGGTATGGCCGGCCCCTTACTGATCCTGTTCTTCCTCAGCGCCGGCGCCAGCGTGCCGGTCTGGGCGCGGATCAGCAACCGGATTGGCCCGAAACAGACCCTGATGATCGCCATGCCGCTGGGCATCGCATCCTTCATCGGCGCGGCCACCCTCTCGGCCGGAGAGCTGACTGCCTTTGCCTTGATCTGCCTGGCCTCGGGCGCAGCCGCAGGGGCGGATATCGTGATCCTGCCCGCCATGTTTTCCGTGGTGCTGACGCGCGCGGGGCTGAATGCCTCGGCCGCGTTTGGCATCTGGTCTTTCGCTGGCAAGCTGGGCCTCGCGCTCGCTGCCTTTTTCACCCTGCCCCTGCTGGAACGCAGCGGCTTTTCTCCCGGTCAAGCCAACTCGGCACAGGCTCTGAGCACACTCACATTCGCCTATGCCCTGCTGCCCTGCATCCTCAAACTGGGCGCATTCGGGATGGTCTTGACCCTGCCTACGGAGGCCCCAGCCAAATGAATACACTTATTGTGTTTCTGCTCGCCATCCTTGTTATCGTCGCGGTCAAAAGACGGTTCCTGAGCTTTCGCTCGCAAAACCCGGCCGACTATTCGGGAACGGGACCAGAGTTTTCCCTGACCAAACACCTGAACGGCGACATCCTGTCCGAGGGGTTGATCTATGGCCCCAACGGTAAGATGTCGAACAGCTTCGTCGCGCGTATGGTCGGCGAATGGGATGGAAACACGGGCACTCTGGCCGAGTATTTCACCTATTCGAACGGCAAACAGATGACCCGAAAGTGGTTCCTGACATTGGGCACCGGCAATACGTTCACGGCCACAGCAGATGATATCGTCGGTGAAGGCAAAGGCGTGATCTCGGGCTCGACCGTCAAGCTTACCTACCGGATCATTCTTCCCGAAGATGCCGGCGGGCATACGCTGGACGTCACCGACTGGATGTACCTGACCGAAAACGGAGCGATCATGAACCGCTCAGAGATGCGCAAATTCGGCCTCAAGGTTGCTGAACTGGTGGCAACCATGCGCCCAGCCCCCGAAGTTCAGACCGCGCATCTGCCCGGTTCAAACGGGTATGATGCGGATGCTGAAAGCAGGCGCCTGCAATGACCCGGTTGCGTTTTCTGATCTCTCTGGTCGCAATCGCCAGCCTGACACTGCTTGCGGCCTGCTCGGCCAAACCGCGGGTGCCGAAAAGCTTTCTGTCAGACCGGCAGCTGAACCTTGAAGAGTTCTTTGACGGCAAAACCGTGGCCTATGGTCAGTTCCAGGACATTCTGGGCAACGTGCCGCGCCGTTTCACGGTTGAGATCGACGGCGCATGGGACGGAGAAACCCTGACGCTGGTCGAGGATTTCGTCTATGATGACGGCGCTACCGAACAGCGCGTCTGGACCCTGACCAAAACCGGCGAAGACAGCTGGACCGGCACCGCACCGGGCGTTCTTGGTGTGGCCCAAGGGATCGAGCGCGGCGATACCTTCAACTGGAAATACAAGATCGACCTGCCCGTCAAGGACGGCACCATGCGGGTGAATTTCGATGACTGGATGTGGCTTCTGGAAGACGACCGCCTGCTGAACCGCGCTTATGTTTCGCGCTTTGGCGTCCGTCTGGGCGAGGTCATCCTGTTCTTCGAGAAACTGTAACGGCTAGATGGGGCCTCGGCGCGCTGATCGGGTTGTTCAACCCTATCTCCGTCATAGAAAATAAACTCATCCACCCACCCGAACATCTTGTTCGCCTCGGGCGCGCGCGGTACCGGAGGCGGAGGTGCGGCTTTGGGTTTCACCTGTGCCCGCTCGACCTCGGCCCACAAGAAAAACAAACCTCGACGCGTGCCGTTGAGATGTTCGGGTATATTGACCCACACCACTTTTGAGGGTTTTCCGGAATTCTGTTCGATTTTTGCCCCCGGGTTTTTTATCGCCCTTTGGCAGAATCGTAGCAACAATCCCTGAATCTGGCAAATTTTTCGATGGACGCAGGCGGAAATCCACTAACAGAACGTCAATTAACACGTTTAAATATATAGCAAAAATTTGCAAGCAACCAAGAGTGGTACAGTTAACGTGTTTCACGACCCAAAGTACCCCATTCTGGCAGAGTTGAAAACAAACCTCATAAACGTGGCATTGGCGGCTTCACTTTTTCGCTTGGATGCCAGGCAGCAACAATATGCCAGAAACAGTCTGGCCCATTGTCGGTAAGTATGAAACCAGCGCCAAATTATGGCGTTTCAAGTTAAACCTGTGACGCTTTAGGTCTTGATTTTCACCTCCGTTTATCTGATATTTCTGTCATGACAGAAACTAATGACATAACGAAATCAACCGCTGTAAACCAGTTCATCCTGTATTGGGGGGACATGGGCAATCAATGGGGCGTCAACCGCTCTGTGGCGCAGATTCACGCGCTGCTTTATCTCAGCGCCCGGCCCCTCAATGCCGAACAAATCGCCGAGGCCCTAGGCATTGCACGATCCAATGTGTCCAACTCTCTCAAAGAACTGGTCAGTTGGCGGCTCATTCGCCGTATTCCCCTTCCGGGCGACCGGCGCGAACACTACGAAGCCGAGGTGGATGTCTGGGAAATGGGGCTCCGTATTGCTCAGGGGCGCAAGGAACGCGAGATTGATCCGGCGACACACGCCCTGCGCGCCTGCGTGGCCCAAGCAGAAACCGAAGGCGGCCTGGACCCTATTGCGCTGCAACGGATGCAAGACATGCAAGCGTTCCTGACAACGGCTGACACGTGGTTCCGCGATATGCTGACCGTGCCGAGGGCCAAGCTGGTGATGTTGATGAAAATGGGAACCAAAGTCGTCTCTTTGCTCAACTTCACCGGAGGCAAAAACAGCAGATAAAAATTTGACCCCAAATTTCTCTTATGACGGAAATGCCAGAATGTTCGAAAACACGCAAAATTTTGCCCGACCCAGCATGAAGCACCCCGCAGCGCAATCCGATGCGACCAGCGACCGGGATGATCGGTTCAAGACCCTGCTGGGGGCCGCGGCATGGGCCCGTCTGCCCAGGGCAATTCAGCGGCGTTTCAGCAAACGGCATTTGGAGGATTCCAGCCTTACTTACCAAGGCCGCGTGACCCAGATGCGGATGAACCCGGCTGGACGCGCGCTGGCTTTTGCCCTGCGCGTGATTGGGGCACCGCTGCCGTTTGATCGTACTTCTGTCGGTCGATCTGCCGTGGTCACAGTCACCGAAGACGCGGCGACGGGCGGGCAGTTCTGGATCCGGCAGTATGGCCGGGCCACCGGGTTTCCGCAAATGGTTGGCAGTTCCAAACGCTTTGCCGGACCCACCGGATTGGAGGAATATATCGGCTTTGGTATTGGTATCTCACTGCGGCTCGAAAGCTCGGAATGCGGTCTTTATTTCGTCAGCGACCGGTATTTCCTGAAATTGGGCCGACAGCGGCTGCCTTTGCCAATGTGGGCTTGTCCGGGCAGACTGCGGGTTGGCCACGAAGAGATCGGGGGTGGGCAATTTCGGTTCACCCTGGAACTGGCGCACCCACTTTTTGGCGAGCTGATCTGGCAGGACGCAACATTCCAAGATGCCGAAATCGTCGGGGGTGCCCCGTCATGAAAGTCGTGATCATCGGAGGGTATGGTGTTTTCGGATCCCTGACCGCCCGGTTACTGGCACGCGATGGGCACCAGCTTTGGCTGGCCGGGCGACGCCCGCAAAAGGGCCGTGCTTTGGCTCAGGAACTCCGCGCTCAGACATTGGAGTTGGACATCGGCAAAGCACCAGAGGCTCTTTTCGCGGTTGAACCGGACGTGGTGATTGATGCAGCAGGTCCGTTCCAGCACTACGGCGATGATCCTTACAAAGTTCCAAGGCTCTGCATATCCCATGGCTGCCACTATCTTGACCTATCGGACAGTGCCACGTTCACAAAGGGTATCGCGACCTTGAACCCCGAAGCCTTGGCCTCGGGTGTCTTCGTTCTTTCCGGGGCATCCAGCGTGCCGGGCCTGTCCTCATGCATCGTCGAAGACTTGATCGAACGCCTTGATGAGGTTGACCTTATCGACATCGCAATCCTGCCGGGCAATCGGGCGCCGCGCGGTATGTCCGTTATCAAAAGCATCGTAAGCGGTGTCGGGCGGCCATACCAAGTGTGGAAAGACGGCACTTGGCAGACGGCCACCGGATGGACGGATCGCAAGATGTATAAGCTGGAGCCAGGGATGATACGCGCAGGATACAGCGTAGACGTTCCCGACATTGCACTTCTGCCTGCAAAGACAGGCGCGCAAAGCGTCATGTTTCGCGCGGGCCTTGAGCTTCCGTTGATGAATTGGGCGCTGCATCTGTTGGCCAAATTGAGGCAGCACGGTCGCTATGAACTTCCGGACGTGGCACATTCGGCGCTCCACGCCCTCTCAAACGCGCTTTTTCCCTTTGGCAGCGACCGTGGCGGTATGCAGGTGCGTGTTTCGGGAAAGCTGAACGGGCATATCGTAACCCGCAAATGGACGCTGATTGCAGAAAATGGACACGGCCCCTTTGTGCCCGGGGTCATGTGCCGCGCAATCTTGCGAGAGCACAAATCCATAGACGCAGGTGCGCGGCCTTGTCTGGCAGAGCTGCCAAGACCCTTGGTCGAAAACGCAATGGCGGATCTGGAAATCCGCACCGAGATCGTCGACCAGTTGGATCAGAGCAATCCCAATCCACGAGGCGACATGCAAAACGGCAAAGACTCCGGACACAAAGACATGCAGGATCTCATCCCATCAGCCCGCTGATCGCGTTTTTTGACGAAGTGGTCGTGTTGCAAAAATCGACTGAAGGTCGGACGCCTACAAATTATCAGAAATCCAGATTCTCCACGCTCAGGGCGTTTTGCTGAATGAACTCGCGGCGGGGTTCGACCACGTCTCCCATCAGTTTGGTGAAAAGATCGTCGGCCTCAACCATATCATCAACGCGTACCTGCAGCAGGGTGCGCGCGTCCGGGTCCAGTGTGGTTTCCCAGAGCTGATCCGGGTTCATCTCGCCCAAGCCCTTGTAGCGCTGCAGCGACAGGCCCTTTTCGCCCTCTTCCAGAATGGCGCGCAACAGGTCCAGAGGGCCGTGGATCGCTTGCGATCGGTCGCGGCGGACCAATGTCGCGGGGGTGTTGTAAATTTCCTGTAGGCTTTGGGTGAAACTGCCGGTTTTGCGCGCCTCACCCGAACGCAACATGGGGCCGTCCAGAGTACGCACCTCTTCCACGCCGCGCAGGATGCGGGCCAGACGGATGCCGTGATCCTGCGTGATACGGCCCTGCCAACCGCGCTCGTATTCCAACGCGATCAGGTCCAGGCGAGCGGCGACCTTGTCGGCCACACCCTGCAGGTCAGCATCGACGGCACCGGGCACAAAGGCACCGGCCACAGCGGCCTGTTCCAAAATGTGGCGCGGATAATGCGTCGGGAAGGCATCCAGTACGCGTTTTAGTTGGCGCGCCTCGTCCACCACACGGGTCAGATCCTGCCCGATGATTTCCTCGCCCGAGCCCAGCTTCAGCGCTGCGCCTTCAACACCCTGATTGATCAGGTAATCATCCAGCGCGGCCTGATCTTTCAGGTAAACCTCGGACTTGCCGCGCGCCACTTTGTAAAGCGGAGGCTGCGCGATATAGAGGTATCCGCCTTCGATCAGTTCCGGCATCTGCCGGTAGAAAAAGGTCAGCAGCAGCGTCCGGATGTGTGCGCCATCGACGTCCGCATCGGTCATGATGACGATCTTGTGGTAACGCAGCTTTTCGATATTGAACTCATCGCGGCCAATACCGGTGCCCAGCGCCATAACCAGATTGCCGATTTCCTGAGACGACAGCATCCGGTCAAACCGCGCGCGTTCCACGTTCAGGATTTTACCGCGCAGGGGCAGAACGGCCTGAGTCAGACGATCCCGGCCTGTTTGGGCGGAACCACCGGCCGAGTCCCCCTCGACGAGGAAAACCTCGGTCTTCGACGGGTCTTTTTCGGAACAGTCTTTCAGTTTACCCGCCAGATAGTTCACATCCATTGCCGTTTTGCGACGGGTCAGTTCGCGGGCCTTGCGGGCGGCCTCGCGCGCCAGAGCGGCTTCGATGATCTTGCCGACGATTATTTTAGCCTCATTGGGGTTCTCTTCGAACCATTCGGCCAGTTTTTCGTTCACCATACCTTCGACCGCCGGGCGCACTTCCGAGCTGACCAGCTTGTCCTTGGTCTGGGATGAGAATTTCGGATCAGGCACTTTGACCGACAGCACACAGGTCAGACCTTCGCGCGCGTCATCACCGGTAAAGCTGACCTTTTCCTTTTTCGCGATCCCGCTGGATTGCGCGTAGTTGTTGATCGTCCGGGTCAGAGCGCCCCGGAAACCGGCCACATGGGTACCGCCATCCCGCTGTGGAATGTTGTTGGTAAAGGGCAACACCGATTCATGGTAGCTGTCATTCCACCACATCGCGATTTCGACGCCGATATCGTCGCGCTCACCCTTGATATAGATCGGCTCGGGCATGGCCGAGGTTTTCGAACGGTCGAGGTATTTGACGAATTCCTTGACGCCGCCCTCATAGAACAGCTCGGTCTCCAACCGTTCTGCGGGGCGTTCATCAATCAGAATGATCCGCACGCCCGAGTTCAGGAAGGCCAGTTCGCGCAGGCGCTTTTCCAGCGTCTCAAACGAGTACTCAAGGTTGGAAAATGTGTCTGTCGAGGCCAGAAAACGTACTTCTGTCCCTGTCCGGTCGCCGCAATCATCGACCACCTTCAGGTGCTCGACCGTCTCGCCGCCTTCGAACCGGGCCACATGTTCCTTGCCATTGCGCCAGACGCGCAGCTCCAACCAGTTGGACAGCGCGTTCACAACGGAAACACCCACCCCGTGCAGGCCGCCTGACACCTTGTAGGAATTGCTGTCGAACTTACCACCCGCATGCAGCTGGGTCATGATGACCTCGGCCGCTGAGACGCCTTCTTCCGGGTGAATATCCACCGGAATGCCGCGCCCATTGTCGCTGACTGAAACGCTGGAATCGGCGTGAATTTTCACGGTCACATGGTCGGCATGACCAGCCAGAGCCTCGTCAATTCCGTTGTCCACGACCTCATACACCATATGGTGCAGACCCGAGCCGTCATCCGTGTCACCGATATACATACCGGGACGCTTGCGGACCGCCTCTAAACCTTTGAGAACTTTAATGGAATCTGCGCCGTATTCCTGGGGTGCCTGTGCGTCTTCGGACATGCCGTTAGTACCTATATTATTTTGGTAACTTATACGTTTTCTGGTGGGGATTGTCACGCGCTCCCCCAATATTTTGTGGTTCCGCTCCGATTTATCTGCGGATCACAGCCGATCAAGGTCTGCGGCGATATCCTCGGCGATTTCGGCTGCGTTGGCGTCGTCCCGCTCGGCTGTCAACCGCAGGCCCAGAAGATCCGACTGATAGCGCGCGGCAAGGCGTTCGGGATCGTGATCGGGGCTGATCTCCTGACCCAACTGGGCGCGTTGGAACAGATCTGCAAAACAGGATTTCATCGTGGTCATATGCGCGCCTGCCTGGCCCGCTAGATCGTGATCCTTTGCCTGCAACTCGGCATAGGTCTTGGCCAACATGCAGGCCTTGGTCGGCAGGTCAGAGGCCGCTATCACGCGAAACGGCTGCGCCTTGAGCGCCCCAAGCGGCCCCAGCTCTTCGGCCAGAGCCATCATGCTGGCAACCCCGTCTTGCGCGTAACGCTCCAACGCCAGCGCATAAAGGGCGTCTTTCGAGCCGAACGCCGCATAGAAACTACCCGGCTTCAGCTTCAACTCGCGCTCAAGGTCCTTCAGAGACGTCCCGGCCCAGCCGTGACGCCAGAAGATATCACGCGCCTGCGCGATCAGCGCGTCTCGGTCATATGTAGGTTTACGCGGCATCGGGTCACCAATTCTTGAGTGCTTGCTCAAATATATACTTGAGTGATCACTCAAGAAACCCTAAATACACCTCATCGCGCCAGAATTCAGGAGTTTTGACATGGCCAACTTCCCGTCTCACGATCTTGAATCCGCCCCTGAGGGGTCCAAGCCGCTGCTGGAGAAATCGCAAGCCGCCTTTGGCCGCCTGCCCGGCCTGCACAAGGTGATGGCGGAAAGCCCGCAGCATCTGGAAGGTTATCAGGTTCTGCATGGCCTGTTCATGCAAACCGATTTCGACAATGATGAGAAAACCGTCGTCTGGCAGACCATCAACGTTGAAAACGAATGCCACTACTGTGTCCCCGCCCATACCGGCATCGCCAAAATGATGAAGGTTTCGGACGAAATCACCGAGGCTCTGCGCAACGAAACCCCGCTGCCGACTGCCAAGCTGGAGGCCCTGCGCACCTTCACACTGCAGGTGATGGAAACCCGCGGCAACCCGACCGAAGAACAGCTGCAGGCGTTCTTTGACGCAGGCTATTCGCACCGCGCCGTTCTGGATGTTGTTTTGGGTCTGGCGCAGAAAACCATGTCAAACTACGTCAACCACATGGCCAAAACTCCGGTCGATCAGGTCATGCGCGGCTTCCTGTGGGAGCGTAAAGTCAACGAACCGGCCTAAGCTGACACGACCGAGCCCTCATCGCCTTCGGTAACAACCAGCGTTTGGGCCCGGTCGCCCAATTCCGCAAACAACTCAGGCCCGGTGCCCGTCATCCAGGCCTGAGCGCCCAGCGCACAGATCTCATCATAGAGCGCCGCGCGTCGCTCGGCATCCAGATGTGCGGCCACCTCATCCAGCAAAACGATCGGCGGCGCACCGACCATCCCCGCCAGCGCCCGTGCGTTTGACAGGATCAGCGAAACCAGCAGCGCCTTTTGTTCGCCCGTGGAACAATCCTTGGCCGGAACGGCTTTGGCCGCGAACACCCCGTACAGGTCCGAGCGATGCGGCCCAACCAGTGTCCGCCCCGCAGCCAAATCGCGGAAACGACTTTCGCTCAGCGCCTCGCGCAGATCATCCGCTGTCTCGGGCATCGCGCCTTCCGTTTGGATCAACTCCAACTCGGCCGAAGGAAACGCCGTTTCGGCCTCTTCCTGCGCGGCACGCAAATGATCCAATGCTGCAAGACGCGCCGCATGTATCCGATACCCTGTCTCGGCCATCTGACCTTCCAGGGCCGTGTACCAATGGGCGTCCCGGACCTGATCTTTCAGCAGCCGGTTCCGCTCACGCATGGCCTTCTCATAGGTCAGCGATGCCTCGGCATGCGCGGGATCAAAACTCAGCGCGATGCGGTCCAGAAACCGCCGCCTCCCCTCGGCCCCCTCGATCCACAACCGATCCATCGATGGGATCAACCACACCACGCGCGCGAGTTTGCCCAGATCAATCTGACTGGCGGCCTTGTCATCAATCCGAACCTGACGCGCCGCACCGCCCTCGGACCACGTCTCGATCTCATATCGCCCGCCCTGCGCGCTCAGCAGGCCGGACAGTTTCCAGCCCAAGGCCTCGGGCCGCCGGGTCATCTCAGCCGCACTGGCCCGCCGCATCCCGCGACCGGGCGAGAACAGAGACACCGCTTCAAGGATATTGGTCTTCCCGGCCCCGTTCGGCCCATGGATCGCAACCGGGCGCCCATCCAAAGACAAACGCGCCAGTTTGTGAGACCGAAAATGCGAGACCGTAAGCTCGGTCAGGGCCAATCCCATGACCCCTCCCTTCTTCTGTTCAAAAATACCTCCGCCGGAGGCATCGCGCGCCAGCGCGATTAGACGCGCATCGGCATGACGACATAGACCGCGCTCAGATCGCTGCCTTCGCGCATCAAGGTTGGATCACCGGCCGAGTTGAACAGGAACACCGCGTTCTCACGATCCACCTGCGACGCAATCTCAAGCAGATATTTCGCGTTGAATCCGATCTCCAACCGCTCATCATTATATGCAACGGCCAGCTCTTCCTCAGCCGCGCCGCTATCCGGGGCATTGACCGACAGCACCAGCTTATCCGCATCCAGCTGCAGTTTCACAGCACGCGAACGCTCTGACGAAACCGTTGCAACCCGATCCACGGCTTGCGCGAACTCGGCAGCATCCACTTCCAACTGGCGCGTGTTGCCCTGCGGAATAACGCGTGTGTAGTCGGGGAAGGTACCATCAATGACCTTCGAGGTCAGCGTGATATCCGGCGTGGCAAAGCGCACCTTTGTTTCGCTGACCGAGACAGCGATATCCATCTCGTCATCATCCAGCAGTTTGCGCAGTTCACCCACGGTTTTGCGCGGAACGATCACGCCCGGCATGTCCGCAGCGCCATCCGGCAGGTCCGCATCGATCCGTGCCAGTCGGTGACCATCGGTGGCCACACAGCGCAGCACCTTACCGCCCTCAGACCCATCCGAGACATGCATATAGACACCGTTCAGATAGTACCGCGTCTCTTCGGTCGAGATGGCAAATTTCGATTTATCGAACAAGCGACGCAGCAACGCTGCCGACGCGGTGAAATTCGACTGATATTCCGAGGACGCCATGACTGGGAAATCCTCTTTCGGCAAGGTCGCCAGAGAGAAGTTCGACCGCCCCGCCTCAACCGTCAGACGGCCCGCTGCGCTGTCGGCCGTCAGGGTGACCAGCGCGCCATCGGGCAGTTTGCGCACAATTTCATGCAGGGTCGTGGCGGCCACTGTCGTCGCACCGGCTTTTTCGACCTGCGCAGGCGCTTTGTCGACAACCTCGATATCCAGATCGGTGGCGCGGAACAGGGCTTGGTCGCCTTCGGCCTCGATCAACACATTGGCAAGAATCGGGATCGTGTTGCGACGCTCCACGACGGATTGGGCCTGAGAAACGGCCTTGAGAAGGGTGCCGCGTTCGATGCTGATCTTCATACCCTTTATTCCTCTGACTTGCGTGCCAACATAGGCGGGACTGGCACGTTAGCGTCTCAGCCCTGAGGCACAAGGATTTTTTACCGATTTCTGGGTGGGAATGCCGCGGTGGTCAAGAGGTACGCGCGCGAAACGCGTCCATTCCCCCGCAACCGTGGAGATTAGCGCACAAGAAAATGCCCCGGTCACACTGGCCCGGGGCATTTTCCGACATGTGTGCGGCTCAGGCCTCTAGCGAGCGGCGCAGCATTTCCACGTCTTCTGCGATCTGACCATCGGTCGTTTTCAGTTCCTCGATGCGCTTGACCCCATGCATGACGGTTGTGTGGTCGCGCCCTCCGAAACGGCGGCCGATCTCAGGCAGAGAGCGGCTGGTCAGTTGCTTGCACAGATACATGGCCACCTGACGCGGGCGGGCATAAGACCGCAGACGCTTGGGGCCTATAATGTCGGACAGGCGAATGTTGTAGTAATCCGACACTTTGCGCTGGATTTCCTCGACGGTGATCTTGCGCTCGGACGCGCGCAGCACATCCGCCAGACAATCCTGCGTCAGCTCCATGTCGATCTCACGCCCCACCAGCGAGGCAAAGGCGAACAGACGGGTCAAGGCGCCTTCGAGAACGCGTACATTGGTCGAAATGCGATGCGCCAGAAACTCCAGCACGCCGTCGGCGATGACCAGATCGGGATATGTGGCGATATGCTGCTGGACCTTGTTCTGCAGAATGCCCAGACGCAGCTCGTAGTCGGTGGGATGCAGATCAACGACCAGACCGCATTGCAGGCGCGATTTCACGCGATCTTCCAGATCCTTAATCTCACCCGGGGCGCGGTCGGCCGAGATGATGATCTGTTTGTTCTGGTCCACCAGCGCATTGAAGGTGTGAAAGAACTCTTCCTGGGTCGAGTCCTTGCCGGCGATGAACTGCACATCATCCACCATCAGCACATCGACCGAGCGGAACAGATGTTTGAAATCCATCATCCGGCGTTCGCGCAGAGCCTGAACAAAGCGATACATGAACTGTTCAGCCGACAGGTAAAGCACGTTCAACTCGGGGCTTTTGGTCTTCAGCTCCCATGCGATGGCGTGCATCAGGTGGGTTTTACCCAGCCCAACACCGCCATAGAGAACCAGCGGGTTGAACGTGACCGGGCCACCTTCGGCCACGCGGCGCGCGGCGGCATGGGCCAGTTCGTTGGGCTTGCCGACAACAAAACTATCGAAGGTAAAGCGCGTATCCAAAGGCGCGGCCTGCAGATCCTCAAGCGCGGTATTGGTAAAATCGGCAACCGGTGCAGCAGCTGCGGCCAGCTTGGGTTCATCCGCAGCAGTCGCCGGTCGGGTGGTCGAATTGGCAGCCGCCTTGAACGCAAGACGTTGGACCGTCTCACCCGCAGTATTCAGCTCATACAGAATCAAATCTGCGAAATTCTGGCTGACGTAGTTCCCCATGAAGTTCGTCGGTACCGAGAACACGGCGACACCGTCCTGCAGCCCCTGAAATTCCAGAGGCTCAATCCAGGTAGTGAAGTTGTTCTTGCCAACGGCCTTCAGCAGTTTGCTACGCAGTTGTCCCCATTTCTCTTGTGTCATCAAGCGCCTCACGCATCCCATTCTTTTTTGACCTGTCGGTCTTATCAATCGTCACCGGTTTCCCGGTTATTTTGGCGTTCACGCACAAGGGTACCCTGCGCCGGATTGTCCAATCCGGCGGGTAAATGAACAATCGACGTGCACAAGTCGTATCCCGCAGCAGGATCCCGGAAACCCGGGGCACGCGTCATAACCCAATTGTTTGACAGGGCTGAGATCATCGGAAAATCCGAGACCTTAAGCAGATCTTCCTTCCGGCCAAAGGCCAGTTGTCGAAAACTTGTTCCTGCTATCTGACTGATGCCCGTCAGTCAGATGTCCGGAACAGCCTGTCCCCCCAAGCGAGTGAATCGCTGACTCAGTGGTAGCAAGATGTTGCCCACCGCAGCAACGAAACTCTGATATTGACTCGGGGTTCTGGGCGAAAGAATCTCTCGACTTCGTGAGGACGCGGCTTTCTCGCAACAAACAAGAAAGGCGCCGCAATGCGCGACGCCTTTACTTAGGAAAATGCTTGACGCATCCCAGCGGGAATCAACCCAGCGCTTTAACGCGTGCCGACAGGCGCGACATTTTACGCGATGCGGTGTTCTTGTGGAAAACGCCTTTGGTAACGCCGCGCATCAGTTCAGGCTGAGCTGCGCGCAGAGCTGCGGTCGCAGCGTCTTTGTCACCGGATGCGATCGCTTCTTCAACTTTACGCAGGTGGGTGCGGATGCGCGAACGGCGTGCTTTGTTTACGGCGAAACGCTTTTCGTTCTGACGGGCGCGTTTCTTTGCCTGGGGCGAATTTGCCATGTGTCTCTGACCTTTTGTTCGGTACGGTTATCTAGGGTTGCGCGCCACGGAATTATCCGCACCGGATCAGAAATCACGAGTGTGAGTCGGGCCAAGCGGGCCGCACGCGCATGTATGACGGCGGTCTCTACCCAAGTTTTTCAGGTTTGCCAAGCCGATTCTTGCCCGGCGCGCCCAACAAAAAAAGGCAGGCCGAAGCCTGCCTTTGGAATTTCTGTGTCGCGCCCTTACTTGTCGCGGAATTGCGCGGCGCGTTTTTCCAGAAACGCCGCCATGCCCTCTTTCTGATCTTCTGTCGCGAACATCGAATGAAAGACGCGACGCTCGAACAACAGACCTTCGCTCAGCGGCAGTTCATAGCTGCGATTCACTGCCTCTTTGGCCGCAGCAGCGGTCAGCAAAGATTTCTCGGCGATTTTCTGTGCAGCGCCCATGGCTTCTTCGATCAGCTTCTTTGCCGGAACCACGCGGCTGACAAGGCCCGCGCGTTCGGCTTCTTCGGCGTCCATGAAGCGACCGGTCAGGTTCATGTCCATCGCCTTGGACTTGCCAACAAAGCGCGTCAGCCGCTGGGTGCCGCCGATACCCGCGATAACGCCCAGATTGATCTCGGGCTGGCCGAATTTTGCGGTGTCCGCCGCGATGATGAAATCGCACATCATGGCGATTTCGCAACCGCCGCCCAGCGCATAGCCTGCAACCGCCGCGATGATCGGCTTGCGAATAGCCGAGACACGCTCGTTGACCGAGGCAAACAGATCGGCGCTGAGAACGTCGACAAAGCTCAACTCGGACATTTCCTTGATGTCCGCACCAGCGGCGAACGCCTTTTCCGAGCCGGTCAGCACGATGCAGCGCACTTTGTCGTTTTGATCCGCCTCTTCCAGCGCGTCGCACAGCTCACCCACCAATTGGGTGTTCAGCGCATTCATCGCATCTGGTCGGTCGAGTTTGATAAGGGCGACGTGGTCTTCGATTTCGACGATGATCGTCTCAAAAGCCATGAGGTGTAAGCTTCCGGTTGTTCCGTTCAGGTACGATTCCTTAACACGCGATTTCTGTGGATCAAGCTATCTTTGGCATTGCGCACAATAGAAGGATGAGCGACCGGACTGGGTGATTCTCTTGATTTCGGCACCGCAGCCCTGGGTTCGGCAGGGTTCCCCTTCGCGGCCATAGACATCAAAGCTGTGCTGAAAATATCCAAGCTCTCCATCGGCTTGGCGGAAATCTTTCAGAGATGACCCGCCTGCTTCGATCGCGTCCCGCAACACCTGCCGGATAATCGGCACAAGGGCTGCAACACGCGGCGCAGAAATCTGTCCGGCCTTGCGACGGGGCGACACCTTGCCGCGAAAAAGTGCCTCACACACGTAGATGTTTCCCAGCCCGGCAACGATTCCCTGATCCAGAAGCGCCGATTTGACCGGCGTGTTCTTGCCCTTGAACGCATCGATCAGGTGCTGTTCGTGAAAATCATTGCCCAATGGTTCGGGCCCCAGAACGGACAGCAGCTTGTGATCTTCTGCCGTAGCGGTTGGCAGCAAATCCATGGCCCCGAACCGGCGCGGATCATTGAACGTCACGCGAGCACCATTGGCCATGTGAAACACGACATGGTCATGCTTTTCGGGCATCGGATGGTCATGGACGAACTGCCCCAACGGGTCACCTGATACCGTCATACGCCCCGACATGCCCAAGTGAATCAACAGCGTCTCGCCACTGCTGAGATCGGCCAACACATATTTCGACCGCCGCCGCAGCCGCTCTACCCGCTGCCCCGTCAACCGCTCGGCCATACGCTCCGGAAAAGGCCAGCGCAGATCGGGGCGGTTCACATCTGCACGCTCAATCACCACCCCCTCCATCGCAGGGGTCAGGCCGCGTCTTACTGTCTCGACCTCGGGCAATTCGGGCATTAGATGGCTCCTATTCCAAAGGGCCGCATTGTGCCCGCCTCTGATCGCCCTATAACAGAGACGAAATTCGACAAACGGCAAGGCAAATGTCCGACAACAGCGACAAGACGACTCATTTCGGGTTCGAAACCGTGCGCGAGGCCGACAAGGCCGGGCGCGTTCAGGGCGTTTTCAACTCGGTGGCCTCAAAATACGACGTGATGAATGATGTCATGTCGATGGGCATCCACCGGGTCTGGAAAGACGCGATGATGGACTGGCTTGCCCCACGCCCCGGTCAGCGCCTGCTGGACGTCGCAGGCGGAACCGGAGATATCTCGTTCCGCTTTCTCAAACGCGCGGGTTATGGCCACGCCACCGTTCTTGACCTGACCGAACCGATGCTGGTCGAAGGCCGCCAACGGGCTGAGGCCGATCAGATGTCGGATAGTCTGAACTGGGTCGTCGGCGATGCGATGTCCCTGCCGTTCGAGGACAATACGTTCGACGTCTACACCATTTCCTTCGGCATCCGGAACGTCACCCGCCCGCAAGAGGCGCTGAACGAGGCCTATCGCGTGCTGAAACCCGGTGGTCGCCTGATGGTGCTGGAATTCAGCCAGTTGCCGAATGAAGGACTGCAGAAGCTTTACGATCTTTACAGCTTCAACGTCATCCCGCGCATGGGCAAGCTGATCGCGAATGACTATGACAGCTATCAGTACCTTGTGGAATCGATCCGCAACTTCCCCGATCAGGAAACCTTCCTGAACATGGTTCGCACCGCCGGTTTTGAGAACGCCAAATACCGCAACCTGAGCATGGGAATCGCCGCGCTGCATTCCGGCTGGAAGATCTAGATGCGCGGCCCTCACAATATCATCCGCCTGATCCGAACAGGCGCCACGCTAGAGCGCACAGGCGCGATGAATGTCGTGCTGGACGCGTTCGAAGCCCCACACGCGGTCCGCTTTCTTGCCCACGCGCTCGGCAAACCGTTCCAATGGCTGGGCTACAAGGGCGACCCCGAGATGCCCCCTGCCACCCGGGCCCTGACAGCACTGGGTCCGGCGTACATCAAATTCGGGCAGGTCCTTTCGACCCGTCCCGACGTGGTCGGCAATGAACTGGCCGAGCAACTTCGCGTTCTGCAGGATAAACTACCCCCGTTCCCAAAAGCCGAAGCCATGGCCGAGGTCGAGAAAGAGCTGGGCCAGCCGATCTCGGAAATGTTCAGCGAATTCAGCGAACCGATCGCTGCAGCCTCGATCGCGCAGGTCCACAAGGCCAAGCTGACCACCACAGGCGAAGACGTCGCCGTCAAAGTCCTGCGTCCAAGCATCGAGCGCGCCTTCCGCAAGGATGTCGACGCGTTCTATTTCGCCGCCCGTATGGTGCAACTCTGCGCCCCAGGCGCGCGCCGCCTGCGTCCGATGGAAGTGATCGAACATTTCGACGGTGTGGTGCGGGGTGAGCTGGACCTGCGTCTGGAAAGCGCGGCGGCCTCGGAATATGCCGCCAACACCAAGGATGATGCCGGGTTCTGGTTGCCTCCGGTCGTGTGGTCTCTGTCCGCCCGGCGCGTGATGACGCTCAGCTGGGCGGATGGCGTCGCGTTGGGCGACAACGACGCACTGGACGCCGCGGGCCATAACCGCCGCGATCTGGGCGAACGTGTCCTACGCCTGTTCCTGCTGCATGCCCTGCGCGACGGTTTTTTCCATGCCGACATGCATCAGGGCAACCTCAAAGTCGCCGCCAACAGCGATATCATCGCCTATGACTACGGCATCATGGGCCATATCGACGAATACACCCGCCGGGTTTATGCCGAGATCCTCTTCGGCTTCATCCGTCGCGACTACAAACGCGTGGCCGAGGTCCATTTCGAAGCCGGATATGTCCCCGCCAATCAAGACGTAGACGAATTCGCCCGCGCCCTGCGCGCAGTGGGCGAACCTATCTTCGGTATGGACGCCACTCATATCTCGATGGGTCGCCTGCTGAACTACCTGTTCGAAGTCACCGAACGGTTCGGCATGGAAACCCGGACCGAGCTGATCCTGCTACAACGCACCATGGTTGTGGTCGAAGGCGTCGCGCGCTCGCTCGACCCGCATATCAATATATGGGAGGTCGCCCGCCCGGTCGTCGAGGATTACATCAAGAAATCCATTGGCCCCCGCGCAGCGATCCGCGATTTTGGCAAAACCGCACTGGTCCTGGCCCGGTTCGGCCCGCGCCTACCCGCCCTTGTGGAAAACGCTCTGATCGCACAAACCCAGAAAGACGATCAGACCATTTCCCGCCTGTGGTCCAAAGCCCTTCCGGCCACTCTCGGCGCCATCGCAGGCGCAGCCCTTGTCCTGCTGCTAACAGCCCTCGGCTAGACGCAACCCGCCTGCTTCATCTGGCTGAAAATATCCTCGGGGGGGAATCGCGCCCAAGCGCGATGGGGGGCAGACAGCCCCCCTGCCCGACCAGAAGTCAGAGCCGCTCGATGGCAATCGCAATACCCTGACCGCCACCGATACACATGGTGATCAGACCCTTGGAACCGCCTGTACGTTCCAATTCGTACAGCGTCTTCAACGTGATGATCGCACCGGTGGCACCCACCGGATGACCCAACGCAATCGCACCACCGTTCGGGTTCACTTTCGAGGCGTCCAGTCCAAGCTCCTGATTGACCGCCAATGCTTGCGCAGCAAACGCTTCGTTGCTTTCGATCACATCGAAGTCACCCGCAGACAGACCTGTTTTCTCAAACAGATTCTGCACAGCCGGGACCGGGCCAATACCCATCACCTCGGGCCGCACTCCCGCATGAGCATAGCCGATCACGCGCGCTTTCGGTTTCAGACCGGCTTTCTCTGCCGCACCCGCCGTCGCCAGAACCATGGCAGCCGCGCCATCATTGATGCCCGAAGCATTGCCTGCCGTCACACGGCCGTCTTTCTTGAAAACCGGGCGCAATCCGGCCAGAGCTTCGGCCGTTGTCGCCTTGGGGTGTTCGTCCACCTTGAAGTCGACCATGTCGCGCTTGACCTTCACCTGAACCGGCGTGATCTGACTGTTGAAATACCCGGCCTCAATCGCTGCGGCTGCACGGGTTTGGCTGGTCAGGGCGAACTCATCCATCTGCTCGCGGCTGATCTGATGCTCATCGGCGACGTTTTCGGCCGTTACCCCCATATGACCGGTGCCAAACGGGCAGTTCAACGCGCCCAGCATCATATCCAACGCGGCCACATCCCCCATCTTTGCACCCCACCGCGCCTGAGGCATGATGTAAGGGCTGCGCGACATGCTTTCAGCGCCACCGGCCACCGCGAACTCTGCATCGCCCAGCATCAGAGACTGTACCGCCGACACAATCGCCTGTGCCCCCGATCCGCAAAGGCGGTTCACATTCATCGCCGGAGTACCATTTGGAATGCCCGCCTGCATCGCAGCAACCCGCGACAGATACATGTCACGCGGTTCGGTATTGATTACATGGCCAAACACCACATGCCCGATTTGAGCACCTTCAACCCCGGAGCGCTCCAACGCGGCTTCCGTCGCCACAGTTGCCAGATCAATCGGCGCGGTCGATGCCAGTGCACCACCAAAAGTGCCGATCGCGGTGCGGGCACCATCGAGAATTACGATTTCGGTCATGGAAGATTCCTCCTGAATTTGGGGCCAGTATGCACCCGCAGAATAGACCTGTCGCGCAAGACGTGCCGTCACGCCCGGAATTGACAAGTGACCGCTCAAAGCGCATGAGATTCCGTCATGACGGAATATACAGACGATATCCTGACCCTGCTGCCCGCCCGCCTGAAAGAGGCGCGCCGCGCCAAGGGTCTTTCCCTCGAAGCCGTTGCCAATCTCAGCGGCGTGTCCCGCTCGATGGTCAGCCAGATCGAACGGGGAGAAAGCAGCCCGACCATCTCGACCCTGTGGAACCTGACGCGGGCTTTGCAGGTCGATTTCGCGGGACTTCTGGATGAGACCAAGACATCGGACCAGATCGAGGTTCTGCGACAGGCCGAAGTGCCCAGCATCGACAATATGGGCCAGAACTGCCGCATCCGTATCCTGTCCCCGCCAGAAGAGGCCGGAGGGCACGAGGTCTACGACATTCGCTTTGACGAGGGCGGCACGCTGAACAGTCAGCCGCATGCCCGTGGCACACGTGAACAGTTGACGGTTCTGGAAGGCGCGGTGCGTGTCACCTCGGGCACTGCAGTTTCCGAAATGCAAATGGGCGACACCGCTCGATATGCAGCGGATGTGACCCATTCCATTGCTTCGAAAGGCCCCGCACGCGTGTTTCTGATCGTCAAAAACGCCTGATTTCCACCTTCACGGAAATTTTTCCCGTATAGCGTAATTCTCCTATTTGGGAATTTCGTCCGCTATGTTAGACATCCGACTCAGATGAACGGAGATCGCCATGGCTGATGCATTCCTGTCCCATATCACGGACACCCTCGCGCAGATTGAATCCGAAGGTCTGTATAAACGCGAACGCATGATCACTTCGCCTCAGGGCGGTGAGATCACAGTGGGCGACAAGCAGGTCATCAACCTGTGCGCCAACAACTATCTGGGACTGGCCGATCATCCCGCGCTGATTGACGCGGCCAAAGAGGCGATGGGGCCCAAGGGTTTCGGCATGGCCTCGGTCCGGTTTATCTGCGGCACGCAGGACATCCACCGCGAGTTGGAACAGAAACTGGCCGAATTCCTTGGCAAGGATGACGCGATCCTGTTCGCCGCCTGTTTCGACGCGAACGGGGGGCTGTTTGAACCTTTGTTAGGCCCCGAAGACGCCATTATCTCGGACAGTCTGAATCACGCCTCGATCATCGACGGGGTGCGGCTGTGCAAGGCCAAGCGTTATCGCTATCTGAACAACGATATGAACGACCTCGAAGCCTGGTTGAAACAGGCCCGTGAGGACGGGGCGCGGCACATCATGATCGCCACCGACGGCGTGTTCTCTATGGATGGCTATTTGGCCAACCTGCCGAAAATCCGTGAGCTGGCCGACAAATACGACGCCATCGTCATGGTCGATGATTGCCACGCCACAGGCTTCATGGGACCGAATGGCGCGGGCACGCCGGATCATTTCGATGTCGATGTCGACATCCTGACGGGAACCTTGGGAAAAGCACTTGGGGGGGCAATCGGCGGTTACATCGCCGGGCCGCAGCCAGTGATCGACCTGCTGCGGCAGCGGGCGCGGCCCTATCTGTTCTCGAACTCGCTGCCGCCGTCCATCGTTGCTGCGGGCATCGAAGCTATCCGTCTGGCCCAACAAGGCGACATGCTGCGCGCGCAACTGTTCGGCAATGCCAAATACTGGCGGGCCGGGCTGGAGAAGTTGGGTTTTGACCTTTTGCCGGGGGAACACCCGATCATTCCCGTCATGCTGGGCGATGCGACATTGGCGCAAGACATGGCGGCCCGGTTGTTTGACGAAGGCGTCTATGTCTCGGGCTTTTTCTTTCCCGTCGTCCCGCGCGGGCAGGCCCGGATCAGAACCCAGATGAACGCCGCCCTGACACGGCAGGAGCTTGACCAGGCGCTGGCCGCTTTTGAGAAAGTCGGCAAAGAGCTTGGGGTCATCACATGACCTTTGCCTCGGTCATCGACGGCATCGGCAACACCCCTTTGGTGAACTTGTCGCGCATCTGCCGGCAGCTTCAGCTGGACGGTCGCATGCTGGCCAAGCTGGACTATCTTTTGCCCGGTTTCTCGAAAAAGGACGGCCCGAACCCTGGCGGCTGCGTCGCGATTGTCATGTGCAACAGCGGTCTGAAATACCCGCCCACCGATTTATGGGAGTAGTGCAATGCATCCCAATACAATGAAAGCACTGGAAAAATCCGAACCGAAAGAAGGCCTGTGGATGGTACAAGCCCCGGTGCCCGAGATCGGCCCGGATGAGGTCCTGATCCGGATCAACAAGACCGGCATCTGCGGCACCGATATTCATATCTGGAACTGGGATGACTGGGCGTCTGCCACCGTTCCCGTTCCGATGATCACTGGCCATGAATTCGCAGGCAAGATCGTTGAGATCGGTCGCAATGTAACTGGGCTCGAGATCGGACAGCGCTGCTCAGGCGAGGGGCACCTGATCGGGACGGACAGCCGCCAAAGCCGCGCTGGCAAGTTCCACCTCGACCCCGGCACACGCGGGATCGGCGTCAACGAACAAGGCGCGTTTGCGCAATATCTGAAACTGCCAGCCTTCAATGTCGTCCCCCTGCCCGACGATATTCCTGACGAAATCGGAGCCATTCTCGACCCGCTGGGAAACGCCGTTCACACCGCGCTCAGCTTTGATCTGCTGGGCGAGGATGTGTTGATCACGGGTGCAGGACCGATTGGCATCATGGCCGCTGCCGTCGCCCGCCACGCAGGCGCGCGCAATGTGGTCATCACCGACATCAACCCCGACCGCCTGAAACTGGCGGAACATGTGGTGCCAACGGTCCGCGCAGTCGACGTTTCCAAAGAGGACCTGCAGGATGTCATCGCTGAGTTGGGATTGAAGGAAGGTTTCGATGTGGGGCTGGAAATGTCCGGCTCGCAAATCGCACTGGACCAGATGGTCGAGGCGCTGGTGATGGGCGGCAAGATCGCCCTGCTGGGTATTCCGCCCGGGAAATCCCCTGTCGATTGGTCCCGCATCGTGTTCAAGGCCATCACCATCAAGGGCGTCTACGGGCGTGAGATGTTCGAGACCTGGTACAAGATGATCGCCATGCTGCAAAACGGTCTGGATGTCAGCCGCGTGATCACCCATCAGATGAAAGTCGACGATTTTGCCGAAGGGTTTGCCGCCATGAAATCCGGCCAATCCGGCAAGGTGGTACTGGACTGGACCTGACCCTCTGGCGCTGCGCGGGCTGACCCCTTACACATCGGGGAACCTCAGGCGTTTGGAGGAGCAAATGAGCGACGACGACCGATACCTTGAGCGTGGGATCGAAGACTCTCTGGTCACCGATTTCACCGAGACCCATCGCAAAAGCTATGGCGATTTTCTGCAACTCAAGACGCTGCTGAACCTGCAGAAGACGTTTCAGGACCCCGCCCAGCCCGACGAGATGTTGTTCATCATCATCCATCAGGTCAGCGAGCTGTGGCTGAAACTGATGCACCATCAACTGGTCGAGGTGCGCCGCTTCCTGCAGCAGGACGCGTTTGGTCCGGCGATGAAAAACCTCGACCGCATCAAAGCCATTCAACATCAGCTGATCGCGGCCTGGGAAACCCTGCTGACTATGACGCCCGCCGACTACATGACCTTTCGGCAGGCGCTTGGCAGTTCCTCCGGGTTCCAAAGCTATGGCTACCGCCAGATCGAGTTCATTCTGGGCAACAAGGACCCCTCGACCCTGAAGGTTCACGCCCATGATCCCGAAGTGATGGAAATGCTGAACGCGGCCCTCACCAAGCCCTCACTCTATGACGAGGTGCTGCACATGCTGGCCCGTCAGGGCTTTGACGTGCCACAGGACCTGCTGGAGAGGGATTATGCGCAGCCCTACTCCGGCGATCCTCGGGTGGTGAAAATCTGGGTTCAGGTCTTTCGCGAGACCGAAAAACACTGGGAGCTTTATGCGCTGGCAGAGAAGCTGATGGATGTGGAATGCCTGTTCCAACGGTGGCGGTTCGATCACGCGACCGCCGTTGAGCGTGTCATCGGGATGCAGCCGGGAACAGGCGGCTCCAGCGGCGTCGGATTCTTACGCAAAGCATTGGAATTGCGCTTCTTCCACGATCTGTATGATATGCGCACAGAACTGATCTATGCGGAGGATTGATGCTGTATCGCGGGTTTTCACAAGCTGAATTGGAACAGGAGTATTCGCCCAGTTCGATGGTCGGCGGTGATCTGACGCCTTACATTGCCAGCTACGATGCCCTCAGCGCGCAGGCGAGGGACAGCCTGACAGTTCAGGAAAACCTGTCCTATGGGGCAGGCCCCGCTCAGGTTCTGGATTTTTTCCCGGCGGCCAAAGCAGACGCGCCGCTGCATGTGTTTATCCATGGCGGCTATTGGCAGGCCCTCAGCCAGCGCGAGTCCGCCATGATGGCGCCGGCGCTGATCGAGGCAGGGCAGGCTTTTGCGACGCTGAACTACACTCTGGCCCCTGATGCCCGCATCGCTGACATGATCGGAGAGTGCCGCAAGGCGTTGTTGTGGCTGGCGACGCAGGCCGAAACCTTGGGTTTTGATCCCAGCAGGATCACCCTGTCAGGGCACAGTGCCGGGGGCCATCTGGCCAGCATGGTCATGGCGCAATCCGCCAACGCGTTGGCCCGCGCCGGGTTGCGGGTGCGCGACGTAATCCTGATCAGCGGTGTCTACGATCTGGAGCCGATCAGCCTGACCTCGGTCAACGACCCGCTGCAATTGACCCCGGTTGAGGTCAACGACCTGTCCCCCATTCGTCACGTGCCCCGACCCGGACCGCGCTACCACGTGACCGTGGCCGAGAGGGATACGCCGGAGTTCATCCGCCAAAGCCGGGACTACGCCGAACACCTGCGCAAGGCCGGGCATTCCGTCAGCTTCGATCTGAAAAAGGGGATGCAGCATTTCGACATCATCATGCATCCGGGGACGTTCACAGCTTCAAAGCAGTAGGGAACGCCCTATATCGTTTCGAGTTAAACCTGAGACGCTTTAACATTCGCGATGCCGGGTCTGGCCCCTGTCAGTTCACACTCGGGTCCTTGATCCCAATCCGAATATTCAGGGATGACCGGGCCCAAGGGGATTGCACCCCGTCCGTTTCGCCGATCACATCCGTGCGCACCTGATCAAACATCTGCTCTAGGCTCAGACCTCGGGTCCCGATCGCGCGCGCGATGGCTGTTGTGTACGGGCTGTTTGCTCCGGTGCCGTCCAATGCGACATCGCCGGGTCCGGTGGCATAGGCGATCAGGTTGTTGGTGCGGGCCGTCATGCGCGCAAGCCCGTCGCCGACATCCAGAGATCCGTCCGTTTCGCTGTCAAAAGGGTTGTCGCGGCAAGCGTCCAATATCATGACACTGACGGCCTGAGGCGTGTGAATTCGGTCCAAAATCCACTCTGCCGGGACAGCCTGGTCCGCAATATCGGCTTCGGACTGAATGTCTACGCCCAGCGGAAGCAGGTAGTTGAAATCGTCACTGCGCACCCCGTGCCCGGCAAAATAGAACACCGCCAAGGCCTCGGACCCCGCCGCACGCACAGTGCGGGCAAAAGCCTCAACCTCCTGCTCCATCTCTGCGCGGCTTGCATCCATCAGTGTCGTGACCGCAAATCCCGCGCCGCGCAGCTCATCGCTCATCAAGCGCGCGTCATTCACGGGGTTGTCGAGGGCTGGGATACTTGTGTACCCGGCATTCCCGATCACGAGGGCGAACCGCTCATGCGCCAATGCGGGCCCGGCAATCAGGGTGATGACAAAGCAGAGTGCTGTAAAAATACGCGTCAAATCTACCTCCAAATCCTGTCGAACGAGAGAAGCAGGCCTGTTCGTTTGGCCCTTAAGTGCTGCGGGTTCGTTCAATCACGACCAACAGTAAATCAAGACCGGGCCTCGAAAGTCTATATTTAAACTTATGCCATCCTCTGCAGAGTTTGCATGTGACACGGAACACGTTGACCGAAAAAATGAGATGTATCGCGATGTGCCAAAAAAACAGCGGCCCAAGTTGAGCCGCTGTTTTCAAACTTACTTGTGCAACCGGATCAGTCCAGCGTGCGGGTGACCTCTTCGCGCTCGAAGATCTCGATCACGTCGCCTGCGCGGATATCGTCGTAGTTCTCGAACGCCATACCGCATTCCTGACCCGACTGAACCTCGGCCACTTCGTCCTTGAAGCGCTTCAGCGTCTTCAGCGTGCCTTCGTGGATCACCACGTTGTCGCGCAGCAGACGGACGCCTGCGGAACGACGCGCCACGCCTTCGGTGACCAGACAGCCAGCAACCTTGCCAACGCCCGTGACCTTGAAGACTTCGCGGATTTCCGCGTAGCCGATGAACTTTTCGCGGATCTCGGCGCTCAGCAGGCCGGATGCGGCCGCTTTCACGTCATCCACGAGATCATAGATCACCGAGTAATAGCGGATTTCCACCCCCTTCTGGTTCGCCGTGTTACGTGCCGAGGCATTGGCACGGACGTTGAACCCGAAGATCGGCGCGCCTGAGGCTTCGGCCAGACCGACATCCGTTTCGGTGATCGCACCCACGCCCGAGTGCAACACGCGTACGCGCACTTCGTCGTTGCCAATCTTCTCCATCGCCTGAACGATGGCTTCGGCAGAACCCTGCACATCCGCTTTCATCAGAATCGGCAGCTCGGTGACGTTTTCGTCTTCCTTGGCCTTCTGCATCAGCTGCTCAAGTGTGGTCGCAGCACCGGCGGCGGCGCGTTTGTCCTTGGCGGCTTGCTCACGATAGGCAGCAATCTCACGTGCCTGCGCTTCGGTCTCGGTGACGTTCAGAACGTCACCGGCCTCGGGCGTGCCGTTGAGACCCAGAACCTCGACCGGAACCGAGGGGCCGGCTTCCTTCACGCGGTCGCCCTTGTCGTTGATCAGCGCGCGGACCTTACCGTATTGCTCACCCACAACAAAGATATCGCCTTGGCGCAGCGTGCCGTTCTGAACCAGAACAGTGGCAACAGGGCCGCGGCCCACATCCAGCTGCGCCTCGATCACGGCGCCTTGTGCGGCGCGATTGGGGTTGGCTTTCAGTTCCAGAATTTCGGACTGCAGCGCGATTGCCTCAAGCAGCTCGTCCAGACCTTGACCAGTGATGGCCGAAACCTCAACATCCTGAACCTCACCCGACATCTTTTCGACGATGACTTCGTGTTGCAGCAGGTCGGTCCGCACCTTGTCCGGGTTGGCATCAGGCTTGTCGATCTTGTTGATCGCGACGATCATCGGGACTTCGGCCGCCTTGGCGTGGTTGATTGCCTCGATGGTCTGCGGCATCACCGCGTCGTCGGCAGCAACCACCAGAACCACGATATCCGTGACCTGAGCACCGCGCGAACGCATCGACGTAAAGGCCGCGTGGCCCGGTGTATCCAGGAAAGACAGCGTCACGCCATCGTCGGTTTTCACCTGATAGGCGCCGATATGCTGGGTGATGCCCCCGGCCTCACCGGCCACAACGCGGGCATCGCGGATCGCGTCCAGCAAGGATGTCTTACCGTGGTCTACGTGACCCATGATGGTGATGACCGGCGGACGCGGCTGCAGGTCATTGTCGTCGTCTTCGACCTCTTTGATAACGTCCTCGACATCCGAATCGGATACGCGGGTCACCTTGTGGCCAAATTCTTCGATGATCAGTTCAGCCGTGTCGGCGTCGATGGTCTGGTTCTGAGTGACCATCATGCCCATGTTCATCAGCGACTTGACCACATCAGCCACACGCTCGGCCATGCGGTTGGCCAGTTCCGAGACCATGATCGCCTCGGGCAACTGGACGTCGCGGATCACCTTTTCGCGTTCGACCGAACCACCCATGGCTTTCTGGCGCGCACGCTCTTGCTTACGCTTCATCGCAGCCATCGAGCGTTGGCGGTTGCCTTCGCCACCGGTGGCCTGACCCAGGGTCAGCTTACCCGAACGGCGGTTGTCGTCACGGCCTTTGCCACGACCACGCTGTTCACGCTCACGATCTTGCTTGCGCGGAGCAGCCGCAGGCGCAGGCTTGCTGGCCGGGCTACGGGCCGCTTTGGGCTCTTCTGGTGCCGGGGCGGCAGCAGCGCGTTTGGCAGCTTCTTCTGCCTCTTTACGCTTGCGCTCTTCCTCTTCGGCCTTGGCGCGGGCTTTCTCTTCGGCCTCACGCTGTTCGCGTTCTTTGGCCTCTTGTTCGGCACGGCGACGGGCGCGTTCTTCTTCACGCGCCTTTTCAGCTGCCTCACGAGCGGCGGCCTCTTCGACCTCGCGCGCCTTGGCGGCCTGCAATGCCTTCATCCGGCGGGCCATTTCCGCGTCGGAGATCCCGGCAGGACGGCGCGACGGATCACCCGAGGGCGTTGCTCCGCCACCCGGCTTGCCAGCGCCCGGCTTGGGAACCACCACGCGCTTGCGTTTGGTTTCCACCACGACATTCTTGGTGCGTCCGTGGCTGAAACTCTGTTTCACATTTCCGGGGCGTGCCCCGCCACGAAGACCCAATGTCTTTTTGCCGTCATTATCGCTCATAAAGCTTCTTACCCTTCCGCGCGGCCCCTGCCGCCGTCATCCGTTTCGCGCAAGCCACGCAGGCGCTGCGCTTCCTCTACAACACGTTTGGCGAGTCCGCCAGAGGCCAGCGCCGCATGAATCACGGTTTGGCGCCCAAATGCCGCCCCTAACTCGTCTGCCGTGAGCCATCCGATGTATTTTCCGAAGTGCGGCGTGCTGAGTTTCGACTTGCCGCGCCCCGATCCATCACTGGCCTGAATCAGTACCTGAGCCTCTTCCCGGTCCAGCCACGTCTTGACCTTTTCGTATCCGGCGACCGCATCGCCGGACTTGCGCGCCAGGCTGAGAAGCTCAACCACACGGCGCGCGACTTGTTTTTCGACCTCATCGGCCAGGTCCGCTTGGGCCGAGACCTGCGCCTTGAACCCGCGCGAGAACAGCTTTTTGCTGACCGCCTTGTCCAGGGCCGCACGATCTGCCGCCACATAGACCCCACGCCCCGGCAATTTCGCCGCGACATCGGGATAGACCTGACCATCCGGCCCCGTCACAAAGCGGATCAGCCCATATTTGGGCTGAACCTCGCCCGTGGCGATGCACTTGCGCTCAGGTCCGTCAGACCGATCCTTATGGACGCCACCGCGACCCATCTCAGCCACCCGAGGCCCTGAGATCAGGCCTCGGCCTCCTCTTCGGCTTCAACGTCTTCTTCTGCCTGCTCCAGCTCGGCCGGATCAACCCAGCCCAACATGATACGAGCCGTCATGACCAGATCCTGCGCCTCTTCCAGCGATACGCCGAAGGGCTCAAGCACACCGTCATCCTTGATACGCTCACCATCGACCGTGGTCCAGCCGCCGGCCAGTTCCCAGTCGGCACAGGTTGCGAAGTCTTCGAGCGTCTTCACATCATCCTTGGCCAGCGCTTCTACCATCTGGGGTGTCAGGCCTTCGAATTCAATAAGGCTGTCCTCGGCACCCAGAGCGCGCGCGGCATCCAATGCGGCCTTGGCCTGTGCCTCAAGGAAATCACGGGCACGTGCCTGCAGTTCCTGCGCGGTGCCTTCGTCGACGCCGTCGATGACCAGCAGTTCGTCCAGCTCAACATAGGCAACCTCTTCGAGGTTGGTGAAGCCTTCGGAAACGAGAAGCTGCGCAAAGAACTCGTCCAGATCCAGGCTGTCCATGAACAGCTGGGTGCGGGCTTCGAATTCTTTCTGACGGCGCGCCGATTCCTCGGCCTCGGTCATGATGTCGATGTCCAGGTTGGTCAGCTGGCTGGCCAGACGCACGTTCTGACCACGACGGCCAATTGCGAGCGACAGCTGTTCTTCAGGAACAACAACTTCGATCTTGCCAGCTTCTTCGTCCAGAACCACCTTGGAAACCTCGGCAGGCTGCAGAGCGTTCACCAGGAAAGTCGGCTGATCTTCGTTCCACGGGATGATGTCGATCTTTTCGCCCTGCAGTTCGTTCACAACGGCCTGCACGCGGCTGCCGCGCATACCGACGCAGGCACCCACAGGGTCAATCGAGCCGTCATACGAGATCACGGCAATCTTTGCGCGCGAGCCGGGGTCACGGGCCACGGCCTTGACCTCGATGATGCCATCATAGATTTCCGGCACTTCCATCTTGAACAGCTCGGCCATGAATTCCGGCGCGGTGCGCGACAGGAAGATCTGGTGGCCACGAACCTCACGGCGGACTTCCTTGATATAGGCACGCACACGGTCATTCGGGCGATAGCTTTCGCGACCGATCTTGTCGTTGCGGCGCAGAACGGCCTCGGCACCGCCCAGATCGACGATGACATTGCCAAATTCTTCGCGTTTAACGGCGCCGTTGATGATGGTGCCTGCACGATCCTTGAAGTCTTCGTACTGACGATCCCGCTCGGCTTCGCGGACCTTTTGCAGGATCACCTGCTTGGCGGATTGTGCCGCGATACGGCCCATTTCAACCGGGGGCACTTCTTCAACAAAGACCTGACCAACCTCGGGGGCTTCCATGTACTGCTTGGCCTGTTCGACGGTCATCTCGGCCTGATAGTTTTCAAGCTCTTCATCCTCGACCACGGTACGGACGCGGGTGAAGGTCGCCTTGCCGGTCTTGCGGTCGATGCTGACGCGAATATCCATCTCGGCGCCGTAGCGGCTTTTGGCTGCACGGGCGAGCGATTCTTCCATCGCTTCGACAACCAGACCCGGGTCGATCATCTTTTCGCGGGCCACGGCCTCGGCGGTCTGCAGCAGCTCCAGCTGGTTGGCTGAGGTGATTGCCATCAGTTCGTCTCCTCTTCGGACCCTTCGGTCTCAATCTCGTCGAAAGCGTTTTCGTTCAGGGCACCGGCGTCTTTGCGCTGGCGCAGCATTTCCTTGATCAGGTCATCGGTCAGGACCAGCTTGGCATCGCTCAGCCAGTCGAATTGCAGACCTATGGTGATCGTCTCGGACCCCTCGGGGATGTTGATCAGAACCTCATCCCCTTCGATCCCGGCCAGCTCACCCTTAAAGCGGCGGCGGCCGTCGATCAGTTCCGCGGTTTCGATCTTGGCCTCATACCCTTCGAAATTCTCAAAATCCTTGAGACGGGTCAGAGGGCGGTCGATACCTGGGCTGGATACTTCCAGCGTATAGGCATCAAGGATCGGGTCCTCGACATCCAGCGTGGCGCTGACGGCGTTCGAGATTTCGGCGCAATCATCCACTTCGATACCGCCATCGGGCTTATCAGCCATGATCTGCATCGTGGTGGTCTTGCCGCTCATCAAACGGATGCGGACGAGTTCATACCCCAGATCCTCGATCACGGGGGTAATGATCTCGGCCAGTCGCCGGTCAATGGCTGCTTTGGCTATCAGGTCGTTTGTCATCAGGTACTCTACCCTGTCATCGGGCACAAAAAAACGGGCGCGCGGCCCGTCGAATTTTCCGGTGGAGCCTTGGACCAGAAGTCCAACGCGCCGCTGTTGCAACTGCATATACGCAGGAGTTCCCGAGTCTGCAACCCCCGGCGCGATTCGTGATCGGATTTAAGCCAACCACCACCGTTCGGCGATGCGGCCATCGTCAAGCGTGGCTTTGCCGATCTGCCTCGGCATCCCGACCTGAGCCGCCACGGCCAGCGCCATATCCGATTCGCTAGGGTAATAGCGCAGCCCCCGCTGGGATTTCAGATCGTCCGCTTCGGGAAGGGCGGCAATGTCCACATACCCGTCGCGCAAAGCTTCGGCCCGAACACGCGCGTCAGGGATCACGATGATTTCCACTGTATCGGCCCAACCGGCCTGACCGTCCTTGTAATGACCCGAGACTCTGCGACCCAGGAAATGACGCCCATCTTCGGCCCGCTCGACGCGGTAGCATCCGGTCCCGTTGGCCGCGTGCAAAGGCGTCACCGCCTGCCCATCGCGGGTTACGACAAAGCGGCTATCAGCCAGCAGAAAGGGAAGGCCGGGATTGGCCTCGGCCAGTTCCAGTCGCACGTGATCGGCAGCCAGGGCCTCGGCCTGACCAAGTTCGGCCAGCACGGCCACAACATCATCGGCCCGCAGCGCCGTTCCATCGTGGAACGAGACGTCTTGGCGCAGATCAAATCGCCAGATGCGCGCATTGTCTTCGGTCTGCCACCCTGCCGCCAACTCTCCGCGCAACGTGCCGTCCGGCGCGATCTCGGTCAGGGTGTCGAACACGGCCCCACGGGCCAACTGTTCCAGACTGTCATCGCGCGGAACTGCCAGCCGCAGCGCGCCACCTTTCTTCGGAGTATCGGCCAAAGACGCCCCCGTGGCCGCCAGCAACGCAGCAGCGGCACCCGAGGCAAACAGGGCACGGCGGTCCATCCGGGTCATACGACCCCCTCGGCCACGCGGTCCATGATGCGGACCAGCTCGGCACTTATTCCGGGTTCCGACAGGGCGTGGCCTGCGTTGCGAACCATCTTCAGATCGGCATTGGGCCAGCGTTCGGCCAGTGACCACGCCGCCTGAGGCGGGCAGATCATGTCATAGCGACCCTGAACGATATGTCCGGGGATATGCGCGATGCGATCCATCTGATCCAGAATCTGCCCATCCTTCTGCAGGAAGGCATTGTTGGTGAAATAGTGATTCTCAAGCCGCGCAAAGGCCCGCGCGTATTCACCGGGGCTTTCGCCCGTCGATCCGTTCGAATGGATCGACGCCAGAGCGTTCTCCCACGCGGACCAGGCGCGCCCGTACAGAACCTCGGTTGCCCGGTCGCCCGAGAACAGGCGTTTGTTGTAGGCTGCAATCGTGTCCGACAGTTCTTCCTCGGACAGCAGGGCGGTGAATTTTGCCCACTGTTCGGGCCAGAATTTACCCGCGCCGCCGCCGTAGAACCAATTCAGCTCGGCCTGCGTGGCAAGAAACACCCCGCGCAGAACCAGACGGCTGACCCGATCCGGATGCGCCTGCGCGTAGATCAAGGCCAGAGTCGCCCCCCAGCTGCCGCCAAACACCGTCCATTCGTCGATATCCAGCAACGTCCGCAGCCGCTCGATGTCTTCAACCAGATGCCATGTCGTGTTGTCCTCGACCGAGGCATGAGGCCGCGATTTCCCGCATCCGCGCTGATCGAACAGAATCACCCGGTAATGACGTGGATCAAAGTACCGCCGCATCGCAGGGCTGCAGCCGCCGCCCGGCCCACCATGCAGCACAACCACCGGCACCCCGTCGGGATTGCCGCTTTGCTCCATATAAATCTGGTGCCCATCGCCCACACTGACCAACCGCTGATCAAAAGGATCGATCGGCGGGTAGAGATATTGCACTGCGCGCTTTTGGTCCGGGTACTTGTCCATTATGGCCCTATATAGTCCTTAAGACGTAAAAGAGCATACGGAGACAGGAATGCAAGCGCATCCGAACACGGTCGACCCATCCGAGATCGCTAAATTCGAGGCGATGGCAGCGGAATGGTGGGACCCTCATGGGAAATTCAAACCTCTGCACATGCTGAATCCGTGTCGTCTGGACTATATCACACAGCAGATTGCGGGTGAGTTTGACCGCGACCTGACCGCACCTGTGCCGTTTGAGGGCCTGCGCCTGCTGGATATCGGTTGTGGTGGCGGGTTGCTGAGCGAACCCATGGCCCGCCTCGGCGCCGAGGTCGTGGGGGCCGACGCCGCTGCGGGCAACCTGCCCGTCGCCCGAATCCATGCCGAGCAGTCCGGGTTGCAGATCGATTACCGTCACACCACCGCCGAAGACATGGCCGCCGCGGGCGAGCAGTTCGACGTGGTGCTGAACATGGAAGTGGTGGAACACGTGGCCGACCCTCTGGGGTTCCTGACCGCCTCGCAGCACTTGCTGAAACCGGGCGGATTGCTGATCTGCTCGACCATCAACCGCAACCCGAAATCTTATGCGATGGCCATCTTCGGGGCCGAGGTCGTCATGCGCTGGCTGCCGCGCGGCACACATGAGTGGAACAAGTTCATCACCCCAGATGAGCTGTTTGACCTGCTGCGTCAGGCTGCGCTGGAGCCGGTGGACCGCAAGGGGTTCGTCTTCAACCCGATCCTGTGGAGATGGTCGATCTCGGACCGGGATCTGAGCGTGAATTATGTGACGGCGAGTGTGAAGGCGGGGTCGTAGGAAGATATCGTATGACGATTGGCCGTTTCTTTAAGTTCATTGCACTTGCAGCATTGGCAATCGTTATCTCAGCTTCTGTTTATAGAGGCAAAACGCGGGCCAAGGGATATTGCATCGAGACAGGTCAAAGACTTTCAGATAAGGAAAGTCTGGCGCTCGCAAGAACTTATGCAATGCAAAGTAACCCTTTGCGAAAGGATCCTGACTACCGCGACGCCGCCTTTTTAGTTCGGCTGGTCTCACATTCCGAAGTTCGGGATGAAGAAAAAGTCCCTTCTTGGGTAAAACGTTCCGGCGGATTTCGAGCGTACGCACTTGTCAACTATGATCACGCAGGACTCGAAAAACACGACCTACAGCTGCTGAAAAAAGGGACAATATTGTATGTTTCCAACTGCGGCGCCGTAAGAAGCAATGTTCGAGAGTTCAAATGGAAGCTGTTGTAATCTCAGTCTTGGAATTGAGATACGAGCGATCTGGGGTTCTTCGCGCAGAACTGAAATATCTGACGACCGCTCTCTTTGACACTGATGTTTCTACCTTTTGCGAAGCCCTGCATGTAGGTGTAAAAAACCATAGACTTTATTTGATCTTCCGCACTGGTTTCCTTGACCTTACCTTGTCTGGCGCGATCAATCATTTCTTCGCATGTTTCCTGATTCAGAAACTCACCAGCAAACTGTTCAATCTGGTTCAGACTAACCATTTCCTCAGCAAATGCAGGATTGGCTAGAAAAATCAAGACAAGCAATTTCTTCAATTTCTGACCTCATTCTCTGCCATGAGCAGTACCAAGTTTTCGATTTGAGAAATGAATTCGCACACACAAATTTGGCGATGCCATACGCATGGATTTTGCACGCTTGCGACAGGCCAACGCGCGCCCTACTCCCCCTCAAGCTGCAACCGCAAATCCCGAAGCACGGGCAGAGTGCTGCGGACGCGCTCCAACCCCAGCTCTCCAACGACTCGGTTGATCAGCGGGGCGATGGACGAAATCGCCTGATCGCGCGCGCGGCGACCGGCTGGGCTGATCGCGACCATCTTGCGGCGGGCGTCGTCCCAGTCAGGGCGGATGTGGATGTATCCGGCCCATTCCAGCTTGGCCAAAGTGTTGGTCATCGCCCCTCGGGTCACGTGAAAAGTGCTGGCCAGTTGCGCAGGCGACCGCTCGCCACCGGCATAGGCCAGATGGTTCAGAACCGAGAAATGCGAGATTTCCATGCCCTTGGGCAGCACCCGGCTCAGCCGGTTGCGCAATAGTTGGTCGGCGGTCAGGATCTCGCTGAACAGCGTGACCGCAAGGGCATTGGTGTCGTCTGTCATGGTCCGGTTCTGGTTCAGGGGCCGTCAAAAGCCCGCACATGCGTCAATGAGGGCACGCGACGGCGCGCCTCGGACACAGAACTATCATTCAATTCGAAAAAGTGAATGCCCGGATTGGTCCCTGCGTCGATCAGAACCTCTCCCCACGGGGCGACGACCATGCTGTGACCATGGGTGTGGCGGGTTTTGCCCCGCGTTTTGGGATGCGCACCGGTTTGCGCAGGGGCCAGAACCCAGCAGCCGGTCTCAATCGCGCGGGCGCGCAGCAGCGATTCCCAATGCGCGGCCCCGGTGACGGGCGAAAACGCCGCCGGAACCGTCAGAATCCGCGCCCCGGCCTGCGCCAGAGCGGCATGCAGATGCGGAAAGCGGATGTCATAGCAGATCGTCAGCCCGACCTTGCCGAAATCCGTCTCGGCGATGACGGCCTTGGCGCCGGGGCGGTAATTGGCCGATTCGCGGAAGGTTTCGGTCTCGGTCACCTGCACATCGAACATGTGGATCTTGTCATAGCGCGCCACGATCTGCCCCTTGGGGTCAATCATGAAACACCGATTGGCAAACCGGCCATCCGCATCATGGGTCTTGATCCCCAGTGATCCGATCAGCAGCCACACACCCAACTCGGCGGCCTGCGCGCGCAGACCGGCCAGAGTGGTGTCGTCTTCCTCATGCTGCAACACCTCGCGCTGCCGCGTGGTGCTGTTGGACACGCAATTCGTGACCTCGGGGGTCAGGATGAACTGCGCGCCCTGCTCGGCGGCCTCGGCCATCATGGCGCGCACCATTTGCAGGTTCGCGGCCGGATCGTCCGACGAGGTGATTTGCAGCAGAGCGGTTTTCATCACGCCGCCAGAAGGCGATCCAGCTTGCCCTGACGGTCCAGCTCATACAACTCATCGCACCCGCCCACGTGATCGGGGCCGATGAAGATCTGAGGCACGGTGCGTTTGCCACCGGCACGCTTGATCATCTCGGGCTTGCGCTTGGGGTGCAGCAAGACGTCGATTTCCTTGAACTCGACCCCTTTTTGCTTCAGCAGGCGCTTGGCCGCGTGGCAGAAGCCGCACAGAGGCGATGTGTAGATTTCAACAGGTTTCATAAATCCGTCCCTTCGGGTTTCACACGATCTTGTGCGAATTAGGCATCCTTGGCAACGCGCGCCAGCACCAACACGAAAATATGATTTGCCCCGGCGGCAAGGCATGCCCGCGTACAGGCCGCCAGTGTGGCGCCTGAAGTCATCACGTCATCCACCAGCAGGATATCGCGCCCTTTGGCGCGCTGACGCCGCTTGGGATGCGGCGCAATGACCCCATCCAGTGCCTCGGCGCGTTGGGCGGCTGTTTTGCCGTCCAGAACCGGCGTGCGCGCCGTTCGCACCAGCAGGTCCGGGCAGACCTCCAACCCCGTCTCGCGCCCCAGATGCTGCGCCAGAAGCGCCGATTGGTTGTACCGCCGTTTCACCAAACGAGACCAGTGCAACGGAACCGGAGCGATCAACATGTCAGGCTTCAGAACCTCTCGGCCTGCCTGCGCCATCCAGCGCGCGGCGGGTTTGGCCAGCTCGGGGCGGTCGCCATGTTTCAACGCGAGGATCAAGGATTTCGCCCGCCCTTTATACAGCAGTGCCGCGCGCCCGTCTTTCCAGGGGCGAGGTGTTTTTCGGCAATCGTCACAGTCGATCCGAAAGCCGTCGCTTTCGCCGGGGACGGGCATGCCGCAACTGTCGCAGACCGTTCCGCCGATGAACGGCGTGTCCCGCCAACATGTGGCACATAGGCCAAAGTCGGATTCGGTCAGCTCTCCGCAGTTCAGGCATCGCGGGGGATAGATCAGGTGCAACGCGGTTTGAACTTTGGGCCAAATGCGATACCTGCGGGGTATGAAAATGCCTGCGTCCAATGCACCCTCTCTGTTCGACCGAGCCACCCTGCGCCACCGCCGCGCGCGGGTTCGGGATGAGGCCCTGTTCCTGCACCGCGCCGCTGTGGACGAAGTGCAGGATCGGCTGAGCATGGTTAACAGAACCTTTACGGCACCCGCGATTGTGACCCCTTTTGTGCATATCTGGCAGGATGCCCTGCCCGGCGCGACACTTGTGGCGGATCAGGAAACGCTCGAGCTTACGCCCGGCGCACATGATCTGGTTGTTCACGCGATGGCCCTGCACTGGGCCAATGACCCGGTCGGCCAGCTGATCCAATGTCACCGGGCCTTGCGCCCGGACGGGTTGCTTCTGATCGTCTGCCTTGGCGGAGAAACCCTGCACCAGTTGCGCGCTGCCCTCGGACAGGCCGAGGTCGAAGTGACCGGCGGGCTCAGCCCCCGAATCGCCCCGATGGGAGAGCTGCGGGATCTGGGCGCTCTGCTGCAACGCGCCGGGCTGGCGCTGCCGGTGGCGGATGCGGTGCCTTTGACGGCGGAGTATCGCGACCTGACCCACCTAATGCAGGACCTGCGCGCGATGGGCGAGACAAACGTTTTGACCAACCGATTGAAAACCGCGACCCGACGCAAAGTGTTCGAACGCGCGCAGAGCATCTACGCAGAACACTTCGCAACGCCTCAAGGCCGCCTGCCCGCAACGTTCGAGATGATCTGCCTGACCGGCTGGTCGCCCGACGACAGCCAACCCAAACCGCTGCGCCCCGGATCCGCACGGATGCGCCTTGCCGAAGCCCTTGGCACCGACGAGGGCAAACTGTCTGATTGACGACCGGACATTTCCCCTTATCTCAGGCCAGACCCAGAAAATGCAGGAAGACCCAAATGTTTGACGCCACACGCCCCGTGCATGCACCAGCCGACCACCCCAAGGTTAAAATGGGGCGCGTGGGCATCCTGCTGGCCAACCTGGGCACGCCCGACCACTACAGCTATTGGCCGATGCGCCGCTATCTGAACGAGTTCCTCTCGGACCGCCGTGTGATCGACTATCCGGCGTGGAAATGGCAGCCGATTCTGCAGGCGATCATCCTGACCAAGCGCCCCTTCAGCTCGGGCGAGGCGTACAAATCGATCTGGAATCACGACAAGGGTGAAAGCCCGCTGATGACGATCACCAAGGACCAGACCGCCAAGCTGCGCGATGCGATGCAGGCCCGCTATGGCGATCAGGTGATGGTCGATTTCTGCATGCGCTATGGCAATCCGTCGACCAAATCCAAGGTCCGGAATATGGTGGCGGAAGGCTGCGACCGCATCCTGTTCTTCCCGCTCTACCCGCACTATGCCGGTGCCACGACGGCAACCGCCAATGACCAGTTCTTCCGTTGCCTAATGGAGGAACCGTGGCAACCTGCAAGCCGTACGGTGCCCGCCTATTACGACGAACCCGCCTATATCGAAGCGTTGGCCCAATCCGTCGAGCGCGCCTATGCCAAGATGGACACCAAGCCGGATGTGCTGGTCTGTTCCTATCACGGGATGCCGGAACGCTATCTGCAACAGGGCGATCCCTATCACTGCCAATGCGTCAAGACCTCTCGGCTGCTTAAAGAGCGGCTCGGCTGGTCGGACGATCAGCTTGTTTCAACCTTCCAGTCACGCTTTGGCCCGGAAGAGTGGTTGAAGCCCTATACGGTCGACCACGTCGCTGATCTGGCAAAACAGGGCAAAAAGAACATCGCGGTGATTGCACCGGCCTTCTCGGCCGATTGCATCGAAACGCTGGAAGAGATCAACGAAGAGATCAAGGAAAGCTTTGAAGAGGCTGGCGGTGAACACTTCACCTATATCCCCTGCCTCAATGACGATGATTCGCATATCGCCGCTTTGGGCAAGATCATCGAAGACAACCTGAACGGCTGGCTGGGCTAGATCGCTTTGCGTTTGATTTGAATCGTTTTTCGCGTTCGATCAACGGGAGAGGCACCGAATAAGCGATTCAGCACAAACTCGAAACGCTATAGCCAGCCCCGACAGCTGGGCATGAAAAAAGGCGGTGGAAAGCTCCACCGCCTTTTCTCTGGATAATGCTCGTCGAATTAGCTTGCTGCAACAGCTGCGGCAACAACAACCAACAGGATCAGCGGCAGGATGATGCCCTGCGACGAACCTTGGGTTTCTTCAACAACAACAGGTGCCTCAACTACCGGCTCTTCCAGGTTACCGGCATAAGCGGTCGAAGCAGCAGCGGTCAGTGCAGCGGCGAGAACGAGTTTTTTCATATTAACCTCCAGAATCTGCACGGCTCCATTCCTCGGAACCGCACATCTAAGACTTACCTCGTAATATTTTTCTAATCAGCAAAGCGGTTGGAATGCAATTACAACTTGCCGATAAAACGAGTTGGCGTGCGAAAATGTCGTCAAATTAGCAACACTTGCGTGCCGACCTTGGCCATTGCGAACAGCTCGGCGATATCTTCGTTGAACAGGCCGATGCAGCCATTCGACGATTTTCGCCCAATCTTGCGCGTGTCATGGGTGCCGTGGATACGGTAATATTTCCACCCCAAGTACAAAGCGTGCGTTCCCAGCGGGTTATCGGGGCCGGGCGGGATGTAGTCGGGCCATTCGGGGTTTCGTTTCTTCATCGACGGTGTCGGAGACCAGCTTGGCCCCTCGACCTTGCGAATGACGCTGGTGCGCCCGCGACGGGTCATTTCCTCGGTCAACGGAACCGAAGAGGGGTAGAGTTTGTATAGAGATTGATCATCTGACCAATAATGCAGCGCTCGTGACGTGGTATCGACCAGAATGGCCCCGTTTCTGGTGTTCGAGAAATAGGGCTGCCAGTCCAGCGCCCGAAAGCCCGAGACATTGCGCCGAACAGGGGCTTCGGGTTCAGGTGCCGGGCGCAGCGGGTCGCCCGGAATGTATTGCGCGATGGCAGGCGAGGCCAGCATAGCCGTTGCGCCGGCCAGAAATCCCCGGCGGGACGAAAGAGGAATGTGCTTCTTGACCATGACAAAACGGTCCTTCGTTATGGTGAAATGGAAAATTTGTCCCATTTTATTGCCAGAATGCTTCAGTCGCAAACCAAACCGGCAGAATCATGCAGGCTGTGGTCATTGTGCGTTTGCTCAAGACAGCCTAGCGCGTTATGCCCGGTAGCGACACAATAATCAGGTCGACCATGACGCGTATCTTTTCTTTTCTGTTGATTTGCCTTGTCGCCTTGGCGGCATGTACCGACACGAGCACCACGGCATTGGGTGCCGATGGTCGCCCTTTGCCCAAAGCTTACAAAATTCGCGGCAACCCCGAGAAGCTGCAGTTCCGCATGCTCGATTCGGTGAACGCGCTGCGGCAGGCGCAGGGTTTGCAGTCCGTTCAGCTGAACGCTCAGTTGAACGCAGCAGCCGCTACGCATTCCAAGGACATGGCCCGGCAGAATCGCCCCTGGCACTTTGGATCGGATGGCTCATCCCCGATCGACCGGGCAGCGCGCGTGGGCTATTTCGGGACATTCCTGGGCGAGGCGATCTCGGAAACCTATGAGACGGAAACCGAGACTCTGGCCGCCTGGATGCAGGAACCCGGCCCCCGGTCGGTGATCATGGACCCAAAGGCCACCCAGATGGGCTTTGCCTGGCATCAGGAAAACGGCGGCAAGATCTGGTGGACGCTGGAAATGGGAACCGGCGGCTGACGACAGGCCCGACCCCAGAAACAAAAAAGCCCGCGGTTTTCGCGGGCTTTTTTCAATTTCACAAGGCTTTAGGCGGCTTGCATGGATTGCGCCTCGGTCAGAATCGCATAGAGCTTGACCGGATCCGGGTTCGCCCGCAGCTTGGCGCAAACCGCGCTATCCCGCAGGGTGCGTGACACAAGCGCCAAAGCCTTGAGGTGATCCACACCCGCCTCTTCGGGCGCAAACAGCGCAAAGGCGATATCCACCGGCTGGCGGTCTACCGCGCTAAAGTCGATCGGTTTCTCAAGCATCACAAAAACGCCCGAGACCGAATCAATCCCGCCCAATCGCGCATGCGGCAGAGCCACACCATGACCCACACCCGTGGGCCCGAGGCTTTCGCGTTCCAGCAGACAATCTACCACGACCTGGGCATCCAGCTCCAAGGCTCCGGCTGCGACGTCGCCGATTTCCTGAAACAGTCGCTTCTTGCTGGACGCAGCAGATAACACACGCACTGCTTCGGGCTTGAGAATGCTCGAAAGCTCCATGATCATGCTCCATAGCGGCCCCGGCATGCCAGGGCCGACCTCTCTCAACTTGCCTGTTTAAGGATCAATCCAGCCGATATTACCGTCGTCGCGGCGATATACGACATTCAACCCATCCTTGTTCTCATTCCGGAACACCAACACCGGCGCTCCGGCAAGTTCCATTTGCATTACGGCCTCACCAACGCTGAGCGATGGGATCTTCGTTTCCATCTCAGCCACAATCATGGGCTGCAGCGATTCGGGTTCATCTGCCGTGTTCGATTCGTCAGAGGCGAGGATATAAGAGGACGCCCCAAAGAGTTCAACAGGCTCAGAACGATCCTTGTGATGGTCCTTCAGGCGGCGCTTGTAGCGGCGCAGCTGCGTTTCCATCTTGTCGCAGCATGCTTCGAACGCCGCATAGATTTCGGTTGCGTGGGCCTTGGCCTGAGCGGTCAGGCCGGTGGATAAATGTACAGTCGTTTCGCATACATATTCATGCGCCGAACGGGAAAAGACGACATTGGCGTCGGTCGGGCGCTGGGCATATTTGCCAACAACCTCGCCCAGTTCGGTCTGCACGTGGGTCTGCAGGGCCGCACCGATGTCGATCTGTTTTCCGCTGATTTGGTAACGCATGTGTTCTCCTTCACAATTCACACCCATTCTGACGTCGCGTCGCGCAACATGCTTGTTTTTATCGGGTGGGGGATGTCGACATTTTGATCGGTTGCTGCCGTCCCAGCCCTTCGGTGAAGGGGTGTCGAGATCCAGACTGGAACCGAATAAATGCCATACCCCATTTGAGACAAGAGGCGGCGGAAGAGTCAATCAAAACAGAGGTGTATATACTCGATTTCCGCGAAGCGTCCGGCAGAAAATCGCCCAACCCTATGAAATACGGAAGTTTTCGCCAAGATAAACCCGGCGCACATTTTCGTTCTCGACCACTTCGTCGGGCGTGCCCGACATCAGAACCTGCCCGTCATGCAGGATATAAGCGCGATCAACGATCTCGAGCGTTTCGCGCACGTTGTGATCGGTGATCAACACGCCGATCCCACGTTTCTTGAGGTCTGCCACCAGATGCCGGATGTCGCCCACACTGATCGGGTCAACACCCGCAAAAGGTTCATCAAGCAGCAGATATTTCGGATCGGCGGCCAGACAGCGCGCGATCTCGACCCGGCGCCGTTCACCGCCCGAAAGGGCAAGCGCTGGCGCGCGGCGTAGGTGTTCGATCGAGAAGTCCGACAGCAGCTCCTCCAACCGCTCTTTCCGGCGATGGGCGTGCTTGACGGTGATATCCAGAACCGAGGCGATATTGTCCTCGACGCTCATGCCGCGGAAAATCGACATCTCCTGCGGCAGATACCCGATCCCAAGACGCGCGCGTCGATACATCGGCAGGGTCGTGACATTCTGACCGTCTATCGTGACTTTCCCCGCTTCGGGAAAGACCAGCCCGGCGACTGAGTAAAAGGTCGTGGTCTTGCCCGACCCGTTCGGACCCAGCAGCGCGACAACCTCGGACCGGTCGAGCGTCATGGACACATCCCGGATCACGGTCTTTTTCCGATAGGACTTGCGCAGTTTCTCGATGCGCAGACCTGCGCTTCCTTCCGCGACAGACAGGTTCGGGGCCGCCATCAGTTTCCACCGCCCTGCTGCAGGATGGTTTTGACACGGCCCGTCATCGTTGCGGTGCCCGAGGTCAGGTTGGCAATCATCTGGTCGCTACTGATCGTGCTGGGCCCCTGTGTCAGCAGCACATTGCCCTTCATCACGATCACGCCCGTGTCGATGGTATATTCGGCCCGATCCCCCTCGGCGGCATCCGGAGGGCTGACCAGAACGACATTCTCGGTCGCCTCCATCCGTTCGATGGAGGATCGATCCTGACTATAGATCACCAGTACCCGCTCAGCCGACAGGCGCATTTCGCCCTGAATCACGATCACATTGCCGACAAACTCGGCCGATCCGTCCTCTTGATTGACGTTTAGTGAGTCCGAGGTCACTTCGACCGGCAGGCTGGGGTCGGCCTTGACCGAACCGAACGCGACCTGCGCTTCCTGAGCAATGGCAGAAACAGGGCCCGTCAACAGAGCCATGCAAACAAAGAGAAATCGAAAATGGATCACAGGTTATCTTTCTGCTTTTGTTGGCTCATATACCAACTTCACGCCGTCTGTAAAAAGAATATGGACCGGACCGTCCTTTTTTTCAGTGCCAAATTGCATACGACCGGCAGAGAATGTGCCTATGACGCCGGTGCCATCGATCTGGCCGGGGGTGTCGCCGCGGATTTCGTCCAGCGATGTATTCAGCAGGTCGGTCGTGACCAGAATGCCATCCGTGGTGGTAATCACCACATCGCCGACAAAGGTTGCCGTCCCCTTGTCGGGCCGGATCAGGCCCGAATTGGAATCCAGCTTGATCTCACCTCCGTTCAGCATCCCGAACCGACCACGAAACTGCGATGCTGTGGGCCCGCCGCCTTCGGCCCCTTGGGCTACCTTGGTCGATTGGATCTGGACCTCTTCGCCCTTTTTGGTGGTGCCGCGATAGTTGGGCTGCGTGATGACCTGCCCGGCCAGACGATCTTCAATATCCTCCTGCGAGAAGGGCACCGAGACATCCGTCTCGATGCTGCGCGACAGAAGGAAAACGGTGGACAGCAAGACAATCGCCGTCAGCGGCAGCAGCACCTTGAGGAACTGAACCATGCGGGAATAGCGGTCCACCGTGTCACTCCCTAACCCAGACCGACGCGCAGACAATCGTGGATATGCAACAGACCCTGAGCCTGCCCATCCGCGTCGGGATCAACCACGAACAGCGATGTGATCTTGCGGTCGTTCATGATGCCCACGGCCTCTTCCGCCATGGCGTTGGGCGCGATGGTCATAGGGTCACGGGTCATGACCTCATCCGTGGTCTTGTTCAACAGCCCGTCCATATTACGGCGCAAATCGCCGTCCGTGACGATGCCCAAAAGGCGACCTGAATCATCTGTCACACCCACCACGCCAAAGCTTTTCTGGCTCATGACCAGCAGAGCCTCACTCATGGAGGTGCCGGACCGTACCACGGGCAGATCGGCATGCATAAGGTCACGGACCGTGGACAGCTGCGCGCCCAGTTTGCCGCCGGGGTGGAAGGCGCGGAAATCCTCGGGCTTGAAATCACGGTGCTTCATCAGCGCAATCGCCAGCGCATCGCCCATGGCCAACGTCAGCGTGGTCGAGATCGAGGGCACCATGCCGAACCCGCAGGCCTCACCCATGGACGGGATCAGCAGATGCACGTCTGCCTGCTTCATCAGCGTGCTTTCCGGCTTGCTGGACAGGCCGATCAGCGGAATGCCAAAGCGGCGCGTAAAGGCCAGCAGGTTCACCAGCTCCGGCGCCTCGCCGGAATTCGAGATCGCCAGAACCACATCGCCTCTGGATACCATGCCCAGATCACCGTGGCTCGCCTCGGCGGGGTGGACGAAATAGGCGGGCGTGCCGGTCGAGGCCAATGTGGCCGCGATCTTGTGGCCGATATGGCCCGACTTGCCGATACCGCTGATGATGATGCGACCGGTGGCCTGCAGGATCAGCTGCACCGCTTCGGCAAAATCCTCGTTCAGGCTTTCGGCCAGCGCGTCCAGCGCGCGGGCCTCGTCAGTGACAACCTGACGGGCGGTTTTCAGGAATGCTTCGGTATCGGTCATGAGTGCGCAAAAATATCCGTTTCGGGCCAGCCTGCAAGATCGAGTTTCGCACGCATCGGCAGGAAGTCAAAACAGGCCTGCGCCATCTCGGTCCGGCCTTCGCGGGCCAGCCGTTTGTTCAACTCATCCCGCAGGCGGTGCAGATACAATACGTCTGACGCCGCATATTCCAGTTGCGCCTCAGACAGGGTCTCGGCCCCCCAATCGCTCATCTGCTGCTGCTTCGAGATATCAACGCCAATCAGCTCCTGACACAGGTTTTTCAGCCCGTGGCGGTCGGTATAGGTGCGCACAAGGCGGCTGGCGATCTTGGTGCAATAGACCGGCGCGGCCAATGCCCCAAAGGCATGATACATCGCGGCAATATCGAAACGCCCGAAATGAAACAGTTTCAGCACATCTGCGTCTTCCAGCATGGCGCAAAGGTTCGGAGCCTCCGTCTGCCCCTTTTCAACCTGAACAATATGGCTGTTGCCGTCGCCGCCGGACATCTGGATCACGCACAAACGATCCCGATGCGGATTCAGCCCCATGGTTTCACAATCAATGGCCACGATCGGCCCAAGGTCCAGCCCGTCGGGCAGGTCGTTTTTATACAGGTGGTTTGCCACAGAGGTTTCCTTTGTGCGGTCTCGCCCCCGAGATAGGCGGTTTGTCCGGCAAACTCAACGCTGACCCTGTGGTTGGGCATTCTGTCGCTCTGCAGCCCTGATAGTATCCTCATGGCGAGGAGAAGGATAAATCAAAACTGATCGCGCGCATGAATCGCACCCGCAAATCACCGCCCGCCTGAAACGGGCGCATGGGCATCTGGCGAAAGTCATTGCCATGCTCGAGGATCGCGCGCTCTGCTCCGACGTTGCCCAGCAGCTGTTTGCAGTCGGGAAAGCAATCACAAATGCCACGCGGGTGCTGATCCGCGTCGCAGTCGCCCTGTGCCTGCGTGGGTTTTGGCTATTCAATAACCCTGACCCCCTCGGGACGCCTTTTGACCCACTCGGCCCAGCCCGAGGATCGACCTGCCGTCTTGCCGCCCAGTTCACCCCCTCCCATGCCTGCTGGCTGCTCCTCTATCCGCTATCGGGGTGGCTGATGACCCGTTTCGGCGCAACCGTGGTCATGACCATGATAGCCTGCGCATCGGTCTTGGGGATCGCTGCTGCACTGATCATCTGGCCGCGATCCGGCAAAGAACCCGCAGCGCAGAAGCCTTGAGCCTACGGGCGCTTGTGCTTTACACCAAAGCGACCCTGCCGGAGGCCCCATGGATCAGCTCGACCGCCGCATCATCACTGCGCTGCAGCACAATGCCCGTGAATCGACCACGAATATCGCGGCCCGGCTGGGCGTGGCGCGTACGACCGTGCACGAGCGGATCAAACGCATGGAAGAACGCGGCGTCATCGCGGGCTATTCCGTTCAATTGCACGCCACCGACGATACCCCGCGCGTGCAGGTGATCGTGATGCTTGAGGTCCAGCAAAAAGAAACCAACCGCATCATCAAACGGCTTGAGGCCTATCCCGAAGTCAAACGCTGCCTGTCGATCAATGGCGAATTTGACCTGCTACTGTCTGCCGAGGCCCCCCGGATCGAGGATCTGGATATTCTGGTCGATGAACTTGCCAAAATCCCCGGCGTTCTGCGCACCAATACCAGCGTCGTATTCGGGCGTCGGATCGACCGAAAATGATGGGGCGATAACCCTCTGTAAACCCATCACTGGCTAGCTTGGCCCGGAATGACCCGAATCCCGGACCGGCAGAATGCCCCATCGTTTCGCCTCGATCGTCTTTGTGCTGACGCTTGCGCTGATACCGCAGGCCGGGCTTGCCATGCCCGATGCCCGAACAGGTGACATCTGCGATCAGGCCGCGCGCCGGGCCGCACTGTCCGAAGACGTGCCACTGGACGTTCTGCGCGCCATTTCACGGGTTGAGACGGGGCGCACCCATGACGGGCGGCTGCAACCCTGGCCCTGGACCATCAATGTCGAAGGGCGGGGCTATTGGTTCACCTCCGAGGTTGAGGCGAAGGCCTATGTTTTCCGGATTTTCAAAGCCGGCAAGCGCAGCTTTGACATTGGGTGTTTTCAGATAAATTACCGATGGCACGGCAAGGCCTTCCGATCGATTGACGCGATGTTCGACCCGCACGAGAACGCCACCTACGCCGCAAGGTTTCTCAAGGATCTCTATGCCGAGCTTGGATCCTGGCCCGCCGCTGCCGGGGCCTATCATTCCCGCACGCCTTCCCTGGCCGAGGCATATCGCGGTCGGTTCCAGACCGTTCTGGCGCAGCTCGACGGATCCGTTCCGCCGCAGACCCATGTCGCATCGCGAGACCCTTTCACCGGCGCCGCAGCCCCGCTGATCCCAGTGCAGCCGGTTGAATCCAATGGCGGGTCTCTGGGGTCTCTGGTTCCGGCAGCGGGTGCTGCCACCGCCTTCATCGCATTCAACTAGGAGGTCAGCGTGCCCACCATAAACGCCCGCTCCCTGTTCTCGCCCACTGTCTTATTGGCGGTGGCGCTGATGACCGTTATCGTGATGATGATCCTGCCGATGCCCGCCTGGGTGCTGGATGTAGGGCTGGCCGCCTCCTTTGCGCTGGCGATTCTGATTTTCACCCTGACGCTGTTTATCGAACGCCCGCTGGATTTCTCATCCTTCCCGACGATCCTGCTGGCCTCACTGATGCTGAGGCTGTCGCTGAACGTCTCATCCACCAAACTGATCATCGGTCAGGGCCATACCGGGCCAAATGCGGCGGGCAACGTCATCGAAGGCTTCGCCAATTTCGTGATGGGCGGCAGTATCTTTCTGGGCCTCGTGGTGTTCTGCGTCCTGCTGATCGTCAATTTCATGGTGATCACAAAGGGTGCCGCGCGGATGGCCGAAGTTGGTGCACGCTTTGCTCTGGACGGGATGCCGGGCAAACAGCTGGCCATCGACAGCGACATGTCCGCCGGGGCCATCGACCACCAGCAAGCGAAAGAGCGTCGCGAACGCGAACAGCAAGAGACGACCTTTTTCGGCTCGCTCGACGGGGCGTCGAAATTCGTCAAAGGTGATGCGGTTGCCGGGCTGTTGATCACGCTGTTGAACCTTGTGATGGGGCTGGTCATGGGCGTGATCGTTCATGGCATGCCGGTTATCTCCGCCTTTGAAACCTACGCTATTCTGACTGTTGGCGATGGTCTGGTCTCGCAAATCCCGGCGGTGATCATCTCCATCGCGTCGGCCTTATTGCTGGCACGCGGCGGCACGCAGGGCGCGACTGACAATGCCATCTTCTCGCAACTGGGCAAACACCCGGCCGCGCTGGGCACAGTGGCTGTGTTGATGGTTCTTTTCGCACTCGTACCCGGCCTGCCCTTCCTTCCCTTCATTCTGGGCGCGGGCGTGTTGGGATACGCAGCCTACAGTGTCCATCAAAAGCAGAAGGCCGAAGCGCTTCAGGCCCAGACCCCCACGCCCGAGGCGGAAACGCCTGTGTCCCAAGCCATTGGCGATATTCTGGATCTGGACGACGTGCATCTGGAATTCGCGCCCGACCTTGTCAGCATGGTGCTGAACCCCGGAACCGGGCTGGACGCGCGCATTGCGAATATGCGGACCTATGTGGCCTCGACCTTTGGTCTTATCCTGCCCGAGATCCGCCTGACCGACCGCGCTGAGCTGCCCACAGGTACCTATGTCATCAAGGTGCATGGCGTCGAACAGGCGCGCGGCGTGCTGAACCCCGATCTTGTGCTGGCGCTGGTGCAGGACGGGCACGAGTTTCTGCCTGACGGCAATGACGTGACCGAGCCCGTCTATGGTGCACCCGCTCGCTGGATTCTACCGAAAGATCAAGAGGAAGCCGCCCTGAACGGCGCCACTATCGTCTCACCGCCCGAGATTCTGGCGACCCATCTTCTGGAGATCATCAAGCAGAACTTCTCACGCCTGCTGACATTGAAATCTCTACGGCGTCTGCTGTCGGAAATGACCCGCCTCAGCGATCCTGTCCGGGCCGAAGCCAACCGCAAATTGCTGGACGAGCTTATCCCGGACAAGGTCCCTATCGACACCCTGCACGCTGTTCTGAGGCTGTTGCTGGATGAGCGTGTCTCGATCCGCAACATGGCCCTGATTCTTGAAAGCGTGGCCGAAGCGCGCCTGACCACCACCCAGCCCGAAGGCATTTGCGAGCTGGTCCGCCAACGGCTGGGCTTTCAGCTGGTGGCCGAGATGAAACGTGAGGATGGCTCAATCCCGCTGATCCAACTGGCTCCGGAATGGGAGGATACGTTTGCAAGCTACCAGATCGACGGCCCCGCTGCCGGTCTGGACGTGGCGTTGCCCCCCAACCTGTTCAACAAGCTGGCCGATGGTGTGGTGGACAGCGTCGCACAATCCGCCGATCACGGGTTGTTTCCGGCGGTCGTGACCTCTACCCGCCGACGTCGCCTGCTGCGTTCCATCATGCAGGCGCGCGGGGTGTCCAATCCGGTTCTTTCCTTCGAAGAGATCGGGCTCGAGGCACGCCCCGCCCTGGTCGGAACCGTACCCGCATGATCGCCCTGCCCCCCGAGCTGTTGGGGCACCTCGGCACGGGGTTGTGGCATGTGTTTGCCGTTTTTCTGAGGGTGTCCGCCCTGGTCACCCTCTTGCCCGCTTTTGGCGAACGCAGCATCCCGGTCCGGGTCAAGCTTGCGGTCGCCGCGGCCTTTACCCTGATCGTGTTACCTGCGGTGCCTTCCCCGGAAACGGGTCCAGGGCTGCTGCCGATGGCCCGTCTGGTTGGCACCGAGGTTCTGATCGGCATGGTTCTGGGATTGGGGCTACGCCTGTTTGTGCTGGCCCTGCAGACCGCCGGGTCCATTGCGGCACAATCGACCTCGCTGTCTCAGCTTCTGGGTGGCGCGGCCGCCGACCCGGCCCCTGCGTTGGGGATGTTCCTGACCCTGGCCGGGCTGACCTTGGCGGTGCTGATGGGGCTGCATATCCGGGTTGCTGAGTTTCTGATCCACAGCTACGCGATGTTCCCGATAGGTCAGGTCCTTTCGGCCTCTGATCTGTCGCAATGGGGTGTCAGACAGATCGCTCACAGCTTTGGTCTGGCCTTTGCGCTGGCAACCCCATTCGTGATCGCTTCATTGATCTACAACCTCGCCCTTGGGGTTATCAACAGGGCGATGCCGCAGCTGATGGTTGCCTTTGTCGGCGCCCCCGCGATCACCTTTGCCGGGCTGTTCCTGCTATTTGCCGGAACACCCCTGATCCTGTCCGTTTGGGCGGATGCGTTGTTCTCATTCACCCTCAATCCACTGGAATCCGGTCGATGAGCGCGGACGACGACAGTGACAAGTCCTTTGACCCGACGCCGCAGAAGCTGCAGAAAGCGCGTGAAAAAGGTGAGGTTGCAAAGTCCAACGACCTGTCCGTTGTCGCCGCCTATACCGGCTTGCTGATCGCGCTGCTGACGGTCGGCAAGTTTACAGTCGATCAGATGGGCACATTGTTTGTGGTTCTGATCGACCAGTCGGATGATATCGCTCATCTTGTCACATCGGGGCCGGCATCCGCACCGGTCGCCGGACTGCTGAAAGGCGCGCTTTTGCCGGTGGCCTTTCTGTTTGCGCTTCCGGCAGCGGCCGTCCTCCTCAGCCTTATCGCCCAACGCGCGTTGATTTTTGCGCCAACCAAGTTGCAACCGAAACTCTCGCGGATTTCACTCCTGTCCAACGCCAAGAACAAGTTCGGGCGGGGCGGGCTGTTCGAATTCGCCAAGAGCTTTGCAAAACTGGTGATCTACGGCACCTGTCTGGCCCTGTTCCTCAAGGCCAATCTGACCGAAATCGTTTCCGCCAGCGCAGCCCCGGCTCATGGGTCGATCTTGCTGATGATGAACCTGCTGTTTCGCTTTCTGTTCATCGTGATCACCATCGCACTTGCGATCGGGGTCGTCGACTACGTGTGGCAATATGCCGAACACATGCGCAAGAACCGGATGTCGCGCAAGGAAATCCAGGATGAGACCAAGGACGCCGAGGGTGACCCGCATGTCAAACAACAACGCCGCGCGCGGGCGCATGAGATTGCGACCAATCCGATGATGGCCGATGTGCCGAAAGCCGACGTCGTGATCGTGAACCCGACCCACTATGCTGTCGCGTTGAAATGGTCCCGTGCGGTGGGGGCGGCCCCTGTCTGTGTTGCCAAGGGTGTCGACGAGGTGGCCGCCGCAATCCGGTCGGCTGCGGGCGAGGCTGGCGTTCCCATCCATTCGGATCCACCAACGGCGCGCGCGATTCATGCAGCGGTCGAGATCGGGCAGGAGATCACCGAAGAGCACTACCGCCCGGTCGCCGCTGCGATCCGCTTTGCCGAAGCCATGCGAAAACGCGCAAAAGGACAGATTGGATGAAACGTCACGAATTGCCCGCCCTGAAATCGGTCACCGAAGCGGTCTATCAAAGCGAGTACCAAAAGCTGCGCCCCGTGTTGGAGGCCGAAGCGCGTGTGCAGGCGCAGTTGGCGCGTCTTGATGCCCAGGTTGTGCAAACTCGTCAGGACAGCGCAGTAACCGATGGGTATCAGATCACCGGAACCGATGTCTTGTGGAACGGGTGGGAGGCCGCGACGCGGCGACAATTGAACATGGAATTGGCGCGATGCCGGGCGCAAAAACTTGCGGCCCTGCAGCAACTGCGTCAGGCCTTTGGGCGCAAACAGGCCGTTGAACGGCTGAATGACGCCCTCAAGGCAGAACAGAAGCGCTTGCAAGCACGGCACAAGCCGTGAATGCCTCAGGTATCCTGCCGACTGACACTCATGATCAGGACCTTCGAGACATCATCGCCCAGATCCTTCTTCGCCACCTCAAGTAGCGAATTTCGCAAGGTGCTGAGATTGTCGGAATGCGTGAAAGCTCCGTCAAACCCCCCGGTATTGGCGTGATCGAACAACACTTGCAGAAAACCGTCCCGCAGCTTTGGCTCGATCGCATAAAAGGTTTCTGTGATGGCCGAGTTTGCCTCAAGGCTCAGGGACATGGTGACAAGGGCTGAGATCTCCTCATCCTCCACAATCGGCACGACAAATTGCTTGGTGAGTTTGAGGTACTCGAAGCCTCCACCCTCACCCTTTTTTCCCTTATCCTTGGGCATGTCAGGCTTTTTCTTGGTTTCTTTGTCTGCCTTTTCAACTTTTTCGACACCTTCGGTTTCTTTCTTCTTTTCGCCGGACCCAAGGAAGGTCCCAGCGCCGATACCGGCGCCCGTGCCAACGACCAAAAAGATCACGGGAAGCAGTTTCTTGATCATGAGAGCCCCTTAAAATGGCAAAACGGTATCGAGGATCTGCTGACCATAGCGCGGCTGTTGCACATCCGTAATTTGCCCGCGACCACCATAGGACACCCGTGCCGAGGCGATTTTGTCATAGGTGATCTCATTCTTGCGCGAGATATCCTGAGGGCGCACATAGCCCGCCACCAGCAACTCTCGCAGTTCGAAATTCACGCGCAGCTCTTGCGCGCCGGAGATCGACAGAACTCCGTTCGGCAGCACATCGATCACCGTCGCTGCCACGCGCAGGGTCAGTTTCTCATTCCGCCGCACTGACCCACGGCCGGAGCTCGAGGCCTCGGACTCGATCCCAACTGCCTCGTCGAACGAGGCCCCCTCGGGCAGTTTATCCTGTGCCCTTTGCGGCAATCCGAACAGGTTCGGGACCGATAGATTTTCAGATCCTGACCGCGACCTGTTGGTGTTATTGGAAATCTCGGCCTCTTCATCCAGCTCAATGACGACAGTCAGAATATCGCCTTTCTTGATGGCCCTCTGGTCGCCTAACAAAGACTGCTGCCCGCCACTCCAGAGCGATGATCGATCCACCGTTCGCTGCGGTTGGGTATGTAAAGGCAGGCCCGGCCACAGCATCGCCACCTGTTCCGGCGAGTCCTCGGCCGGAGTGAAGCTGGGCGGTTTGCCCAGGTGATCCAACCGTCCGCATGCCGAAATCGTAAGTACCGCAAGAAGAAGGGGTTTTGACAATCCAGACATCATTTTACCTCGATTTGACCATCAGACCGGATGCGGCCTGTCACTGTTGTCCGCGAGGACAGGTTCATTACACGAATTCGGTCCCCCACCGCACCACGGCCCAGCGCGCGGCCTTCGGTGGTGATCGACAGCGGCTGGCTGCTGAACACCAGAACGACCAGATCGTTGCGATCCACAAGCGCGGGTGGACCGACATCCGCCGCGCGAATGGGGCGGCCGGGATAGAGAGCAACGCGGGCCTCCTGTCCGATCAGAGCATTCGGATCGGTTACAGCCCCCGGCAGATCGCGGGGCTTCGTTTCAAGATCCGCGGGCGAGATGATCTCTTTCGCGCGGATCGTCCGGGTCGGCACCACAATCTCGGCGAGGGCCCCAACAGGCGCCATCAGGGCCAGGCTCAATAGCAACACACGCATCAGCGCACCTGCGTCGTTGCGCTCATCATCTGATCGACGGCGGTGATGACCTTGGCGTTCATTTCATAGCCCCGCTGGGCCTCGATCAGTTCCGTCACCTCGCGCACGGCATCGACCGAGCTATCCTCAAGGTATCCCTGCCGCAATGTGCCCAGCCCGTCCTCGCCCGGGACGCCCTGCACCGGCGCGCCAGAGGCCTCGGTCTCTTTGAACAGGTTGCTGCCAATGGCCTCAAGTCCCTTGGCGTTGGAGAAACTGGTCAAGGTGAACTCGCCCAGCCGTTGGCCTTCGGGGGCATCGTCGAAATAGGCGTAGACCTCGCCTGAGGCGTTGATCGAAATGGACCGCGCATCGTCCGGGATTGTGATCTCGGGTGAGACGGCGAACCCGTCCGACGTGACGATCAGCCCTTCGGCCGAGCGTTTCAGACTGCCATCGCGCGTAAAGGCGGCCTGACCGTTGGGCAGCGCCACCTCAAGATAGCCGCGCCCTTCGATGGCCACGTCCAGATCATTGCCCGTGGCCGACACGGCCCCTTGCGCCAGTTGCACCGTTACGGCGGCCGGGCGCACGCCCAGACCCAATTGAATACCCGTTGGCAGCACCGTACCGTCTGAGGCATTGACCGCCCCGGCCCGCGCCATCTGTTGGTAGTGCAGATCCGCGAACTCGGCCCGGCGTGCGTTATATCCGGTGGTGTTCATGTTCGCGAGGTTGTTCGAGATCGTCTCGACCCGCATTTGCTGCGCGGTCATACCTGTCGCTGCGATTTTCAATGCCCGCATGGGATGTCTCCTTTCTTAGCGCATCAGCGCCTTGAGCGCGCCGCGTACCCGTTCATGTTCGGTTTCGAGGAAGCTTTGACCCAATTCATAGGCGCGCTGGATTTCGATCAACCGGGTCACCTGAGCGATGGCGTTGACATTCGAACCTTCGAGAAATCGGTGCAGCACAACCGGCTCATCAACAGGGTCTATATTGCCGGTCGCGCTGAACCGCGTATTGCCCTCACGCACCAGATCCTTGAGGTCTTCAACGCGGTAGACTCCGATCTGGCCCAGCAATTGCCCCTCGACACTGAGTGTCCCATCGCTGCCCACATCAATCGAGGCCGCATCGGGCGGGATGAAAACCGGCGAGCCATTGCTGTCCAACACCCGTGCGCCATCCGGGGCGACCAAGTCGCCCTCGGCATTGGGTGAGAAGCTGCCCGCGCGGGTCAGGCGGTTGCCGTCGGGTGTTTCCACCATGAAGAAGCCGTCCCCTTCGATTGCAAAGTCGAACTGCCCTCCGGTTTCAGTCAGGACACCCTGCTGCTGAGAGGTATTGCGCGCCTCGGCCCGGCTCATGGACAGGGACGGGTTGCCCGGCATGTCGCGGACAAATTCCGAGAACACCAGCCCCTGCGCGCGGTAGCCGGTGGTGTTGGCATTGGCTATGTTATTCGCCACCAACCGCATTTCATTCATCAGCCCGGATTGGCGAGACAAGGTGACATAGGCGGTATCCATCAGCGACCTCCTGCGATCAACGGAACCAGGGTTCCCGTGAAAAACGTGACAAGTGTCTGGGTCATGAACCCCATCGAAATCCAGAACACGGCGACGATGGCGATCAGTTTGGGCACGAAGGTCAGCGTCATCTCCTGCACCGAGGTGAGGGCCTGAAACAGACCCACGATCAGGCCCGAGATCAGCGCCACCGTCAGGATCGGGACCGAGGTGATCACCGCGACCCAAAGCGCCTGACGGACGATGTCGTAGAAAAGACCTTCGCTCAGCATGGCTCAGACCGGCATTCTCAGGATTTCCTGATAGGCCTCGACCACCTTGTTGCGGACGATCACGGCGGTTTCGACCGCAAGTTCAGTCTGGGCCAGCGCCTGCACCAGCGCATGCGGGTCGGCCTGCCCTGTCATCGCGGCCTGCGACATCTGTTCGCTTTGCTTGAGCGTTGTAGCAAAGTCCTGAATCGTTGAACGCAGGCCCTGTGCCATACCTTCATGGTCGGGATTGGCCTGCGTTGCGGGTCGCGCCACAGTGTAGTTCTGTGCGGCGGTCAGGGATCGGATATCCATTCTGGCTTTCCTTTATTTTCTAAGCAATTCCATAAGTGACGACGACATCTGCCGCGTCTGATCGAACATCTTCAGATTGGCCTCGTAGCTGCGCTGCGCCTCACGCGCGTCGGCGATCTCGATCATCAGATCGACATTCGAGCCGAGGTAGTGCCCGCTTTCATCCGCAAGCGGGTGGCTCGGGTCGTGAATGCGCGACAGGTCGCGGCGATCCAGTTGCACACGGCCCGCCTGCACCATCGCCTTACCGTCCTGCTGGACGGTCTCAAATGGGACGGTTTTGCGCCGGTATCCGGGCGTATCCGCGTTCGAAATATTCTCGGACACGTGCCGTAGCCGGGCCGCCTGCGCGCGCAACGCACTGGCCGAAGCGGATAGGGAATGGGAAAAATCGCTCATATCAAACGCTCCTTACCCGCGGCCAAGACTTGTGCGCAGAATGCCGATGGACGAGCGATAGATCGCCAGGGCGCGGTCATGCTGGCGCTTGACTTCAATCGCTTTGAGCATCTCGCCTTCCAGCGACACGCCATTGCCATTGGGATCCCCGTGCGGCTCAGCTTCATACTCGGCCCAGCTCTGCCCGGTTGGGCTGCTGCCGTTCAAATGGCCCTGCCGACTGGCAGTCATCTCGGTCTTGGCGGCGGTGTTTTCGAATGCGGTTTCAAAGGCCTCGATATCGCGTGGCTGGTAGCCCGGCGTATCTGCGTTGGCCATGTTGCGCGCAATGACTGCCTGCCGTTGTCCGGCATGGGTTGCCATTGCGTACGCTGTCTTAAAGACGTTCAGGTCAGAGAACATCGGGGCTTCTCCCTCGATCAATTTCAATCAAGGCTTAACCCCGATTCCTTTAGAAACCGTTTTCAGAACCCAGTTGGAGAACCCACAATGTCCGATCTCGATCCGATGCTTCTGAAATACGAATTCGACAGGCTGTCCGCAGTGCGCCATGTGGGCCTTGTGTCCGGTGTGGCGCATGGGATGATCGAGGTCAGCGGTCTGACCGAACCCGCGCGAATCGGTGATCTGTTGAAACTGCACCGCCGCTCGGGCCCTGATCTTGAGGGCGAAGTTCTACATGTGGGGGCCGAGCATATTCACATGATTCCCGGCTCTGCCCCCGATGGCGTCAGCCTTGGTGATCGTGTGAGCCTGAAGGCCTCGCCCGAGTTTTCGCCAGGGATACATTGGTTGGGTCGGGTCATTGACCCGTTTGGCCGGGCGCTGGACGGAAAACCGCTGCTGCCAGGGGCGCAGGCGCGGGACATTGTGCAACCTCCTCCGCCCGCTGTGGAGCGCAAACCGCTGGGTAAGCGAATTGCAACGGGTTTGTCTGTGCTCAACACCATGCTGCCGATCGTGCAGGGCCAGCGCGTTGGCCTTTTCGCTGGCTCGGGCGTCGGTAAGTCGACGCTGCTGGCGACTCTGGCCCGGTCGATGCAGGCGGATGCGGTTGTGGTGGCTCTGGTCGGGGAACGCGGGCGCGAAGTGAATGAGTTCGTGACCCATGCGCTGGGGCCCGAGGCGATGAAACGCGCTATTGTGGTGGCGGCGACCTCGGATCAGTCCGCTCTGGTCCGTCGCCGCTGCGCGTGGTCGGCAATGTCGGTGGCCGAGTTTCTGCGCGATCAGGGCCTCAATGTCCTGTTTCTGGCCGATTCGGTCACGCGCTTTGCCGAGGCGCATCGAGAAATCGCCGTAGCCATGGGGGAATCACCCTCGCTGCGCGGGTTCCCTCCGTCGGTGACCCCTTTGATCGCCAATCTGTGTGAGCGCGCCGGTCCGGGCACACAGGCGCAGGGTGACATCACTGCCGTGTTCAGCGTTCTGGTCGCTGGCTCCGATATGGACGAACCCGTTGCGGATATCCTGCGCGGGGTTCTGGACGGCCATATCGTCCTGAGCCGCGACATCGCCGAACGCGGGCGATTCCCCGCGATTGACCTCAGCCGCTCGGTGTCGCGCAGCTTGCCTGCTGCCGCGACCGAGGCCCAGAACCAGATGATCTCGGAAACCCGCAAGCTGGTGGGCAGCTACGAGCAGTCCGAGGTGATGATAAGGGCCGGTCTCTATGCCGAAGGTTCGGACCCGCTGCTGGATCAGGCCGTTCGTGTTCATGAAGAGCTGGACAGCTTCTTCGGCAAAACCGATCCGGAGGGTATTGAGAACAGCTTCAACCGGTTGTCCCTGATCCTGCGCCGGGCTTCGGCGGGTTTGCCGCGATGATGCGAAATCCGAAGCATTTTAAGTATTAAGCCGCCCTTAAGACCTTCGCTGCTACCCCTGTAACTGGGTGATAAAAAGGTGGTGGAGATGGGTGCGCAAACCAATGCGGCGCCAATCATCATCAAGAAGAAGCGTGTATCAGGTGGCGATGGCCATCACGGTGGCGCGTGGAAGGTCGCATATGCGGACTTCGTCACGGCCATGATGGCCTTCTTCATGTTGATGTGGCTGCTGAATGCAACGACCGAAAAACAACGCAAAGGGCTGGCGGATTACTTCTCGCCAACGATCCCGGTCAACCCGGTCTCGGGTGGTGGGGACGGCGCCTTTGGCGGCAACAACATGTTTTCCGAGAAGACGATGGTAATGGACGGGTCGGGCGCAAGCGCCCGCGTCCCGACCAAGGCCCAAAAGGCGCGGGGGTCCACCGGGGTGGATGCAGACGGCGCAGGCAAGGGAACGACCGAGGAATTCTCGACGCTCGAGGCGCAACTATTGGGGCGCACCGGCGAAAGTATCGTGTCGGACAAGGTGCTGAAGCACATCGTCACGCGCGTCACCGACGAAGGGTTGGTGGTCGAACTGTTCGAGACCGAAGATCAGCCTCTGTTCGAATCGGGAACTGACAAGCCGACCGCGATGATGCGCGCGCTTGCTTTGTTGGTGGCCCGATCATCGGACCTGGTGCGCAACGATGTCGCCGTCGAAGGGCATGTCAGCGCGTCTCCGGTGGTTCTGGCCGACAACCCGGCCTGGGATCTGTCCACTGCGCGAGCGCAGGTTGTCCGGCAGCTTCTTGAGGATAAAGGTTTTATAGAACAACGACTTGACCGGGTAACCGGACACGCGGACCGAGAGTTGTCGAGCAGCAATCCCATGGCCGTTCGCAACAACCGGATCGAAATTATCTTTCTGCGAAATCGCTAAAGGATAGGTGGCATTTTACATGTTAGCGCGCTGTTAAGGCCCAGCGCGTTAGCTGTTGCATCAACGATTGACGCAACAGAAGGGCGTGCCAATGACCATTTCCTCTTCGCTGAATGCCGGTGTGGCGGCGTTGAAGGCCAATGCCAACAGGCTGGCTACGATTTCAGACAACATCGCCAACTCCTCAACCTATGGCTACAAGCGGGTGGAGACGGATTTTCATTCCATGGTCACCTCGGGTCAGGGGGGCAGCTATTCCGCCGGTGGTGTGCGCACCACAAGCCAGCGGCTGATTGATCAACGCGGATCGCTGGTCACTACGAACAATTCGACCGATTTGGCGGTGCGCGGGCGGGGTATGCTGCCGGTGCGGCCAAGCTCGCAGATTGCAGGCGGCTCGAATGAGATGCTGCTGACCACTACCGGGTCATTTCGCACCAATGATCAGGGCTATCTGGTCACCGAATCCGGCCTGGTGCTTCTGGGGTGGCGCGCGAATCCGGATGGCTCGATCCCCGCAGTGCCACGTGATACGCCAGCGGCGCTGGAGCCCATTCAGCTGAGTGTAAACCAGCTGTCCGGTGCCCCGACAACTCAGATGAACCTGCGTATGAACCTGCCCGCGACCGCCACAGATGCGGGCGCGCCGGGTGATACGCAGCCCCTGTCTGTTGAGTATTTCGACAACCTGGGCAAGTCCGAAAGCGTCGATATCGAGCTGGTGCCAACCGTTCCGGCAACGGGGTCCAGCAATGAATGGACCATGATCATGCGTGATTCTGCATCGGGCGGGGCGGTGATCGGCGAATACACTCTGACCTTCACCGACAGCCGGACCGCGGGTGGCACACTTGCCACGGTCACTCCGGTAACGGGCGGGGCGTATGATCCGGCAACCGGCAGCGTGGTTGTGAACGTCGCGGGCGGCCCGATGGAGATCAATATCGGTGAGATCGGCGATGCGAATGGGATTACGCAGTTATCGGACACATTTGCCCCCGTCTCGATCACACGCGACGGGTCGGCGGTTGGAACGATGACCAGCGTTCAGGTTGATGAAAACGGATATGTCTACGCCTTTTATGACACAGGCGTCAGTCGCCGCATGTTCCAGATCCCTCTGGCTGATGTCCCAAACCCCAACGGCCTGACCGCGCTGGATAGCCAGACATATGCACCGTCGCGCGAAAGCGGCACGTTCTTCCTGTGGAATGCAGGCGAGGGCCCAACAGGTGATCTCGTATCCTTCGCGCGCGAGGAATCCACCACGGATGTCGCGACCGAGCTGACCTCGATGATCAAGACACAGCGCGCCTATTCCTCAAGCGCCAAGGTGATCCAGACCGTCGATGAGATGCTGCAGGAAACCACCAATATCAAACGCTGACTTTGACCCTCGGAAAGGACCCGTCGGATGAACCTGTCGACAGCTTTGAACAACGCCATGACCGGCCTGACCGCCACCAGCCGGGGTGCGTCGGTCGTTTCCGGAAACATCGCAAACGCCCTGACGCCCGGCTACGCAAAACGCTCGTTGGAACTAACCACCAGCCTGATATCGGGCAACGGCGTGCGCACTGCGGGCATCATACGGCATCAGGACCCGGTTCTGACGGCCAACCGCCGCGCCACGGACGCCGATATGTCATACCAATCCGCTGTGTCAGGTTTTCACACGCAGCTGGAAAGGGTCGTGGGTACGCCTGAGGATGCGGCGTCTCTCTCCAATCGTCTGGCCGAGTTCGAAAGCAGCCTGATCACCGCCGCCAGCCTGCCCGATTCAGTCGAGCGTTTGGATCAAGTGGCCCGTAGCGGCGGCGATCTGGCCGCCAGTTTGAACCGGGCGTCCGAAGGAGTGCGCCAATTGCGCTCGGACGCAGACCGGGCGATCGGGTCGCAGATTGCCAGCCTGAACCAGACCCTCAAGGATATCGAGGATCTGAACGCCAGAATTCCTGCGATCCGGAACTCGGGCGGTGATATCAATGCCTTTCTGGATCAGCGGCAGGTTCTGATCGACCAGGTCAATGAACTGATTCCGGTCAATGTCGTCCCGCGCGATAATGACCGTGTTTCTCTCTACTCCGATGGCGGGCTGATCCTGCTTGAAGGTAAAGCGGCCGAGTTTTCCTTCACCACCACAGGCGACACCCAACCCCATATGACCGTTGGCAACGGCCTACTGTCGGGGCTGGAAATGAACGGAAACCCGGTGCGGACCAGTGGTGATGGCGCGCAGATCCGCGGCGGGGCGCTGGCGGCCCAGTTTGAAATCCGCGACCAGCTTGCACCCGAGGTTCAAACCCAGCTCGACACGGTGGCACACGATCTTGTGGAGCGGTTCGAGACACCCGGTTTGGATCCGACAGCATTGGCAACCGATCCAGGTTTGTTCACGGACGACGGCAACCGTCTGGATTTAGCGATGCTGTCGGGGCTGGCGTCGCGCATCAGCCTCAACGCGGTCGTCAACCCGGATGCCGGTGGCGACAGTTGGCGACTGCGAGCAGGCCTGGGCGCAGCCATCCCGAACGACCCCGGAGATTCGACGCAGCTGCAGGCGTTCAGCGCAATTCTGGTCGAAACTCGCCCGGTCGCCGGCGCGATCTTTGGCACCGGAGCCTTACGCGCCTCTGAGATCGCCGAGGCGATGATGTCGCGCGTCGGTGCAAATGCTCATGTCGCCGAGCAACGCAAGACATTCGCCACCGGCGCCCAAAAGCAGATGCAACAGCTGGAGGCGGAACAGGGCGTTGATACCGATCAGGAACTGCAACAGCTGATGCAGATCGAACAGGCCTATGCGGCCAATGCGCGTCTCATCTCGGTCGTGGATGAGCTGATGGACACCCTATTGAGGCTATAGACATGACACTGACATCCATAGGCGATCTTGCCCGCGGTCTGACCTTGCAGACCCGGTCCACCCAGATCAAGCAACAGATCGAAACCCTGTCGTATGAAATGTCGACCGGCAAGGTACAGGACGTCTCGGGCCATCTGGGCGGCGACTATTCGCATCTCCTCGATTTGGACCGCAGCCTGACACGTTTGGATGCGTTTGGCATCGCCACGTCCGAGGCCAAACTGTTCTCGGGCGCCATGCAGCAGAGCCTTGGCGTGTTCAGCGACTCAACTGGCGAGATGACGGCGACGCTGTTGGCCTTCGGAACCGCCAATCACGCTGTGACGCACGAACAGGCCTCGGTCCAGGCCCGGAATGAGCTGGATACGATGATGTCCGCGCTGAACACACGGATTGGCGGCCGCAGCTTGTTTTCGGGCACCGCCACGGATGTCTCACCACTGCCATCGGCCGCGACCTTGCTGACGGCGCTTGAGGCTGAGTTGACCGGCCTGGCGACTGTTACCGATATTCGAAACGCAGCCGAGGCCTGGTTCGACGATCCCGCAGGTTTTGACGCGGTGATCTACCAAGGGTCCAACGCGGCATTGCCGTCCATGCAAATTGCCGAGAATGAACGCATTAACCTCGACATCATGGCGACGGATCCTGCGTTGAAGGCAGCCATCAGGGATGTCGCTGTTGCCGCACTCGTTGCCGATGATGCCTTGGCAGTGCCCAACGATCAGCGTACCGGATTGTTCAGACAGCTAGGTGTTGCCTTGGCAAATGCACAGGATGACACGGTCATTTTGCGGGCCGAAGTCGGCGCAGCCGAAGCGCGTGTCGAACAGGCGACAAGCCGCAACGCCGCCGCGCGCACCAGTCTGGAATACACTCGTAACGCCCTGATCGAGGCCGATCCCTATGAAACGGCCACCAAGCTTCAGGCGGTGCAATTCCAACTGGAAAGCCTCTATTCCGTTACGGTTCGCAATGCGAACCTCTCACTGGTGAATTTCCTGAGATGAGGGTTCTTGTCTTTCTCCTGGCTCTGATGCCCAGCCTTGCTTTCGCCGGCGCAATCCGTCTGAAAGATCTGGTTGATTTCGATGGGGTGCGCGGCAATGATCTGGTCGGCTATGGCCTGGTCGTGGGCCTGAATGGAACCGGCGACGGGCTGCGGAATTCGCCCTTCACCGAAGAGATTATGTCTAACATCCTCGAACGGCTGGGCGTGAACGTGAATGGCGAGGATTTTCGCCCCAAGAATGTTGCTGCAGTCCTTGTGACGGCCAGCCTACCCCCGTTTTCACGGGTCGGAGGGCAAATCGACGTCACTGTCTCGGCTATCGGGGATTCGAGCAGCCTATTGGGCGGTACTTTGATCATGACGCCTCTGAACGCTGCGGACGGGCAGATCTATGCCGTGGCCCAAGGCACAGTTCTGGCAGGCGGCGCTTCGGCCGAGGGTGAGGCCGCGACCGTCGTACGGGGCGTTCCAACCTCGGGCGTAATCCCATCCGGGGCGCGGGTCGAGCGCGAGATCGACTTTGACTTATCCACCCTGACCCAAATGCGGTTGGCCCTGCGTGAGCCTGATTTTACCACAGCAGGCCGGATCGAAACGGCCATCAACCGCGAATTCAACCGCGCTGTGGCGATCATGCGCGATTCAGGAACTGTTGAGCTGAACATCGCGGCCACTCAATCCGCGTCGACTGCGCATGCACTCGGCCGGATCGAGAACATTCTGGTTGAGCCTGAAACAAAGGCCCGCGTTGTGGTGGATCAGCGTTCGGGCACGATTGTCATGGGGCAGGAAGTTCGGATTTCCCGGGTCGCGGTGTCGCAAGGCAACCTGACCCTGACAGTCGAGGAGGCTCCGATCGCGGTTCAACCCAACCCGTTTGCTGACGGAGAGACCGTCGTAGTGCCCAGAACCTTCGCCGGCATCGAAGAAGAGGAAGGCACCGGCCTGGCTGAAATACCCGAAGCCACCACCCTGTCCGAGGTCGTGGCCGGGCTGAACGCCCTGGGGGTTTCGCCGCGCGACATGATCGACATTTTGAAAACGATCAAAGCCGCGGGGGCCCTGCATGCCGAGTTCATCGTGCGATAAAGGCACCCTTCATGGGCCGGGCTTCTATTTCGATTTCCAACTGTCCAGCCAACGGCGGAACCGGCTGCGTCGTTCGTCGATGGCGTCGCCTGCGGCGTAGATCCCATCTTCCATCGACTCGAGCATCGGGTCGATCCGGGCCTGACGGAACCGGCGCCAACGCACCCAAAGCGCCCAGACAATGGCGGCAAAGACCGTCAGGAAGACAATGTTGAACCACGGGATGATCCGCACGTCCGGCCCCTCGACTGGTTTGATAAAGACGGCGTTGGGGAAGATCGACATGAACTCGTTGCGCCAGCCATAGTGGGTTACAACCACCCAGTCGGGATTGTTCTTATCCGAGATCGCGTCATTGGCCTCGGTGTACAGGTTGGCGGTGTCGAACTTGAAATAGAACGGCCAGCCCCAGCCGGTATCCTCATTCCGGTAGACGATGGGTTTGCCATTGGCGCGAACGGCCTGGATGAACTGCACGTCGCGGTTCGACAGACTGGCGGATTGATCTTCGGGTTCAGACCAGAAGATGCGAGTCCAATCGTTCAGGTCTTGCCGCTCTTCATAGGTGTTGACGATGCGCACCACGTCATGCTGCGGAAGCGAATATTGCAGGATCACGGCGATCGTGCCCCAAAAGATGATAATGAATGCCCATTTCAAATAGGCCATGCCGTAACCCTCACATATAATTCACGATGTAGATCAACGCGCCGATTGCCACCCAAGGGACAATATACACCGCCAGGATCAGTTTGCGCCGGAACGAATTGTCATAGACGTGCAGCCCGCGCTCTACAAAGGCCTCTTTGTTTCCCTGTTTGCCTTTCTCGTCCCACCACGTTTCAAGCTTGCGACGGCGGACGCCGCGCGAATAAAGCGACAGCGCGAAATAGGCAATCGTCTGCAAGACCAGCAGGACCAGAAACAGGCGCATCGCTCCGAACATATCAATCCCTCCCGACTGCGCCCCATGGGCCGACCCGCGCGATGACCGCATCGCTGACGCGATCTTCTCCGCTCATATCCGGTTCATGACCAAACAGAGCCGCACGGGCACCGGATTTATCCACTTGATACTCGCGGGCCAGAAACTCGGCAACATAGGCCTTCTTGGCCTCAGGCCACGTGGCATAGGTGCTGTAGAACAGCTCTTTGTGGCAAATGAACATCTGGCGGGGATCCAGCGGGGCCAGCTCCGACAGCAACATATTCACCAAATCGCGGTACGGCGTATCCGCGGCGCGCAGCGTGTAGAAATACGCCGGATGGTCCGAGGTGATCCGCGGCCAAGGCCCGCCATCCGTCGCCCAGCGCAACAGCTGAGCAAGGCCGTGATATGCCTCGGGCAGGCGATCCGAGTGGTTTCGCGCCAGACGCCGCATGTCGCTGCGATCCAATCCCGTCAGGTCAACATCAGCATCTGCGGCCGCTGCGACAGTCAGGAAATCCATCTTTTGCTGAAGGATCGCCGCCGCATCCACGCCGCGCGCCTTCACGATGGGTTCGACCAGATCGTTATAGTCGAGGAATTTGGCAATCTGGTTCCGTTGAGACGGGTCAAACGTGTACTTGATTTTCAGATCATCGGGCTTTTCGCCCATGCAAATCGCCGCCGGGTGATCCATGTCCGGGAACAGGTACAGCCCGCCGAAATGCGCCGTCCAGAAGTTGCGCTGCTCAAACGCCGTGTGGCGCAGGCGGACCGGGTTGCGGGTGACGTCTCCGGTTTCCTTGGCAGTTTCGATCATCCGGGCGATCAGCACGTCATCGAACCAGGCATCCTCGGCGGTTTTTAACTGTTCGACCATGCCGGCCAGCTGCTCGGCCTTGCGCAGGGTGCCGCCTGCGGTATCTGCCTCAATCTCGATCTTGCGCAGGTTCAGCAGATCATCGGGCGTGGTGAGTTTGAAGACCGAATTCACCAACTCTCCGGCCACCGCATCGGTTGCGGTCAGGGCGAATAACTGCGCCTCGTTCATCTCGATAAACTCGCGCAGGATATCGCGCGAGGTCGAGAATTTGACGTTCAGCAAAGGCGCGCGTTTCTGCTCGGTCGTCAGCAGGATGAACTGCCGGTTGACCCCGTTGGGGTTGAGGTAGAGCGGGTCGTCCAACTCAATCCCCACCTCCGGCGAATAGCCCGAGATATCGACATGGAAATCCGTCAGCGCCGTGGTCTTGCCAGCCAGATGCTGCAGCGCGCGATTATACCGCTCGACCAGAGCCGGGCTGGAGATGTGGACGAGGTTGCCGAACATCAGGCCTTTTTCGATGAGGCGGATCATTCCGAAAACCTATGCGTAACTTGTATATCTATCCCTTTAATCAAACCAATCCAATAGGGTGCAGACAAGATGAGGCCTCCGATAAGCACAATAGAAGGGTCCAGCCTTTCACCCAGCCCCCAGACATCAAAAACCAAAATACCAGATGCGATAACGAACCCAAAAAAAACAATGACAGCGGCAAACAAACTGGCAGACCACCAGAAGAAAAACCTCAGCCACATGAACCCGCCCAAGGGAACAGGTAAACTGCGGCGGATCACCCAAAGGACAAATTTGGTACCCGCATAAGCCATTTGAGCGCATGCTATCAGGAATAGTATATCAAGCACTCAGTCGGCCCTTCTCTTCGGTTCGAGATAGTGATCCACTCAGTTTGTTCTCCTGCTAAACCGACCGACAATCACGACCGCCAACGCCGACAGCGGCAACGCAAACGCTCGCCCTGTGATCTGCAAGTTGAACCCAAGGTAAGACACCACGCTGCCCTCAAACAGGATCAGCGACTCTTCCCATGAGGTGCCTTCAAACCCGCTGCCTGCATTCACTCCGAATTGGGTCAGAAACAGAACCGCCACGGCGCCCAGAAATCCGATCACGCCCCAACGCAGAGGCAGGATCAGGCCTATCACAAGTGCCAGACCAGAAATCGCGTAAACGAGCATTATCCCTTCCCCTCCAGATACCGCCGCTTGGCCTCTTCCATCCGGCCCATCTCACGCACGGCGCTTTCGATGGCGACCTCATCGCTCTTGTCGGCATAGCGGAATTCGCTGTCGGCGTAGCGGTTGATCTCCTGCATCACCATCTCCACCGTGATCGGCTGGCGCAGGTCTTCGATCATGGCCTTCTTGGTGTCGTAGTCGCGGAACAGGAACAAGTCGGGGTTCTCCATCCACTCGTCCGGCAGTTCGAAGTCCATCGCGCGGACCTTGACCGCGTCGGTGATGTTCTTGATCGCGCGGCCGGTGAACCGCTCATCCGCCTGTTGGATCGCCTTGAGGTAGGTGCCCAGCTTGGCAATCGTGTCCATCTGGCCGATCTGACCGGAGACCCGGTCATAGACCTGCATCAGGGCGTCCTCATGCGGGCGGGCGTGGCTTTCGAAACTGGCGGCGACGGCCTTTTTGATCTCCTGCGCGGCATAGGCTTCGTGCTCGCCCAGCGGGATATCGTGGTTGCGGCCCATCAGCAGGTGCAGGATGTCGATATAGTCCTCGCGCGTTTGCGGCCCGTCCACCAGAAACCGCGCGCCCGCGCGCTGGCGCAGGGCGTCATCCACATTCTCGGGGTAGTTCGAGAACATGCCAAAAGTGCAGTTGCCACGCACAACGGTGTTGGCGCCCGCAAAGCTCTCCATCAGCACGGCGGTGATTTCCAACTGCCCGGCTGAGGACTGCCGGTCGCCGCGTTTGCCCGCCAGCTGGTCGATATCGTCGATGGTGCCAAAGCCGATGACCGAAGGGTCGATGATCGTGTTGATGAAGGCTTTGGCGTTCTGACCGGACTTGCCCTGATAGCTGTCGATATTGTCGGTGCTCAGGTTCTGATAACGGAACGGATAGCCCGCGTTCTGGCAGTAGTCGTTGATCAGCCCGGCCATCATCTGGATCAGAGTGGTCTTGCCCGTGCCCGGCTTGCCGTCGCCCATGAAGGTAAAGATGAACCCGCCAAGTTCCGCAAACGGGTTCAGGCGGCGGTCGAAATCATAGGCCATCACCATCTTGGCCAACTTCATCGCCTGATACTTGGCGATATGGTTGCCGACCACCTCGTTCGGTTTCTTGAATGTCATGGTCAGGGTGGTGGACTTGGCCTTGGAGGCCGGCTCAAAACCCCGAATCGTCAGATCGTCCGCCTCGATATGCCAGGCCGCGTTTTGGAAAGGGGCCAGATGGCCAGCGGATTGCGCGCGCAGGGCGGCCTTTTCCATTAGTTGCTCAGCATAGGCGCTGATGGCGGCGATCAGATGCGCGTCGTCAGGGGCATGCTTTGCCAGCACCTGATCCAGCTCCCACAAGGATCCGTGCAGGGCAAGCTGGCCATTGTCGGTCAGAACCTCTTCGATCTCACCCAGATCAACGGTAGTTTCGCCCAGATGGGACGACATCAGATAAGCCAGCGCATTGCCGAATGTGTGTGATGTGATCAGCGCCTCAGCCGTCAGCAATTCCGAGAACTCGGTCTTGCGCGCAACAGGCAAATCTCCAGCCAGATTGGCCCGCTTCAAATCGGCCAAAGGAGTCTGTTCTGCATATGCTTCGGCCACGGCCAGAGCGATGGCAATCGCACGCCGAATAGCCTGCTGCGTCGTTGCCTGAGGAGGCGAGACCAGCGTATCGCCATCATCCGAGGCCTCGATCCGCTCAACCAGATGCACCCCATCAGCGCGCACCGTGCGCCGCGTCACCAATCCCGGCGTGGTGGAGCGAAACCGCCGCCCCGTCGACACGCCCGGAGACCGTTCGACCGAAGCCGTAACCGCCTTGGCAATCCGCGGCGCGTGTTCGAACCCATTCAACAAGGCCGTCGCCGCCGGATAATGCTTGCGAATATCGGCCTCGCGCAATTCCATCTGATCTGACGTCAAACTCATCTCAAAAACCGCCCATTCTTCTTCTGTTCAAAAATACCTCCGCCGGAGGCATAAAATCTAATAGCGCAACACCTGCCCCGCCTTGCTGACCACAAACTTGCGCACATCGGCAAAGCCCGGCGGGTTTCGCTCGGCCAGAACCTGAAACGGACGCTGGGGCAGAATGATCGAACGCTGCGTGCGTGTCGCTCCGGTCTCGGCCCCTTGCCCGCCGAACGGGTCCAGCGCAAACACCTCACGCTCGACGCTCGAGAACCACCCGGCGCGCTCTTCGATCACCTCTTCGCTTTCCAGCTCCTCAGTCGTCCAAGCCAAAGCCCAGTCTTGCCCCTGAGGCGCCTGCGCGTCCTCCAGCACCTGCCGTAAGGGGCCGGACTGCTCGGTATAGGCCGAGGAATACATCGGCCCCACATGAATACGCCGCAGATGTTTGGGGTGCAGGTCGTCGAAATCCTGATCGAAGCCCTTGGCTATGGTCACCAGCTTCAGCCCGCCCAGCGATTGCGCCATCAGATGCGCCTGCACCTCGGGCCAGCGGCGTTGGTCTTTGGGCAGGGCCGTCTTGCCGCTGTCCTCCAACTGCATCAGGTAGATCACCGGCAGGTTGATCTGGCTGTCATAGACCGCCCAATGGATCATGAACTTGCGCCGTTCATCCTCATTCCCGATCCAGTGGCATTCGGGATCGTTGCGGGCCCAGAACAGCTCTCCCTTCAACAATTCCTCGTAATAGAGCCTTTGGGACAGCGCGAATTGCAGCTTGGTTGGGATTTCCTGATCGCCAATGATCGTCCGCACCATGTCGGTTTTCAGATCATCTTCCGAGGGCATATTCGCCAGATGCACCTGAGCCTGCTGCGCGTCGTTGGCCATAGTCAGCAACTCGGCCGCCACCGGGAACCCGCTGTCGCGCTTGTCCATCGCAAGGCTGCCAAAGAACCGCCCTGTATCACGCCCGACCAGTAGGTATTTCATGGAGAGCGCGCGGAATGTGTAAAGCAACCCCGAGAGGTAGCGCGACACGATCCGCACCTCTTGCTTGCTGATCGCGCCCTCAGCCTCCATCGTTGCAGCCACGCGCAGGAGGTGGACGGTGATCACCTCGAATTTGCGAAAATACCGGCGCGAAGCGAAAGTGTCGGTCAAGCCGACATGGTCTTGGGTGGGGTCACTCAAAAAGAGAACCTCCTTTGGGCTGACTACTGAAAAAAGCCAGTCTTTTATGAGAACTAGTCTTCATTCCTCGTCAACCAACCGAATTTGAAATGAACAATCTGCACGAGAGGAATAACCGGCATCCATGGCTTGAAGCCCACGGCTAGGTAGATGAGCCATAGAACGAAGACCAGACCCAGCCAGCTTGCCACCCAACTGGACAAGTTGTTGGGTTTGCCGAAAGTTGACCAGTTGACGTCCGAAAAGCGCAACATTCATCCGCCATACAAATTCTTGTCATGCTTCTCGACAATCGACGCGAACCGGCGGGCAAAGCGCTCATCCGCCTTGGCCTTTTTCTCCAGCACGTCGCGGGCAAAGACCATGTGGTCCTCATGCGCCTCAAGCATGTCGGCCATTTTCTGGTTGGTCGCGGTGCCAATGGCGGCCATGGCGGTTTGCGCCTCTTGATCCGTCTTCACACCGATCTCATTGATGCGGTGGGCCACGTCCTGCTGCTGCGCGGTTTTCAACGATTTGGTCAGGGCGTCATACAGCACCACGCGCTGTTGCGTGTCTGTCTGCAGCTTGTTGATCAGCACCATCTGCGTCGCCGCCTGGTTCTGCAGTGAGTCGACCCAGGTCTTCCCCTTTTCGATATAGCGCTCCAGCGTCTGTGACTTGGCCAGCTTGACCTGTTCTTCTTGAACCTTGGCGTTGTATTGCTTGTTCAGCTCGGCCAGTTCAGTTTCCAGCTGGGTCCGCGCGGCGGCATCCTGTTCGACGCTGATCTTGTTTTCCAGCGTGATAATCGCCGGGTCCATGCCCTGAATCTCGGCCCGCAGCGCCTCAAGCTCCGCCACGGTCGCTTCACGGTCATCCAGAGTGACGGTCAGGTTTTCCTCGACCTTGACGCGTTGTTCTTCCAATACGGACAGTTGCCCCTCCAGCAGTTTGACGATCACGTCGGACTTGGCGATCAGGTCCTGCAGTTTGTCGTCGATATTGGCCGTGCGCATCCGCTCCTGCCGCAGCGACTCGGATTTGCCTTTCGAGAAGATGCCAACAAACGATTCCCACCCGGTTTTCGAGCGCATCTCATCGAAATCCTTCGAGAATGCGCTGGTGACATCGTCCAGCCCCATGATCAGCTCGGCGATATTGGCGTTCATCACCTCGGTATGGGCATGTACGTCCTCAAGCGTGGCGTTTTCGATGTCGATATCCGCCTCGGCGGTGCCGATCTTGGCCCGCGCAGCCTCAATCCGCGATGTCAGCCCTTCGATCTGTGATTGCGACTCACGCACCTTGGACTGAGTCTCTTTGATCAAGGCCTCAAACTGCTGGTTCGACATCTATGCTATCCCTTTTTCTTTATATTACTATATAGATAGGCAATGTAATGATCATTTACATCCCCTATCGCCCGGAAATTTCGGAAACTGTCGCAAACTCCCAAGCGAAATGAAAGCCATATGGGCAAAGGCGGGGGCCAAATTCGTTGCGCGGTGGAAAAGGGGCACAACTGGGTTCATCGCCCCGCCACGATGGACATAGACAAAGCGCATGACACCTGTTTGGGTGCGCGCAACGCAAATATTGCCGGAGGCTGACCCATGCTGGACGCGACGACTGATCTGAAATCCCTGCTCAAGAATCCCAACCTTCTGGTGACCAAGGCCTATATCGGCGGCCAATGGGTGGATGGTGACAACGGCACGTTCGCAGTGACCAACCCCGCACGCGGGGACGTGATTGCCGAAGTTGCCGATGTCAGCCGCGCGCAGGTCGCAGGCGCCATCGCGCAAGCAGAAGCCGCACAGAAAGAATGGGCCAAGCTGACCGGCAAGGAACGCGCCGCGATCCTGCGTCGCTGGTTCGACCTGATGATGGAAAACGCCGAGGATCTGGGCAAGATCCTGACCGCCGAGCAGGGCAAACCGCTGGCCGAGGCTGTTGGCGAGATCGGCTATGGCGCGTCTTTCATCGAATTCTTCGGTGAAGAGGCCAAACGCGTCTACGGTGAAACCATCCCCGGCCACCAGCGCGACAAGCGGATCATGGTGATGAAGCAACCCATTGGCGTTGCGGCCTCGATCACGCCCTGGAACTTCCCCAACGCGATGATCACCCGCAAGGCCGGGCCAGCTTTGGCAGCGGGCTGCGCTTTTGTTGCCCGCCCCGCGAAGGAAACCCCTCTGTCGGCGCTGGTGCTGGCGGTTCTGGCCGAGAAAGCAGGCGTTCCGGCTGGCGTGTTCAACGTGGTGCCATCGTCACGGGCTAGCGAGATCGGCAAGGAGTTCTGCGAAAACCCCGGCGTGCGCAAGCTGACCTTCACTGGCTCGACCGAAGTGGGGCGCATCCTGCTGCGTCAGGCGGCCGAACAGGTCATGAAATGCTCGATGGAACTGGGCGGCAACGCGCCCTTCATCGTGTTCGACGATGCCGATCTGGATGCGGCAGTCGAAGGCGCGATGCTGTGCAAATTCCGTAACAATGGCCAGACCTGTGTCTGCGCCAACCGCATCTACGTGCAGGCGGGCGTCTACGATGCCTTTGCCGCCAAGCTGAAAGCCGCAGTTGAGGCGCTCGAAGTCGGCGACGGTCTGAGTGCTGGTACGACCACCGGCCCCCTGATCAACGACGACGCGGTGGCCAAAGTCGAAGAGCATATCAAGGACGTCACCGACAAAGGCGGCGCGGTTCTGACCGGCGGCCTGCCTCATGATCTGGGCGGCACCTTCTTCCAACCCACTATCGTCACCGGCGTAACGCAGGACATGATGGTGGCACAGGACGAAACCTTTGGCCCGCTGGCCCCTTTGTTCAAGTTCGAGGACGAAGATGACGTCATCGCCATGGCCAATGACACGATCTTCGGTTTGGCCTCATATTTCTATGCCAAGGATCTGAGCCGCGTCTACAAGGTGGCCGAGGCGCTGGAATATGGCATCGTCGGCGTGAACACCGGCATCATCTCGACCGAGGTCGGCCCGTTCGGCGGCGTCAAACAGTCCGGCCTTGGCCGCGAGGGCAGCCACCACGGCATGGAAGACTATATGGAAATGAAATACGTCTGCCTGTCGGTCTGATCAGACTACTCCACGATTTAACCCTGCAAGGGGTTCTGGAAAGCTCCCCCCTCTCATCGCATTGAGAGGGGGGAGAATCTGTGGCTACGACGCTTTGTTTGCGCGATATCTTTTCGTGCCCTGAGCCATCGGGATTGACGAAGGAAGCCAGGCCTTTGGTTTCACGCGCATCACTACAAAACACGCGTTTGGAGGATACCCTTTGTCGATAGGGTCAATATTTGGAAACAGGTGGTGCCGCTGAAGGGACTCGAACCCCCGACCCCATCATTACGAATGACGTGCTCTACCAGCTGAGCTACAGCGGCACCATTGGACTTCCGAAACTGAACTCGGAAGGATGCGGTGATTTCTTTAATTCTTCAGGTTTGAACCTGCAAGCCCGGATCGGCGTGCTGAAGTTTCATGAAAGTTCTGTGAAACAACAGGTTTCCCCGTTGACCGCCAACATGTATTTCTATATTTCATGAAATATGATAAAAGAGATCACCGATCAGCTGGCCATTCTGGGCCATCCGCAACGCATCACTGTCTTTCGCATGTTAATGCGACGGTTTCCTGACACCGTGCCAGCAGGTGAGCTGGCCTCGGAGTTGGATATAAAACCCAGCACCATGTCGAACTATCTGAATGCGCTGCAACGGTCCGGGCTGGTGACTCAGGAACGCTCGGGCACGTCGCTGCTTTATTCCGTCGACATGGCGAAGGTGCAGAGGATGCTGGACTTTCTGGTCGTCGATTGCTGCCGGGGTCGCCCTGATATCTGCATGCCGTTCACACAAGGAAATGAAGACATGACTGACCGCAAGTTCAACGTCCTGTTTCTATGCGTGGGCAATTCCGCCCGCTCGATCTTTGCCGAGACCCTGTTGCGCCAAATGGGTGGCGACAGGTTCACCGTCTACTCCGCCGGAACGCAGCCCGCGTCCGAATTGAACCCATTTGCCGTGCAGGTGCTACGGGACAAGGGCCACGATACCTCGGTCCTGCGCTCCAAACACATGTCGGAATTTGCAGCCGACGGCGCGCCCGAGATGGACTTTGTCTTTACCGTCTGCAATCAGGCCGCCAACGAAGACTGCCCAGCCTGGGAAGGCCAGCCGATCAGCGGCCATTGGGGCATGGAGGACCCGGTGAAAGCCACCGGAACCGACGCCGAAAAAAGCCTCGCCTTTCAAAACGCCTATGGCGCGCTGAAGCGCCGGATCGAGGCGTTTACCTCTTTGCCGGTCGAAAGCCTCGACCGGATCGCCCTGCAATCTGCTGTCGATGACATCGGCAGAACCTCTGTCGGAGACTGAAATGACCACATATGCTGTGAACGGCTTGGGCCGGATGGGAAAGCTGGCCCTGAAACCGCTGCTGGAAAAAGGTGCCAAGATCGCCTGGATCAATGACGCGGTCGGTGACGCCGAGATGCACGCGCATCTGTTGGAATTCGACACGGTTCATGGCCGCTGGGACGCCAGTTTCGCGCATGATGCGGACAGCGTCACCATCAACGGCACGCGCCTGCCCTTTGTCGGCACCAAGGACCTGAGCGCCCTGCCGCTGGACGGCGTCGATGTGGTGATCGACTGCACCGGTGTCTTCAAGACCGAGGCAAAGCTGGCCCCTTACTTTGAGGCGGGTGTGAAAAAGGTTGTCGTTTCCGCCCCGGTCAAGGACGGCCCAACCGCCAATATCGTGATGGGTGTGAATGACGAGATCTATGACCCGGCGACCCATCAGATCGTGACTGCAGCCTCCTGCACCACGAATTGTCTGGCCCCGGTGGTCAAGGTCATCCACGAGAATCTGGGCATCCGCCACGGCTCAATGACCACGATCCATGACGTGACAAACACACAGACCATCGTCGATCGCCCCGCCAAGGACCTGCGGCGCGCGCGCTCGGCCCTGAACTCACTGATCCCGACCACGACCGGCTCGGCCACGGCGATCACGTTGATCTACCCTGAACTCAAGGGGCGCTTGAACGGCCATGCGGTGCGGGTACCGCTACTGAACGCCTCACTGACCGACTGCGTGTTCGAGGTTGAGCGTGAGACCACCGTCGAAGAGGTCAACGCCTTCTTCAAAGCCGCCGCCGAAGGTGAATTGAATGGCATTCTGGGCTATGAGACCCGTCCGCTGGTATCGACCGACTACACCAATGACGAACGGTCCTCGATCGTGGATGCGCCGTCGACCATGGTGGTGAACGGAACGCAGGTGAAAATCTATGCCTGGTATGACAACGAGATGGGCTATGCCCACCGCCTGGTCGATGTGGCGCTGATGGTCGGGGCCTCGCTGTGACCGACCGACCCGAGGGGCTGTCGGCCTATATCGCGGTCACGGCGGCCTATTGGGCCTTTATGCTGACCGACGGGGCCCTGCGGATGCTGGTGCTGTTGCACTTTCATACGCTGGGCTTCTCACCGGTGCAGCTGGCCTATCTGTTTGTCCTCTATGAAATCGCCGGGATGGCGACGAACCTTGCCGCGGGCTGGATCGCGGCGCGGTTTGGCTTGACCTCGACACTCTATGCCGGGCTTGGGTTGCAGGTGGTGGCGTTGCTGGCATTGACGCAACTAGACCCTAATTGGGCGATTGGCGCATCCGTGGCCTTTGTCATGATCGTGCAAGGCGCAAGCGGAGTGGCCAAGGATCTGGCCAAGATGTCCTCAAAATCCGCAGTGAAACTGCTGGCCCCGACCGAAGGCGGCGGGCTGTTTCGCTGGGTGGCTGTGTTGACCGGATCAAAAAACGCGGTCAAAGGGCTAGGCTTCCTGTTGGGCGCGGCGATGCTCGCAACGCTGGGCTTTCAGGCGGCGATCATCGTGATGGCGGTTGTTCTGGCGGTGATCCTGTTCGCCGTCATCCGCTTCATGCCGCCCGGCCTGCCCAAAGGGCGCAAAGGCGCGAAGTTCTCTGAGGTCTTTTCGAAATCTGCCAACGTCAACTGGCTCTCCGCCGCGCGGGTTTTCCTGTTCGGTGCCCGCGACGTGTGGTTCGTGGTTGGCATCCCGATCTATTTCTACGCCGTCCTCTCGGATGGCACCGAAGAGGGCAACCGCGCCGCCTTTTTCATGATCGGCACCTTTATGGCGTTCTGGATCATCCTCTACGGCGTTATTCAGGCCAACGCGCCCAAAATCCTGAGGGCCTCAGACCGATCCGAAGGCGATTTGATCCGCGCCGCACGCAGCTGGGCTGCAATGCTGTTCTGCGTTCCAGCGGCTCTAACATTGGCAGTATTGCTGTCTTCCGGGCCGGAGACTTGGCTGACGATCACTCTGGTCGTTGGCCTTCTGGTGTTTGGAGCAATTTTCGCTGTCAACTCATCCCTGCATTCCTACCTGATCCTCGCCTTCACCAAGTCCGAGCGGGTCACGATGGATGTCGGCTTTTACTACATGGCCAACGCGACAGGCCGCCTTTTGGGCACCGTCCTGTCCGGCTTTACCTATCAGGTCGGCGGCCTGCCCCTTGTGCTGGGCACAGCGGCTGTCATGGTGGCGCTTGCGGCGCTCACTTCGGGCAAACTGACCGATCAAACAACTGAGGCATATTCATGAGCATCTTCGAGCGCTATCTGACCATCTGGGTCGCCCTCGCCATGGTCGGCGGCGTGCTGATCGGACTGGCTGCGCCCGGTCTGGTCGGGCTGATCGCCGGGGCCGAAGTGGCCAGCGTCAACCTGGTCGTGGCCCTGCTGATCTGGGCCATGGTCTACCCGATGATGGTGGGCGTCGATTTCAAAGCAGTCGCGGGCGTCGCGCGGCAACCCAAGGGCCTGATCGTGACGCTGGCGGTCAACTGGCTGATCAAACCCTTCACCATGGCCCTGCTGGCGGTGTTGTTCTTCGACTATGTCTTTGCCCCGTGGATTCAGCCAGAAGACGCAGCGCAATACACTGCGGGTCTGATCCTGTTGGGGGCCGCGCCCTGTACAGCGATGGTATTTGTCTGGTCGCAACTGACCAAAGGGGATGCGACTTATACGCTGGTGCAAGTCTCGGTGAATGACCTGATCATGGTGGTGGCATTTGCGCCGATCGTCGCCTTTCTGTTGGGGGTCACAGATATCTCGGTGCCGTGGCAAACGCTGGTTCTGGCCACCGTTCTCTATGTGGTTCTGCCCCTGATTGCCGGGCTGCTCACGCGTCGGAAACTGGGATCGCAAGAGGCTATCGACGCCTTTTCCGCCCGCGTTAAGCCGTGGTCGATCATGGGACTGATCGCAACGGTGGTGATCCTGTTCGGCCTTCAGGGAGAGACGATCCTGGCCAAACCAATGGTCATCGTCCTGATCGCCGTGCCGATCCTGATCCAAAGCTACGGCATCTTCGCGCTGGCCTATGGGGCGGCCTATGCTCTGAAAGTTCCACACCGCATCGCGGCCCCTTGCGCCATGATCGGAACCTCGAACTTTTTCGAGCTGGCCGTAGCGGTCGCTATCAGCCTGTTTGGCCTGAACTCTGGCGCGGCGCTTGCAACGGTGGTGGGTGTGCTGGTCGAGGTGCCGGTGATGTTGTCACTGGTCGCCTTCGCCAACCGCACGCGGGCCCGCTTTCCCGAACCCGCGACGCGGTGAATTAATCAGCGCACCGATTGGTCATACAACACCGCAATCGCCGCCGAGGCGATGCGGGTGCGGCGATCATCGGCGCGGCTGGTCAGCATGATCGGCACCTGCGCACCCAGTACGATCCCCGCGGCCTCGGCCCCGGCCAGATACATGAGCTGCTTGGCGATCATGTTGCCGGCCTCAAGGTCCGGTGCGACCAGTATATCGGCCTGCCCAGCTACATCGGACTTGATGCCCTTGGTCGTGACCGCGCGCATCGACACGGCGTTGTCAAAGGCCAGAGGGCCATCAAGCACGCCCCCCGTAATCTGCCCGCGATCCGCCATTTTGCACAGCGCAGCAGCCTCGACCGTGGATTGAAGCCGGGGTGTAATCGTCTCAACCGCTGACAGGATCGCCACCTTTGGCGTCTCGATCCCGATGGCGCGGGCCAGATCAATCGCGTTCTGAACCATATCCGCCTTGGTCTGCAGATCGGGCGCAATGTTGATGGCCGCATCGGTGATCAAAAGCGGTTTGGAATAGGTCGGCACATCCATGACGTAAACATGGCTCATCCGGCGTTCGCTGCGCAGACCATTGGCCTTGGAGACAACCGCCGACATGACTTCATCCGTGTGCAACGCGCCCTTCATCAGGGCCTTTACACGGCCATCCCGCGCCAGATGCACCGCCTTTTCAGCCGAGGCGTGACTGTGCGGTGTATCAATGATCTTGAGCCCGCTGATATCCAACCCGGCCGCGTCCGCCGCATGTTGGATCCGGCTACGCGGACCGACCAAAACAGGCTCTAACAAACCCAAGTCACGGGCCGAGAGCGCTCCCTCCAGCGCGCTTGCATCACAGGGATGGACCACAGCGGTTGGCAATGGGTCCATTTTCTGAGCCGCGCTCAGCAATCGGTCATACGAGGCGCCCCGGTGGTGCAAAACCAGATCCGGCATCGCCATTCGCGGCCTTTTGACCTTTTTGTCCGGCGCAATCACAACGGCCTGTCCGGTGATGACAGGCTTGCCATCGCCAGTTGTACAGAGGCAATCGAGAACGACGTGGTTCTTCTCGGGCCGCTTTTCACTCACAGTGACGCGCACAGTGACCGTATCGCCGATGCCAACGGGTTTGAGGAATTTCAGGGTCTGATCCAGATAAATCGTTCCCGGCCCCGGCAATTGCGTGCCCAACACATTGGAAATCAGCGCGCCGCCCCACATGCCATGCGCGACCACCTTGTGAAAGACGTCCTCCTGGGCGAAGGCCTCATCCACATGGGCCGGGTTCACATCTCCTGAAACCGCCGCAAAGGCGTCGATATCCTGCGCAGTCAGGGTCCGGGATAGCTCAGCCGTGTCACCGACATTGATCTCATCAAACGGCCGGTTTTCGATAAAGCCGATGCCGGTATTCTTATCCGATGGCATTCATTTCCCCTTATGCAAATGCCTGCCCTTGGACAGACACTCCGAACCATTGCGGCCCGGCCACCCATAGAGGCTCAATATGACAGCGATATGCAAGCGTCGCTGCATTCAGACTGCGTGATCCTGTGCGCGATACGAACCCGGGCTGCGGTTGGTCCACTTCCGGAATGCGCGGTGAAAATTCGCCGGGGCCGAGAACCCCGTATCAAAGGCAATCTGTTCGATACTGTCGCCGCTTTGTTGCAAGGCCCGGATTGCGATATCGCGCCGCAGGGCATCCTTGATGTCCTGAAACGAGGTGCCCTCGTCCTTGAGACGCCGGTTCAGCGTCCGGGGCGTCATATTCAAGGCCAGGGCCGCGTCGGGCAGCTGGCTGCTTTTCCACGATGACTGGTAAAGGAACGCACGTACCTGCAGGCTGTTCGTATGCACGCGCGAGTTGGTGAAAATCCAGTCCATCGGCGCGCGCTCCAGAAACAGGGAGGCCTCAGCCGGGCTGCGCGTGATCGGGCGGTCAAAGCGGCGCGGGTCGAGCAGGATGCTTGTCTGCGAGGCATCGAACATGACCGCGCAGGGGAAGACGACCGCATAGTCCGCCGCAAAACCGGGCCGCGCAAAGGCAAAGCGAACGGCCTTTACCGGCGTTTCCGATCCGCTCAGCCATGACAGCAGCCCATGCGCAAGCTTCAGGATCAGCATATGGCCAAAGCGCTGGGGTGCTGTATCTGGCCGATACGGCACGAGCGAAAGTTCAGCCACGTCCGGCCCGGTGCGCAGGTTCAGGTGGAAATCATCCAGCAACAAGTTCCAAAATGTCGAGAAACGATACAGTGCCGAGGTCAGGCTGCTTGCTTCGCGCAGAACGGTCACAAGATGCTGTAGGGCACGTGGCCGAATGGGACGGCTCCAGAGGCCCATCATCTCATCCCCGGTCTCAGGCGCGGCAAGCTGGTACAGGCGGGCGATTTCCTTAAGTGTGACACGCTGCGAAGGCTCTAAAGCGCTGGTTTCGAGGCCCGAGCGCTTCAGCAGGACCTGCATCTGATCAGCGCTGCAACACGCCCTCAGCGCCTCCAGCCAATCCTGGATAAAACCAACTGAAACAGTTGTGAGTGAAGGTGGGTCATTGCTGGCCATGGCAGCCCCGATTTGGCAATATCGGATATTAACTTGGCAATATATGAGCTTTTCGGCAAGCTATTCGGTAGATAAATGACGTGAAACCACAATTGCCCTTGGGGGAATCTGGCATGTCCTATCAGCCGCCCGTACAGGATTTGATGTTCTGTATCGAACACCTGTCCCATTGGGAAACAGTGTCCGCGCTGGACGCATACTCGGACTTCGAACTGACCGATATCGGCGCTGCGCTAGAAGGCTATGCCCGTTTCTGCAGCGAACAGATCGCGCCCTTGTCCCATATCGGCGACACGTTGGGCGCACAGTTTGACAACGGCCGCGTGACGATGCCCGAAGGGGACGCGCAGGCCTATGCGCAATTTGTTGAGATGGGCTGGCAAGCCCTCACCCACCCTCCTGAGTTCGGAGGCATGGGCCTGCCGCGAACGGTTGGCGCAGCGGCGGTCGAGATGCTGAATGCTGCCGACATGAGCTTTGGCCTGTGCCCCCTGCTGACTGACGGCGCGATCGAGGCACTGCTGCTGACAGGCTCGGACGCGCAGAAAGCTACCTATTTAGAGCCTTTGATTGCTGGGCGCTGGTCGGGCACGATGAACCTGACCGAACCGCAGGCGGGCAGCGATCTGGGTCGTGTCTCGACCAAGGCGGTGCAGCGCGAAGATGGTAGCTATGGTGTGTCCGGCACCAAAATTTTCATCACATATGGCGCGCATGACCTGACCGAGAACATCATCCATCTGGTTCTGGCCCGCACGCCTGACGCGCCAGCCGGACCGAAGGGGCTGAGCCTGTTCATCGTCCCGCAGAAGATGGTGGCAGAGGATGGCTCGGTCGGGGCTGAGAATTCAGTGAACTGTGTCAGCATCGAACACAAGCTGGGCGTGCGCGCCAGCCCGACGGCGGTGCTGGAATACAAAGACGCCACGGGCTTTCTGATCGGTGACGAAAACCGCGGGCTGGAATATATGTTCATCATGATGAACGCCGCGCGCTTTTCCGTTGGTGTTCAGGGCATCGCGACATCAGAACGCGCCTATCAGCGCGCCTTGGCTTACGCGCGGGACCGGGTCCAGAGCCGCCCCGTGAGTGGTCAGGTCAAGGAGGCGGTGGCGATCATCGAACACCCTGACGTGCGCCGCATGTTGATGCGGATGCGCAGCCTCACCGAAGGCGGGCGGGCCATGGCGGCAGCCACGGCCGGACTGCTGGACATTGCACATCATCAGGATGACCCCGCCATGGCCGCTCTGGCCGAGTTCATGGTTCCGCTGGTCAAGGGCTTCTGCTCGGAACGCGCGGTCGAAGTCGCCTCGCTGGGCGTTCAAATCCACGGCGGCATGGGCTTCATCGAAGAAACCGGCGCCGCTCAGCACTATCGCGACGCTCGCATTCTGCCGATTTACGAGGGCACCACCGCCATTCAGGCCAACGACCTTCTGGGTCGCAAGGTCATGCGCGACGGGGGCGAGACCGCCCGCCGGTTCGCTGCCCGTATCGCAGCGACCGAGGCCGAGCTTGCAGAAGGCGATGCCACCGCGAAAGCCATCGGCGCAAGCCTCGCGCAGGCACGCGGCGCTTTCGAAGCCGCGTTGGAATGGTTATTGGAAAACAGCCGCAAAGATATCGATGCCGCGTTTGCGGGCTCGGTCCCGTTCCTAATGCTGGCAGGTACGCTTGCGGCGGGTTGGAAACTGGCAAAAGCTGTCACCCCGGCGCAGGCTGCGTTGAACGATGGGCAGAACACGCAGTTCATGACCCAGAAGATCGCCACTGCGCTGTTCTTTGCCCAGCACATCTTGCCCGAATGCAGTGCCGAACACACCCGCATCCTGCACGGCGCGCGCAGCCTGCTTGACGCGGCCTTCCCCGAATAACGCCTTTAAAAGGATCCGCAACATGAATGATGTCGTGAACCCCGCCACCTATGAGAACCTCGCGATTTCCGAGCGTGACAACGGCCTCTATGTCGTGACCCTGAACCGCCCGACCAAGCGCAATGCATTGGACGTGGCAACGATTGAGGAACTGATCCGCTTTTTCAGCGGCGCACGTATGGCCGGCGTGCGGGCGGTGGTGCTGACCGGCGAAGGCGATCACTTCTGCGCAGGCCTGGATCTGGTTGAACACTGGAAAGCCGACCGCAGCCCGGATGACTTCATGCATGTCTGCCTGCGCTGGCATGAGGCGTTCAACAAGATGGAATATGGTGGTGTTCCGATCATCGCCGCCCTGAAAGGCGCGGTGGTTGGCGGAGGGCTGGAGCTTGCCAGCGCCGCCCATATCCGCGTCATCGACCCCGGCACCTATTTCGCTTTGCCCGAGGGTCAGCGCGGGATTTTCACAGGCGGAGGCGCAACCATCCGCGTCTCGGACATGATCGGCAAATACCGCATGATCGACATGATCCTGACAGGCCGCGTCTATCAGGGGCAAGAGGCCGTCGATCTGGGCCTGGCTCAGTACATCACCGAAGACGGTGGCAGCATGGCCAAGGCAATGGAACTGGCGGAACAAATCGCACAGAATCTGCCCTTGACCAATTTTGCAATCTGTTCGGCGATCAGCCATTTGAATAACATGTCCGGCATGGATGCCGCTTATGCCGAAGCCGTGGTCGGCGGCGTAGTCAACACCCAGCCCGCCGCCCGCGAACGGCTGGAAGCTTTTGCCAACAAAACCGCCGCCCGCGTGCGGCCCAACAGCTAAGACAGGCAGGACCCGGATGCGTCACCATTTCGAAGCCTTACAGAAGACACGGGCCAATCACGTGCCTTTGTCGCCCTTGTCCTTCCTGCGCCGGGCCGAAACTCTGCACGGCGCGCGCACAGCCGTTATCTATGGTGACATCCGACGAAGCTGGGCGGAAACCGCCGCCCGCATTCGCGCAGTGGCCAGCGGGTTAGCCGCGCTTGGCGTGCAAAAAGGGGATACGGTCTCGGTCCTCAGCCCGAACATCCCGGAACTGTTTGAGCTGCATTTCGCGCTGCCACTGACCGGAGGGGTGCTGAATACGCTCAACACCCGGCTCGAGCCCGAAACCATCGCCTATATCCTGGACCATGCGGACACCAAGCTGGTGATCGTGGACCGGGAACTGGTGCCGCTTCTGTCCAAAGCCTTTGATCTGCTGGGTCGCACAATACCTGTGGTCGAAATCGCCGATCCCGCCGCCATTGGTGAAAGCCTCGGAGGCCAGACCTATGAGGCGCTGACCACAGCCCCGCCCCTGCCAGTCGATCTGCCCGATGATGAGTGGGACGCGATTGCGCTGAACTACACCTCGGGCACCTCTGGCCGTCCCAAGGGCGTGGTCTATCACCACCGTGGCGCGTACCTGATGGCGTTGGGTACGGGCACAGCATGGCAAATGCCGCCCTATCCGGTCTACCTGTCCGTCGTGCCGATGTTCCACTGCAACGGCTGGGGCCATCCGTGGCTAATGGCGATGCTTGGAGGAACGATTGTCTTCACACGCATCCCCGCCGCAGACCGAATTCTGGACGCAATCCGTACCCATGGTGTGACTCATTTCGGTGCCGCCCCCATTGTGTTGCAAATGCTGACTGAGGCCGAAAGCGACGCCGCCCCCTTTGACCCCGCGATCCGAGTGCTGACCGCCGGCGCACCTCCACCCCCTTCGGTTTTGGAGAAGACTCGCGCGATGGGGCTTGATGTCATGCAGGTCTATGGTCTGACCGAGACTTACGGCCACATCTCGCAATGCCTCTGGCAGGAGGAGTGGAACGATCTTAGCCCTGCAGAGCAGGCTGAATTGCAAGCGCAACAAGGCATTGCCTTCCCGATGGTCGAAGAGGTCACCGTGATCGACCGCGACAGCGGCGCACCAGTACAGCGTGACGGAGCCACGCAAGGTGAAATCGCGATCCGGGGCAACACGGTCATGGCCGGGTATTACAAAGACGCCGAGGCGACCTCGAACGCCTTCGAGGACGGCTGGTTCTGGTCCGGCGACGGAGCGGTGATGCATGAGAATGGCTACATCCAGATCCGCGACCGGCTGAAGGATGTGATCATCTCGGGCGGCGAAAACATCTCGTCCGTCGAGGTCGAAGCGGTGCTGTACCGCCATGACGCGGTTCAGGCCGCCGCCGTGGTCGCAATGCCGCATGAAAAATGGGGCGAGGTCCCCTGCGCCTTTGTCGAATTGCGCGACGAGGCCGAGGCATCCGCCGAGGATATCATCGCCTTTTGTCGCGATCACCTAGCCGGTTTCAAAGCCCCAAAAGCGGTTATATTCGAGACGCTTCCCAAAACCTCAACCGGCAAGATCCAGAAATTCCAACTACGCGACCGCGTCAGAACCTTGTCGCTTTGACATAGCTTTGCCCGGGTTTCTCCAACAAAGCTCGGGCAAAGGTGTTGTCACGCTAACCCTCGATCGTTTGTTCGCGTTTGGAATTAGTCGTAGATCGCACCGATGAATTCATCGTCCATCAGCTACAAGCGTCGAGCCGCAGAGAAAAGGGGGTGTGAGCCAAAAGCACATACCAAGCGTTCCATTTAGGGGTCCTTGAGCTCTCCTAGAATCCAATTGCGAAGGGCAGCAATGTTGGGTCGCCGCGAATGGGCCTCTGGATAGACGAGGTAGAATGTTGACCCAAGAGGTATGGCCAAGTCGAAAAGCTCGACCACGCGACCTGCCCGAACATCTTTTGCAGAAAGAAACCGCCAACCCAGAACGACGCCTGCACCGTCGATCGCGGCTTGAAGTCCATGATCCGGTAGACTGAATTGCATGCCGCGCGAGGCATCGACACCCTGTGTGCCGCTTGCGTCAAGCCAAGTCTGCCAGGTCGGGGCATTGGGGTCAAAATCCATCGATTGGTTGTGCAACAGAACGTGGTTCCTGAGATCAGAAGGCGTTTTGATGGCGTTTTGTCCTTCGAGCAGACGCGGACTGCACATCGGGATCACCGACTCGTCGAACAGCTTGATCGCTTCTAGTCCTGGCCATTGCCCGTTCCCAAGCCTGATGGCTGCGTCAAAGTCATCTCGCTGAAAATCCACGAGGCCCAGGCTGGTCGAAACAAGCACGTCAATGTCTGGGTGTTGCGCGTAAAACTTTTGTAGCCTCGGGATCAGCCACATTGCGGCGAATGTTGGCGCCACGGTCAGCGCCAAAGATCCACCCTTGTCCGTCTCCATCACATTCTCCATGGCCTGATCGAGGGTCAGAAACACAGAATGAAGTTCCTTGGCCAATAGCTGCCCTGCCTCGACAAGAACCAGACCTCTCGTCCGTCGTCGAAACAGCGGAACGCCGAGATAGTCTTCCAGCTTCTTGACCTGATGGCTGATGGCAGCGGGTGTCACGGACAATTCTTCGGCTGCGGCAACAAAGCTGAGATGTCGTGCCGATGCTTCGAACGCGCGAAGTGCGTTCAGAGGGTAGTTTTTGCGGTTCATATCGTTGGCTAACTTTTTCTAAGCCTGCGATAGACAACGTCGTTTGTCAAATCGCCCAACCTTTCACAAATTAGGGCCACAGAGAGCCTTACCAGGCACCTCGATGCAAAGAAACTAATGATTGTCCGAAAGGAAAACGCCATGGCACGGGCCTTTGCGACCATTGCCTTTACGCCTGACGTCCGCGCGCAGCAATCGCGGATGGGGTCCGCTGAAGGGTACGGAAAATTCCTCAGCAACGACTTTGCAAGCTCAGAAGAGCTTGGACCGGAAGAGGTCAGCTTCATCGGCGCACGCGATGGGTTTTACCAGGCTTCTGTATCCCAGACCGGGTGGCCCTATGTCCAGTTCCGCGGCGGCCCGACCGGATTTCTGAAGGTGCTGTCATCCAGAGCGTTGGCCTACGCCGACTTCCGGGGAAACCGCCAGTACATCAGCGCCGGCAACCTGTCGGGCAACGATCGTCTTTCAATGATCCTGATGGACTATCCCAACCGCCGCCGTTTGAAACTCTGGGGCCGGGCGCACCTGATCGAAGGCGCCGACAATCCCGAAATTCTAAGCCAGTTGCACGACCGAAACTACCCGGCGCGTCCCGAACGCGCCGTCCTGATCACAGTCGAGGCATTCGACTGGAATTGCCCAAGCCACATTCCGCGTCGCTTTACCATTGATGAGGCACATCAAGAGATCGCGGCATTGCGCCGTGAGAACGAGGCCCTGAGGGCCGAAACCCGCGCCCTGCGTACATCCAGCGCTTCGGGCTCACCAACCCAATCCTGAAAGGACCGGAACAATGAAGAAACGTATGCACACATCCATCCTCGCCGCACTGTTTGCCAGCACCACGCTTTTGCCGGTAACCCTGCCGAATAACGCCTCCGCAGCCCAGAGCCCCTTTGTTGTCGACATGAAGTCGATGGAGATCGACGGGCAAACCATCGCATATCGCGAGGCTGGTGATCCATCAAACCCGACGGTCCTGCTGCTGCACGGCTTTCCCACCTCCTCGCACATGTTCCGCGAATTGATCCCGGTCCTGGCCGAGGATTATCACATCATTGCCCCGGACTATCTTGGTTTCGGCGCATCGGACATGCCGCCTGCCGAAACGTATGACTATAGCTTCGCCAATACTGCGGAAACAGTAACACGGTTGATCGACGAAATAGGTGTCGATGACTACTCCGTCTATTTGATGGATTACGGCGCGCCAATCGGGTTTCGTATGTTCGCCGAGCATCCCGAACGGGTCACCGGTTTTGTCATCCAGAACGGCAATGCCTATGACGAGGGTCTGCGCGAATTCTGGGATCCGATCAAAGCTTACTGGGCTGACCCCAGTTCTGAGAACGGTGACGCGTTGCGTGGCTTTCTGACGCTCGACGCCACCAAATGGCAATTCACCCACGGTGTTGGTGACGTCTCAACGGTGAGCCCTGACAATTTCTGGCACGTGCAGTATCTGCTCGACCGTCCAGGCAACCAGGACGTGCAACTTGAGATGTTTCTGGATTACGGCACCAATGTCGCCGAGTATCCCAAGTGGCAAGCCCTGTTCCGGGAACACCAGCCGCCGACGCTGATCGTCTGGGGAAAGAACGATCATATCTTCCCGGCTGACGGAGCGTACCCCTATAAGGCCGATCTGAAGGACGTGGAATTCCATTTGCTTGATACCGGGCACTTCGCGCTTGAGGAATATGGCGATGTGATTGCGGCCGAGATGCAGGACTTTCTGGCGCGCATAACCGAATGACCACATCGGGCCCCGGTGGGCATCACCACTGGGGCTCAACGGACGCAGGCCGCGAAGGCTTCAGACCCCGTCGCCGATCCGTTCCAGTCCCACGACAGCAGAAAAAGGATTTTGACCATGAAAATTGAACCCAATCGACCCGTTCTTCGCATCGCTGCCTTTTCGGATGGCAACAATGGCGGCAACCCCGCAGGTGTCGTCGTCGGCGAAGTGCTTCCCTCCGAGTCCGAGATGCAACGCATCGCAACAGAGATTGGATATTCCGAAACCGTCTTTGCCGCTCCCCAGGACGATGGGTGGCGGGTGCGGTTTTTCTCGCCAGAGGAAGAGGTGGCTTTCTGTGGACACGCCACCATTGCTCTGGGCAGTGTTTTAGCTGAGCGCAATGGCCATGGGCTGTTTCAGCTCGACCTCAACTCAGGACGCATCAGCGTTGAGACGAACGAGAGTGGCAGCACAACCCTGACGTCCCCCCCGACCCATAGCGCGGCGGCAGACCAGGTCCTGTTGACGTCCGCGCTTGACCTGTTTGATCTCACGGTCGCTGACCTTGACCCCGCTCTTCCACCTGCGGTTGCCAATGCCGGGAACAACCATCTCATTCTGGCGCTAGGCGACAGGTTGACGCTTTCCGAAATATCCTACGACTTGGCCGAAGGCGCACGGCTCATGCGGCAGTATGATCTGACCACAATCAGTCTGCTATGGGCGGAAACGCCACGCCGGTTTCACAGCCGCAATGCGTTTGCGATCGGTGGCGTCAACGAAGACCCGGCGACGGGGGCCGCGGCAGCGGCACTGTCTGGCTATCTTCGCGACATCGGATGGCCCCACGGCGGTGAAATCGACATCGTTCAGGGCGAGGACATGGGCGCGAGATCAATGCTGAAAGCATGTATCAGCTCTGCTCACGGCGAAGGAATTCGCGTCTCGGGGCGGACACGGATCATAAGTAGATAGAAAATCAAGTGTGTTTCACCAAGGGTGACTCTCGCCTGAGTCGCAACGTACTCGAAGCCGCCGCTTGCACTGATAGTACTAGCGGCGGCTTTGTCCGCGCCTTTCCAATTCACTTGGTGGAATTGAATGTCCGGATTACGCCGTTCGCGGCTCTCTGCGCTAGCAAAGTAAAATATGGCGGTGAAGGTCTGGCAAGGGCTCTGACCGCCAGTCTATGCGAGCCGCAAAGAAAGGTGGGAGAGAGCCCAAACTGTGAATTTGAATTTTTCGCTGCATGTGCTTGCAGCGAAAAAAATGCCGCGCAAGCGAAGACCGCCATGCCGTCTCGCAGCGAGAGAAGCGATCATTGGTGCAGCGCGCAGCATAGATTGAGCGGCGAAACTACAAGTCGTGGACAAAGTGAGCTTTCGTTTCTGCTGCGCAAAGGTCTGTTCGTGACGCGACAGCAGAACCAGCCCCAACGAGGCCGGTTTGTCAGTTTTGCATGGTTATGTTGCTCTGCGACCGATATGCAGGGGTGGGAGGAACAGTGTGGAGCGCCAACTTGCAGCAATTCTGGCAGCTGACATGGTCGGCTACACAAGTAGGATGGAACAGGACGAAGCTGGCACTCTTTCCGCTTTTTCCGCCTATTTTGATGGCACAGTAACACCGCTAATCGATCGTCACCGTGGGCACATCGTCAAACTCATGGGCGATGGTCTTCTGGCAAGTTTCAGTAGCGCTGCCGATGCGGTGGCCTGTGCGGTCGAGTGGCAACAGACACCGGCAAAAACACCAGATCCGATACAGTTCCGGATCGGCATCAATCTTGGCGATATTATCATGCAAGATGGAGATATCTTTGGGTCTGGCGTTAACCTTGCGTCGCGTCTAGAGCAGCTGGCGCCACCCGGAGGTGTGCTCGTGTCCGACGCAGTCTATCGCGTTGTCGGTAACCGTGTTCCGGTGCTATGGAAGGACGCTGGAACGCACTCTATTAAAAACGTTGTAGAACCGGTACGCGCGTGGCGCATTGGGGGAGAAAGGCAAACTCAACCCGAACCGCCGCAGCGAATAACAACACGCAAGGCGACTATAGCTGTTCTTCCTCTGCACAGCATGAGCGACGACCCCGAGCAGACGTTTTTTAGCGATGGAATCGCGGAAGACATTATTACTGGATTGTCGCGCTTCCGTACGCTTCAGGTCATTTCCAGAAACGCGTCTTTTCGGTTCCGAGCACAAGACAAAGATCCTGCGGAAATTGCCGAGGCGTTGGGCGCCGACTATCTTGTGGAAGGAAGCGTTCGTAAGGCTGGAAGTCGGGTTAGGATTTCAGTGCAACTCGCCGAAGCCGCTGGTGGGGCGCAGTTGTGGTCGGAACGCTTTGACCGCGAATTGGAAGACATCCTATCCGTTCAGGATGAGGTCACCCGCAGCATCGTAGCGGTCCTCCCAGGCCGTGTGCAGCATGACTTCGTCGACCGCTCAGCGCAGAAACCGGCAGATGAGATGAAGGCCTATGAACTGATGCTGAGAAGCAAGGCGCTCCGCGACGGCCTGAATGCCAGAGATACGGCCAAAGCGCGGGCTTTGCTGGAGCGCGCGGTGACACTGGATCCGTCCATCGCTCGATCGTACATGTACCTCTCTGACACCTATGTCATTGACCTCTGGCTGGGACTGGCTGACCCGGACGCTCCTGACCACGCGCTGCATATTGCGCGCAAGGGCGCGGCGCTGGACAACCGGGACCCCTACATTCAAGACCAGTTGGGGTTTGCCTATCTTTGTGCAAGGCTTTGGGACGAAGCCGACACACAGTTCGAAAAGACAATTTCTCTGATCGAAAACGAAGCTGAATCTATGGCTTGGTGTGGTTACGGGTTTCTATTGCTCGGACGTCATGAAAAGGCGCGCGAAGTGGTCTCAGAGGCGATACGGTTGGATCCATTGCACCCACCTGCCATTGACTGGATTATGGGCCAGGTCGAATTCTTCTGCCGAAACTTCGATGCTGCACTCGGCTTGTTGATTGGGGAGGCACGGCTTAACTCTTTGGCTGCGGCTTTCGTGGCCGCCTCCTATGCGCATCTTGGCAGGCAATCGGAGGCGGCGACAGCCTTGCAGGATTTTGTCGCGGAACGTCGAGATGAGTTTGGTAGCCGGGGCATTGAGGTGACCGAAGAGAACATCTCGTGTCTTGCGCGCGGATTCAAAAGCATGTGGCGCCGACCGGAAGACTTCGAAGTCCTGACAACGGGTCTGCGGAAAGCTGGTTTGCCCGCCTGACTCACTTTATCAAGGGCCCGTGCAGCGCATTATGCCAGTCGATTGCGGTTTCTGAGAGACCGGATTCTCTTCGTTCACCGCGCCTGCAGGTTCGCTGTGATCGAGTGGTGTCGAGGAACTGTTCTCTTTTCAACTGAAGCTGCGTATTGGCCCCTACTCTGCGGCACTTCAATTTCGCCTAATAATTTGGAGGTATCGAATGTCGACTGATTTTGACGAAATCCGAAAATACGCAGGTACAGGCGAACGGCCCGACGATTGGCCCGAAGAGGTCTATTCTATCGGCCTTGATACGTTGTCGCTGCTTGGTGTCCATGCGATGGACAACACGCTCTTCTGGGATGGCAAAGAGATCGCAACTCGCAGCGTTGTTCGACTGGGTTCGAAAGAACTGTGGCTTGCTGGCATAGCCTCTTTTTCGACCCTTGGCATGTTTGTCTTAGCGCTCGGCGAGGCTGCTGGCTGGTTCTGAATAAGACTTGTGTTTTTAGAGAGCATAGGGACCGTTCAGGCGTCGTGCCTCGATCCTGAAGCGCTGGGCGTCGTTTTGAAGTTGATGAGACGCCGAGGTATTTGTGGTTCAACTGAAGGGATATGGCGCCGTCTGGCAGGACAACCAGCCAAGCCGCAGCGACACGCGCAAAACTGTTCCTCTGTATCTCAATGGTGGGCCTCAATACCCATCCCCTCGGGCCACAAAAATAGCGATACGAAGGCTGCCCTATTGAGATATTCCCCTGCTCGAATGAGCATCAAGAAACCTCAACGTCGGCCAAAGAGCTGGTAGAGGACACGCCCGGTTGCTTATGTGTGTGGTGGACGTGTGTGGTAAGCGTGTGTGGTGGTACAAATACTCACCCAATATTAATTATTTAATTACAGTTATTTAACGCGACTTTGTTGTTGCTGGCGACCCCGGCAGGATTCGAACCTGCAACCTGCCCCTTAGGAGGGGGCTGCTCTATCCAGTTGAGCCACGGGGCCGTGCAAAGCCCTCTCTACCTGTGTTTTTTCGGCTTGTCATGAGGTTTGCTGAACAGTTGTAAACCCTACGCTGTTTACGCTAGCATCGGACAAAACAACAACGCAGGTGCCCTCAGTGAACACAGAAACAAAACGCCCGCTTACGCTTCGCGATGTCTCTGAGGCCTCCGGGGTGTCCGAGATGACGGTCAGCCGGGTCCTGCGCAATCGGGGCGATGTGTCGGACGCAACGCGCACCCGCGTTTTGGCCGCCGCGAAAGAACTGGGCTATGTGCCCAACAAGATCGCGGGCGCGCTGGCCTCAAGCCGGGTCAACCTGGTCGCGGTGATCATTCCATCCCTGTCCAACATGGTCTTTCCCGAGGTTCTGACCGGCATCAATCAGGTGCTGGAAGACACCGATCTGCAGCCTGTGGTCGGGGTGACCGACTACCTGCCCGAGAAAGAGGAAAAGGTGCTGTATGAGATGCTCTCGTGGCGGCCATCAGGTGTGATCATTGCCGGGCTCGAGCATACAGACGCAGCGCGGGCGATGCTGGATTCGGCCGGAATTCCAGTCGTTGAGATCATGGATACCGATGGCAAACCGGTTGATGCGATGGTCGGGATTTCACATCGCCGCGCGGGGCGCGAGATGGCGCAGGCGATTCTGAAAGCGGGCTATGAACATATCGGCTTCATGGGTACCAAGATGCCGCTGGACCACCGGGCGCGGAAACGGTTCGAAGGCTTCACCGAGGTCATGGGCAAGCACGGGATCGAGATTGAAGATCGGGAATTCTATTCCGGCGGCTCGGCTCTGGCCAAGGGGCGTGAGATGACGCAGGCCATGTTGGACCGCTCGCCCGATCTGGATTTTCTGTATTATTCCAATGATATGATCGGCGCAGGTGGACTGTTGTATTTGCTAGAGCAGGGCATCGACATTCCCGGCCAGATTGGCTTGGCGGGATTCAACAATGTCGAACTTCTGCAAGGCCTGCCCCGTAAACTGGCGACGATGGATGCCTGCCGACTTGAGATCGGACAGCAAGCGGCCAAGATCATCGCCGCGCAGCTTGACGATCCGAATGCCGAGATCGAGACCCGCGTGACTCTGACCCCCAAGGTCAACTTTGGGGATACACTGAAGCGGCGCTGATATCGTGGCGCTGAAACGGCTGGACAATCGCACGGCGCGGGCGATCTTCATGGATCGTCACGCGTTGGCCGAATCTCCTTCGGGTGGCTCTAAAGGCGCCGATCTGCTGGATCTGGTCCAGAGGCTGGGCTTCGTTCAACTCGACAGCATCAACACGGTGGCGCGCGCGCATGACATGATTCTGTTCTCGCGCAGGCCCAGCTATCGCAGCGGTAACCTCAAGCGTTTGTACGAACGTGACCGGGCGCTGTTTGAACACTGGACCCACGATGCTGCGGTTATTCCGATGGAGTATTACGCCCATTGGCATCTGCGCTTTCAACGCGATGCGGATCTGCTGAAATCGCGGTACAAAAACTGGCGTCGGGATGGGTTCGAACAGCAGTTCGAGACTGTGCTGAACCACATCCGCAATCATGGGCCGGTATCCTCGTCCGACGTGGGGAAGGATGAAAAGAAGGGCTCTGGCGGGTGGTGGGATTGGCACCCGTCCAAGACTGCGCTTGAATATCTGTGGCGCTCTGGCGCGCTGACTGTTGTCGGGCGTGAGGGGTTCCAGAAACGCTATGATCTGACTGAACGAGTGATCGACGCGGATCTCTGCCCCGGTCAGCAACCCTGTGATGCCGAGGCGACGGTTGATTGGCTGTGCAATGCGGCGCTGGATCGGCTTGGCTTTGCCACATCGGGTGAGCTGGCCGCGTTCTGGGATACCGTCAGCGCGACTGAGGCTAAGACATGGTGCGCCCGAGGGTTGCAATCAGGCGCATTGGAGGAGGTCGAGGTCACTTGTGTCGATGGGCGCCTGCGTAAGCTGTTTGCCCGCCCCGATCTGACCGATGGTCTGAAAGATCTGCCCGTACCAACAGGCCGCATCCGGGTTCTCAGCCCGTTTGATCCGATGCTGCGTGACCGGAACCGAGCCGAGCGGCTGTTTGGCTTTCACTACCGGATCGAGGTCTTCGTGCCCGAGCCCAAGCGGACCTACGGCTACTATGTTTTCCCGCTGCTGGAAGGGGACAAGCTGATTGGTCGGATCGACATGAAAGCCCATCGGGACGACGGCGTCCTGCGCGTCAAAGCCCTGTGGCCGGAGCGCGCGATACGCTGGTCGGGCGCACGCACCCGCCGGCTACAATCCGAGCTGGACAGGGTTCGCCGGTTTACCGGCCTCGATACGGTTGAATTTGCCGAGGATTGGCTGAAAACGCCTAAATAGAGCCTATTGCGCATCCGTTAAGGTCAGATGAATGGGCTCCAACCCATCAATGCCACCTGCAATCTCATCCCCGGCACCAACCGGACCTACCCCGGCAGGGGTGCCCGTCAGGATCATATCTCCGGGGCGCAGATGATAAAACCCGGACAGGTGGCAGATGATCTCATCAATTTTCCAGATCAACTCGTGCAATGTCGCGTCCTGCCGGATTTCGGCATTGACGCTCAGGTGAATTCGCTTGCTGTCTTCGGGGGACCACTCAGTCGCGCGGGTCAAAGGCGCAAAGACAGCGCCGTTCTCCACGTCCTTGCCCAGATCCCAGGGGCGCTGCTTGTTGCGTTCGCGGATCTGAAGATCGCGACGGGTCATATCCAGCGCGCAGCCATAGCCATAGACCGCTGCCCAGGCTTCGGCGCTGGAGGCGCGAAATACCGGGCGTCCGATGGCGACGGCCAGCTCCATTTCATGATGGTAGTTTTCGGTGCCCGGCGGGTACGGCACTCTGGCTCCGGTCAGAATGGCGTTTGCGGGCGATTTGGTGAAATAGAACGGCGCCTCGCGATCTACTTCGTGACCCATTTCGGCGGCATGCGCCGCATAGTTGCGCCCGACGCAGAAAATACGGCCGATGGGATAGGTTACCCCTTCACCAACCACGGGGATCGAGACCGGTTCGGGCAAAGAAAACAGATGCGGCATGACGATCCCCTAAATGTTGCGCCGGGTAGCTTATCGTCTGCCACGCAACAGGCAACCCGTAGCAATGCGCCGCTTCATGCCGACACCGGTCGCGTGATCAGGCGTAAAGTTGCCCAATTCCCGCAGCGTTGTATTCGGTCGCACAAAACCCTTGGAAACAGGCAATATCACACTAATTCACCGCGTAGATTTCAGACGTGATACAGACCCCATCGCCTGCCCGGCGCAGGAATTCTGCCGGAAAGATCAATACGACGTAGATGACGCGAAAATACCCCTTGCGGGCGCCTCAACATGTCGGCATTGGGACGTGAACGTATCGGAGACGACAGGCGAAGACTCCCATCCCCCTGGGATATTTGCCCGTGTTAGACCCTGTTTCAGGGCTGACGCACCCTCCGACACGTGGGCCGGGCCGTCGGGTAAGACGACACGCAACGGCCTTGGGCCAGGCACAGAATCCAACCCGGGTCTGGCCACCCCGCCGGAGAGTTCCCCCTACCTTCTCCGGCGGGGTTTTAAACAACGATCACTCTTCGAAGTCTTTCAGCTCATTCAGGATATCCAGAAGCGTTTCGTGCTTTTCGGGGCCAAGATGCGCGCGCATGCGATCGGCCTGCTGAACAATACCTGTCAGGTTGTCCTGAATGATCCGTTCGCCCTTGGCGGTGATCTCGACAATCTGACGTCGCCGATCCTTGAGGTGACAACGGCGCTTGATCAGGCCCTTTTCTTCCAGCTTTTGCAGAATGCGCGTCAGGCTGGGCAACAACAGGCACGCCCGTTCCGATATGTCCGTCGGCTCGCTTGGCCCCTCTTCGTTCAGAAGACGTAACACGCGCCATTGCTGTTCTGTCACCCCGGCATCGACCAGCAATTTGCGAATGGGGCCCATCACCCTTTCTCGGGCGCGTAACAACGCGATAGGCAGGGATCGCGACACCAGGGGGAGTTGATCGGACATGCTGAATCATCGCCGAAAATCGGAGAAGCCTCAAGTCGCCCTACAAAGAAAGGTCATTAAGATACTGATAAACAACAGTATAAAACCAAATCCCGCAAGCTAACTTTTCATCAACTCGGCCGCTTTGGCATATCCACCCGAAGCCCCATCCACGAAATGCACATGATCGTCCCGCATGGCAGAGGGGACAAAACAGGTCATCATCGCCTCATCCTGCACGTGCAGGCCGTAGCGGATCTTGCCGCGACCTCGGGCGTCATCCAACAAGCGCTGGAGTCGACCCAAAGTGGCTGGGTCACAGTCCAACGTCATCTTCAGGCCATCGTCGAATTTGCGGTAATCCGCGTTTTGGCTGACCATATGCCGATAGTGGCCCGGTTCGAACTGCCCCAACCGCTTGCCCGTCAGAAACAACAGGGCGATCAACAGGTTCTGCCCAAGCAGTTTCAGCTTTTGCGCAAACAGATTGCCCCCCGCGCGCGATACATGGGCATCCAGCCCAACATCCGGCGGCGGCCACGTCATCGGAGGCCCATTTTCCGGAACCGGGTGACCCGAACGATCCAGTTCGGCGGCCATGGTGACAACAGATTGCGCCAGATCCGCAAAATCCCGCTCGGTCGCCTGGGCCGTCGGCTGCACCACGACCGAGACGATCTGGCCATGCTGCGCGGGACTGTTGGACCAGCGGCAGGACAGACCGGTCAGGTTTGGTTGGGCATCGGGCGCGGCGGGGTCGACCATGTAGCGCCCGGCCTTCATCTGCGCCTCGGCCCAGGCCAGACCTCCGCCCGAGAACATGGCATAGTCCACCCCGGCAGACGGGGCGTACCGCGCCACCCTCAGGTCTTTTCCGGCTTTGCGCAGTTCAGCCACCGGAACGAGGGCGGCGCGCAACGGCATTGCGAACTCCTCTTCGGCCCAGCGCCGCAGGGTTGCCAGCCCATCCAAAGCGGTATCCGCCGCACTGGGGGGCACGGCAAAGCCAGCCCCGTCGCCGCCAAAGACGTAAGGAAAAGGCTTGTTTTCCAAAGCGTTGATCATGGCCGAGATCACTGCAGCACCGACCATGTTGACGGTTTTGTACCGTCCCTGCGCAATTTGCGCGGTCGAATCCACAATATCGGCAACACCTACAACCCAATCGTCCGGAACCGAGGCAAACTGCGCCGGGTCCGACAGAAGGGTGAAGTCGCGCCAAAGCGGCAGGGACTCGTAAAAATCGGAATGGAGGTCTTTCATTGTCCCCCCTGGGTTCTCATTGCAGATGAAGCTAGCCCGAATGTGATCGCTGTCTCCCCCTTGCAACATAGTACACGTGCTTGTGCGTTTTGCCACGGCGTGCCAATCAGGATCGAGGATTTGCGCAGGAAGGGGCCGTTCATGCAGGCAGGTTTGATCGTTTTGTGTCTGGCTTACGTCCTGAGCCAGTTTTTCCGCGCGTTCCTTGCCGTTCTCAGCCTTGATCTTGAGCGCGATATCGGGGCCTCGCCCGAGGATCTGGCCTTTGCTTCGGGCCTGTGGTTTCTGGTCTTTGCCGCGATGCAACTGCCGGTCGGCTGGGCGCTGGACCGGATTGGGCCAAGGCTGAGCGCATCCGTCCTGCTGCTGATCGGTGGGGCCGGAGGGGCGCTTGTTTTTGCCGCCGCCGCCAGCCCGCTGCATGTCAGCATCGCGATGGCCCTGATCGGTGTTGGCTGTTCACCGGTTCTGATGGCTTCGTACTTCATCTTTGCGCGCGAATTCCCCCCAGCCCGGTTCGCCACGCTTGCAGCGCTGATGCTGGGCGTGGGGTCGGTTGGCAATCTGGTTGCGTCCTACCCAACGGCACTTGCCGTCGAGCTGATTGGCTGGCGCGCCACGATGGTTGGTTTGGCGGTTCTGTCCGCTGCAATCGCCTTGGGTATCTGGTTCAGCGTGCGTGATCCGAAAAAGGTCGAGACCGACCACAAAGGATCTCTGCTGGACCTGCTGAAAGAGCCTGCCTTGTGGCTCATCCTGCCTCTGATGCTGGTCGCTTACGCTCCGGCGGCGGCATTGCGCGGGCTTTGGGCGGGGCCATATCTGAACGACGTGTTCAGCCTGACCACCACGCAGATCGGCACGGCCACGTTGGTGATGGGAACCGCGATGATCGCGGGAACTTTTGTCTACGGCCCGTTGGATCGTCTTCTGGGCACCCGCAAATGGGTGATTGTCGGCGGCAATGTCCTCGGCGCGGTCGCGCTTGGGCTTTTGTGCCTGTGGGTCGACAGCGCTGTCTGGGCGTCGGTCGTGATGTTATCGCTAATCGGGTTTCTGGGCGCGAGCTTTCCAGTCATCATGGCCCATGGCCGAGCCTTCATCCCGCCGCATCTGACCGGGCGTGGCGTAACCTTGCTGAACCTTTTTGGCATCGGCGGGGTAGGGCTTGCACAATTTGCCACCGGGCAGATTCACGCCGCCTATGCGGACGCAAGCCCTACGGCCCCCTATACGGCAATATTCGGCTTTTTCGCGGTGACCCTTGCCATTGGATGCGTGATCTATCTATTCAGCCGGGATAGCGTCGACTGACGCAACGATCAGGAGAGCCCGGTGAAAGACCCCGTCGTCATTGCCCCAAATCTCAAACGCAGGCTTTCGGGCGTGACCGCAACGATTGCGCGGCTGGTCCCCTTGCAGGCACAACGGATCGACATCGCCGCCACCGGGCCGGGGCTGCCCTCTGACATTCCGCATATCCCGCTGGGCCGCCTGCCCTTCCTTTCTCGTCGCACGCTGCGGGTCTGGCACGCGCGCCGCAATACCGAGATGCTGCTGGGTCTGATCCTGCGCAATGTGTTCCGATTGAAGCTGAAACTACTGTTCACTAGCGCTTCGCAGCGGTCGCATACGGGTTATACGAAGTGGCTGGTCGACAAGATGGACGCGGTTGTCGCGACCTCGCGCAAGACCGCGGGCTATCTGGACCGGGACGCACAGGTGATCATGCATGGCATCAACCTGGACGACTTTACCCCGCCCAAGGACAAAGCCGCCCTTCGCGCACAGCTAGGGCTACCAGATGGCCTGCTGCTTGGCTGCTACGGCCGCATCCGCCATCAAAAAGGCACGGACGCGTTCGTCGACGCCATGATTGATCTGTGCGCCCGGTCCCAGGACGTTTCGGGCATCGTCATGGGCCGCGCGACGGAAAAACACACGACTTTTCTGGCCGAATTGAAAGACAAGGTTGCCAAGGCGGGCCTGTCGGACCGTATCCTCTTTATGCCCGAGGTGACGGTCGACCAGATTGCCGAATGGTATCAGGTGCTGGACCTGTTCATCGCCCCCCAACGGTGGGAGGGCTTCGGCCTTACCCCGCTTGAGGCGATGGCCTGCGGCGTGCCCGTCGTTGCAACCGATGTGGGTGCGTTTTCCGAGATTGTGACCGACCCATCCCTGGGCCGGGTGGTGGCCCCCGGTGACATCCCGGCACTGGCCGATGCAGCGGCAGAAATGCTGGAAAATCGTGATTCCCTGTCTCAGGCCGGACAGGCCGCCCGTAGACATGTCGAGCAGAATTTCGATATCCACGGCGAAGCACAGACCCTCGTGGCCCTCTACAAGCACCTGCTGAGCGAGTGAAGCGCCTTAAATCAGCGTCATTCGTCAAAATACATTGCGAAAGCCCTTTTGTCCTGACGGCAACGCGGCTATGAACGCGCGTCCTTAACTTTGGAGACATGAAATGGGCTATCGCGTCGTCGTCGTCGGCGCCACAGGTAATGTGGGCCGCGAAATGCTGAACATCCTGGCGGAACGCCAGTTCCCCGTGGACGAAATTGCCGTGTTGGCAAGCCGTCGTTCGCTGGGTACTGAGGTGACATTTGGCGACAAGACACTCACGACCAAAGACCTGGACACCTTTGATTTCACCGGCTGGGATATGGCCCTGTTCGCCGTGGGCTCTGCCGCGACCAAGGATTATGCGCCCAAGGCCGCTGCGGCGGGCTGCGTGGTGATCGACAACTCGTCGCTCTATCGCTACGACCCCGAGATCCCGTTGATCGTGCCCGAGTGCAATCCGCAGGCGATCCACGACTACAAGAACAAGAACATCATCGCCAACCCCAACTGCTCGACCGCGCAGATGGTCGTCGCGCTGAAGCCGCTGCATGACCGCGCCAAGATCAAACGCGTTGTCGTTTCGACCTACCAGTCGGTATCCGGTGCAGGCAAAGATGGCATGGACGAGCTTTGGGAGCAGACCAAGGCCGTCTACAACCCGATCAACGAGGTTGAGCCGAAGAAGTTCCAGAAGCAGATCGCGTTCAACGTCATCCCTCAGATCGACGTCTTCATGGAAGACGGCTCGACCAAGGAAGAGTGGAAGATGGTTGTCGAGACCAAGAAGATCGTCGATCCGTCGATCAAGGTCACGGCCACCTGCGTCCGCGTGCCTGTGTTCGTCGGCCACTCCGAGGCCGTGAACATCGAGTTCGAGGAATTCCTCGACGAGGATGAAGCCCGCGATATCCTGCGCGAAGCGCCGGGCATCATGGTGATCGACAAGCGTGAGGCCGGCGGCTACGTCTCGCCCACCGAATGCGTCGGCGATTTCGCAACCTTCATCAGCCGTATCCGTCAGGACTCGACCGTCGAAAACGGCATCAACCTGTGGTGCGTCTCGGACAACCTGCGCAAGGGTGCCGCCCTGAACGCAGTCCAGATTGCTGAACTTCTGGGCCGTGAGGTTCTGAAAAAGGGCTGATTTCCGATCAGTCTGATCGTCTTCAGGGGCTGCCTTTTCCGGGCAGCCCTTTTTCTTTGCACTTGCGGAAGACGACCGCGCCTGCAACGCTCACCGGAATACGAACCCGATTTTCTGCGAGCGATTATGAAACCCCTGATTTACCTGCTGGCGCTGGCGCCAACCGCGCTGCATGCCGAAACATTCCTGATCGACACACGGGTCAGCGAAGTCACCGTTTACCCCTCGGGCGCTGAAATCATACGGACTGGATCTTACGACATTCCTGCCGGAACCCATCGTCTTGTCATTCAAGGTATCCCCACAAACGGCAGCAACGCGTTGAAAACGATCCAGATTCTGACCGACGGCCTGGAACAGACGGCCTCGATCTGGCGCTATGACAGCCTGCCGATTCAGGACCGCAAAAGCGACGAAATCCGCGAAGCCGAGGATCGGGTCCAATCCATTCGGGATCAGATGACAGCTGTCCTCGACCAAGCCGCAACGGCGCGTTTGCGCGGTGAGGCCGCACAGCAATCGCTCGTGTTTCTGGGACATCTTGGACAGAATGAGGGGTTGACCGCCGACCCCCAGAACCTGCGCGACATTGCGCGCATGATCGCCGAGGAATCCCTCAGGGCCGAACAGCAGATGCAAGAAGCTGAGATCGAAGCCCGCAAGATCGAACGTCAACTTGAACGATTGGAAACAGACCTTGAAGTCGCGCAAGCCGAACTGGCCGCGCTGATCCCGGAAGCCACCGCGCATATCTACGCCGCCGTTGACGTCAAGGTCACGGAACCCGTGCAGGGTGACGTGATCGTTTCCTATATCGATGCCTACGCGGCAGAGTGGCAACCAGCCTACGCGTTTCATCTGACAACCGAAGAAGAGCCAACCATTCGGATCGACCGCAGTATCCTGATCTCGCAGGACACTGGGGAAAACTGGCGCGATGTTACGATGCATGTCTCAACCATTGCGCCCACGGGCCAGAACGCAGCGTCGTGGTTGTCGACATGGCGCCGTAGCATTCATGAAACGCCACCCGCCACGAAACGCGTACAAAACTTCGCAAGCCTCGCGGAACCGGCTGTCGAAGCACCTGTTGTCTTCGAGGAAACAGTGTCAGGTCTGCCGCAGACATCCTCGGTCACGGGGACGGGTGTGACCTATACTCTACCCGCGCCGATCTCGGTTTCGACCGGTGACGAGGTGACTGATGTCGCACTGGATTCGACCAGCCAAACCGCCGAGATCTTTGCCCTTGGCGTGCCTGCGCGCGATACATCTGCCTACCGAACGGCCCGGTTCACCAACCCGATGGATCAGAAACTGCCGGCCTCGGTCCATGCGCGCTGGTTTGTCGATGGTGTTCTTGTCTCGGCCGGGGAATCAATGGAAATCGGCCCGAGGCAAGAGGTTGAAATGGGCTTTGGACCGATCCATGGCCTGACATTGTCCCGGCAGGTCCTGAACCGCAGCAGTGGCGATGCCGGGATCATCACCCGATCCAATCAGCATATTGAAAAGACCGAAATCCGCGTCGAAAACCTAACGGATCAAAGCTGGCCTCTGCGTCTTCTGGATCGGGTTCCCTATTCCGAGCAGGATGATCTTGAAATCACCTGGAGCGCCCAGCCCCGCCCGCATGAAGAAAGCAAAGACAACAGGCGTGGCATTCTGCAATGGGAGGTGGATCTGGCCCCCACAGAAACCAAAACGATCACGCTGGATCTGGAGTTGAATTGGCCAGAGGGGATGGATCTCAGGTAGTCACCCCTGCCCTTCCACCAACACCTTGAGGTTCATCAGTCCGCGCTCATAATCCGGGCCAAGCCAGCGGTCCATCATCACCCCCATCCAACGAGACATCGGGTTCATACCGAGTTCCGTTTCGAAGCCCCATGTAACTTGCGTCTGATCGCCGTCAGGCTGCAGGAGGAACGCGGCCGAGGCCGTTCCCATCGGACCGAAATCAAGCGCGGTTTGAACACTTTGGTTCTCAACGCTCGCCACGATCTCTTGCGATCCAGTGCCGACCTGCGGGTCGTCAGAGCTCCAGTTCAAAGTATTTCCCACCCCTGACTCTGGCCCGGAATAGGTCAGTTTCGTCGCGGGGTCCCGGTGCAGCCAGGGCGACCAATGCTCGGTCTGTTGCATCGAGTTCACGTAGGGAAAGATCGCCTCGGGCGGGGCGTTGATGGTGATGCTGCGGGACACATCGGCCTTTGAGGGCAGCAGGAACGCAATGCCGACCAGCGCCGGCACAAGAACGATCAGACCAAGAAAAGCACGTTTTATCAATTTCATAATATGCTCCAAAGGGTAAATTCTTTGCCCGGAGTATATCAGAAGAAATCAAATCGACGACCCTGGTGCTTCCCGCGAAACCAGCACGTCAGACCGGAACGAACTTTTTCTGATAGGGATCGAAACACTCCAACCCGCCTGCACCGATATCTGTCCAAAGCCCGTGCAGGCTAAGCGTGTCATTCTTGACCGCCTCGGACACAAACGGGAAGGTCATCAGGTTCTCCAGCGACGCAACGACGGCCTGACGCTCGAACTGGCGGGCCTGTTCGACGCCGTCTTCGATATCCGCGACCTGTTCGAACTTGGGCTTGAGGATATCCATCCAACGGCCAACAAAGCTTTCTTTCGCTTCCAGTTGCGGGGCCTGCCCCTTGCACATGTCGATGCAGCCCTGCACGCCGCCGCATTGCGAATGACCAAGCACGATCAGATGCGCCACTTTCAACGCCGTCACTGCATATTCGATGGCCGCGCTGGTGCCGTGGTGATCCCCGTCCGGGGCGTATGGCGGTACAAGATTGGCAATGTTGCGGTGAATGAAGAACTCACCCTGATCAGCACCGAAGATCGAGGTCACATGAACCCGGCTGTCGCAACAGGAAATGACCATTGCACGGGGGCGCTGCCCCTCGTCGGCCAGACGCCGATACCAGACCTGATTTTCAGAATAGGTCGTCGCTTTCCAGCCGTGATACCGTTTCACCAGATAGGTTGGCAAAGGTTTAGCTATATCCATTTCGGCATTCCCGTCTATCGTTGCGAAGCCTGCTGTAAACCGAATTCAAGAAAAATTCGAGCCATTATCCCAATTCATCGCAAGGTTTTACAAAGGAATTGACAGCAAGGATCAATGCCACGCCGTGGGGGCGCTTAAACTAGGGTGAATGTGGTGGAAAACATACTCAGGCTTGAACACAAGGAAACCGTGCGACTGGATCCGGATCGTCTCAGCGGTCTGTACCGGCAATTGGGCGACAAAAACGCGCTGGACGTGCTGTGCCGCACGGTCGAGGAGCTGGCCGTACGCCTGTCGAATTGCGAACGGCACTGGCGGCAGCGCGATTGGGAAGCATTGCGCAAATGCGCCAAGTCGCTGGTGGCAATCGCCGATCAAATCGGAATGACGGCGTTGGCGCGGGTTGCCGGCGATGTCACCGGTGCCGTGGATGCGGGCGATGCGGTTGCAGCAGGTGCAACGCTGGGGCGGTTGATCCGGGTTGGCGAACGCTCTTTGACCGCGATCTGGGATCAGCAGGACCTTTCGGTTTGACGGGGGTTGCGGGCGGGCCGCAGGCGGATAGTCTGGTCGCATATTCACTCAGCCCGAGACGCCCATGATCCTCAGCTTTGCTCAACCCTCTGACAATTCTGTGCCGCTGCATGTGATGGCGCAACCTGATCTGAACGATTGGCTGGCCGGTCAGTCCGATCACATCCGCAATTGGGTTGCGGCAAACGGGTTCAAGGGCGCACTGGGTCAGGTCTTGACGGTGCCAGACACGGATGGCCATGCCGGTTTCGCGCTGGCAGGTTACGGGACCAAGGGAACGCGCGCGCGCAAGCGGTTCCCTTTGGCCGCTGCGGCGGATGCGCTGCCCGAAGGCTGCTATCACATCAAGGCGGGCGTCCCGGCGGAGCATCTGGAGATGGAGTGTCTGGGCTGGTTGCTGACCGGCTACGCCTTTGATCACTATGCCCCTCAATCCGCCGCCAAGGCGCGTCTGGTTGCTCCTGAGGGGGTTGATGCCGCGCGGTTGGAGGTGCTGGCAAATGCCGAGGCACTGACCCGCGATCTGGTCAACACGCCAGCCTCCGATATGGGGCCGGATCAACTGCAAGCGGCGGCTGAGGCATTGGCGGACGAATTCGGAGCCACCTGCAAAGCGATTACCGGCGACGCGTTGCTGGAGCAGAATTTCCCGATGATCCACACAGTCGGGCGGGCAGCGGCGCAAGCTCCGCGTCTGATCGAGATGAATTGGGGCGCGACCGGACCGACGCTGACGCTTGTCGGCAAGGGTGTGTGTTTCGACACGGGCGGGCTGAACCTGAAACCGGGCGCGTCGATGGGTCTGATGAAAAAGGACATGGGAGGGGCCGCGAATGTGCTGGGCCTTGCCCGGATGATCATGGCGCTAAACCTACCGCTACAACTGCGGGTGCTGATCCCGGCGGTTGAGAATGCGGTGGCTGGCAATGCCTTCCGTCCCGGCGATATCCTGACCTCGCGCAAGAATCTGACAGTCGAGATCAACAACACCGATGCCGAAGGGCGGCTGGTTCTGGCCGATGCGCTGGCGCTGGCGGATGAGGGGAAACCGGACCTCGTGATCTCGATGGCGACCCTGACCGGCGCGGCCCGTGTGGCCGTAGGGCCCGATCTGGCGCCGTTTTACACCGATGACGACCGCGCCGCCGGGGCGCTGAGCAAGGCTGCCGCCCAAGCCGCTGATCCGGTCTGGCGCATGCCCTTCCACACGCCCTATGAGGCAATGATTGAACCCGGCATCGCCGATCTGGACAACGCGCCCTCGGGCGGTTTTGCAGGCTCCATCACCGCAGCTCTGTTCCTGCGCCGCTTTGTTGAAGACAGCAATTACATGCATTTCGACATCTATTCCTGGCAGCCCAGCAAACAACCGGGTCGCAGCAAGGGAGGTTTGGGGCAAGGCCCACGCGCCCTGCTGACCGCACTGCCCGAGATTTTGGGCCTATGACCCAGCTTAGCGTCGTGGAACCCGTCATTGACCTGCTGCGCAGTCCCGATGGCCCGCGTGACCGGCAGTTACTGTTCGGAGACACGGTACAGCTTTCAGAAAAGCTAAACGGGTGGAGCCGTATCAAAGCTGACAAAGACGGCTATGTCGGATGGGTGCGCTCGGCCCAATTGGGGCCGCAGCGGACCCTGACGCACAGAATTGTTGCACCTGCGACGCATGCCTATGAACAAGCGGACATGAAAAGCCGCGATCTGGCCTTGCTAAGTTTTGGCGGCTCGATACACGCCCTTTCCCAAACGGATAGTTTTGTTGAAACTGAGCTGGGGTTCATCCCAAAGGTCCACACGGCCCCGGTTGCCGAATTGAACCGTGATCCTGTCACTGTGGCCGAGTTGTTTCTGGGCACCCCCTATCTGTGGGGCGGTAACAGTCGGTTCGGGATCGACTGCTCGGGGCTGGTTCAAGCGGGGTTGCTGGCGTGCGGAATCGCCTGCCCCGGCGACAGCGGCGATCAGGAAAAGGCCGTTGGCACCGCTCTGCCCGAAGGATCAGAAGCCAGGCGTGGCGATCTGTTGTTTTGGAAAGGGCATGTCGCATGGGTTTCCGGACCGAATATGCTGTTGCATGCCAATGCGCATCACATGGCGGTCGCGTATGAGGCCTTGGATCAGGCCATCACCCGCATTCAGGCGCAGGGTGACGGGCCTGTGACGGCCCATAAAAGGCTCTAATCCGGGGAAACTGAGCGGATCAGCTTACGCTCCAGCACCCTCAGAACCGTGCGTAGGTCTTGGCCGCGTTTCAGGATCTGCCCGTCCATCCCTACCACGGAATACATCCCCTGTTTCTGGCGTAGACGGGGGTGTTTCTCGATCCGGTAGATCGGATGCTCGGCGGTGCGTCGGAAGATCGAGAAAATCGCCATGTCGCGCAGGTTGGAAATTCCGTAGTCGCGCCATTCTCCGGCGGCGACCATCTTACCATAGACGGACAGGATATGGGACATCTCACGCCGGTCGAACGCGACGGGCATCTGGGCCGAGTTTGTAGGGAACCGGCTAGGAGGCTGCATGTTCATACCCCAAGCCTTGCCGGAAATCGCCGCTGAATCAAGCCCGATGCGTAAGCGAGCCACAATTCGTCAACCTGTGTTACCGCCGCCCGACCTGTCGGCAGATCAGGATCACAGGCAGCAACCCAACGGCCAGAATGACCAAGGATGGCACCGCCGCCCCCTCAAGACGCTCGTCCGAGGCCAGCCGGTAGGCCTGCACCGCCAGCGTGTCAAAGTTGAAGGGGCGCATGATCAGGGTTGCGGGCAGTTCCTTCATCACGTCGACAAAGACAATCAACAGCGCGGTCAATAACGAGGGCGTCAGGATCGGCAGATGCACCCGCCTGAGTGTACCCAGAGGCGTCTGTCCCAAGGACCGTGCGGCGGCATCCATATTGGCGTGAACCGTACTCTGCCCGCCTTCATAGGCACTTAGGGCCGCCGCCAGGAACCGCACCATATAGGCGGCCACCAGCAGCCAGATTGAGCCAGTCACCAGCAGGCCCGTCGATACATCAAACGTCGCGCGCATCCATGCATCCAGCGCATTGTCAAAACTGGCGAAAGGCACCAGCAGACCAACCGCGATCACCCCGCCCGGCACCGCATAGCCCAGCCGCGCGATATAGCCCGCGATGGTCGAGGGCCGCCCAGGTCTCAGGCGCTGAAAGAACCCAACGCTGACGGCCGCAGTAACGGTGATGACAGCAGCCGTCCCGGCGAGGATCAGCGAATTCTGAATGAACCCAAGGTAGCGGGGCGACAGCAGGTTCTGCTCAGACTTCAACCCCATCTCGAACAGAACAACCACCGGCAGCAGGAACCCAAAAAACACGGGAATGGCGCAGAGGGCAAAGGCCCCGATCGCGCGCCATCCGGTCAGTTGCGCCGCGGGCAGAGCTGCATGCTGCTTGCCCGCTTGATAGTACTTGGCCTTGCCGCGCCGCGTGCGTTCAGCCACCGCCAGCACAAGCGCGAAGGTCAGCAGGCACAAGGCCAGTTGTGCGGCGCCGGCGCGATCTCCCAGCGAAAACCAACTGGTATAAATGCCGGTGGCGAAGGTCTGGACGCCGAAATACGAGACGGTTCCGAAATCGGCGATGGTCTCCATGATCGCCAGCAGAACGCCCCCGGCAATGGCCGGGCGCGCCATCGGCAGCGAGACCCGCCGAAACGCTAGCCAGGGGCTGTTTCCCAACGCCCGTGCCGCCAGAAATGCGGTGGCGCTTTGCTGCAGAAACGCTGCCCGCGCCAACAGGTAGACATAGGGGTAAAGCACCAGCGTCAGCATCACCGCCGCGCCCTCGGTCGAGCGGATTTCGGGGAACCAGTAGTCGCGCGGCCCCCACCCCGTCATATCGCGCAGCGTGGCCTGCACGATACCAGGATGATCCAGTATGAACGTGTAGGCATAGGCCAGAACGTAGGCCGGGAAGGCCAACGGCAGGACCAGCGCGATTTCCAAAAGGCGCACGCCGGGGAACCGCGTCATCGTCACCAACCACGCGGCTCCGGTCCCGATGCTGAACGTGCCAACAGCCACCAGAACCACCAATATGGCGGTGGTCATCGTGTAGCGGGGCAAAACGGTTTCAGCCAGGTGCGAGATGGTTTCCGTGCCACCGGTCAGCGCCGCCAGAACAACCGCCACCATCGGCAACAGACAGGCCGCCGCCACGATATAGGCAATACCCGCCAACAGCCGCGTGCCACGCACGCCGCGGTTTCGTGATCCATTTTCAGAATATTCGATCTGGGCCATTGTCCGGGCTTGTAGGTGGCGAGGGCGCCCTCTTTCTCGACTAAAACGCTAGGAAACGCCAGTGCCCAGAGCAACAAATCTAGCAACAAATCTGCGGCATCAAACGCCGCAGATATCAGTCATAGACGCGCTGATCCTCGATCACCAGACCATCCTTGGGCAGCGATCCGGGGGCCACAACCTCGATCGCGCCTTTCAGCTTCAGCACTTCGACCACAGATTTCGCATAAGCCGTGTCATCGCCACCAGCGCTTTCGATCTGGACGGTCATCGTGTCCATCTCACCCTGACGGGCCGCGATCACGCGGGCTTTGACGATCTCGGTATGTTTGTCGACCAACGCGGCCACTTGCTCGGGCCGGACGAACATGCCCTTGATCTTGGTGGTCTGATCGGCGCGCCCCATCCACCCCATGATCCGAGCGTTCGTGCGACCACAAGGCGACTGACCCGGCATGATGGCCGACAGATCACCGGTCGCAAACCGGATCAGCGGGTAGTCCGGATTGAGAGAGGTCACCACGACCTCGCCAACCTCACCGGGCGCAACTGGGGTACCAGTGCCGGGGGTGACAATTTCGACAATGACGTGTTCGTCGAGAATCATCCCCTCCATCGCGGCGCTCTCATAGGCGATATTGCCCAGTTCGGCCGTGGCATAGCATTGCAAACAGGCGATCCCACGATCCGCATATTCCTGCCGCAACGAGGGAAACAGCGCCCCGCCACCCACAGCGGCCTTCGAGAAACTCAGCGCAACGCCCATGGCGTCGGCCTTGTCCAGAATGACCTTCAGATAGTCCGGCGTGCCGGCATAGGCCGTGCATCCAACATCCCGGGCGGCAGTCACTTGCAATTCGGTCTGGCCGGTCCCGGCCGGCAGAACAGCCGCACCAACCGCGCGCGCGCCGTTTTCAAAGATCATGCCCGCAGGTGTCAGATGATAGCCAAAGCAATTCTGAACGATATCGCCCATGCCGATACCAGCGGCGTTCAGGAAGCGGCCCATGCGCCACCAATCGTGGTCGGTGCTGCCCGGCTCATAGATCGGGCCGGGTGATTGGAACACATAGTGAAAGTGCCGCGCCGGTTTGACCGTAAAGCCGCCAAAGGGCGGGCGATCCCCTTGCGCGCCGGTCAGGTCCGATTTGCGCAGCACCGGCAGCAGGGGCAGATCTTCGGCCGTTTTCACCGCATTAGTGTCTGTTTCAGCGAAATGCGCCATGAAACCCGGCGCAGACTGTGCCCGTTCCAACTGCGCCCTCAGCGCTGCCGCCTGATCCGAGGCACGCTGATCCGCCGAGCGCGTTTCGAGAGCGTCGAAATAGGTCATCGCCATATCCTCCATCAGATCACAACCACCGCTTGCGGCGACGGTACGAGCGCACATCGCGAAAGCTTTTGCGGCCATCATCCGACATGCCGAGATAGAATTCCTTCACATCCGGGTTTTCGCGCAATTCGGCGGCGGGGCCGTCCATCACCACGCGACCGGATTCCAGAATATATCCGTAGTGCGCAAACCTGAGCGCCACATTGGTGTTCTGTTCGGCCAACAGGAACGAGACGCCCTCTTTCTCGTTCAGGTCTTTGACGATGCCGAAAATCTCTTCGACCAGCTGCGGGGCCAGACCCATCGAGGGTTCGTCCAGCAGGATCGTCTCGGGGCGTGACATCAAAGCCCGGCCCATCGCGACCATTTGTTGTTCCCCGCCCGAGGTATAGCCCGCCTGACTTTTGCGGCGCTCCTTAAGGCGCGGGAAGTAATCATAAACCAGTTCCAGATCACTCTGGATCGCGGCGTTGCCGTCTTTTCGGGTATAGGCCCCGGTCAGCAGGTTTTCCTCGACCGTGAGGTGTTCGAAACAGTGGCGCCCTTCCATCACTTGAATGACGCCTTTTTCAACCAGTACAGCCGGGTCGCTTTCATGCACGCTTTGGCCGCGATACTTGATCGAGCCCTTGGTGACCTCGCCCCGTTCGGAATGCAGCAGGTTCGACACCGCCTTGAGCGTCGTGGTCTTGCCCGCACCATTCCCCCCCAGCAGCGCCGTAATGCCGCCCTTGGGAACCGTCAGGCTGACGCCCTTCAGCACGAGGATCACGTGATTATAGATCACCTCGATATTGTTGACCTCAAGCAGGGTTTCCGCCTGCACATCCGTGGTTTGGGACGCATCCAGCATCAGCGCGTGTCCTCATGCCTTGTATCTGGGTCGGGGCGGCAGCTGCCCGCCGCCCCGAGGGGTTCATCAGTTGCAGCGCGTTTCGATGTTGTTTTCTGCTGCATAGGCGGCGGAGTCTTCCGCGATCAATTGGCCGATCACTTCGGCATCGGTTGGCATGAACTCCTGAATGCTGTTCCAGGTTCCGGCCGACGCGTCCCACTGCACGACGCCAACCAGACCGGGACCACCGTGGTTTTCACAGCTGACCGAGAATTCAGGCCCGAAACCGGCCATGCCCAGACCTTCCATCTTGGCGTTGGTGATCTCAAGCGCTTCCATACCGTCGCGCATCATCGCAGGCGTGATATCGGCAACACCGTGCATCTCCTGCGCGGTCTTGATCGCCTCGGCTGCCAGCATGGCCGCATAGAGGCCGCGGTTATACTGCACCGCACCCAGCTGGTCGCCCGCTCCGGCTGCCTTGCCGCCATCGACGACATATTTGCGCAGGTCATCATAGACCGGGTAGTCATCGCCCAGACCGGTGAAGGTCAACGCTTTGTAACCGTTTGCTTTTTCACCTGCAGGCTGAACGTCAAATTCAGCACCCGACCACCAAACGCCGATGAAGTTCTCCATCGGGAAGCGGATGTTGGCGGCCTCTTGCACGGCGACCTGGTTCATCACGCCCCAGCCCCACATGACCACATAGTCCGGCTTTTCACGACGGATCTGCAGCCACTGCGATTTCTGCTCCTGACCGGGGTGGTCGACCGGCAGAAGGGTCAGATCATAGCCGTGCTTCTCGGACAGCATCTCAAGCGTGCGGATCGGTTCCTTGCCATAGGCCGAGTTGTGGTAGACCAGCGCGATTTTCTTGCCGCTCAGATCTCCGCCATTCTCGCTCAGCAGATAGTTGATCGCGCCCGAGGCTCCGTTCCAATAGTTGGCCGGATAGTTGAACACGTTGCTGAACACCTTGCCATTCGCAGCCGAGGTCCGGCCATAGCCCATCGTGTGCAGCGGGATGCCATCGGCGGTCACTTTGGGGATCAGCTGATAGGTGATCCCGGTGGAAAGCGGCTGATAGACCAACGCGCCTTCGCCCTTGGTAGATTCATAGCATTCCACACCTTTTTCGGTGTTGTAGCCCGTCTCGCATTCGATCACGCGGACCGGCTCGCCGCCAATGCCGCCATCGCGTTCGTTCAGCAGGGTGAAATAGTCGTTATACCCGTCCGAGAACGGAATGCCTCCCGCAGCATATGGCCCTGTGCGATAGCTGAGATCGGGGATGACCAAATCGGCCAGCGCCGGGCCAGTGGCCATCAGCGCGCTCAGCGTCAGGGTTGCCAGTGTCTTGTTCATCGGGTGTCTCCTCCCTTGATTGATCCGATGTTGGGTTCCGGACTTGCCGCCCGTTTTTCCTTTGGGCCTGCCCGCTAGTGCGGGAACGGCCAGAGTCTGAGTTTCTCTTTCGCCACGCGCCACAGCTGCGCCAGCCCATGCGGTTCGAGGATCAGGAACATGATGATCAGCCCCCCCACGATCACGAGGTTCAGATGCGCCACGATATCCGTGGGCCACCCCAGAACATCGACGCCGACCACTTTCAGAACCACCGGCAACAGAACAAGGAAAGCAGCCCCCGCAAAAGACCCGAAGATAGACCCTAATCCGCCGATAATAACCATGAACAGCACCAGGAATGATTTCTGGATGCCAAAGACCTCACCGACTTCGACCGCGCCCAGATAGACCGCAAAGAACAGCGCCCCCGCGATGCCCACAAAGAATGAGCTAACGGCAAAGGCGGTCAGTTTGGCCTTGAGAGGGTTCACGCCGATGATCTCGGCGGCGATGTCCATGTCGCGGATCGCCATCCAGGTCCGACCCGTGGTGCCCCGCGTCAGGTTGCGCGCGAGGATGGCGCAGATGGTCAGGAAGATCAGGCAGAACAGGTAGGTGGCCCAGGCCGGAGCATTTGGGCCGGTGATGATGATACCAAACACATCCCGTTCCGGTGCGTTGATCTGTCCCGAGGCCGAGTAGTTGTAGAACCACGGCACCCGGTTAAACAGCCACACTAGAAAGAACTGCGCCGCCAGCGTTGCCACAGCCAGATAGAAACCTTTGATGCGAAGGCTCGGCAGGCCGAACAAGACACCCACAAAGGCCGTGATACCTCCGGCTAGGATCACGTGGATGAACATGCTGACATCCGGGAAAGCAGTCATCAGCTTGTAGCAGGCATAGGCCCCCACAGCCATGAACCCTCCGGTCCCCAGCGAGACCTGCCCGCAATACCCCACCAGAATGTTCAGCCCGATCGCCGCGATAGCGTAGATCAGGAAAGGCAGCAGCAGCGCGTTGGCCCAATAGTCGTTGATGATGAAGGGAATGATCCCGAACGCCACCGCCAGCACCACATAATAGCGATACCGGTCGAACTTGATCGGGAAAGTCTGGCTGTCAGCAATGTACGAGGTTTTGAAATCCCCGGCCTCACGATAGAACATGTCTTACTTTCCCCATTCTTCCTGCGCCCGGTTCCGGGCCGCGGCGTCCAATTGGTTTGAGCCCTTGGCATATCCACTCGCCTCAGACGCACGGACCAATTTCAGATAGGCCAGAACGCCCATGATCAGACCCGCAAAAGCCAGGATTGCCGCAATGGTCAGCTGGCCTTCGGTCAAATCGTCCGAGGTGAGGGCGATATACCCAAACGCCCAGAAGCCGGCCCAAGCAATAACATTGATGATGGCGATCAGCTTGGTCATCGCTACACCCTCTCGATGATCTTCTCGCCGAACAGGCCCTGCGGTCGGAACACGAGGAAGATCAGCGCCAGCACGTAGGCAAACCAGTTCTCGGTCGCCCCGCCGACCATGGGGCCGATGGCAAACTCGAACAGTTTCTCACCCACGCCGATGATCAGCCCGCCCACAATGGCTCCGGGGATCGAGGTGAACCCTCCCAGCATCAGAACCGGCAGCGCCTTGAGCGCGATCAGCGAAAGCGAGAACTGAACGCCTGATTTGGTGCCCCACATGATCCCCGCAACCAGAGCGACGAACCCGGCCACCGACCAGACCATCACCCAGATGAAGTTCAGCGAAATCCCGACTGACAGCGCCGCCTGGTGGTCATCGGCCACGGCGCGCATCGCCCGGCCCTGTTTGGTGTACTGGCTGAACGCGACCAGCGCTGCCACCAGAAGCGCCGCGATGATCGTCGCCACAATGTCCAGATTGTCGATGAAGAAGCCGTAGTCGAAGATGTTAAAGGTGGTCTCGTCGATCCACAGGTTGATACCCTGCGGCAGACCCACATCCAGCGTCTTGATCTCGGACCCCCACATCAGGTCGGCCACGCCCTCAAGGAAATAGGCCAGACCGATGGTGGCCATGAACAGGATGATCGGTTCCTGCCCGACCAGATGGCGCATGACAAAGCGCTGCACGCACCACGCCAGCAACACCATCACCGCCATGGTCAGAAGGATCGCCAGCAGCGCCGGCACGTTCCAGCCGAAATTATGCACATGAGTACCAAACGTCGCGTTGATCAGATGCGCAAACGGCACCTGTCCGTTCATGATCCCGACCAGCGTCATCGCCGCAAAAAGCGCCATAACCCCTTGGGCGTAATTGAAAATCCCCGAGGCTTTGTAGATAAGCACAAAGCCCAGCGCGACCAGCGCATAAAGCACCCCGGCCATCAGGCCGTTGAGGATGACCTCCATCGCAAATACGAGTTGTTCAGGCATTGGTGCCTCCCCAATTTACTACCCCGATGTCAGTCATGGCTGACCCCCAGATAGGCGTCGATGACCTCTTGGTTGTTGCGCACCTCGTCGGGCGTGCCGTCACCAATTTTCTTGCCGTAATCCATCACCACGACCCGGTCGCTCAGATCCATCACCACGCCCATGTCGTGCTCGATCAGTGCGATGGTGGTGCCAAATTCGTCATTCACGTCGAGGATGAAGCGGCTCATGTCCTCTTTCTCTTCAACATTCATGCCCGCCATGGGTTCATCGAGCAGCAGTAGCTTCGGCTCTGCCGCCAAAGCGCGCGCCAGTTCCACTCGCTTTTTCAACCCGTAAGGCAGGCGCGACACCGGCGTCTTGCGGATGTGCTGGATCTCGAGGAAGTCGATGATCCTCTCAACCGCTTCACGATTCTCAGTCTCTTCCGCCTCGGCCTTCCCCTTCCACCACGCCTGTTGAAGGATATTGGTCTTCATAAAGCTCAGGCGCCCGGTCATGACGTTGTCCAGAACGCTCATGCCTTCGAACAGGGCGATGTTCTGGAAGGTCCGCGCGATCCCCTGCTGTGCCACCTCAAACGGTCGCATCGGAGGACGCTTGGCGCCGTGGAACCAGACCTCACCCTCCTGCGGGACATAAAACCCCGAGATCACATTCAGCATCGAGGACTTGCCCGCCCCGTTCGGCCCGATAATGGCGCGAATCTCACCCTCGCGGATATCGAACGAGATATCCTTGATCGCCACCACGCCGCCAAAACGCAGGGTGATGTTTTTCATCTCCATCACCACGCCGCCGATCTTGCGGCCGTCTTCGGTGACATATCCTTCGGAATTATCCAGCATCAGCCTCTCCCAGACTTACGCAAAAACGGGACGGCGGGCGGGGCGATGACCGCAGGTCGAGCGGCGCTCGAACGGCCCATCATTCCGCCGCGACCTTGTGCTGCGCGACCGACACAACCGGCGCATCAACGATCTCAAGCGTCGCAGAAATCGACCCTTTGCGACCATCCTCATAGGTCACTTCGGTTGTCGTCGAGACACTCTCGGACCCGTCATAAAGCGCCGCGATAATGTCATGGAATTTGTCCTCGACGAAACCGCGCCGCACCTTGCGGGTCCGGGTCATCTCGCCATCATCAGCATCCAGTTCCTTGTGCAGAACCACAAAGCGATGCACCTGACAGCCCGACAGCATTTCATCCGCCGCAACCGACTTGTTCACCTCTTCCACATGGGCCTTGATCGTCTCTAACACACGGGGATGACCCGCCAGTTCCTGATAGGACGCATAAGCCACATTGTTGCGTTCCGCCCAGTTCCCGACCGCCGTCAGATCGATATTGATGAAGGCCACGCAGCGATCCTTGCCGTTGCCGAACAATACGACCTCAAGAATATCGGGATAGAACTTCAGCTTGTTCTCAACATATTTCGGCGCGAACATCGACCCGTCGGCCATCTTGCCCACGTCCTTGGCGCGGTCGATGATCCGCAGATGGCCGCTGCTTTCCTCGATGAATCCGGCGTCGCCGGTGGCGACCCAGCCTTCGGCATCCTTGGTCGAGGCAGTGGAATCGGGGTTGTTATAGTACTCAACGAACACACCGGGCGAGCGATAGTAGATCTCACCGTTGTCGCCGATCTTAAGCTCGACATCCGGGGCCGGAACACCAACCGTATCGGCGCGTACCTCGCCATCCGGCTGGACGGTGATGAACACGGTCGCCTCGGTCTGACCATAAAGCTGTTTCAGGTTGATCCCCAGCGAGCGGTAGAAATCAAAAATTTCCGGGCCGATGGCCTCACCCGCCGTATAGCCGACACGGAAGCGGCCATAGCCGAGTGTATCCTTGAGCGGGCCATAGACCAGCAGATTGCCCAGCGCGTATTTCAACTTGTCACCAAAGCCTACCGGCTTGCCGTCCAGCAACAAGCCACCAACCTTCTTGGCATGCGCCATGAAGTGATGGAACATACGCTGCTTCAGCTTGCCCGCATCCTCCATCCGGATCATCACATTGGTCAGCTGCGTCTCGAACACGCGCGGCGGAGCAAAGAAATAAGTCGGCCCGATCTCGCGCAGGTCCGTCATCATCGTGTCCGGGCTTTCCGGGCAATTCACGCAGAAGCCGCACCAATAGGCCTGACCGATGGAAAAGATGAAATCACCCACCCAGGCCATCGGCAGGTAAGACAGGATGTCTTCATTCCGGGTCAGATGGTCAAACTCAGCCGAGTTCTTGGCGCTTTCAATGACATTCCGGTTCGACAACACCACGCCTTTGGGCTTGCCCGTCGTGCCCGATGTATAGAGCATCACGCATGTATCGTCATAGGTGATCGCCGCGATACGCTTGTCCAGTTCGGTATCGAACCGTGCGTGACCGGCACTGCCTTCGGCCATGATGTCCTCAAGCGCGTTCATCTGCGAATGGTCATATTTCCGCATCCCGCGCTTGTCAGTATAGAGGATGTGTTTGACCTGATGCAGGTTCTCCTGAATCTCGACGACCTTGTCGACCTGCTCCTGATCACCGCAGACGACATATTTCGCGCCGCAATGTTCCAGCACATACGCCATCTCTTCCGCGACCGAGTCCTGATACAGAGGCACCGGTACCGCGCCCACCATCTGAGCGGCCACCATCGACCAGTAATGCGCCGGACGATTGCGGCCTATGACGGCAATGTGGTCGCCCGGTTCAACACCGATTTCCAGAAACCCAAGCGCGATGGCGCGGATTTCATCGGCGACCTCGGCCCAGGACCAGCATTGCCAGATCCCGAATTCCTTTTCGCGGTAAGCCGGAGCATCCCCGAACTGAGCAACATTGCGGTGTAACAGCGCCGGCAGGGACTGCATCCCTTCAGCGCCCGACTGCGTCTGAGCCAATCTTTCTCTCCTCCCCACCCGACCCCTCCCCGAGGTCGGAAATGGCGGGTCCGGGATGGTGCCCGAACGCCAATGCCCCGATTAGGGACAGGCGAAGGATCAGCGTCAAGTTTTGCCTGATGTTTTCTCAATTCTTACGAATTGTAACAGGGCTGGAGGGGAATCTTTTGAGTTTTACAAGATCTACAAGCTCATTCCTCATGCGAGCGTGAAATTAATCAGTACCTCAACTCCATTGGCTAGAATCAGATCTCGGCAACAACTGCTTATGCGAGCAGGAGCTGAGGTCCCTTCATCTTAGAAACTGAATTGTATTGAAGCCTGCCTGCTCATCAACCATCACCATGACAGCATTGGCATCTTCGCAAAAAATGGGGTCGACGCTTGGAACAACTATGCGGATTTGCCCGCTCCCTCTGGAGATATCATCCTCCGACAGGAGTTGCGACTGGTCATCAAAGATTGCCACTCTAACCGAGCCTTCGGGCACACTTGATTGGTCAATTTGGATCAGCAATTCGGGCCTATCACTACCGCTTTGAAACTTGGGGTCCTGATAGGGACCCAAAACGCAAATGGAGTGCGCGTTGTTTGGTAGAATTTCCGATGCCGATACGGGTGTCTTCGAGGAAATCGCGGCCTCAGCTTTCTCGGGAAGGAAAATCTTTTGCTCTCCAACCCAAAAACTGAATATTCCTACCGCCAACGCTCCTAGGCACGTAGCTGCGACAAGGATTCCTAAAAGCCTATTCGGCATGCCGTCGACTACCTCAAACTACAACCAATCCCGTAAAATCGGAATCAGCGGCACGTCCGCCGCAGGCATCGGATAGTTCCGCAGATCATTCGCCCGAACCCATTTCAGCGCCTGCCCTTCCTTGGACTGCGGGATACCCTCCCACTTGCGGCAGGCAAACAGCGGCATCAGCAGGTGGAAATCGTCATAGCTGTGGCTGGCGAAGGTCAGCGGCGCGAGGCAGGAGGTCCAGGTGTTGATGCCCAGCTCCTCCTCCAATTCGCGGATCAGGGCGGCTTCCGGGGTTTCGCCGGGTTCGATCTTGCCGCCGGGGAACTCCCACAGACCGGCCATGGATTTACCCTCGGGGCGTTGGGCCAGCAGCACGCGCCCCTCGATGTCGATCAGGGCGACAGCAGACACTAATAAGGTCTTCACGAGCGATAATCCGCGTTGATCTCGATATAGCCATGGGTCAGATCACAGGTCCAAACGGTAGAGTGGCCCTCGCCCAGCCCCAGATCGACGGCGATCACGAGGTCCTGACCTTTCATGTATTCAGCGGCGGCGTCTTCGCTGTAATCGGGGCTGACCCAGCCTTTTTCCGCAACCAGAATATCGCCGAAGGAAATGCTCAGCAGGTCGCGGTCGGCGGCAGCGCCCGATTTGCCTATGGCCATGACGACGCGGCCCCAGTTGGGGTCTTCACCTGCGATGGCGGTTTTCACCAGAGGGGAGTTCGCAATCGCCAACCCATGCACCTTGGCATCTGCGTCCGAGGCGGCTCCGGTCACGCGGATTTCCACGAATTTCGTCGCCCCTTCGCCATCGCGCACAACCTGTTGCGCCAGATCCAGCATCACGGTTTCCAGCGCTTCGGAAAATGCGGCGTTTCCGGTGGCATCGACACCCGAGGCTCCGGTGGCGCAGAGCAAAAGGCTGTCCGAGGTCGAGGTATCGCTATCGACGGTGATGCAGTTAAACGTCCGGTCGGTCTGCGCACCCAGCATGGATTGAAGCGCGGATTGGTCGACCACGGCATCCGTGAAAATGTAGACCAGCATCGTCGCCATATCCGGCGCGATCATACCCGATCCCTTGGCAATCCCTGCAATAGAGACTGTTTTGCCGTCAACCTCGACCTGTGCCGAGGCCCCTTTCGGGAAGGTATCGGTGGTCATGATCGCCCGCGCCGCGTCCTCGATCGCGTGGCGGCTGAGGCCGGATTTCAGCGCCTCAAGCTGCGAGACGATGCGATCATGCGGCAGCGGCTCTCCGATCACGCCCGTGGATGAGGTAAAGACACGTTCAACCGGCACGCCGGTCGCCTTGGCAACCGCTTGTGTCACCTCGGCAACCGAGTTTTGGCCGTAATGGCCGGTGAACGCATTGGCATTGCCCGAGTTCACCAAAATCGCCGCTGGCCCATCGCTGGCGCCGCCGATCTTGTCCTGACAATCCAGCACAGGGGCTGCGCGTGTGGCCGAGCGGGTAAACACCCCGGCCACGGACGTGCCGGGATCGAGAACCGCCAACATGACGTCAGTCCGGCCTGTATAGCGCACACCTGCCTCGACGGTTGCAAAACGCACCCCGTCAATTGCGGGCAGGTCGGGGAAACCGGCAGGGGCCAGTGGCGAGGTTTTGGTGATCGTGGCCACGGGGTTTACTCCTGAATAACGTCCAACTGGCGAATGACTTCAGGACCAACCCCTTCAAGCGCGGCGCGTTCGATCTGAGCCTGTTGGGTCAGCTCATCAATACGGGCCTGAATAGCCTCTTGCTGAATGGTCTGAGCCAGCTCTTCGCGCACGACCTCAAGCGCGGGGGCTTCGGATTTGCGCTTGTCGTTCAGGATCACCAGGTGCCAGCCGAACTGCGTTTGCACCGGCTCGGAAATCTGACCTTTTTCAAGACCCAGCACCGCGCTTTCAAATTCAGGCACCATCTGGCCCTTGCCAAACCAACCCAGCGCGCCGCCGTTGGGACCGGACGGCCCGGTCGAATGCTCACGCGCCATCTCGGCAAAATCTGCACCGTCATCCAGTTGCGCCTTGAGGGCTTTGGCCTCGTCCTCGGATTCAACCAGAATATGGCTGGCGTCAAACTCGTCTTCACCTTCAAATTCCGCAAACTGCGCGTCATAGGCCGCTTGTACGGCCTCATCCGTCACAACATCGTTGGTCAGGGCGCTAACGGTCTGCACCGCCAGCAGAGAGCGTGTCTCATTGTCCAGCGTCAGGGCATTTTGCCGGGTCAGCTCTTCCTGCTGCTGGCCCAGCAGTTGCTGCTGGATCAGCTGTTCAAGCACGAAGTCATACAGCACATCATCCTCGATCTGCTGGTATTGCTGCGGCAATGTCGCGACGGTGGCGACAACGTGACCCAGTGTGATCTCGTCCCCATTAACCGTGGCCAGAACGGTGCCTGCATCAGGCTTGGTTTCGGCGGCCAACGGCAGCGCCATCACAGCGGTCAAAGCCAGCGATGGCAGAAAAGTGAGGCCTTTGGGCATGGAATCATCCTATTTCTTTGCCGCGACAGGGCGCAGCGTTGACACTTCAGAACCTGCCGCTTACATCGCTTTGAAGCCTTGGACAGGGCCGCCTTTCACCCCCCGTATCTATGGGTTGCGCGCAAGGTGGGCAAGCCTGTCGCAACCAAGACAAGAACAGATCCGCTGGAGTGAACATGCTGGGACTCGGAACGCTCGCCAAAAAGGTGTTCGGAACACCGAACGACCGCAAGATCAAGGCGACCCGCCCCCTGATCGAAAAGATCAACGCGATGGAGCCCGAGTTCGAAAAACTCTCTGACGAGGGTCTGATCGAAAAGACCGCCGAACTGCGCAAACGTGCGCTGGATGGCGAAAGCCTGGATGACCTGCTGCCCGAAGCCTTTGCCAACGTGCGCGAAGGTGCCAAGCGCGCGCTGGGTTTGCGGGCCTTTGATGTGCAGCTGATGGGCGGCACCTTCCTGCATCAGGGCAATATCTCGGAAATGAAGACGGGTGAGGGCAAGACGCTGGTTGCCACCTTCCCCGCCTATCTGAACGCACTGACCGGCAAGGGCGTGCATGTTGTCACGGTCAACGAATACCTCGCCAAACGCGATGCCGAGTGGATGAGCAAAGTGTTCGGCGCCCTTGGCATGACCACCGGCGTGATCTGGTCAGGCCAGCCCGATGCCGAAAAGAAAGCTGCTTATGCCTGTGACGTAACCTACGCCACGAATAACGAGCTTGGCTTCGACTATCTGCGCGACAACATGAAGGCCGATATGGCCGACATCTATCAGAAACACCACAATTTCGCGATTGTGGATGAGGTCGACTCGATCCTGATTGATGAGGCGCGGACACCGCTGATCATCTCGGGGCCGGCGCAGGACCGTTCGGATCTGTATTCTGCCATCGATGCGCTGATCCCAAGCCTGAGTGACGATCACTATTCGCTGGACGAGAAATCCCGCAACGTGACCTTCACCGATGAAGGCAACGAGTTTCTGGAACAGCAGCTGATCGCGGCAGGCCTGATCCCCGAAGGGCATTCGCTATATGATCCCGAAAGCACCACCGTGGTGCATCACGTCAATCAGGGCCTGCGTGCGCATAAACTGTTCCAGCGCGACAAGGACTATATCGTGCGTGACGGCAATGTGGTTCTGATCGACGAATTCACCGGCCGCATGATGCCGGGCCGGCGCCTGTCGGAGGGTCTGCACCAAGCCATTGAAGCGAAAGAAAACGTCCAGATTCAGCCCGAGAACGTGACGCTGGCAAGCGTGACCTTCCAGAACTATTTCCGCCTTTATGACAAGCTGGGTGGAATGACCGGGACCGCGCTGACCGAGGCGGAAGAGTTTCAGGAAATCTACGGTCTGGGCGTGGTCGAAGTCCCCACCAACCGCCCGATTGCCCGACTGGACGAAGACGATCAGGTCTACCGCACCGCGATGGAGAAATACGGCGCGATTATCTCTGAGGCGAAGAAGGCCCAGGAAAAGGGCCAACCGGTTCTGATCGGCACCACTTCGATTGAGAAATCGGAAGTTCTCAGCCAGATGCTGAGTCAGGAAAAGATCGAACACAACGTTCTGAACGCCCGCCAGCACGAACAAGAGGCCCAGATCGTGGCCGATGCGGGCCGCTATGGTGCGGTCACCATCGCTACCAACATGGCCGGTCGTGGTACCGACATTCAGCTGGGCGGCAACGTCGAGATGAAGGTCCTGCAGGCGCTGGCCGAAAACCCCGAGGCCGACCCAGCCGAACTGCGCGCCGCAGAAGAGGCCAAACACGCCGAGGAAAAACAAAAGGTTCTGAATGCGGGTGGTCTGTATGTCATGGCCTCGGAACGCCACGAAAGCCGCCGCATCGACAACCAGTTGCGCGGCCGCTCGGGCCGTCAGGGTGATCCGGGTCGTACGGTGTTCTATCTGAGCCTCGAAGACGACCTTATGCGCATCTTCGGCTCGGAACGTCTGGACAAGGTACTGACCACACTGGGCATGAAAGAGGGCGAAGCCATCGTTCACCCCTGGGTCAACAAATCGCTGGAACGCGCGCAGTCCAAGGTCGAAGGCCGCAACTTTGACATGCGCAAGAACGTTCTGAAATTCGACGACGTGATGAACGATCAGCGTAAGGTGATCTTCAGCCAGCGGCGTGAGATCATGTCAGCCGACGACCTGTCCGAGATCGTCTCGGACATGCGTGAACAGGTGATCGACGATCTGATCGACGAATACATGCCGCCAAAATCCTATGCAGATCAGTGGGATACCGATGGGCTGCACGAGGCGATCAAGGAAAAGCTGACCATCGACGCCCCCGTACAGGACTGGGCCGCCGAGGAAGGCGTAGATGACGAACAGGTGCGTGAGCGTCTGGTCAAGGCCGCCGATGAGATGATGGCGCAAAAGGCGGTCGCCTTCGGCCCCGAGAACATGCGCAACATCGAAAAGCAGGTCCTCCTGCAGACCATCGATGGCAAATGGCGCGAGCATCTGCTGACGCTTGAACATCTGCGCTCGGTCGTGGGGTTCCGGGGCTACGCCCAGCGCGATCCGCTGAACGAGTATAAGAACGAAAGCTTTCAGCTGTTCGAAGGCATGCTGGACAGTTTGCGCGAAACCGTGACTCAGCAATTGTCGCGCGTGCGCCCGCTGACCGAAGAAGAACAGCGCGAGATGTTGGCGCAAATGGCGGCCCAGCAAGCGCAAGCTCAGCAGGCTGTTGATCAGGCCGCAGGTGCCGCCGAAGCCAAGGCCGAGGCCGCCGCGTCCGGCGATGCACTGCCGGGATTTGACGAGAACGATCCGTCGACTTGGGGCAACCCTTCGCGCAATGATCCCTGCCCCTGCGGGTCCGGCAAAAAGTTCAAACACTGCCATGGCAGATTGACCTAACGTCAACAAATATCAGTCACATTCGCTCCGCTTCGCGGCCACAAATTGGCCGCGATTGTTGACGAGAGTGCGACTCGCTCCTTCAACTGGGGAGGGTGTTTTGTTCGTTGTAAGAAACTATGTGACCATGTGCGGCACAGTCGCCTGTGCCCTTGGTATTGGCTACCTGATGCAAAACGGTGCGCCTGCGCAGCCAAATGGCGCGCAAGAACCCTTTGCTATGGCCTCTGTCGCGGATCAGGCCTCGGTCATTGCCGGGCTTGAGCGTATCGTGCAAACCTCTTCCTCTGCCGAGACCCCCTCTCAGCCGATCCAGCGCCCCGCGCCTGAAGCAGTCCAGAAACACACCAATTGCAATATCAGCGCACGTGCCACCGCCCAGGCTGGTGCGAATGCGCGACTGCGGATCAAGGCCCCCTGCCGCAGCAACGAACGTGTTGAAATTCACCACAGCGGTCTGACGCTGACACAGCAAACCGACGAAAACGGCGCTTTGGACCTGACCATTCCGGCCCTGTCCGAATACGCCATTTTCCTGATCTCGTTCGAGGATCAAACCGGCACGGTCGCCACCACTCACATCATGGACATCGACCAGTTCGACCGGGTCGCTTTGCAATGGCAGGGTCAGACCGATCTGCAAATCCACGCGCTAGAGTTCGGCGCAAGCTATGGTGAACCGGGGCATATCTCGGCTGATGGCGCAACGCAGGGCGCGGGTTCAGTGGTCCATCTGGGCAGCGCGGGCTTTCATGACGCGCAAAACATCCAGATTTATTCGTTCCCTGCCGCGCGTTCGGAACAATCGGGCTCGGTCGCTTTGACGGTTGAGACCGAGGTGACCGAGGCCAATTGCGGGCGCGATCTGAACGTCCAGTCACTGGAGTTGCGCAGTGATCGCCGGCTGCGGTCGCGCGATCTGATCCTGACGATGCCCATGTGTACCCAAGTCGGTGAGTTTCTGGTGTTGAATAATCTGTTCCAAGACCTGACAATCGCGGCAAATTAAACCGCAGGCAGGCTCGACCTTCTCATGACACGTATTCGTGCGGCGCTGGCCGTACTGTTTTCTGTTTCGCTGGCTGTTTCAGCCGCCGCGCAGGATATCGTTCTGACATCGCATGATGGCAAGATCGAAGTCTCCGGCACTCTGCTGGGCTTTGATGGTGAATTCTACCGGGTCGACACCCAGTTCGGAGAGCTGACGGTCGATGGCTCGGGCGTCACATGCGACGGTCCCGCCTGCCCCAGCCTGACCGATTTCGTGGCCGAGGTCCGGTTCTCGGGATCATCCGTCATGGCCGAGACGGTCCTGCCCGCGCTGATCATCGGTTTCGCCCGGCAAGAGGGTCTGACAGCAACCCCGTCGCGGGTGGACGAACGCAGCTTTGCCTATGAACTGCGCCAGCCTGACCGCACGGCCCCTCTGGCCCGCCTGTTCTTTCGTGTCGGTACGACGGATCAGGGGTTTGCCGACCTCATGGAAAACGACGCCGACATCGTGATGGCGCAACGCGAAATCCGGGATGAGGAACGCAATGCGGCCGAGACCGCAGGTCTGGGCGATCTGACCAACCCCCGCCGCGCGCGGATTGTGGCGCTCGATGCAATCGTCCCGGTCGTCGCGCCAGAGAACACTGTACAGCAGATTTCGCCCGCGGATCTGGTCCGTGTTCTGTCCGGTGAGATCGCCAACTGGGCCGATCTGGAAGGGCCAGACGCTCCGATTGCCCTGCACCTTCCGGACGGCGGATCTGGCTTGTCGCAGGATGTCGAAGATCAGCTTTTGCGCCCTGCTCAGGCCGAGTTATCTGACACCGTTCTCCGACACCCGCGCAATCGCGATCTTGTTGGGGCTGTCGCCAACGACCCGTTTGCGATTGGCATCACGACTCAGGCGGCCTCGGGGCCCACCCGCCCGCTGCCTTTGGCCGGAGGCTGCGGTCATGCGCTTGCCGCGACCCGCCAGTCCATCAAGACCGAGGACTACCCGCTGACCTCTCCGATGTTCCTTTATCTGCCGCAACGCCGCCTGCCACGAATCGCGCGCCAGTTTCTGGCCTATACCCGCTCATCCGATGCGCAGATGATAATACGGCAGGCCGGATTTGTGGATCAGGCGACCGAGAACCTGCCCATTGGGCTGCAAGGGGATCGGCTCGCCAATGCCATCGTCTCCGGTGGGGCCGAGGTCGGGCTGGAAGAGCTTCAAAACATGGTCGAAACTCTGCGGCCTCTGTCTAGGTTGTCGATCTCCTTCCGGTTCGAACCGGGAAGCTCTCGCCCGGATGCGCAATCGCGGTCTAATATTCTGCAATTGGCCCAGGCGCTTGAGTCCGGCAGTTTGACCCCTCGCAAGCTTGTCTTTGCCGGGTTCAGCGACGGGGATGGAGGCGCCAGCGCCAATGCCCGGATCGCTCATCGCAGGGCACAAACGGTGCGCAATGCGGTTCTGGCCGCCATCGAGACCGAAATCCCCGACAGTATCGAGATCACGACCGAAGGCTTCGGAGAGGCGATGCCCATGGCCTGCGATGACACGGAATGGGGTCGAAAAACAAACCGCCGGGTTGAGGTTTGGGTGAACTAGAGAGTGACGATGTCGGACAGAAACTCAGGCGAAACCGCCTTTGCAATCAGTGAGGGTACAGCGCAACCGAGTGCGAACCATGTCTGGTATTTAGATGCGCGCCGCAACATGAGCATTGGGTTTGGGTTTCGCGACGAGATTTGGGAGCGAAACAACACAGATCGAACCGAGCTTTCCGCGCGCTTTAACAGAGGCGACAAGGTCGAAAGCAATGAGTTACCACCTAGGATGTGGATCGACATAGCATTTCCAGGCGATAGCAAAAGGAAGCTCCCACATATTTTCTCCGCCGGGGGCGTCCTCGCATGTTCCCAATCACTCGTAGATGCGCTGAAACCATTCGATCTTGGGCAAAGCGTCTTTTGGCCAATGTCGTTTTTCAAACATGATCGGGAAACACTATTTGAGGGTGGACCCTTCTATCTGTTTCAAATTCGCGAGATCAAGCGGGCGTTCTCAACGAAAGACTCGGTAAACTATATACCTCGTGAGTTTGATCATCAGACATTCCTCGGGCTGGTTTCTCTCACTCAAAAAGATGATGAAATTAGACTTCTAGCTTCAGCTAGTGGGGCAGACGTCTGGATCGATCCCACTCTAGGAAAGTCGATTTTTGTAAGCGATGCGGTTTATCGAGCGTTGAGAAAAACAAATCTATTAGGAAAGATAACCGCGCTGCGCTGCCCCATTCTGCCAGACTCGAACTAGATCGGAACACGGGTGCCGCCGCTCAAAGCCGGGATGCTCGCGGGCCAAAGCTTTCCTAACAAACACCTCATCCTGACCTATTGGCAACGCATCAAAACAAGACTCTACTCGTCACAAATACCCCTCGGATCGAAAGCTCAGCTCGGTTGATTTTCCGATAATCAGATGGTCGTGCAGCGTCAGCCCCAAAGCCGTGCAGGCATCCTGAATGCGGTTGGTCATGTCGATATCCGATTGCGACGGCGTCGGGTCGCCGGAGGGATGGTTATGCACCAAAATCAAGGCCGAGGCATTCAGCTCCAGCGCCCGTTTCGCCACCTCGCGCGGGTAGACCGGGACATGATCGACGGTGCCCTTCGCCTGCTCTTCATCCGCGATCATCACGTTCTTGCGGTCCAGATAGAACACGCGAAACTGCTCGATTTCTCGATGCGCCATCGTTGTGTGGCAATAGTCCAACAGAGCATCCCAGCCCGAGATCACGTGGCGCTGCATCACCCGCGCGCGGGCCATGCGATGGGCGCAGGCCTCAAGGATTTTCAGATCGGTGATGACGGTTTCCCCGACGCCCTTGATCTGACGCAACCGCTCTTCAGGTGCGGTCAGAACACGGTTGAAATCGCCGAACGTATCCATCAGCAGCCGGGCCAGAGGTTTCACATCCTGCCGTGGAATGGATCGGAACAACACCAGCTCCAGCAACTCATAATCCGGCATCGCGCCCGAGCCGCCAGACATGAACCGTTCGCGCAGCCGCTTGCGATGGTCTTTGATGTAGGAGGGTAACCGACCCGTCGGCAGCGGCTGCGCTGGCGCTTCGTCCGTATCGAATAGCATGGGGGCTTCGGCAAAGGCGTCCTGTGTCATGGGCCTCACCTTGGCGCAGAATCGGTTTCTGAAACGTTAACGCGCCTCACCGGCCATGCGGGCTGTGGCGCGGCGTATAAGCATGTGTAGCAGGATGGAAAACACGCCCAAAGTCAGCATGGCCGCAAACATCAGATCGGTCTTGGCCCGGCCGTTGGCCAGTAACATCAGGTAGCCCAACCCTTGGGACGACCCGACCCATTCGCCAATCACCGCGCCAATCGGCGCATAGACCGCAGCCAACCGCATCCCCGAGGCCAGCGAAGGCAGCGCCGCCGGGATACGGATGTGCCACAGGACCGAACGCGGGCTAGCCTGCATCGTACGCGCCAGATCGAGGTACCCGGGCGGGGTCCGCATCAGACCGTCAAAGAAGGATGAGGTAATCGGAAAGTAGATGATCAGCACCGCCATCGCGACCTTCGACCAAAGGCCATAGCCCAGCCACAGGGTCAGCAGCGGCGCCAGCGCAAAGACCGGCAGAGCCTGCGTGAAAACCAGCATCGGCTGCACCAGCACCCGTGCGGCCCGCGAATTGGCCAGTTGCAGCGCGGTGACGACGCCTAGAACGGTTCCCACCGCCAGGCCGATCACGACCTCAACCGCGGTAATCCAGGTATGTTCCGCAATCACCCAGCGGTTCTGCCACCAGGTTTCGGCTACAAGCGCCGGGCCGGGCAGGATGAACTTGGGCAGGCCGGTCAGGCTGACAATCGTCTGCCAGACAGCCAGAGCGAACAAGGTTGCAGCGAGGGCAGAGAGGAATTTCATGCCGCCTCTCTCAGCAGTTTCAGCAGCGCGCCTTGGGTTTCCAATGTCTCCAGATCATCCACATGGCGCGGCGCGGGCGCGGCAGGTGGGGCGCACGGGGTCAGCCCTTGCTGCGTCATCACGACGATGGATTGGCCCAGACGCGCGGCCTCGGCCGGGTCGTGGGTCACCAGAAGAACCGTCCGCCCCTGCAGCGCCTCGGCGGCCAGGTCCTGCATGTCGGCGCGGGTGCGCGCATCGAGGGCCGAGAATGGCTCATCCAACAGCACGATGGGGCGATCCTCCATCAGGGTCCGCGCCAAGGCGACGCGCTGTCGTTGGCCACCCGACAGTTCCGACGGCTTTTTGGCCATATGGTCTTGCAGGCGCATCCGTTCGATCAGACGGTCCCGGCGATCCAGATCCGGTTTCTCACCCCGCAACCGTGCGCCGAGCGAGACGTTTTGCGCCACTGTCGCCCAAGGCAGCAGCAGGTCATCCTGCGCCATATAGGCCACGCGGGTCGGGACCGTTTGGCCATCGCTGGCCAAGGTCTGGCCGGTGAAAGCCGCGCCCGTTTCCAACCCGGCGATCAGGCGCAGAACGGTGGTTTTGCCAACGCCCGATCCGCCCAACAGACACGTCCACTGCCCCGCCCCAAGGGTCAGGGTCAGCGGTGCGAACAAGGGCGTATCGCCGATGCTCGCGTGTCCGCTGATGGTAAGATCGGGCGCCAGGGTCATGGGGTCAGACCCATTTGCCAGAAATTGACCTCCAGAGCTGTGGCTGTCTTGAACGTCTCGCAGAGACGACTCCAGCGCGGAGAGGCCTCGAAATCCGCACCAATCCTGCGTGTTAGAGCCGAATCCAGCAATTCTCCAACCGCTTTGCACGCACCTTGATAGTCGTCACCGGCATAGGTGTTGATCCAGTCACGATACGCCTCAGATGTGACCTCGGAGGCCAGCCGTGACCCGATTTCCCCGTACCCCATCACACAGGGCGCAAGCGCTGCCAACAGGTCCAACAGATCGCCGCTATACCCGGCCTCAAGCACGAAGCGCGTATAAGCCAAATTTTCAGCACGTTCAGGGGTCGCAAACAGCTCCTCCTGAGAGATACCAGCCGCTTCGCAGATCCCGATATGCAGCTGCATCTCTTCTGCGACCAAGGCGTTCACAGTGCCCACAGCCGTCAGCATCTCTTCATGCGTTTCCGATTTCACCACCGCCAGCGCCCAGGCGCGACTGAAATGGATCAGGAACACATAATCCTGACGCAGGTAGTGCAGGAACGCCTCGCGGGGCAGAGAGCCGTCCTTCATCCCTTCGACAAAGGCGTGGCGGGTGAAATCCTGCCACGGCCCCTGCGCCGCATCCCGCATCAGCGTGAAGGCTTTGCCATAGTCGCTCATTGCGCGGTCACGTCGATTGTGATGTCGCTGACCGGAAGAACGCTGTCGATCATGCCGCTTTCGTTCAGGAAGGTCTCGAACCGGGCGTAGCGGCCTGCATCAAAACCCGCCGGGCGCAGAGCAAAGCGCGGCAGAGTGTCGACCCATGCGCGGGCGTTCAGCTCATCCTGCAACTCGGGCGAGGTCGCGGCGAAAATCTCCCAGCTTTTTTCCGGGTTGTTGACGATATACTGGGTCGCTTTTTCAGTCGCGGCCAGAAAACGCGCGATCTTGTCCTTATCCATCGTCTCAGGATTGGCGACGTAGATCAGTTCATCGTAGGACGGAACGCCTTCTTCCTCGATATAGAAGCAGGTGCCGGGGCGGCCTTCGATATCCATCTGGTTCAACTCGAAGTTCCGATAGGCGCCGATCACCGCATCCACCTGACCGGTCATCAGCGACGGCGAGAGCGAGAAGTTCACGTTGATCAGTTCAACATCTTCCAGCGCCACGCCATATTTGCCCAGCACGGTGGTCAGAACAGCCTCTTCCACACCAGCGACCGAGAAGCCGATTTTCTTGCCCTTCAGGTCCGCAGGCGACTTGATCGGGCCGTCTTCCAGAACCAGCAGACAGTTCAGAGGAGTCGCAACCAGCGTGCCGACACGTTTCAGCGGCAGGCCTTCATGAATCTGCAGGTGCAGCTGCGGCTGATAGGATACGGCCAGTTCGGCCTGACCAGCGGCCACCAGACGCGGCGGGGCAGAGGGATCAGCGGGCGGAACGATCTCAACCTCGAGGCCCTGCTCGGCGAAATAGCCGTTTTCCTGCGCCACGATGATGGGCCCATGATCGGGATTGATGAACCAATCCAGCAGAACGGTCATCTTGTCTTCGGCCCAGGCCGGCGCAGCGGCCAGAATGGCGATGGCTGTCATCAGCTTTTTCATGTCTCGCGTTTCCTTTTCATTCACGAGGTTGAGGCCGCGACGAGGACAATCTCGCCCGGCCAGTCCGGTTCAATCTGTTCAGCCGCACGCCAGGCGCGCAGGCCGGTTGCACAGCACAAAGCCAGCCTTTTTGCTTTGTTAGGCTCTGATTTAAGGTGTTCCACGCTTAGGCGACGTGCCAGAGGGTGGATGGGTTGAGGGGCTTCGTCTTCACCCCGAAACTCAACAATCACATCATCTGAGGACAGCTGCGAGGCGGCAACGAAGGCAAAGGACTGCTCAGGCTCAGGTGCTGCGTCAAAACGGAAGCTGGAGCTTCGGAAGGTCTTGGCATCCACCTGCACCATCTGGCCAAGGGGCGACGGGTCGAGACCCAGGATCAAAGCCAACGCCATCTGCGCCTGCATCGCGCCGATCATGCCCACGACCGGCCCTAGCACACCTGCCGTGGCACAGCTCGCCCCGCTGGTCGGGGCCTCGGGGAAAACGGCCCGCAGCGAAGGCGCACCGCCGCAGAACGCGCCCACATAGCCAGAAAGGCCCAACACCGAGGCGCTGACCAGTGGTTTGCCCAAGGTCAGGCAGATATCCGACAAGGTGTAGCTGGCGGCATAGCTGTCCGCACAGTCGAGGATCAGATCGGCCTGTGAAACAAAACCAGCCGCATTTTCACTTGTTAGAGCCTGTTTTTGCGCGACAACGTTGATATCAGAATTCAAAGCACGACAACGATCGGCTGCAACTTCGGCTTTTGGGCGTCCGCAATCGATCTCGGTAAACAGCGTCTGTCGATGCAGGTTCGACAGCGCCACCTCATCCGCATCAAGGATCGTCAGATACCCAACGCCCGCCCCGGCCAGCAAAGGCAGGACCGGAGCCGACAAACCGCCCGCCCCAACAACCAAAACCCGCGCCTTGGACAGGCGCGCCTGCCCTTCGGCCCCGACCTCGGGCAGGATCATCTGGCGGGCGTAGCGGCTCATCTGGTGGCCTCGATCCATTGGCGCACCCGCGCCTCGGGATCGGCGTTGAGGGTGATATCTGTCACGACCGAGACGATATCAGCCCCCGCCTCAAGCACGCCAGGCGCGCGTTCGACGCTCATACCGCCGATCCCGACCAGAGGGATATCGCCCAGACGGGCTTTCCATTCGGTGACGCGCGGCAGGCCCTGCTGCTCCCACTTCATCTTTTTAAGGATCGTCGGATAGACTGGCCCCAGCGCGACATAGTCGGGGTTCATGGCCAGAACGCGCTCTAGCTCATCATCGTCATGGGTGGAAACGCCCAGCTTTAGACCCGCTTTTCGGATCGCTTTGAGGTCGGCGTCATCCAGATCTTCCTGCCCCAGATGAATCCAGTCGCACCCCGCATCTATCGCAGCCTGCCAGTAGTCGTTCACCACCAGAACCGCACCATGCTGAGTGCACAGATCGCGAGAGGTCGCGATCTCGGCCCGGACAACATCGTCCGGCTGATCCTTCATGCGCAACTGCACCAGCTTTACACCCAAGGGCAGCATCCGCCGCAGCCAGTCGGAGGTGTCAAAGATCGGGTAGAAACGGTCCAAGCTCATGACAGGAACGCCTTTCCAACAACAGGGGTTGAGGGTTCGGCCATGTCGCGGGCCTCGATCGGGTCGGCCTGATGGGCCAGCTGCCCGGCCTCAACCGCGCGCATCATGGCCTTTGCCATCAGCGCTGGATCACCGGCGCGAGCAACGGCTGTGTTCAGCAATACCGCGTCATAGCCCAGCTCCATTGCGTGGGCCGCATGGCTGGGTAGGCCGATCCCGGCATCAACCACCAGCGGAACATCCGGAAACTCGGCCCGCATCGCGCGCAGGGCGTATTCATTGTTCAACCCCCGGCCCGAGCCGATGGGCGCACCCCAGGGCATCAGAACCTCGCAGCCAGCCTCAAGCAACCGCTCACCCACGATCAGGTCGTCGGTGGTGTATGGGAAGACCTCGAACCCGTCCTCGGTCAGGATGCGCGCGGCCTCGACCAGTTGGAAGACGTCAGGTTGCAAACTGTCGGTATGGCCGATCAGCTCCAGCTTGATCCACTTAGTCTCAAACACTTCGCGGGCCATATGCGCGGTGGTTACCGCCTCTTTCACCGTGTGGCATCCAGCCGTGTTGGGCAGCACCAGCACCCCCAGATCGCGGATCATCTGCCAAAAGGTCTGCCCGGCCCCCGATTCCCGCCGCAGAGAGACCGTCGCCACGCCCGCGCCGCTGTCACGGAATGCCTGTTCGAGGATTGCAGGGCTGGGATACTGCGCGGTGCCCAGCATCAGCGGGTTGGGCAGATCGGCGCCATAGAAGCTTTTCATCCTTACCCTCCTTGCATCGGCGACAGGATTTCGACCCGGTCACCTTCGGACAGGGCATGGGCAATGCGCAGACTGGAGGGGACGAATTCCTCGTTCACCGCCGTTGCGACACGGCCCGAGAAACCGCATTCATCTAGCAGCTCTGCCAAGGTGGAGGCCTTTACCTCCTTGGGGTCGCCATTAAGCACGATCTTCATCGACCATCTCCGAATGTTTGTTTTCAAGCGCCAGATCAGCCACTCCTTGCGCCAATGCAGGGGCCAACAGGTAGCCATGGCGGTAGAGGCCGTTGGCATAGATCGTCCGGCCCAAGCGCCGGATGCGCGGCAGGTTGTCGGGAAAGGCAGGGCGCAGATCGACGCCGATCTCCAGCACCTCAGCCTCACCAAAGGCCGGGTTCAGAGCGTAGGCGGCGCTAAGCAGTTCAAGCATCGAACGCGCGGTGATCCGGCTACTGTCTTCGCTTTCGATCATGGTCGCGCCCAGCATGTAAATGCCCTCATCGCGCGGCACGATGTAAAGGGGCATCCGCGGATGCAACAGACGCACAGGACGGTTCAGCGTCACGTCTGGGCAACGCACAACCAGCATCTCACCCTTCACACCGCGCAAGTCATGCAGGTATTCGCGCGCATGCAACCCCCGGCAGTCGATAGCGTTTTCCAACTGCGCAGGTGCGAGTTTACGGTGGAATTCTACGCCTTTGTCTTTAAGGCCCCGGTGCAGGTCCAACAACGCCTGACGGGGGTCAAGATGCGCTTCCTGGTCGAAGTACAACCCCTTTCCGAATCCATGCAAATCAGGCTCTAAATCAGCAATATTTGCCCGATCAACTTCGGAATAGGAATTCGTCCGCCGGGCAAATCTGCGTAAATCCGGAATGTCCCTCGCGTTGGCCACGACCAGAGTACCACATCGTAGCACCTGCGTTCTGGACGCCCACCAGTCGATTGCAGATTGACCCAGCCTGAGGACCGGTTCCTCGGCATTTTCATACTCGCACCACGGGGCCAGCATACCCCCCGCCCACCACGAGCATCCATGCGGACCCGGAGGGCCGCCAGGATCAAAAACCTGCACCCTTGCCCCGCGCGAGACCAGCTCGGACGCGACGGCCAAACCGGCAACCCCGGCCCCCATGACGGACCAGAGGGTCATGCAGGCCAAATCCGATAGAAATGATGCACAGGCCCGTGCCCTGCGCCGATCTTCAGCTCATCCGCCCGCGCGATGGCGCCCTGCAGATATTCATGCGCCTGCGCCACGGCATCGACAAGCGTCAGGCCCTTAGCCAAGCCAGCAGCGATGGAAGAAGACAGTGTGCAGCCCGTGCCATGGGTATTGCTGGTGTTTCTCCGAGGGGCCTGAAGTTCAGAAATCACCCCGGTTTCGTCGATCAGCAGATCATGGCAGACCTCGCCTTTGCCATGACCACCTTTCATCAGAACCGCTTTTGCGCCCAGCGCACAAAGGGTTTTCCCCTGCTCCGCCATCGCCTCAGGCGTGTCGGCCTCACCTTGATCCAACAAACACGCCGCCTCGGGTAGATTGGGTGTCAGAACGGTCGCACAGGGCAGCAGAACATCGCGCAGGGTTTGAACAGCCTCATCAGCCAGTAAGGCATCACCAGATTTCGCAATCATCACCGGGTCTACTACGACAGGCCCTTGAAACCCGGAAATCCCTTGCGCCACGGTCTCAATAATATCAGGCGTTGCGAGCATCCCGATTTTGATCGCGCACACGTCTAAATCGTTCAGGACCGCTTCGATCTGGGCGGAGATAACCTCGGACGGAATTCCATGCACAGCGGTGACTGCCCGCGTGTTCTGAGCGGTGACGGCGGTAATCACGCTGGCCCCGAAGACACCCAAAGCTGACATTGCCTTGAGATCGGCCTGAATCCCCGCGCCGCCGCCGCTGTCGGATCCTGCTATGGTCAAGGCGATAGGTGCCACGTCGTTGCTCCATCTATTTTGGGCAACCGGGCATGGAAAACGTCTGTTTGCTTTAGACCGTTCCCTACGCCGGAATTGCCCGGATCAGGTTCGATGGGTTAGCGCATGCGCTTCTCAGCCCTTTGACAAGGGCACCCCAACGGTTGGCGCGGACAATCTCAGGGCAATCCGAAAAAATCAAGCCTTATTCCGATGGGTTCGACGGTCCCAACAAAAAAACGTGGCCCGTTCAGGATTCAGCGAGGCTCTGCCTCGCGCTCCGAGGTATTTTTGGCCAGATGAAGTACAGGATCCCATATTCATCTGGCTGGAAATACCTCGGGGGAGGCGCCCGAAGGGCGGCGGGGGCAGAGCCCCCAAAGCGAACAGGCCGCCTCAAACGGAACGGCCTGCGGTTTAGTTTTTCATCCCGTCCCAAAAGGACTTAACGGATGAGAAAAAGCTTTTTGATTCTGGATGGTTATCCTCACCCAAGTCATCAAACTCACGCAAGAGCTCTTTCTGGCGAGAAGTGAGGTTGACCGGTGTTTCCACAGCCAGTTCGATGAACATGTCGCCGATGCCACCGCCTCGCAACGCAGGCATACCCTTTCCGCGCAGGCGCATCTGGCGACCGGATTGGCTGCCCGCCGGGATCTGCACCCGTCCGCGCCCGCCATCAATGGTCGGCACCTCGATAGACCCGCCCAGTGCGGCTTTGGCCATGCTGACAGGCACGCGGCAATAGAGGTTCACACTGTCACGTTCGAACAGTTTGTGTTCCGAGACCTCAACAAAGATATAGAGATCACCCGGAGGACCACCGCGCATACCGGCCTCACCCTCACCCGCCAGGCGGATGCGCGTACCGGTTTCAACACCTGCCGGGATGTTTACCGACAGGGCGCGCTCTTTTTCCACACGACCCGCGCCATTGCAGGATTTACAGGGGTTCTTGATGATCTGTCCAAGACCCGAACAGGTCGGACAAGTCCGCTCAACGGTAAAGAACCCTTGCTGCGCACGAACTTTACCCATGCCAGAGCAAGTTGGGCATGTCGTCGGTTCAACACCACCCTCAGCGCCCGAGCCATCACAGGCCGAGCAAGCCACGGCGGCAGGAACGTTGACGGTTTTCTGCAGGCCTGAAAACGCCTCTTCCAGGGTCACGCGCAGGTTGTAACGCAGGTCGGACCCGCGTGCCGCGCGACGTCCACCGCCGCCGCCACGTTGACCGCCCATGAAATCGCCAAACAGGTCATCGAAAACGTCCGAGAACGCGTTGGAGAAGTCGCCCTGCCCAAAGCCGCCACCCGAACGACCACCGCCGCCCATACCGTTTTCGAAAGCGGCGTGACCAAAGCGGTCGTAAGCGGCTCTACGTTCGGCATCCTTCAGAACATCGTAAGCTTCGTTCGCTTCTTTGAACTGTGCCTCGGCATCGGGGTTGTCTTTGTTGCGGTCCGGATGCAATTCCTTGGCTTTCTTGCGAAAACCTTTCTTGATCTCATCCGCAGATGCGCCCTTGGCTACGCCAAGCACATCATAATAGTCGCGTTTTGACATCAGTTTTCCCTTCTGCCTCAACGTAATCGGGCCGGCCCGGCAAGCGGACCGACCCAGATTGGCCCGGTTACCGGTTACTTACGCTTGTCGTCGTCCAGATCTTCGAACTCAGCGTCGACAATGTCATCATCCACAGGACCCGCATCTGCGGCTGCAGGCTCTTCCTCGCCCTCTTCGGCCTGCGCCTTGTAGATGGCTTCGCCCAGCTTCATGGCAGCCTCAGTAACGTTCTGGATGCCAGATTTGATCTTGTCGGCGTTCTCGGTTTCCAGCTCGTCCTTCAGCGCGGCAATTGCCAGCTCGATGGCTTCGATGGTGGTCGGATCAACCTTGTCGGAATGCTCCTCCATCGACTTCTCGGTCGAGTGGATGAGGCTTTCCGCCTGGTTTTTCGCCTCGATCAGCTCGCGGCGTTCCTTATCGGCTTCCGCGTTCTCTTCGGCGTCTTTGACCATCTTGTCGATGTCCTCATCGGACAGACCGCCCGATGCCTGAATGGTGATCTTCTGCTCTTTGCCGGTGCCTTTGTCCTTGGCCGAAACCGAGACAATGCCGTTGGCGTCGATATCAAAAGTCACCTCGATCTGCGGCATGCCGCGCGGCGCGGGCGGAATGTCTTCAAGGTTGAACTGACCCAGGATCTTGTTGTCCGCGGCCATTTCGCGTTCACCTTGGAAACAACGAATGGTCACCGCGTTCTGGTTGTCCTCGGCGGTCGAGAAGACCTGAGACTTTTTCGTCGGGATCGTGGTGTTACGGTCGATCAGGCGGGTGAACACGCCACCCAGCGTCTCAATCCCCAGCGACAGCGGGGTCACGTCCAGCAGTACCACATCTTTCACGTCGCCTTGCAGAACACCGGCCTGAATGGCGGCGCCCATGGCAACAACTTCGTCAGGGTTCACACCTTTGTGGGGCTCTTTGCCGAAGAATTTGGTGACCTCTTCGATCACTTTCGGCATCCGGGTCATACCACCGACCAGAACAACTTCGTCCACGTCAGCAGCCGACAGACCGGCGTCTTTCAGAGCAGCGGCGCAAGGCTTCATCGACTTCTTGATCAGGTCTCCAACCAGCGATTCCAGCTTGGCGCGGGTCAGTTTCATGACCATGTGCAGCGGCTGACCGTTCGATCCCATCGAGATGAACGGCTGGTTGATTTCGGTCTGCGAAGTCGACGACAACTCGATCTTGGCTTTTTCAGCGGCTTCTTTCAGGCGCTGCAGGGCCATTTTGTCTTGCGACAGGTCGACACCGTGTTCCTTTTTGAACTCATCCGCCAGATAGTTGACGATGCGCATGTCAAAGTCTTCACCACCCAGGAAGGTGTCGCCATTGGTCGACTTAACTTCGAACAGGCCGTCGTCGATTTCCAGAATGGTCACGTCGAAGGTACCACCACCAAGGTCATAGACCGCGATGGTTTGGGTTTCTTCTTTGTCCAGACCATAGGCCAGCGCAGCGGCTGTCGGTTCGTTGATGATCCGCAGCACTTCCAGACCGGCGATTTTACCGGCGTCTTTGGTGGCCTGACGTTGAGCATCGTTGAAATAGGCCGGAACGGTGATGACCGCCTGCGTGACTTCCTCACCCAGATAGCTTTCTGCGGTTTCCTTCATCTTGCCCAGAGTGAAGGCCGAGATCTGGCTTGGGGAGTACTTTTCACCGCGGGCTTCCACCCACGCGTCGCCATTGCCACCATTGACGATGGCAAACGGCACCATTTTCTTGTCTTTTTCGACTTCGGCATCATCCACACGACGACCGATCAGACGCTTGACGCCAAAAATCGTGTTGTCGGGGTTGGTGACCGCCTGACGTTTTGCAGGCTGACCGACCAGTCGCTCATCTTCGGTGAAGGCGACGATCGAGGGCGTGGTCCGCGCCCCTTCGGCGTTTTCGATGACCTTCGGCTGCGAGCCGTCCATGATCGCAACACACGAGTTGGTGGTGCCGAGGTCAATCCCGATTACTTTTCCCATATTTTCAATCCCTTTCTCTTCAAGGCGATGTCCCGAGGGCCGGACCCGTTTTGGCATCCCGTCCCCGATCTGATGTGCGCGACAGCACTACACCATCGCGCGTCTCGGCGTATATAAGGGCCGCACCACAGGCCTGCAAGCGTTCTGAATTGCAGGTTTTCGGGAATCTGCGGCCTTTTTGGGCAAGGATTTGGTAAGGAATGGGGAATCCGGCATGACTCGGCTGCATTTACGGGGATTTGAGATCAGGAAGGGCTATCTGAACAGTGTCGCCCAGATCCGATTGATCGACGCGCTGCGTCCGATTCTGAAATCTGCTCCCCTGTTTCGCCCCGTGACACCATCAGGCAAAGAAATGTCGGTGCGCATGACCTCGGCCGGGGATTTGGGATGGGTGACGGACAAGACGGGCTACCGCTATCAGGGGCAACATCCCAAGGGCATGGACTGGCCAGTGATACCAGAACCCGTCCTTGCGATCTGGCAGGATCTGGTGGGGATTGATCGCGCACCGGATTGCTGCCTGATCAACTACTATGGTGAAGACGCGAAGATGGGCCTGCATCAGGACAAGGATGAGGCCGATTTTTCATGGCCTGTTCTGTCGGTCTCACTCGGTGATGACGCGCTGTTCCGCATCGGCAACTCAACACGCGGAGGCAAAACAGAATCCCTCTGGCTGAACTCGGGCGATGTGGTGATCATGGGTGGCCCGGCGCGATTGACCTATCATGGCGTAGATCGCATCCGGTTCAAATCATCCAAACTGCTGCCCAAGGGCGGGCGGATCAACCTGACCCTGCGTGTTGCGCGCTAGCGGCGCGCGTTCCAGCTTTGCGAGACGTGTTTCTTGGTGAAGAAGACGCCCAACAGGCCGATCATCACCAGTGCAACCCCAACCCAGACCGCATATTCCCAACTTGTGTTGCGCGGGTAATAATTGCGGAAAACGTAGCCGCGGCATTGGTCGATCAAATGAAACAGCGGGTTCCAGGCAAACAGGGTCAACATGTAACCACCCAATGCATTGGCCAGAAACATCTTGCCCGAAAAGATCATCTGCAACCGTCGGTACACTGTCGTCAAAATCTCTGACGTCATTGGAAACCAAGGCCTAAGGGCCATCAACACCAACCCCACCGCGCATCCGGTGAACCACGCCAGAACAACCATCGCAAAGGCGGCGCCAGGCTCTTCGATCACCAAGGGCTTCACGGCCGCATGGTAAAGGAACAGAATGACGAACATCGTCACCATCATATTATAGAGAATGCCAAAAGCTGTCGCGAGAATCGTGATCATCATGTTCATTGGTGAATGCAGCATCATCGGGTTGTTTCCCGTTCCGATGCTCGCAATCCGTTTCACGGATTTGATGTGCAGCAGAAACAGGAACACGCCTGACAGAAGATACAGAACAAAGTCACCGCGTACTTTGGCAACGCGTGTGCCCAAAAAGGACATGATCAGGTAAAATACCATCACCATCACAAGGACCTGAACGACACTGCGTACAATTGCCACGACAGCATTGGAATGCTGAGATCGGATGTTGCGCACAACGGCATGAAATATCAGCTCGGCCGTGGTAAACGCACCACCCAGCAGGGTTTTGTTATTCCTGAAATAGAACACGTGTCGGGTCTTTCCTGCTCTGTTGACCTCAGTCTTTCACGAATACCTTGCCGTTCGGTAACCAGCACATCATAAGTCCGTCACAACATTCGATCAATAAACCACCAAATCGGAGCTTTTTTGTGACCTACGACGCCCTTATCCCCGTCATCCGGCGGCTGGCACTGGAAGCCGGTGACAAGATCATGGAGATTTACAACTCGGACACGTTCGATGTGAAGGTCAAATCCGACGAAAGCCCCGTGACCGAGGCTGATGAGGCCGCCGATGCGCTGATCTCGGCGGGTCTGCGCGCTGCGTTCCCTGACATTCTTTTGGTAACCGAGGAACAGGCCGCTTCGCATTCCGAGAAAGGCGAAACCTTCCTGATCGTTGATCCGCTGGACGGCACCAAGGAATTCATCAACAGGCGCGGCGACTTTACGGTCAATATCGCGCTGGTCGAGAACGGCACCCCGACACGCGGCGTCGTCTATGCCCCTGCGCGCGGTCGCATGTTCTACACCCAAGCCGACGGTCAATCGGTAGAAGAAACCGGCGCATTGGACAAAGTCCAAGCCGGGGAAACCACACCGATTTCAGTCTCTAATCCAGACAATTCTGCCCTTTTGATCGTCGCATCCAAATCGCACCGGGATCAGGCAACCGAGGATTACATAAACAAATATCACGTGCGGGACAGCAAGAGCGCGGGCTCGTCCCTCAAGTTCTGTCTGGTCGCAACGGGCGAGGCGGATCTCTACCCGCGGGTCGGGCGCACGATGGAGTGGGACACCGCCGCCGGGCATGCCGTTCTGGCCGGGGCCGGTGGTCAGGTGGTCCGGTTCGATGACCACATGCCCTTGACTTACGGCAAGGACGGCTATGCAAACCCGTTCTTCATCGCCTACGCTCCGGGTGTTGAGTTGAAGGAAGCCTGATGTCTGTTCTGATCGCCATTCCCGCCCGCTACGCCTCATCCCGTTATCCGGGCAAGCCTTTGGTACCGTTGACCGGCGCGACGGGCAAATCCATGACACTGATCGAACGCTCCTGGCGCGCGGCCAAGTCTGTGTCAGGCGTGGACAAGGTGGTTGTCGCCACAGACGACAACCGCATCCGCGATGCCGCCGAAGGGTTCGGGGCCGAGGTCGTGATGACCTCGGAAAACTGCCAGAATGGCACCGAACGCTGTGCCGAAGCGCATGAGGCTTTGGGCAGCAGCTATGAGATCATCGTGAACCTGCAAGGCGACGCACCGCTGACGCCGCATTGGTTTGTCGAGGATCTGATCTCGGGCCTGCGCGCCGCGCCCGAGGCCGGTGTCGCCACACCTGTTCTGCGCTGCGACGGAGACGCGCTGAACAGTCTGCTCAATGATCGCAAACACGGGCGCGTCGGTGGCACGACTGCCGTTTTTGCCAGCGATAACAGCGCGATGTACTTCTCGAAAGAGGTGGTGCCCTTCACCGCTGACAGCTATTCGGGTACGGATCTGACACCGGTGTTTCACCATGTCGGCGTCTATGCCTACCGACCGGATGCGTTGGCGGCCTATCCCAACTGGTCCACCGGCCCCCTAGAGCAACTGGAAGGGCTGGAACAACTGCGGTTCATGGAAAACGGTCGCAAGGTTCTATGCGTCGAGGTCGAAGCCAAAGGCCGCCAGTTCTGGGAGCTGAACAACCCTCAGGACGTGCCCAAGATCGAGGCAATGATGGTAGATATGGGTCTGGAGTGACCCGTTTTCCCCCTGACCAAGCCGGTCACATTGGCCTAAGAACACCCTAAAGCAACCAATGGACCTGAAATGAACACGATCCTTGTCACGGGTGGCGCAGGCTATATCGGCTCTCATGCTTGCAAGGCGCTGGCGCGGGCGGGTTTTGTACCCGTGACCTACGACAACCTTGTCACCGGCTGGCAGGATGCGGTCAAGTTTGGCCCGTTTGAACAGGGTGATCTTCTGGACCGCACGCGGCTGGATGAGGTTTTCGCCAAGTATCAGCCTCAGGCTGTGATGCATTTCGCCGCCCTCAGCCAGGTGGGTGAGGCCATGAAACAGCCCGCGCGCTATTGGTCGAACAATGTGACCGGCTCGCTGACTCTGATCGAGGCGGCTGTGGCCGCAGGCTGTCTGGATTTCGTGTTTTCCTCGACCTGCGCGACCTATGGCGATCAGGACAACGTGGTGCTGGAGGAGGACACTCCTCAGCACCCGATCAACGCTTATGGAGCGTCAAAGCGCGCGATCGAAGATATCCTGCGCGATTTTGAGGCCGCCCATGGCCTGCGCCATGTGATCTTCCGCTATTTCAATGTGGCCGGTGCCGATCCCGAAGGCGAGGTTGGTGAATTCCATCAGCCTGAGACCCATCTGATCCCGCTGATGCTGGATGCGATTGATGGCAAGCGGGATGGCTTGACCGTGTTCGGCACAGACTACGACACGCCAGATGGCACCTGCATCCGCGACTACGTGCATGTCTGCGATCTGGTCGACGCGCATGTTCTGGGCCTGAACTGGCTGCAACAGGGCAAGGACAGCCGTGTGTTCAATCTGGGCACCGGGTCGGGATTCTCGGTTCTTGAGGTCATCGAACAGTCCAAGGCTGTCACCAATCGCGCTGTTCCCTACAGCGCCGGACCGCGCCGCGCAGGGGATTGCACCAAGCTGGTTTCAGGTTCGGTCCGCGCTGAGGGTGAGCTGGGCTGGAGGCCGAAACGCTCAACGTTAGAGACTATGGTTGCCGACGCGTGGCGCTGGCACCAAACCGGCACTTACCAGAAATGAGCCGCCGTTGACCCCCGTCAGCACCCAGCTTCCCCGTGTCAGCCTGGCCCGGAAATACCGGCTACGCTGGAAACGGCGCAGGCTGCTGTGGCAATCCTGGCGCAGCCGGCACCAGTTGGCCTGTTTGCAGAACAGAACTTCGGCTATCCAACCCGGTGCTATTCTGGCCTTCGTCACCCTGCGCAACGAACTGGAACGCCTGCCGTGGTTCTTCCGGCACTATCGCGCCTTGGGCGTCGATCATTTTCTGGTCGTGGACAATGGCAGCGACGATGGATCGACCGAGTTTCTGGCGCAACAGCCGGACGTATCGCTCTGGCACACTCAGGCCAGCTACCGCGCCGCACGCTATGGGCTGGACTGGCTGACATCATTGCAAATCCGGTATGGCCACGGCCATTGGTGTCTGACGGTCGACGCGGATGAGCTGCTGATCTATGCGCATCACGACACCCGACCTTTGCAAGACCTGACCCGCTGGCTGGAGGGGCGAGGCCGTAAAGGGTTCGGTGCTTTGATGCTGGATCTCTACCCGAAAGGCCCGCTGGGATCACAAGCCCACGACCCGGACAGCGACCCCACAGACGTGTTGAACTGGTTCGACGCTGGCCCCTACCGCACGCAGCGGCAGACCCCGATGGGCAACCTATGGGTGCAGGGCGGCGCGCGCGAGCGGGTGTTTTTCGCCAATACACGCCAGCGCTCACCGACTTTGAACAAGATCCCTCTGATCAAGTGGTGCCAGCGTTATGCCTATGTAAACGCGACCCATTCCGCGCTGCCCCGGCACCTGAACGCGCTTTATGACGGGCCGAACGGAGCTGCGCCTTCGGGGGTGCTTTTGCACACGAAGTTCCTGCCCGAGATCACCGCAAAGTCACGGATTGAGAAACAGCGCCGCCAGCATTTTCACGATCCCGACCAATTCCAGACGTACTATGATGGGATCATCGCCCAGCCGGATATGTGGACGGACCAGTCCGAGGCCTATACCGACTGGTCAAAACTGCAGCAGTTGGGGTTGATGAATGCAGGGGGCTGGTCGGATCAGCAGGGCTGAGACGCATGCCACTAACCTATTGTAAATGCATTGCCTCGCAAGATGAAAAAATGGCATAGTCGGCAGAACTCGGGTTTTGGACACTCACCAGGCAATCCGGGGACGCTCGCGTCAATAACAAGGGTTGGGCAGTCGCGTGGGCCTTTTTGAATCTTATCGCATGAGGTTACGGCGCAAGCGCCGTCTGGTGCGCTGCGTCAAAAGACGGCGTGAGCTGAAGCCCGTCAGCACCAATACCGCAGCCATCCGCCCTGCCGACGTGTTGCTGATGAGCGTCGTCCGCAACGAAATGATCCGCCTTCCCTTCTTTCTGGACTACTATCGCAAACTGGGCGTCGACCACTTTCTGTTTGTCGACAATAACAGCGAGGATGGCAGCCTAGAGTTTCTGCGCGCGCAGCCCGACGTCTCGGTCTGGCAGACAAAAACCAGCTATAAAAAAGCAGGGTTCGGGTTGGATTGGTCCAATTACCTGCTGCGCAAATACGCGCATGGGCATTGGGTTTTGACCGTCGACCCTGATGAGTTCTTTATCTATCCGTTTTGCGACACCCGCCCGATCAGCGCACTGACCGACTGGCTGGACAGCTGTGCAGTACGCAGTTTCGGCACCATGCTGATCGACATGTATCCCGAAGGCCACGTAGACGCCGAACCTTATCACGAGGGCCAGGACCCGTTTGAAATCGCGCGTTGGTTCGATGCCGGGAATTACATGATTTCCAAGAACCCCGAATATGGAAACCTTTGGATTCAGGGCGGCCCAAGGGCACGTGTCTTTTTTCAGGACAACCCATGGAAGGCCCCGGCGCTGAACAAGATACCCTTGGTGAAATGGGATCGGCGCTATGTCTATATCAGCTCGACCCATTCGCTGCTGCCACGCGGTTTGAACCAGGTTTATGACGAATGGGGCGGGGAAAAGACCAGCGGCGCATTGTTGCATGCCAAGCTGATCAACACCCTAGGTGACAAGGCGCGCGAAGAGATGCAGCGCCGGCAGCACTATCGCGGTTCCAGTGAATACAAGGTCTACGCCAAACAGCTAGAGGAGCAACCCGTTTTCCGCTGCGATTGGTCTGAACAATATATCAACTGGCGACAGCTTGAGATTCTGGGCCTCATGTCGAAAGGCAACTGGGCATGAGTTCGCTGGGCATCGTCATGCTTGTCCACACGGCCCTGGACCGTGCCGAACAGGTCGCCCGCCACTGGACCGCCGCGGGCTGCCCTGTTGTGATCCACGTGGATGGCAATGTCTCTCAGAAGATATATTCCCGCTTTGTCGCCTCGTGCGCGGACAACCCTCTGATCGGTTTCTCGGAGCGACACAAATGCGATTGGGGCCGTTGGGGTATCGTGGCGGCCTCACAATCTGCATCCGAGCAGATGCTGAAAACCTACCCGGACGTGCGCCACGTGTTCCTGTCGTCCGGCGCGTGTCTGCCTTTGCGCCCGGTGCAAGAACTGATCGACTACCTGTCCGACCGTCCCCGCGTCGATTTCATCGAAAGCGCAACAACTGGCGATGTCAGCTGGACGATTGGCGGGCTGGACCACGAACGCTTTACCCTGCGGTTCCCGTTTTCCTGGCGCAATCAGCGCAAATTGTTTGACGCCTATGTGAAACTGCAACGAGCGATTGGCATGCGCCGTCGCATCCCGGACGGTTTGACCCCGCATATGGGCAGCCAATGGTGGTGCCTGACGCGGCAGACTCTTTCGGCCATCCTGCAGGACCCCAGGCGCAAGTTCTATGACCGCTATTTCCGCCATGTCTGGATACCGGATGAAAGCTATTTTCAGACCCTTGCGCGGCTCTATTCCACACATATCGAAAGCCGGTCCCTGACCCTGTCGAAATTCGACTACCAAGGGCGGCCCCACATCTTTTACGATGATCACCTACAATTGCTGCGCCGGTCGGACTGCTTTGTTGCCCGTAAAATCTGGCCGCGCGCCGAAAGACTGTATCACTCTTTCCTGACCGACCAGACGAGCGCGATGCGACCGGCCGAACCTAACCCGGGCAAGATCGACCGCGTCTTTTCCAAAGCGGTTGAGCGGCGCACCCACGGGCGCGATGGCCTCTATATGCAAAGCCGCTTTCCCCGCCACGGTAGCGAGAACGGCCTGACGGCGGCGGGTTATTCGGTGTTTCAGGGGTTCTCGGACCTGTTTGAAGAGTTCGAAACCTGGCTGGAAACCGCGACCAACACACGGGTTCACGGGCACCTCTTTGCCCCGAACCGCGCCGAATTTGCACAGGATGAGACGATTACGAATGGCGCGATCAGCGACAGTGCGTCCTTGCGCGACTATGACCCCAAGGCGTTCCTGTCGAACCTGATCTGGAACACGCGCGGCCAGCGCCAGTGTTTCCAGTTCGGCCCGCGGGACACGCAGGACATCAACTGGTTTCTGGCGCGGGACAAGAACGCGCAGATTTCAGTGATTACAGGCGCGTGGGCGATCCCGCTGTTCCGATCAAACATGAACTTCGCCGATATCCGGTGCGAAGCCGCCCGCTTGCAGCAGATCGAAAGCAAACAGCTTGAGGTACTGAGCTCGGTCTGGACAAAGGCGCGTGTTCGGAGCTGGACGCTGGCGGAGTTCATTGAGGCGCCGATGGAGCCGCTGCAAACCATACTGGACGAAATCACACCACAGACGGCCCGCCACCTGACCGAGGCCCCCCTGATGGTCGATTTGGCCGGCTTTGGGCAGTTCCTCCAGAACCTCAAAAACCAGGGCATGCACCCGCAACTGATGGGCGATTTTCCCGTCGATGATGTGTTTGGCACCCGCACCAAACCTTTCCGCAAACCTTATCTGGTGCAGTGATCCCCGATGGCCGGTCCCTTTGAATCCTTCGTGATCCTGGGTGCGATGCGCACCGGATCAAACCTGTTAGAGGCCAACCTGAACCAGATCAACGGCCTCACCTGCCATGGCGAGGCCTTTAATCCTCATTTCATCGGTCGGGTGAAATCAGACCAGATTCTGGGTCTAACACTGGACGAAAGGGACGAAGATCCCGGCAAACTTCTGACAGCCATCCGCACAGCCCCGGACGGATTGCACGGGTTTCGGTACTTTCAGGAACACGACCCGCGCATCTTGCCTGAGGTCCTGAACGATCCGCTCTGCGCCAAGATCATCCTCAGCCGCAATCCGCTGGACAGCTATCTGTCGCTGAAGATCGTTCGTGTAACCAAGCAATGGCAGTTGAAGAACATCAAACGCCGGTTGGAGGAAACAGTCGAATTCGACGCGGCTGAGTTCTCGGACTATGTCGACACCCTCACCTCTTATCAGACCTCTCTGCTGAACCACCTGCAAAGATCGGGTCAGACCGCCTTTTACATCAACTATGAAGATCTTGGCGATTTACAGATCTTGAACGGGTTGGCCCAATGGCTGGGGGCCGATGGGCGGTTGGATGCGCTGGACGATACGCTAAAGCCACAAAACCCGTCGGCCGCCGTGACCAAGGTGACTAACCCGGAGGAGATGACGAGCGCCGTGTCCGGGATGGACCGTTTCGCCCTGCATCGCACGCCGGATCTGGAACCAAGACGCGCGCCAAAGCTGCAAAGACAATTCGCGGCTCCAGCAACTTCTTTGCTGTTTCTGCCTATTCCCGGAAGGTTAGAGCCTGTTATTACCCAGTGGTTGGCACGGATGGACGGGTGCGACGAGGGTGCATTGCACGACACCCCCGACGCGGTTGAAAGCTGGATGCAAACCCATCCCGGACACCGCAAATTCACCGTGCTGCAACATCCGATCGCCCGCGCGCATACTGCGTTTTGCGACTATGTTCTGGCCAAGGACCATGACGACTATGCCGATATCCGCCACATGCTGCGCAATCGGTTCAAACTGCCGATCCCAGGACAGTTGCGTGAAAAGAACTACTCGAAAGATCAACACCATACGGCATTTGCGGCGTTCCTGACCTTCCTGCACCACAACCTGAACGGCCAGACCCCGATCCGCGTTGATGCGATGTGGTGCAGCCAGTCCAAAGTGATCGAGGCGATGGCGCCTGTCGCCCTGCCCGATCTGATCTTGCGAGAGAGTGAGCTAAAGACCGCTCTGCCCGACCTCGCGACAAGCTTGGGGCACAGAAATCCGCCCATGCCTGAAAGCCGCGCTGCGGATGCGCCTTATGCCTTGCAGGATATCTACGACGAAACGCTCGAGGCGCTGGCCGCCAAAGCCTACCAGCGCGACTATGCGAAATTCGGGTTTGAGCCCTGGCGCTAGGGTCGCAGGGTGATCAGCGTACCGCGGTTGACCATCGCATAGATCTCTTCGATCTCGTCATTCTTGACGGCAATGCATCCGGCAGTCCAGTCCGGCGTCTTCTTGGCGCGCTTCAGCTCGGACCGTAAATTGGGCTGTCCGTGAATAAAAATATCACCACCCGGATCGACACCCGCCGCTTTGGCCTGCGCCACATCCTGCGTGTTGGGATATGAAATGCCCAATGACAGATGATACCGGCTGTTCGGGTTGCGACGATCGATCAGGTAGCTGCCTTCGGGTGTCCGTCCGTCACCACGCTTGAATTTGGTGCCATTGGGCGCAAAGCCCAGATCAACATCATATTCTCGCAAGACCTGCTCATGATGCAGAAGGTACATCTTGCGTGCACCTTTATTGACGACCAGAGAGGTTACCTCGGGTCCATTATATGTCAGAATTCTAGGGTTGGCTGAGGCGCAAGCCGAAAGGCTCAGCGTTGCCATCGCACCCAATCCAAATGCTCGACGATCCATGATTCACTGCCTGCTGCTTTTTTTTGGGTATTATGCCAAAATATGAAAAAACTGAAATCACTTTTTGATGTTTGATTGCTCAATCAGTCGGCGTTCTATGGCTTCCAGGCGCTCCAGCACCTCATCCCGGTAGGCATCTGTCTTCACTTCGTCCTCGGCGTGGTGCGCATCCTGCATCGAATTTACGATCAGACCGACCAGCAGGTTCACCACCGCGAAGGTGGTCACCATGATAAAAGGCACAAAGAACAGCCAGGCGTATGGGTAGATCTCCATCACCGGGCGCACGATGCCCATGGACCAGCTTTCCAGCGTCATGATCTGGAACAGCGTATAGGCCGACAGGCCCAGATCTCCGAACCAATCCGGGAAGGAATACGAGAACAATTTGGTCGAGATCACCGCTCCGATATAGAACAGGATCGCCATCAGCAGGAACACACTGGCCATACCCGGCAGGGCCGAGATAAAGCCTTCGACCACCCGGCGCAGACGCGGCGCAACCGAGATCACGCGCAAAACCCGCAGGATTCGCAGGGCCCGCAGCACCGACAACCCGCCAGCACTTGGGACCAGAGCGATACCGACGATTGTGAAATCGAACAGGTTCCAGCCATTCTTGAAGAAGTTGCGGCCCGAGACGATCAGCTTCATCGCAATCTCGACCACGAAAACCGCAAGGCACAGTTTATCGAGAATAACGATCAATGGCCCCGCTGCATCCATCAGCGTGGGTGAGGTTTCCATCCCCAGCAATATCGCGTTGAAGATGATCACAGCCGTGATCAACTGCCCGAAAAGGGGGGCTTCGATGATGCTCTGCAAGCGCTGTTTGAACGCCATGGGTTGGCTTTCTCCTTAACGTGCCCGGTTCAGCACAAACCGCGCGGCCAGTTCCGTATGCGACGACCATCGAAATTGGTCAACGACCTGTACCCATTCAAGCGTGTAGCCAGCGTCAACCAGCGTTTTTGCATCCCGCGCAAAGGTAACCGGGCTGCACGAGACATAGGCGATCACCGGGGGCTGCGCCTGCGCCAGCTCTGCCACCTGCGCTTCGGCCCCCGCACGCGGCGGGTCGAGGACAACTGCATCGAAACCCTTGAACTCATCCGGCATCAGAGGACGCCGGAACAGATCGCGGGCCTCACAGGTGACACGTTTCAACCCTGTGGCCTTGCGCCACCCTTGATCCAGCGCCTGCGTCATCGCGGATTCGCCTTCCACTGCGTGAACTTCAGCCTCCTGCGCAAGCGGGAGAGAGAAGGTTCCGCTGCCGGAAAACAGGTCCACAACCCGTTTGGCGCCCTGCGTAGCCTCCAAAACAGCCTTTGTTAGTGCCTGTTCACCGTCTTTTGTCGCCTGAAGAAAAGCCCCCGGCGGCGGGATCACCCCGGCGGTTCCAAAGCGCTGAACTGGCGGTTGCCGCATCGCGATCACCTCACCATCCCAGCTGAGGCGCGCCAGCCCGTGTTTCTCGGTCGCTTGCGCCAAGGCCAGCTCCAGCGGGCCGTCCAAGGGCTTGCCCCCTGACACAGCGATATCCAGACCACCCTCGGACAGGGTCAGCGTGACGGCCAACACACCTTTGCGGCTGCCGCCCAGCAGCGCCAGCGCCTCGGCAACCGGGATCGCGTCGATCAGAGCCGGGTCCAGAAGATGGCAATCCGGGATTTCGGTGATCGTGTCGGACGCGCGCCCGTGAAATCCGGCCAGCGTGCCTTTCTTCGTCCGCCGCACGGCAATTGTTGCCCGCCGACGAGACCGCTCGGGCGAAGTGTGGATCGGCCGCATCGGGGCCTCAAGGCCCTGTGCCGACAGCGCTGTGCGCACGATCTCCACTTTCCAATCCGCCACAAATGCGTCCGAGGCATGTTGCAACTGGCAGCCTCCGCACGCTTTGTAGTGGCGGCACGGGGCTTTAACCCGTTGATCCGACGGGGTTTCCACCCGCATGTCTTCCAATAGCTGGCCGACCAGAGTTCCGCTGACCACTTCGCCCGGCAAAGTCCGGGGAATATAGACAGGGCCGTCTGCGATGCCGTCGCCTTGGTGACCAAGGCGATTTATGGTGAATTGCTGCGTCATGGGGGCCTGATAGCCGGGGTTTGCCTGCAACAAAACCCTTATTCTGCGGCTTCAGCCTGAATGAAACCACCCGACTGGCGATGCCAGAACCGCGCATACAGCCCGCCCTGATCCAAAAGCGCCTCATGTGTTCCAGCCTCAACAATCCGCCCCTGATCCAGCACCACGATCCGGTCCATTTCGCTGAGGGTCGACAGGCGATGCGCGATGGCAAGTACGGTTTTGCCCTCCATCACCCGATGCAGCGCAGTCTGGATCGAGGCTTCGACCTCGGAATCGAGCGCCGAGGTCGCCTCGTCCAGAACAAGGATAGGGGCGTCCTTTAGAATTGCACGGGCCAGGGCGATCCGCTGCCGTTGTCCACCGCTGAGCTTTACGCCCCGCTCACCAAGATGCGCGTCGTAGCCCTTCCGGCCCTGCGCGTCTTCGAGGCTCAGGATGAACTCATGGGCCTCAGCCTTCTCGGCGGCCTCGATCATCTCGGCCTCGGATGCGTCGGGGCGACCGTATAGAATGTTCTCACGCGCCGAGCGGTTGAACATGGCGGTTTCCTGAGTGACCATCCCGATCTGACGGCGCAGGCTGTCTTGCGTCACCTGTGACACATCCTGTCCGTCAATCAAAATTGCACCTTTTTCCCCGTCATAGAGCCGCATCAGAAGCGAAACGAGGGTCGACTTGCCCGCACCAGAGGCGCCGACGATGCCCAGTTTTTCGCCCGGTGTGACCGTCAGGTTCAAATCGGAAACACCACCGATATCGCGACCATAGGCAAAGCTGACCGCCTCAAAGGCGATGCCGCCCTGAGACACGGCAAGATCCTTGGCTGCCTCGGCATCCTCAACCCGATCCCGCTTGGCCAGCGTTTTCATACCGTTTTCGATCTCGCCAACATTGGCGTAAAGGCCCATCAGCGTGAAGCTGACCCAGCCCGTCATTTGGGAAATGCGGATCGCAACCGCACCCGCCGCCACGATATCCCCAGCCGTAGCCATGCCCCGTTGCCACAGCAAGAGCGTTGCACCCAGAAGCATCACGGGCAGGACCCCGGCCAGAACCATCAGGATGAACCGGAACGTGGCGGAGAGTTTGCCGAAATCCAGAGACCTCTCACGCAGGTCGACCATCGCATTGCGCGCTGTCTGATCTTCGAACGCGGAGTGGGCGAACAGTTTGACGGTTTTGATGTTGGTGATCGTATCCACCACCTGCCCGGACACCATGGCCCGCGCACCAGCTCGTGCGGCCGAGCGTTTGCGAATGCGGGGCAGATACCAGCGGACCAGCATGAAGTAGACCACCAGCCAACCGGCAAAGGGCAGCATCACCAATGGATGAATAGACCCTAACAAAAGCAAAGACCCCACAAGGGAAGCTAAAGCAAAGACAATCGCACTGATCGTTTCTGATACGACCGAGGCCATCGCGTTCGAGGTCTGCATCTGTTTCTGGGCAATCCGCCCGGCAAAATCGTCGTCGAAATAGGTGACAGACTGACCCAGTGTCCAGCGGTTCAGCTTAGCGAGAACCAAGGGCGGGATGTTCGGCATGACGATATAGTTGTTCGACACCGAGGACAGCCCGAACAGGATCGGACGGATCATCATGAAGAACGCCGCCGCGCCGAGAATCATCCAGATATTTTCGGCGGACAGAAAACGCTCGGGCCCGCCCGAGGTCGCGACGTCGATGACACGGCCCAGTATCCATGCCGTGGCGGCCTCCATCGCGCCAGCGATCGCCGAGAACGCCGCTGCAACGAACAGCATGGGCCAGGCGCCAGACAGACTCCAGCGAATGAACGCCCCCAGCGTTTGTGGTGGGGGCGTCTCGATGTTCTTGAACGGGTTGATAAGGTCGGCAACCCTCATTCAGCGGCCTCCGGATTCATGAAGCCGCCAGATTGCCGCGCCCAGAACTGCGCGTAAAGGCCACCCTGCGCCAAAAGATCGGCATGCGCACCCTCTTCCACGATCCGGCCCGCATCCATCACCAGAATACGGTCCATCTGAGCGATAGTGCTGAGCCTGTGGGCAATCGCGATCACGGTTTTTCCTTGCATCATACCGTAGAGGGTTTCCTGAATGGACGCTTCAACCTCGGAATCTAGGGCGGATGTCGCCTCATCCAACAGCAAAATCGGCGCGTCCTTCAGAACGACCCGCGCCAACGTCACCCGCTGTCGCTGACCACCAGATAGCTTCACGCCACGCTCACCCACATGCGCGTCATACCCGGTTCTGCCCTGAGGGTCCTGCAAGTCGAGGATGAACTCATGCGCTTCGGCCTGTTTGGCCGCGGCGATCATCTGATCCTCGGTCGCGTCCGGACGGCCATAGAGGATGTTGTCGCGGACTGACCGATGCAGCAGGGCGCTGTCCTGCTGGACCATGCCGATACGGCTGCGTAAACTGTCCTGCGTGACCTGCGCAATGTTCTGATCGTCGATCAGGATTCCGCCGCGCTCAACGTCATAAAACCGCAAAAGAAGCTTTACTAGGGTCGATTTCCCGGCCCCAGAGCGCCCGATCAGACCAATCTTCTCACCCGGCTGAATGGTCAGATTGATGCGGTCCAAACCTCCGGCCTCGCGGCCATAGTGGTGCGACAGATCGTCGATTTCGATCTTGCCCTTGCTCAGCTGCAATGGCTTCGCCGTCGGCGCATCTAGCAGGTCGATGGGTTGGGCGATGGTCTCCATCCCCTCAGCGACGATGCCAAGCTGGCGGAAGAAGCTGGTCAGCGCCCACATGATCCACCCGGTCATCGCGTTCAGGCGCAAGGTCAGGGCCGTCGCCGCCGCAACAACGCCGACCGAGGCTGTGCCCTGCATCCACAGGGAAATCGCCCATCCCACGACGCCCACGATCAGCAGACCGTTCAGAGCGACCAGAACTGCGTCCATGATGGTGAAAATCCGCATTTCGATCTGGAAGGTGCGGCGCGTCTCTTCGATGGCTTCGCGGGCATAGTCCATCTCTTGCCGGCCATGGGCGAACATCTTGACCGAGTGGATGTTGGTATAGCTGTCCACCACGCGCCCCGTCACGGTCGAGCGCGCTTCGGATGCCGCCTTGGACGCCGGGCCAACGCGCTGGATCGTCCAGCGCACCAACAACGCATAGAACGCAAACCAGATCAGCAGCGGGATCAGCAATCGTGGGTCCGCCGCATAGAGCAGAATGGCTGCGCCGATCAGATAAGCCAGCGAGAACGAGATCGCGTCGAAGACCTGAAACACAACCTCACCCGCGGCAGGAGGCGTCTGCATGATCCGGTTGGCAATCCGCCCGGCAAAGTCATTCTCGAACCAGCCAACCGACTGGCGCAGAACATGTTTATGCGCTCGCCAGCGGATCAGTGTGCCAAAATTCGGCAGGATCGTGTTGTTGAGCAACAGCACGTCGATCAAATGCAGCAACGGACGCAGCAGCAGGACAAACGCAGCCATCAGCAGCAGCTCAGTCCCGTGGTTCTGCCAGACGTCGGCCGGGGTACCGCCCAGAAGGTCAACCACGCGACCCATATAAGCGATCAGTCCGACTTCAACTCCGGCCACGATGATCGAGATCAGCGCCGCCCAGGCAAACACCCGATAGAACGGGCGCGAATAGTCCAGCATGAACGGCCACAGCTTGGTTGGTGGCGCGTCGGCTTCTTTGTAGGGGCCAAAAGGGTCAACGAGGTTTTCGAAATAGCGAAACATAGAGGAGTGCTCCGATTGAGCGGAAAATTAGACATGCGAAGAAGAATGGCGCCTGAACACCACCCTGTACGGGGTAAGCGTCCCAGCTTTAGCCGAACCAAATCCCGTAATACATTCGCAGTCCTCCATCCATGTGACGGCCGCACGTAAGCACAAAGGTTCTGATTTGTCATCCCCTTTTGAGACTTCGTGCTAGACGGCCAGCAAATCCTCGCGCGTCAGGGTGAAGCCGGATGCGATCCAGCTTGCCTCAAGATCGGCCAGTTTCTTGCCCAGCGCGGGGCCTGAGAAGCTGGGGATCAGATCAGTCGCCTTGATCGGAAACTGCGCGGCGGCTCCGGAATGCAGCGCCTTTCGTAGATCCTCGGACCAAGGTTGTTCAAGGAATGCGCATCGCAGCAGTGTTTCGTGCAAGCCGCCCTCGTCACCGTAGCGGTAGCCCAATTCGGCCACACTGGTCGAGGCCTGCGCCTCATCCCGCATCCGGGTCAGTCGTTGCAATTGATTGCGGCTCAGGCGCAGCGTCTCAGCGTCCTCGGGCGTGGCAATGGCTGCCAGTCTGCGGACCGCGTCCGGCTCGGCACCCGCGGCCTGCTCGATCGCAACCAAAGGCGCAAGGGCGCGATCATCTGCGCCCGGCAGAAGCTGCGCCAACACTCCGGTGCTGCGCATTGCAGCAACAGAAGGGGCCGGGTCGGGCGCACCCAACAGTTTCAACAGCTCGGCCCCGACACGTTCCCGCGACAAGGTGGACAAACCGTCCAGGTTCGCTGCAATCGCGGCCAGAGCATCCGGGTCGAACCCGGCCTCGACATCTCCGTACCAGGCATGAAACCGGAAATAGCGCAGGGATCGCAGGTAGTCTTCACGGATGCGGTTTTCTGCAGTTCCAATGAACCGCACCCGGCGCGCCTGAAGGTCCGGCAGGCCCAAAAGCGGGTCTAACACTGCGCCATTTGGCTTTGCGTAGATCGCATTCATGGTAAAATCGCGCCGGGCTGCATCCTCTTCCACCTTGTCCGAGAAGGCCACGACCGCGCGGCGGCCATCGGTTTCCACGTCACGGCGAAAGGTGGTGATCTCATGCGGGATGTGGTTGCAGACCACAGTGATCGTGCCGTGATCAATCCCCGTGGGAATCGCCTTGAGCCCAGCGCTCTGCGCCAGCTCCAGTACCCTTTTGGGATGCGCATCTGTTGCGATATCAATGTCCGACACCGGCGCGCCCAAAAGCGCGTTGCGCACACACCCCCCCACAAACAGCGCTTGCGCGCCGCCATCCGTAAGGGCTGCGCATACCTTTTGTGTCGCAGGGTCCGAAACCCAAGCCGCGCTGATTTGCTTCATTCACTCACCCGTGCTGCAAGCCCGCGCAATATGCGGGCGGTCGCGCCCCATATGTAATAAGGGCCATAGGGCACGGCGAAATACTTCCGTCTTGTCCCCTGCCAACGGCGCGACTCGATTACATAATTCGCAGGGTTCAGCACATGCGCAAGAGGGACCGAGAAAATTTCGTCTACTTCACCGGGTTCAGGCACCGGGTCGAAGACCTCCCGGATAATCGCCACCACCGGAGTGACCGAAAACGAGGTGACGGTTTCATGCATGGGCAGAAAACCCAAAACCTCGGGCAGATGGATGGGCAGACCGACCTCTTCCCGCGCCTCGCGCAGGGCAGCGGCAGTGACATCCGCGTCACCTTCATCCTGCTTGCCGCCGGGAAAAGCGATCTGGCCGGGGTGGTGCTTCAAAGCCGAGGATCTTTTGGTCAGGATCAGCCGCGGCACACCGTCCGCGACCGTGATCGGCACCAGCACCCCCGCCGGGCGCAACTTGCGCCCCGACGGCAGCACGGTGTCTGGGTTCAGGTCAAAATCACTGGACCCATGGCCCGGACGACCCAAAGCCGTCCGGAGCTGTGTCTCTAACTCAGACACTTTTGCTGTCTTCAGCGTCAAACCCCACGGTGGCAGGATCCAACACGTAATGCGCACCGCAGAACTGACAATCGGCCGTAACCTGACCTTCGGGGGTGGTCATCTTTTCGATGTCCTTGGCCGAATAGATCGACAGGCTTTGGCGCACACGCTCTTCCGAGCAGGTACAGCCAAACTGCACCTGCTGCGCGTCATAGACCCGTGGGTTTTCCTCATGGAACAGACGCACTAGCAGATCGGTTGGCGCGATCGAGGGGCCGATCAGCTCCAGATCCTCGACCGTGTCCAGAAGGATATTGACGCGGCCCCAGTTCTCACCCTCTTCGCCATCGACAAGATCAGTGGCGGTCAGGATCTCTCCGGTCCCTTCGCTGGATGCCGCAAAAGGCGAAGCTTTGGGCATATGCTGCAACATGATGCCGCCTGCGCGCCAATGCTCACCCACACCCGGTTCGGTCGATTTGCCGAAGCTTAGCGAGAACCGGGTCGGCAGTTGCTCGGACTGCGCAAAATAGGCTTCGGCGCAAGCACTGATCGAGCCTCCGGCCAGCGGAGTGATGCCCTGATAGGGCTGCGTGCCTTCGCCCTGGTCGATCATGATCGCGAAATAGCCCTCGCCCACCTGTTCGAATGGCGCGCCATCGGTCAGACGATCGCGGTCGAAACTGGCGTAAGCGCGGATGCGGGCCGGCTCACCCTCTTGCGTCGGCGCGTAGTAATCGGTTGCAATCATGCGCACCGGACCCTTCGATTGCACCTGCAACGACAGCTTCCAGCGCAGCGAGACGGTCTGGCCGATCAACGCGGTCAGCAGGGCCATCTCGGCCACCAGGGCCTCAATCTTTTCCGGATAGTCATGCTGTTTCAGGATGCCGTCCAATACGCCATCCAGACGGGCCACGCGCCCGCGCATGTCAGATACATCAAGTTGAAAGGGCAGGACGGTATCGTCCCACGCGATTTTTGTTCCAAGAGACATGGGGTTTCCTTACACGCCAAGGGTTGGCATACCGGCACCATATAGGTCGCAGAGATTGGGTTGTAAGGGGCCATACATGATCAGACGGTTCGGCGAAAGCCCTGAACCCGGGCGCAAGTATACTCGGCGGGTCGGAGTTTACGCATTGCTGCCCCGCGCCGGGCACCTTCTTTTGACCTGTCAGACCGAACCGGGGCCGGATCTGCAATTGCCCGGCGGCGGTATTGATCCGGGCGAATCACCCACAACCGCCCTGCACCGCGAGGTTTTCGAGGAAACGGGCTGGCTGATCGCAGCACCCCGTCGTGTCGGCGCATTCCGGCGGTTCACTTATATGCCGGAATATGACCTCTGGGCCGAGAAGATCTGCCTGATTTATCAGGCGCGTCCCGTACGCCGTCTTGGCCCGCCAAGCGAGCCCTTCCACGAAGCGCTTTGGATGCACGCCGCCGACGCAGTTGAGACGCTGGGCAACGACGGGGATCGCCATTTCGCGAAACTGCACGCTCAAAGGCTTTAAACCCCGTTATATTCAAAGAACACCGCCGAGACATCGTCCCCCATACTACTATCAGATGACATGGCCTGCGTCAGGCGCCAGAACAAATCGTCCAGAAACTCAGGCCCGCCACGACCTGCCGCACAGTCGAGAGCCATCTGCCGCAAGCCCTCCTCATCCAGCATTCCGCCTTCGGCCAAGGCGCATTCCGTGAACCCGTCCGAATGCAATAACAACCGGTCTCCCGGCTCCATCATCGTCTCAATCTGCTGAAACTTCACATCCTCGATCAACCCTATGGGCAGTCCGCCTTCGCCCAGAAACTCAGTCCTGCCGTCGCGTCGCAACATGAGCGGATGTGGATGCCCGGCCTGGACCATCCTGACATGCCCGTTGCGCAGATCGACAATCGCATAGACCATCGTAAAGTACTCTTCGATCCCGGCATCCGCCAGCAATCGACAATTCAGCATCCCTGCGACCTCTGCCGGGGGAAGCAAGGCATAGAACTTGTCAAAACGTTTTTCCATGGCGACGTTCTGGTCGAAATGTTTGCTGGACAGATAGCCGCCCAACCGCGCCGTCATCATGGCCGATGTGATGCCGTGACCGGATACATCAATGCTGTAGAACCCAAGGCGGTTCGGACCGGGTGAGAACATCCCCACCAGATCACCCCCGATATGACCGCAGGGCTTCAACAACAGGCTGACGCGTGATTTTCCGAACTCCTGCGTGAGGTCGGGCACCAGGGATTCTTGAATTTTGCGCGCCTGGATCAGATCCTTGTCGATGGCCTCATGCGCCAGTTTCAGCTCTTGCAAAGCCGATTCTATCAGGCGGTTTTTCTGTGACAACTCGCGCTGCATGTCCAGAATCCGCGCCCCGGCCGAAATACGTGCGCGCAGTTCATCCGCCTCAAGCGGTTTGATCAGAAAATCATCCGCGCCCGAGTCCAGACCCCGCGCCACCTCCTGCTTTTCGCTTTTGGAGGTGAGCAGGATAAAATAGCTGTAGTGTTCCGCCTCAAGCGCGCGGAAGGCGCGGCAGAACTCAAGCCCACTCATCCCCGGCATGACCCAATCGCTGAGAACAAGGTCGGGGGCGGCTTCGGTACAGATGTCTATAGCGGCCTCTCCATTGTCGGCCTCAAGAACCTCAAAACCCCATTTCTTGAGCGAGGCCACAAGAATGCGTCGTTGCAGGCGGCTGTCATCCACGACCAGCACCCTTCGGATTGCACCGAAGTCCAGATCGGAACTGGTTTCCTCAAGACTTGCCGTTGGCACTGCGCAACCCCACTCGCTTGCTTTGATCGGGATGAAGGGACCCTACCCATCAGGGGCTTAACATCAGGTGAAGGCTGGCAGAGACCGAAGCTTAACCCGACATTTACTCAATCCGGGCTACCAAGGAACAATTCTAAACCGATGCAGGACGCGACCCATGATCCACTGGCCCCGAGTTCGACAGTTGCGCGACGAGGTTGGCGCGGATGAGTTCGATGAGGTTGTCGAAATCTTTCTGGACGAGGTGCAAGAGGTCATAGCCCGCCTGCATGCCGATACCGCGCGGCTGGATCTGGAACAGAACCTGCATTTCCTGAAGGGCAGCGCCCTGAGCCTCGGGTTCGAGACCTTCTCAAAGCTGTGTCAGGATGGCGAAAGGCTGGCCGCGCAAGGCCAAGGCGATAAGGTCGATGTCCCTTGTATCGTACAAAGCTTTCAGAACTCTGTGATCGAATTCAAAAAAGATCCTGATCAGGTCGTACAATCCCAAGATTAGCTGGGGCGTGCTAACTCTATTGGGATGCGCCGATCTATGCTAAACATCTGTTATGAATGAGATAACCGAAGAACAGGATGCACTTATCCGTCCCCATCTACCGGTTCAGCGCGGGAATGTGCGCGTTTCGAACCTGACTGTCATCAACGTGATCCTGTTTGTGGTTGAAAGCGACAACAAATAGCGGATCTTGCCGCCACGCTTTGGTAAATGGCACACGGTTTAAACTCGGATGCGCCGTTGGACAGACGGGGGTGTTCTGGACCGGCTGTTTGATGCGCTTCAGGAACACCAAATGATCCGCGTGTCTGTCGATAGCCTAGGCTTGGACAGCACAAACGCCAAACTCCATCCTGACGGCACTGTTGCACAGGCTTAGCAGCTCAAGAACTAGCATACAGATTAGGGTTTCGGCGTTATGCCCAAGTTGGCGGCGATGGTCTTGGCTGCAGCTTGAAAGCTGTACTGCTGTACGACATGTTCGGCAAAATCCGCGCGTCTACGTCGAACGGCATCAGACTCTGATTTTGCCTGCGCAATCAAACCTTCCAAGGGCGTATCTTCATCAAATACATAGATAAACTCTTCAAACCCATCAGGCAGGCCCATTATTCTATCGGATATCAGAGGTACACCGCAGGCAAGAACGTCAAAAATACGATTTGAAATCAGACCATTGTTCCGCATCAAAGGACGGTGATCATTTAGGACGACACCTGCTGAACGATAGAGATGACCCAGCTGCGAATTTGGAACTCTCGTAGCGCGAAGACGATCTGATTTCAGTTGTCGATTCCACCGGTCGCCGTAGACATCCACAGGCAAGTCTTCAGCAAGCGCCTTTTCAATAACCGGTCGGATCTCCCATCTCTTGTAGTTGTTGCCAACAAATAGGGTTGGACCATTCACGTTGCGTTCGCCCGAATGGAAAATGCGATGATCCGTTGCTTGGTAAAGTACGGAATCCTGGGGTCGCGCGTCTATTTGTTCGAAGAATAGGTGCGAAGCATAAAAATTCGCTGTGCCGCTATCAAATCCTTCCGGCCTTCCGGCCGGGGGAAGCTCGCTGATGATCCAATTTGCAACACCATGTTTAGCGGCATGCGGGTAGGCGATCTTTCCTCGTATCACAACTGCTGCTTCTGCCGCTTCAGCGGTTGAAGCCCATGCGTTGTGATTGTCGACACGAGCTTTGAGACCGATATCCGTAAATGCATCAGCAAGGCTTTGTGAATAAATTTGCTCGCCCCAACTATGTCGCTTGCCCTCCTGATACGGAGACTTCACTGCGATCACTGTTGGGTTTGTTTCACGCGATGCCGTTCTGACTTTTTTTTTAAAGGAGCGGATTGAACCGCCCCCATAAAGGCACGTTCTAGCTGTTGAATACGTTCAAATTCGTCTTGTGAGAGAGACAAGCCAATGCCTTCCAACACCATTCTGGCGGTACCAAATATCCTTGCCCGGCCGTAGGATATCTGAGACGATCCGTGCATAAGAACTTGCCTCACGCCACGTGTAATCACCCAACGCAGCGGAATTTCCTGTTCTGCTCGCCACTCAACGTCTATCTGATTCAATCTTTCAGCTGTTCTGACAAAGTTAAATGGGGTTGCGTCGAGATATGAGCCGTCAATTGTCCAATCTTCCAAAGCGCCAGCATCTGCCTTCTGCGTGCTTGCTGCTTTGAGATACTCCGCCCAAGGGATGAAACTGCGCCAAACGCGACTTGGGCGCGGGGTTCGGTGCATTTGGCGAACAATCTGTGCGGCTTCGCTGACCCCTTCTATATATGGTGCGGGCGCAGTATTGTGACGGACTGTGTAGCAATCCACTTCAAATTCTTTGGGTTCTTCCGAAAGTGTCCCGGTCTTTTTGACAACTATTTCACCATCGAGCCCAGCAAAAGAAGTTTCACAAGTGTAGGTCGGGTGCCGTTTTCCAATGTTGTGCGTAAGCGCAAGCTTAGTTGATTGCGGGAAATCTTGCGCGCTTGCAACAATCAGGAATGAGTTGGCAAATTCACCAAGAAGCCCGGCTTGGCTTAGCGTGGAAATTGCAAGGCCTTCTGAAAACGCCGGCAAAAATTTACGACTATAGTCGCGTGAACGGGTACCAAAAAGCAAATCAGAGGCACTAAACCCCTTGGACGCGAGACCGGCATCGGTGATCAGCGTGTCACAAACCTTGTAGTCTGGAAAAGCATAGTGGAATTCTTGATGCGGGAACCCGTTGTCGGAGAGCAGCGTAGCCATTTCCAATTTACTGAATGTTTCTGCTGAGCGTCCATCATACAGGTCGTGAATTCCGTAGTAAGGTCGGCCAACATGATCTTCCGATGCCCCGTTCCAATACTTCAGCCCAAGCTTGTTCTCGATTGCGACAACGACTTTTCCACCCGGCTTGAGGTGTCGCTTCGCAACTTCCAAATACGAAGCAAACGGATCGGATGGCTCTCCGTACAACGGTGCATACTCCAATACACCAATAAACAGCACCCAATCGAACTTCTTCTCCGACTGAAACTTGGTGAAATTGTCCACATGGAATTTTGCATTGGGCAGGTCTTCGCATCTTTTCGATGCTGTGCGAGCCCGGGAAACAGTTCCTTCAACAGACGTGAGTTCAACGCCCTGTTCAGCCAAGTAGCGTGATATCGCTCCACACCCACAACCCAACTCCAACACAGCTTGATTCTTTTTGAACTCAAGCCCTCTTAGGACGAAGTGGCGTTTGGCGGAAAAATGATACTCTGACGCCCAGTCGGTTATCAACGCGTTGATTTCAGGAGAGTTTACAGATCGGTCTGTGCAGCTTGATACTCCGGAAAAGAGCCTGTCTTCTTTCCCAACACCATCGGAATACTGAATGTCTGTAGAATCTTCGCGAACCCAGACATTGTGTTCTGCATCGTGTACGTAGGTCATTTTGATCAAGCTATCTTATAACACTGTTTAGCGCACAATACCCAGCTACCCGGTCCGCCTCCAGAGGGAATCTTGATCCAGACAATTGCCATTTTGATTGCGCTTCAGATCAAAAACACTGGGTTTGCACGCAGCTGTTAGAAATGCAGCAATCTCAGGACAAAAAGTTCGTATTTAGACCGCCCTAAATCACAAACTGCGCCAGCGTCTCATCCTCGGTGATGTCGGTATAGGTGAACCCGGCCTCATCCAGATGTGCAAAGAGGCGGGCAAAGTTTTCGGGCTTGCGGGTTTCGATCCCAATCAGGACCGAACCGAAATTGCGCGCCGATTTCTTCATGTATTCGAACCGGGCGATATCATCTTCGGGGCCGAGGATGCCCAAGAACTCTTTCAACGCGCCGGGGCGCTGCGGCAGGCGGAGGATGAAATACTTCTTGACCCCGGAATAGCGCTGCGCGCGCTCCTTGACTTCGGGCAGACGCTCAAAATCGAAATTGCCGCCGGAGGTGACGCAGACGACCGTTTTGCCGCGGATAAAGCTTTGCACATCAGCAACCGCCTCGATCGCCAACGCGCCGGCGGGTTCCAGCACGATGCCTTCCACATTCAGCATTTCAATCATTGTGGTGCAGATGCGATCCTCGGAAAGGACTAGCACATCCGACAGGTGACGGTCTTTCAACAGCTCAAAGGGCTTTGCCCCGATCTTGCCGACCGCCGCGCCGTCAACGAAATTATCCACATGATCCAAGGCAACCGGATGCCCAGCGGCCATCGCCGCATGCAGACAGGCCCCGCCCTTGGGTTCGACAAACAAACAGTGGGTCCGATCGTCGAACCAGGTTGCCACGCCGGACGACATGCCACCGCCACCGACTGGCAGGATCACATGGTCGGGCACGCGGCCAAGCTGTTCCTCGATCTCGACCGCAAGCGACGCCTGGCCTTCGATCACATCCTCATCATCGAACGGCGACAGAAAATGCCCGCCTTCCTTTGCGCACCAAGATTGTGCTGCGGCAAGCGTGTCGTCGAAATAGTCACCGCTGAGGTGAATCTCGATATTGTCGCCGCCAAAAATTCGGGTCTTCTGGATTTTCTGCTGAGGCGTGGTGACCGGCATGAAGATCACCCCCTTCACACCCAGATGCCTGCACATAAAGGCCACACCCTGCGCATGGTTTCCGGCGCTGGCGCAAACGAACAGCTCCTGCCCCTGCTGCTTGCGCATAGCGTTGAACGCGCCCCGGATCTTGTAGGAACGTACCGGGCTGAGGTCCTCTCTCTTGAGCCAGATATCAGCACCGTAGCGGTCAGACAGATGGGCATTCCGCTGCAAAGGCGTTGCCGGAAAAACAGAGCGCATCGCCTGTTCGGCGGCGCGGGCACGGGTCATGAAATCGCTCATGCCGGTGTCAGTGGCCTATCCCGACCAAAAGGGCAAGGAATACATATGTGTACGAATTACGACAGCGCGCGTTTTTCGATGTAAACGCCGTAGATCGTGGTCAGGATGCTGACATTGATCAGTGGCACGATCAGCATGCCACAGAAAATCACCACCAAACCGCCAATCACCGGGATGATCAGAAACACCGCAGACACCAGTTGAAGCACAAACTGAAACAACACCGACAACACAAGCAACGTCACTATGGTTCCGTTCGCGCCCGACGTTGCCTGCCACGCATCAGACAGTTTCAAGGGTTCACCAATTGCTGCGGCGGGCATGATCGGAGACACCCGGTAGAAGGCCACCGAAAGCGCCACGACAACAAGTAGCCACGCCAATATGCCTATCACAGCCGACGCTTGTGTCAGAAATCCGATGACGAGCATCGCCGGAAGCAAGATGACCGCCCCCAGCAAGACCAGCATCACCATCCGCCCAATATAGGCGAGTACTCGATCTGATCTGAAAGCGGGCAGAAAACCGGCCGGGTAGTCTTCGAGCAGCACAAAACGATGCCAGGACACGATGATCCAGACCATGATCGCAAAAAGGGAGGCCACCACGCAGAACAGGAAAGCTGTGATCGCCCCCGGCGATGCTGCATCGGGCAGGCCGTTTGGCTCGGTCGAGATATCTTCGAAAGAAATACCGAACAGATGACTGAACGCGATGATGGCCAGACCGCCGATAAGTGCGGGGATCAACGTGATCTGAAGCGCCTGTTTCAGATTTCGCAAAACCATCTTGATCGAATGCATGAAAATCTCGAACGCCAACATCTGGAACTGCCCCTGTTCAACCATCTCTTGTTCTTTGTCCGGTCGTTTCACCCCAATTTGCGGCCTGCGTCAATCCACACAGCTTGCCCCCGCCCACAAAACCCGTTAGGGGCCAATCGTCTTACGAATAAGGGGAAGTCAGATGTCCGCGCCCAAGAAAGTTGTTCTGGCCTATTCCGGTGGCCTTGATACCTCGATCATTCTGAAATGGCTGCAGACCGAGTATAGCTGTGAGGTCGTGACCTTCACCGCCGATCTGGGTCAGGGAGAAGAGTTGGAGCCTGCCCGCCAAAAGGCCGAGCTGCTGGGGATCAAACCCGAAAACATCTATATCGAAGACATCCGCGAGGAATTCGTCCGCGATTTCGTCTTCCCGATGTTCCGCGCCAATGCGGTATATGAAGGGCTGTACCTTCTGGGCACGTCCATCGCGCGGCCTCTGATCTCGAAGCGTCTGGTCGAGATTGCCCAAGCCACCGGTGCCGATGCCGTGGCCCATGGCGCAACCGGCAAGGGCAACGATCAGGTGCGGTTCGAACTGGCTGCCTATGCACTGAACCCCGACATCAAGGTCATCGCGCCGTGGCGTGAATGGGACCTGACCAGCCGCACCAAGCTGTTGGAGTTTGCCGAACAGAACCAGATTCCGATTGCCAAGGACAAACGCGGTGAGGCGCCCTTTTCGGTCGATGCCAACCTGCTGCACACCTCCTCGGAAGGCAAGGTTCTGGAAGACCCAGCCGATATGGCGCCCGACTATGTCTACCAGCGCACTGTCCACCCCGAGGACGCGCCCAACGAGCCCGAATTCATCGAGATCGGTTTCGAAAAAGGCGACGCGGTCAGCATCAATGGCGAGGCGATGAGCCCGGCCACCATCCTAACCAAGCTGAACGAATATGGCGGCAAGCACGGTATTGGTCGTCTGGATCTGGTCGAAGGCCGGTTCGTTGGCATGAAGTCGCGCGGTATCTACGAAACCCCTGGCGGCACTATCCTGCTGGAAGCACACCGTGGTATCGAGTCCATCACCATGGACCGTGGCGCGATGCACCTGAAAGACCAGCTGATGCCGCAATATGCCGAACTGATCTATAACGGCTTCTGGTATTCCCCCGAACGCGAGATGCTGCAGGCCGCCATCGACAAGAGCCAAGAGCATGTCACCGGTACCGTCCGTGTGAAACTGTATAAAGGTCTGGCCTCGACCGTTGGCCGCTGGTCCGATCACTCGCTGTATTCCGAGGCACACGTGACCTTCGAGGAAGATGCCGGTGCCTATGATCAGACCGACGCGGCCGGCTTTATCCAGCTGAACGCGCTGCGTTTGAAACTGCTCGCGGCGCGCGACAAGCGTCTGTCCAAGTAATCTGGCCAACAGCTTAGAATTCAAGACCCCGGCAATCACACGGTTGCCGGGGTTTTCTTTTGCCTATGGCGTTTCGGGTTTTACCTGAATCGCCAAGTGACACGAATGTCCCGAGAACGCTGAAAGCGTGGCAGGGTATTCGTGTCCCAGGTTGAACCCGAAACGCTATAGCGGACCCAGCGTCATGCTTGCCGGATGTGGGGCCATGTCTTTACGCATACGTCAAGTTTGAAAGGACACACCATGCTGCAAGAGATCGCCGACGGAATTCAAAACGGGCTGAATGGCAAAAGCTTTGACGGCTCGCTCAAGTTCGATTGTGGCGATGCGGGTGTGATCGTGCTGGCCGACAATAAAGCCACCACGCAGGATCAGGATACCGACTGCACCATCCGTATCTCGCAGGAAAACCTGACCAAACTGCTGACCGGCAAGCTGAACCCGATGACTGGTGTTGCCATGGGCAAGCTCAAAATCTCGGGCAACATGGGTGTGGCGATGAAGTTGGGGCAGTTGCTGGGTTAATCGCCTTCCGAGAACACATCAAACGCCTTCAGCGCCTTTGCGCTGTAGGCAAAAGACGGGCCTCCGCCCATATAGGTCGCCATTGAAAGCGCCTCGGACAACTCCTCACGACTGGCGCCGAGGCGCACCAGCGATTTCACGTGAAACCCGATGCAACTGTCGCAACGTGTGGCGATGGCAATGCCCAGCGCGATGAATTCTTTGGTTTTCTCGCTCAGGACACCGTCGGTTTTGGCCGCTTTGCCCATCATCCCGAAGCCGCGCACGGTGTCGGGTATCTCTTTCGAGAGCGTGCCGATATTGGCCTCGGTCTCGGCCATGAAGTCTTTCCAGTCCACAATATGCCTCCTTATCTGCGTTCGTCCGCGCCCATGCGGCGTTCCAGCCAGCGTACCCCGGCGCTGATGATCAGAACCAGAACCAAGTATTCAAAAATCAGTAAAGTGTAGATTTCCAGAGGGCGGTATTCCGTCACCACCAGCTCATTCGCGCGGCGGGTCAGCTCTTGCATGCCGATGACACTGGCAAAGGCGCTCATCTTGACGATGTAGATGAACTGGTTTGCCAAGGGCGGCAGGATACGCCGGATCGCTTGCGGCAGGATCACGTAACGCATGGTTTGCACATAGTTCAGCCCGATGGTCTGCGCCGCCTCGCGCTGACCGCGTGCGATGGATTGGATGCCCGCGCGGTAGATCTCAGCCGTGAACGCACTGTCGGAAATCGCCAAGGTGATGATCGCACCCCAGAATGGGTCAATCGGGATGTTGAGGCCCATCGACTGGAACACGATCGGCAGGCCGTAGAATACCCAGAACAGCATGGGCAACAGCGGAATGGCGCGAATGAACTCGACATAGACCCTGTTCAATAGCCGCCAGCCGCGTTTCTCGGACAATCCGGGCAAGGCAACCAACAGGCCAATCACAATCGACAGCACCGCCGCGATCAGAGAGATCAGGATCGTCGCGCCCATGCCTGAAATCAGGAATTTCACATTGGTCCAACCCGAAGCGGTCCGCGGATCGATAACATACCAGCCCCATGTCTGGGATGAGGAACAGCCCGCCAGCAGCAGAAGCGGTACGAGGATGAGCGCTTTTTTCATCATACCCACTTAATGCTGCAAAATCTGGCCGAGGAACTTACGGCACCGCTCCGAGGTCGGATTGGTGAAGAAATGTTCCGGTTTGCCCTGTTCCACGATCTCACCCTCATCCATGAAGATCATCTTGTCGGCGACCTTGCGGGCAAAGCCCATCTCGTGGGTGACAACGATCATGGTCATGCCTTCATGCGCCAGCTCGACCATTACGTCCAGCACCTCGGCGATCATTTCGGGATCAAGGGCCGAGGTCGGCTCATCAAACAATAGAACCTTCGGCTCCATGCACAGTGACCGGGCAATGGCCACGCGCTGTTGCTGGCCGCCGGACAGTTGGGTCGGGCGTTTGTCGGCCTGATCGGGGATGTGGACACGCTCAAGGTAGTGGCGCGCGCGCTCTTCAGCCTGTGCTCGGCTCAGCCCCCGGGCCTTGATGGGGCCAAGGGTCAGGTTGTCCAGAACGCTCAGATGCGGGAACAGGTTGAACTGCTGAAATACCATACCGACCTCGGACCGGATGGTGGCTGCGGATCTGGCGTCATCCTTCAACTCGATCCCGTCAATGCGGATGGTCCCTTTCTGGTGTTTCTCCAGCTGGTTGATGCAACGCACGACCGTAGACTTGCCCGAGCCGGACGGCCCGCAGATCACAACCTTTTCACCGCTATTGACCGTCAGGTTGATATTCTTGAGGACATGGAACGTATCGAACCACTTGTTCACATCGACAAGCTCGATGGCGGGGTCTGGCATTGGTCGATACGTCCCTATTTGGCGCGGGTGGATAATTTAATGGGCCTGCGCCCCCTTCCCGCTTAAAACAACGAACTATATAAGACAGCAAGTCCCAGCTGCCACCAACAGGAGAATTAAATGAACACAATCTGGAGAGCAGCAGCAGCCGCTGCGCTTGGCCTGGTGTTGTCGGGCGCAGCCCATGCGCAATCGGCACTGAATGAAATCCTGGATTCCGGTGTGTTGAAGGTCGGCACGACCGGTGACTGGAACCCGATGTCCCTGCGGGATCCCGCCACGAACAGCTACAAAGGTTATGACATCGACATCATGAACGAACTCGCCGCTGATCTGGGGGTCGAGGTCGAGTACGTCCCGACCGACTGGAAAACGCTGGTGAATGGTGTCGTGGCGAAGAAATACCACCTGACCGGCTCGGCCTCGATCTCGCCGCCGCGCATGAAGGTTGCAGGGTTCTCGGACAGCTATATCTCGGTCGAGCTGTTTCCTTACACGTTAAAAGACAAGGCCGACAAATTCGATGGTTACGAGTCGATCAACCAGCCGGGTGTGACGGTCGCCACCACGCTGGGCACCACCTTTGAAAAACGTGTGCGCGAATGGTTCCCGAATGCCGAAATCAAAGTGGTCGAAGCCCCGGCGCGTGGTTTTCAGGAAGTGATCGCCGGACGGGCCGATGTGTTCATCACGTCGAACATCGAAGGCTCGACCCTGGAAGAGAAGTTCCCGATCGAGCGTGTAAAGAATGCTGGTCCACGGTCCCCCTCGCCGATTGCGATGATCCTGCCACAGGATGATCAGGTCTGGATCAACTATGTGAACAACTGGATCGAGGTGAAGAAAGCCCAGGGCTTCTTTGAGGAAAACCAAAAGAAATGGGGTCTGTGATCCTGTCAGCGCCCGGCCCAACAGCCGGGCGTTTTCATTTCTGGCTGCCCCAAGGGTAAACAGGTCGGTAAATAAACTCGGGTCACCAGCGCGTGACATTCCATGTCAGACAATTGCAACTTGTGCGAACACCAGTCACCTTGAGTCTCGGAAGGAGACATACCATGACCCGGACTGCATATCTCGACTGCCTCAAACCCGCCCTGTTGTTCACCCTGATTGCATTGACTGCCACCTTTCGCGCCGTTCCGGCCCCGGCTGCAGGGACCGAGACCCTGACGGTTGCCGGAGGATGCTTCTGGTGTGTTGAATCCGATTTCGAATCCGTACCCGGCGTCACAGGTGCTGTGTCGGGGTATACAGGCGGCTCTGCCTCGAACCCGACATATGATCAGGTGACCAAAGGCGGAACGGGCCATTACGAAGCGGTGCAGATCACGTTTGACCCCGCGCGTGTCTCACGCGAGACGCTGCTGAACATGTTCTTCCGCTCAGTCGATCCCACGGATGCCGGTGGGCAGTTCTGTGACCGGGGGGATAGCTATCGTACGGCGATTTTCGTCTCTGACGCGGGGGAAAAGGCGCTTGCGCAGCAAGCCAAATCCAGTGCGCAGCGCACACTTGGCCAAACGGTCGTCACCCCAATCCTGCAGGAGGGCGCGTTCTACCCCGCCGAGGAATACCATCAGGACTATTACAAAGGCGAGAAACTGGTCTTTACCCGCTTTGGCCCCAAGCGCCAGAAGAACGCCTATAAAGCCTACCGCAAGGCCTGCGGTCGGGATGCCCGGGTGAAGCAGCTTTGGGGAAGCGACGCGCCCTTTACCGGATCTTAATCCAGCTGTGCGTCCCGGACTTCCCTCAGATCCGGAATGACATCTGCAGTGCCGTGCCGCGTGACCATCAGGGCCGCGGCACGGTTTGCCTGTAAAATGGCCTGTTCCATCGGCATGCCCCGGTCCATCCCGGCCAGAACATAGCCGGTGAACGTGTCCCCTGCGCCGGTCGTATCCACCGCCTGCACCTTATGCGCGGCGAAATCCATCGGGTCACAGCCATGCTGCAGATATCTCGCACCTTTCGATCCTAGCGTGACGATCACATGGCGCACGGGCAGTTCTGCTGCGTCCAGCCCGGTTTCCTGCCGCAATTGCTCGGCCTCGACCTCATTCAGGATCAAGAAATCCAGATAGGGCAGAACCTCCTGCACTGATTGCGCCTGAAACGGCGCGGCGGCGTAGCAGACAGTCAGGCCAAGCTCATGCCCTAAACGGGCCGCTTCGACCTGAGCGTTGGTTTCGTTCTGCAAAACCAGTATATCCCCGGTATTGGCCGAGGCCAGCGCCTGCCCGATCTGCGCGCTGTCCAACGCGTGGTTGGCACCGGGGTAAAGGATGATCAGGTTTTCGCCCTGCCCATCCACGGCAATGATGGCGTGACCGGTCGGCACATTCACCTCAGCGATGAACCGCGTGTCGACGCCATATTCCGTCAGTCTATCTTTGGCCCAGCGCCCATCGGGACCAACGGCACCGATATGACTGACCCGAGAACCCGCGCGCGATCCGGCAACGGACATATTGGCCCCTTTGCCGCCGAGAAACCGCTCAAGCCCCTCTGCCGCCAAAGTCTCGCCCGCCGCAGGTAGGTGCGGCAGGCCGTAAACCATGTCGGCATTGATCGAGCCCAGGTTCCAGATCGTCATGACTTGCCAATATCGCAAGAGGCCAGGATGGCCATGTTCAGGATATCATTGGCCGTCGATACGGTCGAACAGATCTGGATCGGCTTGTCGACACCAGACAGGATCGGGCCGATCACTGTAGCTCCGCCCATTTCCTGCATCAACTTGGTCGAAATCGAGGCCGAATGCCGCGCGGGCACAATCAGGATATTGGCCGGACCGGTCAGACGCTGGAACGGGTATGCAGCCTGCTGATCCACGTTCAGGGCAACATCGACGGTCATCTCGCCTTCGTATTCGAAATCTACGCCGCGCTGGTCCAGAACCGCAGGCGCGCGATGCATCTTTTCGGCCCGTTCCGAGACCGGATAACCAAAGGTCGAGAAACTGACAAAGGCAACGCGCGGTTCCAGCCCCATATGGCGGGCCACTTCGGCGGCGCGTTCGGCGATATTGGCCAGATCGTTTTCATCCGGCCATTCATGCACCAGCGTATCGCCCATCAGAACGATCCGCCCCTTGTGCAACAGGGCCGTGATCCCTGCCGACCCGCGTGTGGCATCGGCGTCAAACACATGGTTGATCCGGTCCAGCACATGCGCGGATTTGCGGGTGGCCCCGGTCACCAAACCATCCGCATGCCCATGCGCCAGCATCAACGAGGAAAACACATGCCGGTCCCGCGCCGCCAGACGGTGAATATCCTTGTGATCAAAGCCTTTGCGCTGCAATCGGTTATACAGGAAATTCGAATAGGTCTCGAGATGCGCAGTGTTGGCGGCGTTCACCACCTCAAGCTCGCGCACGGCATCGCCCAGACCAGCCTCTTCCAGCTTGGTTTTCACATCATCAGGGCGGCCCACAACCAGCGCCTTGCCAAAGCCCGAGCGTTGATAGGACACCGCCGCACGCAGCACGCGCGGATCGTCGCCCTCGGCAAAGATCATCCGGCTTTGCGCCTGACGGGCGCGGGCGTTCAGGCCGCGCAGGATGCTGGCGGTCGGGTCCATGCGGGACTTCAGGTTCAGCTCATACGCGTCCATGTCGATGATCGGACGCCGCGCCGCGCCGGTATCCATCCCGGCCTTGGCCACGGCGGGCGGAATGCGGTGGATCAGGCGCGGGTCGAACGGCGTCGGGATGATGTAATCGCGGCCGAATGTCAGCGACTTGCCATAGGCCATCGCCACCTCATCCGGCACATCCTCGCGTGCCAGATTGGCCAGAGCATGGGCGCAAGCGATCTTCATCTCGTCATTGATGGCGCGGGCATGGATGTCCAGCGCGCCCCGGAACAGATAGGGGAAGCCCAGAACGTTGTTCACCTGATTGGGATAGTCGCTGCGCCCGGTGGCCACGATGGCATCAACACGGACTTCGTGCGCCTCTTCCGGCGTGATCTCGGGGTCGGGATTCGCCATCGCGAAAATCACCGGATTGTCGGCCATGCTGGCGACCATATCCTGCGTCACCGCCCCTTTTACCGAGACGCCAAGGAACACGTCGGCATCCCTCATGGCCTCTTCCAGCGTGCGCAGTTCGGTCGAGATCGCGTGGGCCGATTTCCACTGGTTCATCCCTTCGGTCCGGCCCTGATAGATCACGCCCTTGGTATCGCAGACGATGCAGTTCTCATGCTTTGCGCCCATCGCCTTGAGCAGTTCGATACAGGCGATCCCCGCAGCGCCCGCACCGTTCAGAACGATCTTAACATCCTCGATCTTCTTGCCCGAGATATGCAGCGCATTCAGCAGACCCGCCGCACAGATCACCGCCGTGCCGTGCTGATCGTCATGGAAGACGGGGATATCCATCTCTTCCTTCAGGCGCTGTTCTATGATGAAACACTCGGGCGCCTTGATGTCCTCAAGGTTGATGCCGCCAAATGTCGGCCCCATCAGACGCACCGCGCGGCAGAACTCATCCGGGTCTTCGGTATCCAGTTCGATATCGATCGAGTTTACATCCGCAAACCGTTTGAACAGGACAGATTTCCCCTCCATCACCGGTTTCGAGCCCAGCGCGCCAAGATTGCCAAGACCCAGAACCGCAGTCCCGTTTGAGATCACAGCAACCAGATTGCCCTTGTTGGTATAGTCATACGCGGTCTCGGGCGCTTCGGCGATGGCTTCACATGGAACAGCCACACCGGGGCTGTAGGCCAACGACAGATCGCGCTGCGTGGTCATGGGAACGGTGGCCTGCACCTCCCACTTGCCGGGGGTCGGGTCGAGGTGAAAGGCCAGCGCCTCTTCTTTGGTGATCTTCGCTTTGGGCATCGGATATGTCGTTTCTTTACATCTGTTAGGCTTTTGCCTCATAGCGCAGGCACGGGCGCGTCTCAACGACAATACGTTTTCACCTTTCGTCGCAGGGACCGGGTTTGTAAGGTCGCGTCCGGAATACGCCAGAAGGGGGCCGCCTTGTCCACAGTCACGCCGATGATGGCGCAGTATCTCGAGATCAAAGAAGGCCATGCCGACGCCCTGCTGTTCTACCGCATGGGCGATTTCTACGAGATGTTTTTCGAGGACGCCATCAACGCCGCCGAGGCGCTGGACATCGCCCTGACCAAGCGTGGCAAACACAATGGCGATGATATCCCGATGTGCGGCGTCCCGGTTCATGCGGCCGAGGGGTATTTGCTGACCCTCATCCGCAAAGGGTTCCGCGTGGCCGTCTGCGAACAGATGGAAAGCCCCGCTGAGGCCAAGAAAAGAGGCTCTAAATCAGTGGTTCGGCGCGATGTTGTGCGTCTGGTGACACCCGGCACACTGACCGAAGACGCCCTGCTGGAAGCCCGCCGCCACAACTTTCTGGCCACCTATGCCGAGGTCCGGGATGAGGCCGCGCTCGCCTGGGCCGATATCTCGACCGGGGCGTTTCACGTGATGCCTTTGACGTCGGTTCGCTTAAGCCCTGAGCTTGCACGACTGGCCCCGTCCGAGTTGATCGTCGCCGACGGGATGGAGCAGTCGCTGAACGAAACCGTCCGCGATCTGGGGATTTCGCTGACACCTGTCGGACGGGCCAGTTTTGACAGTACAGCGGCGGAAAAACGCATCTGCGGGCTGTTTCACGTCGGCGCTTTGGAGGCGTTCGGGTCTTTTGGCCGGGCCGAAGTGTCTGCGATGGGTGCCCTGATCGACTATCTTGAGATCACGCAGAAGGGCAAACTGCCCCTGCTGCAAACGCCTTTAAAGGAATCCGAAGACCGCGTGGTGCAGATCGATGCCGCCACCCGCCGCAATCTGGAACTGACGCGGTCGCTCTCTGGTGGCCGCGCCGGATCGTTGTTGTCCGTGGTCGACCGTACTGTGACACCCGGCGGCGCGCGTCTGCTGGAACAACGCCTGTCCAGCCCGTCGCGCAATCTGGATGTAATCCACGCCCGGCTGGATGCGGTGACATTTGCGACCCAAGACAGCCTGACCGCCTCGGACCTGCGTGAAGCCTTGCGCAAAACCCCCGATCTGGACCGCGCCCTGTCGCGCCTGTCGCTGGACCGCGGCGGCCCCCGCGATCTGGCTGCGGTCCGTAATGGCCTGACGCAGGCTGTCGCAATTGCGGGTATCTGCGAGGGGCAGGATCTTCCGGTCATGCTGGCGACCGCCTTGCAAAACCTTGTGGGGTTCGACGACCTCCTGAACTTGCTGGATGAGGCTTTGGTGGCAGAACCGCCGCTGTTGGCCCGTGACGGAGGTTTCATCGCTCCCAGCTTCGACCCCGAGCTGGACGAAGCGCGCACCCTGCGCGACGAAGGCCGGTCTGTCATCGCCGGGTTTCAACAGAAATACGCGGAGCACACCGGCATCACCTCGCTGAAGATCAAGCACAACAACGTGTTGGGCTATTTCATCGAAACCACGGCCACCCATGCCGAGAAAATGCTGAACCCGCCGTTCTCCGAGACCTATATCCATCGCCAAACCACAGCCAATCAGGTGCGGTTTACCACTGTCGAACTCTCGGAAATCGAAACCCGTATCCTGAATGCTGGAAACTTGGCGCTTGAGATCGAAAAGCGGCTCTATAAGGGGATTTCTGACGAAATTCTGACCCTCGCTGCCCGCCTCAACCAAGCCGCCCGAGGTCTGGCCGAACTCGACCTGACCACAGCGCTTTCCGATCTCGCACGCGGTGAGAACTGGTGCCGCCCACAGGTCGACAGCTCGCGCGCCTTCGATGTTCAGGGCGGACGCCACCCGGTGGTCGAACACGCGCTGCGCCAGCAAAGCGGTGACGCCTTCATCGCCAATGACTGCGATCTCAGTGCCGAAGACGGCGCCGCCATCTGGCTGCTGACCGGCCCCAACATGGCCGGTAAATCAACCTTCCTCCGTCAGAACGCCCTAATCGCCCTACTGGCCCAAATGGGCAGCTACGTTCCTGCGGAACAGGCCCATATCGGCCTTGTCAGTCAGCTCTTCAGCCGTGTCGGAGCCTCCGACGATCTGGCCCGAGGCCGCTCGACCTTCATGGTCGAAATGGTCGAAACTGCCGCCATTCTGAACCAGGCCGATGACCGCGCTCTGGTCATTCTGGATGAAATCGGCCGCGGAACTGCCACCTATGACGGCCTCTCCATCGCCTGGGCCACGCTGGAGCACTTGCACGCCGCCAACCAATGTCGCGCCCTGTTCGCCACGCATTACCACGAACTCACCGCACTTGCCGGAAAGCTCAAAGGCGTCGACAATGCCACCGTCGCCGTGAAGGAATGGGAAGGCGAGGTCATCTTCCTGCACGAAGTCCACAAAGGCGCCGCTGACCGGTCTTACGGTGTGCAAGTCGCGCAACTGGCGGGTCTGCCTGCCTCAGTTGTTGAGCGCGCCCGCATCGTATTGGACCAATTGGAAAAAACCGAACGCGAAGGCGGCAAACAGAAATCCCTGATCGACGACCTCCCGCTCTTCTCGGCGGCTCCACCGCCGCCACCCGCACCCAAAACCTCGCCAGTCACAGATATGCTGAACGACATCCTGCCAGACGAATTGACCCCGCGCGAAGCCCTCGACCTGATCTACAAACTGAAAGAGGCGGCCAAATCCTGACCGCCCCTTCTTCTGTTCAAAAATACCTCCGCCGGAGGCTTGGCCTCGCAGAGGCCAATCAGCCCGCAGGTGTCGACGACACGCCAACCTGCGCCGGGCGCAGCAAACGGTCGTACAACATGAACCCCTCAGCCGAAACCTGAATGATGTCCCCCGCGCGCGTTCCAGGCACCGGAGCTTCAAACATCGCCTCATGCACATTCGGATCGAACCGATCCCCAACCTCAGGCGTGATCACTTCGATACCGTGCTTCTGGAACACATCCTTCAACGCCCGCATGGTCAGCTCAACACCTTCCAGCAAACCGGCAGCCACTTCTTTTTGCTCATCGGTTGCGGCCTCAAGCGCGCGTTTCAGGTTGTCATAAACCGGCAACATGTCGCGGGCCAGCTTCGACCCACCATATTGCTCCGCATCCCGACGCGCCTTGTCGCCACGCTTGCGTGCGTTTTCCGCGTCAGCCAAAGCGCGCATGAACTTGTCTTTGTAGTCATCCCGCTCGGCGCGCAACTCATCCAGCTCCAGCGCCTCGTCGCTGATCTCAGCGAACTCTTCAGCCAGTTCTTCCGCTTCTGCCGCCATGATGTCGTCCAGAAATTCTTCGTTTTTGGGCTCTGCCATCTCTTACCCTCTAGCTCCGGTCGGATATCAGCTTGCCGACCAGTTGCGCCGTATAATCCACGATCGGTACGATCCGTCCATAATTCAGACGTGTGGGTCCGATGACCCCGACCGCACCAATTATCTTTCGATCAGCGTTCATATATGGAGACACAACCAAAGAGGAACCCGAAAGTGAGAAAAGTTTGTTCTCTGACCCAATAAAAATGCGCACACCCTCGCCTTCCTCGGTCAATTCAAGGAATTCGGCAATGTCGCGCTTGCGTTCCAGATCATCAAACAGGGTCCGAATGCGGTCCAACTCCTCAACCTCACCCGAATCCGCCAGAAGATTCGCCCGGCCGCGTACGATCAGACGCGCCGAGTCGCTTCCATCCCCGTCCCAGGCCGCAATCCCGCTTTCCACCATCTCGCGGGCCAGAACGTCGATCTCTTGCTTTCGCGCATCGATCTGCGACAGCATCTGACGGCGCACTTCGCTGAGGGTTCGCCCCTCGATCAGCGCATTCAGGAAATTCGCAGCTTCCCGCATCGAACTGGGCGTCTGACCCGGCGGCGGCGTGAACAGCCGGTTTTCAACATGCCCGTCCGAGAAAACCAGAACCACCAGCGCCCGGTCATGCGCCAAGGAAACAAACTCGATATGCTTGATCTCGGCCTCGTGTTTGGGCGTCAGAACCAGCGACGCGCCATGTGTCACGTGTGACAGGGCCGCGCCCACGCGATCCAGCATACCGCCAACATCGCCTGCGTTAGAGCCTAAAGTCTCATCCAGTTTCTGCCGATCATCGGCGCCTAGATCGCCGACCTCAAGCAAACCATCCACGAACATCCGCAGGCCCTGTTGTGTCGGAATTCGTCCTGCAGACACATGGGGGCTGTCGAGCAGGCCCAGAAACTCAAGATCCTGCATCACATTGCGCACGGTTGCTGCGCTCACTTTTTCTGAGAGAGTCCGCGTCAAGGTGCGGCTTCCCACCGGCTCACCGCTTTCCAGATAGCTTTCGACGATCAGCCGAAACACCTCGCGCGACCGGTCGTTCATCTCTGACAGAATTCTGCTGGCTTCGCTCATCCTCGGTCCCCTGCTGGACTGTCATTAAATCGCAGGTAAATGAAAGGTCAATCGGGGTTGCATCGTAATGCCGCAGGACGTTATCCCCAACCCAGCAAACAAAGGAATTCCCATGCGACCCTCAGGACGTGATCTAAACGAAATGCGCGCCGTTTCAATCGAGACAGGCTTTACCAAACATGCCGAAGGGTCTTGCCTGATCAAGATGGGCGATACCCATGTGCTGTGTACCGCCACGATCGAAGATCGCGTGCCGCCCTTCATCAAGGGTTCGGGCCTTGGCTGGGTCACTGCCGAATACGGCATGCTGCCCCGCGCAACCAACACCCGGATGCGGCGTGAGGCGGCTTCGGGCAAACAAGGCGGTCGTACCGTTGAAATCCAGCGTCTGATCGGCCGCGCCCTGCGCGCTGGCGTCGACCGGGTTGCTTTGGGCGAGCGTCAGATCACCGTCGATTGCGATGTCATTCAGGCCGATGGCGGCACCCGCTGCGCCTCGATCACCGGTGGCTGGGTTGCGCTGCGGCTTGCCGTGAACAAGCTGATGAAAGCGGGCGACGTGATCTCGGACCCCTTGGTAGACCCTGTTGCAGCTGTGTCTTGCGGTATCTACGCGGGCCAGCCGGTGCTGGACCTCGACTACCCCGAAGACAGCGAAGCAGGCGTGGACGGCAACTTCATCATGACCGGCTCGGGCAAACTGATCGAAGTCCAGATGAGCGCCGAAGGCTCGGTCTTCAGCCGCGCGCAGATGGATCAACTGATGGATCTGGCCGAAAAAGGCGTGGGTGAGCTGGCTGCCGCCCAAAAGGCAGCCACCGCATGACCCGCAAGTTCGACGGCGACAGGCTGCTGGTTGCCACGCACAACAAAGGCAAGCTTGAGGAGATGGCACATCTCCTCAACCCATTTGGCGTAACGGTGGTCGGCGCGGCTGAAATGAACCTGCCCGAACCGGAAGAGACCGAGGATACCTTTGTCGGCAATGCCCGGATCAAAGCGCATGCTGCTGCCAAGGCCACCGGCCTGCCTGCCCTGTCGGACGATTCCGGGATCACCATCGACGCGCTGGACGGTGCGCCGGGCGTCTATACGGCCGACTGGGCCGAAACCGACAATGGCCGCGATTTCATGATGGCCATGACCCGCGCCCACAACGAACTAGAGGCCAAAAGCGCAGCCCATCCCCGTACCGCGCAATTCCGCTGCACTCTGGTTCTGGCGTGGCCCGACGGGCATGATGAGGTGTTCGAGGGCGTCGCCCCCGGCCACTTGACCTGGCCAATCCGAGGCAAGGACGGCTTCGGCTATGACCCGATGTTTGTCCCCGAAGGCCACGACACTACCTTTGCCGAGATGGATCGTTGGGAAAAGAACAAGATCAGCCATCGCGGTCGCGCGGTGGAGATGTTCGTGAAGGGCTGCTTTGGCGGATGATTGGCGCAACGGGGGCTTTGGCCTGTATGTGCATTGGCCCTTTTGCGAGGCCAAGTGCCCCTATTGCGATTTCAACAGCCATGTTTCTAAAAATATTAATCAAAAACAATGGCTTGATGCGTATCTAGCCGAGTTGCGAAGATCGGCTCGTGAAACGCCTGACCGGGTTCTCAATACGATCTTCTTTGGCGGTGGCACCCCATCACTGATGAACCCCGACACCGTTGCCGCCGTCATTGATGAAGCCCGCGGCCTCTGGCGGCCTGCCAACGACATGGAAATATCGCTTGAGGCCAACCCCGGATCGGTCGAGGCCGGGCGCTTTGCGTCCTATCGCGATGCCGGCGTCAATCGGATTTCGATGGGTGTGCAGGCGCTGAACGATGAAGACCTCCGCCGCTTGGGTCGCATCCACACCGTCGCCGAGGCGCGCGCCGCCTTCGACATCGCCCGCACCTGTTTTGACCGCGTCAGCTTTGATTTGATCTACGCGCGCCAACATCAAACTGTTGAAGCGTGGCAGACCGAGTTGACCGAGGCCCTGTCGATGGCCGTTGATCATCTGTCGCTCTATCAATTGACGATCGAAGAAGGCACCGCCTTTGGGGATCGCTATGCGGTCGGTAAACTGCGCGGCTTGCCCGAGGACGACCACGCCGCCGACATGTATCTGGCCACGCAAGAGATCTGCGAGACGCACGGCCTGCCCGCCTACGAAGTCTCCAACCATGCCCGCCCCGGGGCCGAGTCGCAGCACAACCAGATCTATTGGCGCTACGGCGACTATGTGGGTATCGGACCCGGCGCGCATGGTCGGGTCACTTTGAACGGACGGAAGTTCGCGACGGAAACTCATTTGTCCCCGAATGCCTGGCTAAATGCAGTTTTCAAAGGATCAGGAGAAAGTGATCGAACCGAAGTTCTTTTGAACGAACAAGCAATCGAATACCTTATGATGTGTATTCGGTTGAGGGAAGGCCTAGATATAGAGAGATTCTGCGCGCTCTCTGGGCACCCTCTCCCCAAGAACAAGCTCGACTCTCTGGCTGACCTGGGCATGATAGAGGTGTCAGACACACATCTGAAAGCAACCAAAGACGGGCGTGCCGTTCTGAACGCGGTGATCCGCGAGTTGTTGGAGTAGCCGATGCAGTACCTCTGGGCCGGTCTTGGTTTGCTCTGCGTCGCGCTCGCCATGATTGGTGTGGTCTTGCCCTTGCTTCCAACCGTTCCCTTTCTGCTGTTGGCCGCGTTTTTCTTTGCCCGTTCGTCTTCCCGGCTACACAATTGGCTTCTGACACATCAGATATTTGGGCCAATGATCGTGGATTGGCAAAACTCCGGCGCGATCCGTCCGCGCGCAAAAAAGGCGGCCACCGTTTCGGTCGCCGCCGTATTTGGAATATCGGTTCTGCTGTCTTTGCCGTCTCATGTCCTGATCATTCAGGCCGTTGTTCTAAGCGGCGTCATGATCTTTATCTGGACCCGCCCTAACGGCTGAGTTTGGCGCAAAGATCGTCCAACTGGTCCAGGTTTTCATAGGTCAAAACTACCTGACCCGTTTCTGTCCCGGCCTTGTGATTGATCGAAACCTTCATGGCCAAGATGGCCGAGAGGTCCTTTTCCAACGCGCGGGTATCCGCATCTTTGCCTGCATTCAGATCCCGAGACCTAGGCGCCGGGCGATCTTCGGTGCCTTGCTGTTGCTTTTTGACCAGAGCTTCTGTGGCCCGTACCGAAAGCCCGTCTTTCACGACTTGCCTGGCCAGTTCCGACGGATTGTCGGCCGTGATCAACGCCCTTGCATGGCCCGCCGACAGTTTTCCCTCGATCACAAGGGTCTGGACGTCCATGGGCAGAGACAAAAGCCGCAGGAGGTTAGCAATATGGCTTCGGCTTTTACCCAAAGCCTCGGCCAGTTTTTCCTGCGTGTGGCCAAACCGATCCATAAGCTGCTTGTATCCAGCTGCTTCTTCGACGGAATTCAGATCAGCCCGCTGGATGTTTTCGATAATGGCGACTTCCAGAACTTCGGTATCATCAAAATCGCGAATAATGACTGGAATATCATGTAGTTGGGCCATCTGCGCCGCGCGCCAGCGGCGTTCGCCGGCAACGATTTCATACTCACCCGCACCGATGGATCGCACGATCAAAGGCTGGATGATCCCCTTTTCCTTGACCGATGACGCCAGTTCATCCAACTGCTCAGGCTGGAAAGTCCGGCGAGGCTGGTTTGGATTCGCCTTCAGTTTCTCGATGGGAACTGTCATGTCCGGCCGGCGCGGCTCTGTCGGAGAGCGCCCGTCCGTTTCGTGCGTGACGTCCGCCATAAGGGCAGACAGACCGCGACCAAGTCCTCTGGGTTTTGCTTTTTTGGCGCTCATGTCGCCCTCTCCTCATTGTCGCTTAAGCGGCGACTTTGTTGTTCTTATGCATGACTTCCCTAGCCAGATGACGATATGCCATCGCCCCAAGCGAGCCCGAATCATATTGCAGAACCGGCAACGCGTAAGACGGTGCCTCACTGACCCGCACATTTCTGGGTATCTTGGTCTTAAAGACCATCTCGCCCAGATTGTCACGCGCGTCTTTTTCGACCTGACGGGACAAGTTGTTGCGGTTGTCATACATAGTCAACACAATACCTTCGATTCTCAGGTCCGGATTCGCAGTTTGGCGGACCTCTCGTATCGTCAGCATCAGTTGGGACAGACCCTCCAAGGCAAAGAACTCGCTCTGCAATGGAACAAGAACAGAATGCGAGGCAACCATCGCGTTGACCGTCAGTAGGTTCAAGGACGGGGGGCAGTCAATCAACACGAAATCCAGCTCAAACCCATCTATTGAGGTTTGCCGCAAAGCATCATGCAACAAGTAGCTGCGCTTTTCGTTTGAAATCAGTTCGATATCCGCCGAACTCAGGTCTACAGTCGCTGGAATGACAAAAAGACCATCTATTTCAGTCTCCTGAACGACAGCCTCAAGCGGTGCATCATCCAGAATAAGATCATACGTGGTCCAATCCCGGTCTTCTACACCCAACCCGGTCGAAGCGTTGCCCTGAGGATCTAGATCAACAACCAAAATCCGACAACCGGCCTCGGCCAAACCAGCAGCCAAATTGATCGCCGTCGTCGTTTTTCCAACACCGCCCTTCTGATTGGCAACCGCAATTATCCGGGGCCCTGAAGGACGAGAAAGATCAACCACGGGATACTCCTTTAACTTTAAGGATAACGGCTTGGGGTTCTGTTAAGCTTGTAATCGGCTCAACATTGAATTTCCATTCTTCCTGAGCTTCTGACAGTTCTTTTTTCCAGTTCGCGCCTTTCGGCAACAAAGCTGTACCCGTTTTTCCTAAATGCCTATCACAAAAGGACAATAGCGTACGCAGATCCGCCAATGCGCGGGCCGACAGAATGTCTGCATCAAGCGGGTCAACAGATTCGATTCGTTTCGAGATAACCTGACAACTCACCCCGCATTCACGGGCAACATTTCTCAGAAAAGCGGATTTTCTCTGATCGCTTTCAACGAATTGGAAACGTGTGTCGGGCGATTCTTCCAGTGCCATGATCGCGCAGACCATCCCCGGAAATCCACCTCCGGTCCCAATATCGACCCATGTGCTTACAGCCGATGCACAACGAAACACCTGAACGGAATCCAAAATGTGTCGATCCCAGATGTCCTCCAGGCTGTTCTTTGAGACCAGATTGATCTTGGGATTCCAGCGTTTCACCAGCTCCACATATGTATCCAGCCGATCAAATGTTTCACGTGAAACATCAAACTTGGAAAACTCTGGCTTCATGCTTGTTTAACTTTTTGATCACGTCGGAGCTTTGCCAGCACCAAGGTCAAGGCTGCAGGAGTAACGCCTTCCACCCTGCTGGCCTGGGCGATATTTCCGGGTTTTGCTTGCGAAAGCTTTTGTTTCATTTCGGATGACAGGCCATCCAATGCAAAATAATCAAAGTCCCGGGGAATCTCATGAGCTTCATCCCTTTTCATAGCTTCGACATCGCGCTGTTGGCGCGCAATATAGTTTGCGTAAAGCGCATCCCGAGCAACCTGAAGTCTGATGTCTGACGTCACCGTGTCCAATTCAGGTATCAAAGGTAGCAGATCTTCAAAATCTACGTCCGGAAAAGCCAGAATCGCCATACCATCTCGCCGATTGCCGTCCTGATTAACGTTGATGCCAGCGACCAAGACCTCCTTCGGCGTATATGTCCTATCGGTCAGAAGCGATTTCGCGGCACTCAAGTGTTCCATTTTCTTGTTGAACGCCTGACGACGCAGACGACCAACACATCCCAGTTGGAGGCCTACTGGCGTCAAACGCTGATCCGCATTATCTGCGCGCAGCGATAATCTGAATTCCGCACGGGAGGTAAACATCCGATACGGTTCTGCGACGCCCCGGGTCGTTAGATCGTCTATCATTACTCCAATATAGCTATCGGCGCGGGTGAAATGGATCGGGTCCTTACCCTGAACAGCTAAAGCTGCGTTAAGACCGGCGACCATGCCCTGCGCTGCGGCCTCCTCATATCCTGTGGTTCCATTGATTTGACCGGCTAGATATAGGCCTGGAATCTCAGGTAGTGACAATGAAGCTGACAAGACACGCGGATCCACATAGTCATATTCGATGGCGTAGCCGGGCTGCAATATTTCCGCACTCTCCAGGCCTTTGATCGAGTGAACATATTGTAGTTGTACATCCTGCGGCAGCGACGTTGAAATGCCGTTGGGGTAAATCGTGTGATCACCCACACCTTCAGGTTCCAGAAAAATCTGGTGCGACTCTTTATCTGCAAACCGAACGATTTTGTCTTCGATTGACGGGCAATATCTGGGTCCCACCCCATCAATATGCCCGCCATACATCGCTGACTTACTAAGGTTTTTTTCAATTATCTCATGAGTCTTGGCATTCGTGTGGGTAATCCCGCACGAAATTTGAGGCGCTACAACCGATGTCGATAGAAACGAAAACAAGGTTGGTTCATCGTCCCCATCCTGACGCTCTAGCCCCGACCAATCAATGGTACGTCCATCCAGCCTCGGCGGGGTTCCCGTTTTTAGACGTCCGGTCGGAAGATCATAAGAATCCAGGCGCTCAGCCAATTTGACGGAAGGGCGATCCCCCATCCGACCACCTGGCCGCGAGACATCACCGATATGAATCACGCCTCGAAGGAATGTGCCTGACGTAAGGATGACAGATTGGGCTGAAACTTCAGATCCATCACCCAATCTCACGCCAACAACACGGTCGCGATTCATCAGAAAGTCTACGACCTCTCCAACTAGGACAGACAGGTTTTCCTGCCTATCCGTTTCCTTTTGCATCGCTGCTCGGTAAAGCGCCCTATCCGCTTGTGTCCTTGGGCCTTGAACTGCTGGCCCTTTTCGACGGTTCAGCAACCTGAACTGAATTCCAGCCTGGTCTGCTACACGGCCCATTACGCCGTCCAAAGCATCTATCTCACGCACGAGATGGCCTTTACCCAGACCTCCGATTGCAGGATTGCAGGACATCACACCGATATCTGCCGCCGACAAAGTGATCAAGGCTGTCGAAACACCCATTCTGGCGGCGGCATGCGCAGCCTCGGTGCCCGCATGCCCCGCGCCAATAACGACAACATCGAAGTTTGAATGTTTCACGTGAAACACTCCCTATTTTCCCAGACAGAAGCTTGAGAATATTTCATCCAACAGATCCTCAACACCAATTCTTCCTACCAAAGATTCAAGTGCGCGGATCGCTGTGCGCATATCTTCTGCTGCTATATCATACATGTCTGGACCCGATTCCAGAACCGACATTGCGGCAGTCAAAGCGTCCAGTGCTTTAATCAAAGCGAGACGATGGCGTTCTCGTGTTGCAATACCATGGCTTGTGGTTCGTTCACCTAACACACGCGATATGTTGGATACTAGCTGATCAATCCCCTGACCCGTCTTCCCGGAAACCCCACCGTCTTTGGGTTTACGAAGATCTGCTTTCGGTGCCACCTGAATATCATCTGGCTGAATATCGACACCGAGGTCCAACGGCGCGTCAGACAGGAAAACACGCAAATCGGCAGCTTCAGCGCGTTTCTTGGCCAATGCGATACCAAGGCTTTCGACATGGTCATCAGTATCTCGCAGCCCGGCGGTGTCCAGCAGCGTCACCGGAAGTCCAGCCAGATCCATACGGACCTCGATGACATCCCGCGTCGTCCCCGCGTATTCTGATGTGATGGCAGCATCTCGCCCTGCCAGAGCATTCAGCAAGGTAGACTTGCCCGCGTTAGGAAGGCCCACAATTGCAACTTCGAACCCGGTTCGGATTCGTTCCGCGATCTGTACGCCATCTGCTTCGCGCTTCAAATCTGCCATCACGCCCGAGATCAGGTCGCGCACTTCGGGGGTGACGTCGGTTGGAACCTCTTCGTCGGCAAAATCGATCACGGCCTCCAACAGAGAGGCCGCTCGGATCAGGTCCCTCCTCCAGCGCTCAGCCAGGTTTCCCAACTCGCCGGCGAGGATCGTTTGCGCCTGTTTGCGCTGCGCTTCCGTCTCGGCGTCGATCAAATCAGCTAGGCCTTCGACCTGGGCTAAGTCCATCTTGCCGTTTTCCAAAGCACGGCGTGTGAACTCCCCCGGTTCGGCAAGGCGCAGACCATCCGTTTCCGACAAGCAGCGCATGACAGCATTGACCGAGGCCGTACTTCCATGAATCTGCAACTCAGCCACGTCTTCGCCAGTGAAGCTGGCCGGAGCCTTAAACGTCAGCACCAACCCATCATCCAGCCGAGCCCCGTCAGAATCCCGCAAAACCCGCAGAGAGATCCCACGCGCCGGAAGCGCGCCGCCGGTCATACCGGCCGCTGCACGATGCGCGTCAGGACCAGAAAGGCGAATGACCGCCACCCCTGCTTTGCCCTGCGCGCTGGCCAAGGCGAATATCGTATCCATTCGAAGGCCTCGCGTCGTTTAAAACCTGTGTCAGGTGTTCATCGAATCGAAGAACTCGCCGTTTGTCTTTGTCTGTTTCAACTTCGACAACAGGAATTCGATTGCGTCTGTGGTGCCCATCGGGTTGAGGATACGGCGCAGAACGAAGGTCTTGGCCAGATCGCCCTTGTCCACCAGCAGATCCTCTTTCCGTGTACCGGATTTGAGGATGTCAATCGCCGGGAACACGCGCTTGTCTGCGATCTTGCGATCGAGAACGATTTCCGAGTTACCCGTGCCTTTGAATTCTTCAAAGATAACTTCGTCCATCCGGCTGCCGGTATCGATCAGCGCGGTGGCGATGATGGTCAGCGAGCCACCCTCTTCAATGTTCCGCGCAGCACCAAAGAACCGCTTGGGCCGTTGCAGTGCGTTCGCGTCCACACCACCGGTCAGAACTTTGCCCGAGGACGGGACTACGGTGTTGAAAGCTCTACCAAGTCTTGTGATCGAATCGAGAAGGATAACAACATCTCGTTTGTGTTCGACCAGACGCTTGGCTTTTTCGATCACCATCTCGGACACGGCCACGTGGCGCGTTGCAGGTTCGTCGAAGGTCGAGGACACAACCTCACCCTTCACCGAGCGCTGCATGTCGGTCACCTCTTCCGGGCGTTCGTCAATCAGCAGGACGATCAGGTAACATTCCGGGTGGTTCTGTTCGATCGAGTGCGCGATGTTCTGCAGGATCACCGTCTTACCGGTCCGCGGCGGCGCCACGATCAGCGACCGCTGGCCTTTACCAATCGGTGAGACCAGATCGATCACACGGGCCGATTTGTCCTTGATGGTTGGGTCTTCGATTTCCATCTTCAGACGCTCATCGGGGTACAGAGGCGTCAGGTTGTCGAACAGGATTTTGTGCTTGGCCTTTTCAGGATCTTCAAAGTTGATCTTGGTGACTTTGGTCAGCGCAAAATAACGCTCACTATCGTCGGGTGCCTTGATCTCACCTTCGACCGTGTCGCCGGTGCGCAGCGAGTGCTGACGTATCATGTCAGGCGAGACATAGATGTCATCAGGACCCGGCAGATAGTTCGCCTCGGGCGAGCGCAGGAAGCCGAAGCCGTCTTGCAGTACTTCCAGAACGCCGTCACCGCCAACGGTCCAGCCTTCATCCGCGCGTTCGCGCAGGATCTGGAACATCATCTCGCCTTTGCGCATGGTCGAGGCGTTTTCGATCTCCAGCTCTTCGGCCATCGCCAAAAGGTCTTTGGGGCTTTTGGCTTTCAGATCGGCCAGATTCAGGGATTCATTGGACATGATGCATACCTTCACCGCAGACTGCGGCTCGAAGTGGAATTTCAGTACGGAAAAGACGCCGCCCGGACGGGCGTGTTGACCCCTACATAGTTGCGTCGATCTGCGGAGTCAAACAGGCCCTTGTTGGAATGGCCCTCAGAACTTCAGAATGACCGCCAGAACGATGACAACCATCAGAACAGTCGGAACCTCGTTCATCATGCGATACTGCCGCCCAGTGAGCTTATTTCGCCCCTCTGCGAAATCCTTGCGGCGGGCCATCAGCCAATGATGAAACCAGGTCATGCCAATCACGGCTGCGCCTTTGAGCCACGGCCATGCAAAATCCCAGCCGACGATACCGGGCGTGAACACCATGATCAGACCACAAACCCAGGCCACGATCATCGCAGGGCGCATGATCACGCGCAGCAGCTTTTCTTCCATTTCAAAGAAGATGGTCTCGGCCCCATCAACCTCTTGCGCCTTTTCTACGTGATAGACGAACAGACGGGGTAGGTAGAACAGACCTGCCATCCACGAAATCACTGCCATGATATGAAGTGCCTTCACCCACGGGTAAATCGTGAAAAGAAGATCAGTCATCTTGGCTCCGGGTGCTGCTCGGAACCCTCCTAATAAAAAAAGAAGAAAGAAGAAAGGAAGATGGTTTTGTAGGGTGGGCAAAATCCGTGGATTACTTTTTTACTCATTGGTTTTCCCCAGGTGGACAGTTTTGAGCAGGATTTGAACGATTCTGTGAATTTCAGAAATAACTATTGTAAAACAGTATCTTAATTCTCAATTCCGAGGATGTATCTGGGGATAACACATTGAATAAATCCAGATTTCCCGGTTATCCGCTGTTTCCAAGTTATCCTTACCCCGATTGGATGATGTTTGAGCGACTCAGGGAAGTTTTTCGCGAAATTCCCGGGCTTGCGTGTCAATCTGAAAACCATACAAAGCGTCCAAGACCGCTCAACAATTTGCCCACGGGGTTGTCCACATGTCTGTCCCCATCGTCCTGGCCTCAGGATCTTCTATTCGTGCGCAACTGCTGGAAAATGCAGGCGTGCCTTTCTCTGTTCAGATCGCCCGCGTGGACGAGGATAGTATAAAGCGTGCCTTGTTGGCCGAAGCCGCCTCGCCGCGTGATATTGCCGATGCGCTGGCGGAAATGAAAGCGCGCAAGGTGAGTGACAAGACACCCGGAGCGATGGTGCTGGGCTGTGATCAGGTTCTGGATTTCGACGGGCAGCTGCTGTCAAAGCCTCAGACGCCCGAGGACGCCTTGGCCCAGTTGAAGATGATGCGGGGCAAACGGCACATGCTGTTGTCAGCGGCGGTGATTTATCAGGATGGAGAGCCGATCTGGCGCCATGTCGGTCAAGTGCGCCTGCGGATGCGGATGAGCTCGGACGCCTACCTGCGAGACTATGTCGACCGCAACTGGGACAGCATCCGCCACGCGGTGGGCGCATATAAGCTTGAGGAAGAAGGCGTGCGCCTGTTCGCGACCATTGACGGTGATTACTTTAACGTTTTGGGTATGCCACTGTTGGAGCTGCTAAATTATCTGGCTGTCAAAGGGGTGATAGATCAATGACGGACCACAAGATTCCTCTGGCCGGAGTGATCGGTCACCCTGTGGGCCATTCCCGCTCGCCTAAATTGCATGGGCATTGGTTGAAAACCTACGGGCTGGAAGGGCACTACATTCCCATGGATGTCGCCCCGGCTGATCTTGAAACCGTCCTGCGCACCCTGCCCAAGGCCGGTTTTGTGGGGGCCAACGTGACGGTTCCGCATAAAGAGGCTGCGTTGCGCATTGCCGACCATGTCTCGGACAGGGCGACCGTGATCGGGGCCGCGAATACGCTGGTGTTCCGCGAGGATGGCTCGATCCATGCGGACAACACCGATGGATACGGGTTCATGGAGAACCTGCGCGCTGGCGCACCGGATTGGAACGCCAAGGATGGCCCCGCCGTTGTCTTTGGCGCGGGCGGAGCGGCGCGCGCCGTGTTACAGGCGCTGGCGGATGCGGGCGTGCCCGAGATTCTGCTGACCAACCGGACCCGCGCCCGTGCCGATCATCTGAAAGAAGAATTCGGCCAGCGCATCACCGTTTTGGATTGGGTGCAGGCCGGCAACGTGATCGAAAACGCGGAACTTGTGGTCAACACGACGTCTTTGGGCATGCAAGGTCAGCCCGAGTTGCGGGTGCCATTGGATGGATTGCAGCCGGGCGCCGTGGTGACCGATCTGGTCTACGCGCCGCTCAAGACCAACCTGCTGGAGACAGCGGAAGAGGCTGGATGCACCGTTGTCGACGGGTTGGGCATGCTGCTGCATCAGGCAGTGCCGGGTTTTGAACGCTGGTTCGGCGTGCGCCCCGAGGTCAATGACGACTTGCGCGCGGTCGTGCTGGCATGAGGTTTGCGCTTGGCCTGACAGGCTCAATCGGGATGGGCAAAAGCACCACGGCGCAGATGTTCGTCGATGAAGGTTGCGCGCTTTGGGATGCGGATGCGGCGGTCCATCGTCTTTATGCCAAAGGTGGCCTGGCGGTTGGACCAATGGGTGAGGCTTTTCCCTTGGCTATCGTTGAGGGCGCGGTCAGCCGCGAGGCATTGAAACAGATTATCTCGGAAGACAGTTCTGCGTTGAAACGGATCGAGGGGATCGTTCACCCTCTGGTCGCTGCAGATCGTGCCGCGTTTCGCGAAAGTGCTGCGGCTGATATTCTGGTTTTCGATATCCCCCTTCTGTTTGAAACGGGCGGTGGGGACGCGATGGATGCGGTTGCCTGCGTTCGGGTATCGCCTGACGAACAAAAGCGTCGTGTGATGGAACGCGGCACAATGTCCGAGGCGCAATTCGAACAGATCCGCGCCAAGCAGATGCCGAATGACGAGAAATGCGCGCGCTCGGACTATGTGATCGACACCGACACACTGGACCATGCTCGCGCGCAGGTGCAGGATGTGGTCAGGCAGATACGGGCGGGGACGGCTAATGCGTGAGATTGTACTCGATACCGAAACCACGGGCTTTGATCCTGAAAGCGGTGACCGGATCGTCGAGATTGGCGCGGTCGAGCTGTGGAATCACGTGGCCACGGGTGAGACCTATCATGTCTATATCAACCCCGAACGCGGTATGCCGGAAGAGGCGTTTGGCGTGCATGGCATTGGCCCTGACCTGCTGGACACGCCGCGCCCGCCTGAAAAGGGTGAGGTGACGCTGAAAGACAAACCGGTTTTTGCCAAAGTCGGTCAGGGGTTTCGGGATTTTGTCGGCGATGCGAAACTCGTGATCCACAACGCGTCGTTCGACATGAAGTTCCTGAACGCCGAGTTGAAATGGATGGGTATGCCGCCGATTCCGATGGATCAGGCGCTTGATACGCTCGCCATTGCGCGCAAGCGGTTTCCGGGCTCTCCGGCTTCGTTGGATGCGCTGTGCCGGCGGTTCAATATCGACAACTCGAACCGCGTGCTGCACGGCGCGCTTTTGGACTCGGAGATTTTGGCCGAGGTCTATCTTGAGTTGATCGGTGGTCGCCAGCCGGATTTCGGCCTGTCCACTTCGGCCGCGTCTGGCGCGGGGGGTGCAGATGACTGGCGTCCGACACCGCGCGCGACACCGCTGCCATCCCGGATCACCGAGGATGAGCGCGCAGCGCATGAGACATTTGTCGAGAAACTGGGCGAAAGCGCCCTGTGGACCCGCGCCTGATCCGGTCAGGCACGGGTCTCAAGGGATTTAGGCGTCGGTCTGCTCGGCCTGTTCCGCCTGAGCGGCCTGACGGCGCATCAGCTCGTTGCGGTAAAGCGCAACAAAATCAATGGTATCCAGGTTCACTGGTGGGTAGCCACCGTCGCGGGTGATGTCGCTGACGATACGGCGCAGGAACGGGAACAGCATGCGCGGGCATTCGATCATCAGGAACGGGTGCAGCTGATCTTCTGGCACGCCTTCCACGTGGAACAGCCCGCAATAGTCCAGCTCACATAGGAACAGGACATCGTCCATACCCTTGGCTTTCGAGGTCAGCTTCAGCTTGATCGAAACTTCATACTGATGCTCGACCTGACGCTTTTTCGCGTCCAGATTCACCTGAACCTGAATCTCGGGCTGTACGTCACCGGACACGCCTTTTTGTGCCATGACGTTTTCAAAGGACATATCGCGAATGAACTGTCCCAGAACGCGCATCTGAACCTGAGGGGCGGCTTGGGCCGCAGTGTTTTCTGCAGCGTTTTCTTCGGCCATGGATCTACTCCAAAAATGAAATTCGACACTGCTTAGCAAGTTGCGCGCGGCACCTCAATGCTGGTGGGGGCCTTCGACCCATTTTGACGGTTTCGAGGGGTCCTTGCGCGGGCGCACCTCGGTAAATTCTCCGTCAATCACGTCGTCCTGGTCAGATGGTCCGCGCGGCTGCTGAAAGCCTGCGCCGGGTCCCATCTGGAACTGCGCCACGGTGATTTTGGTCTTCAGATAGCGGAAAACGGCGACCCGCACGCCGGGGATCAACAGCGCAAATCCGACGGCATCGGTGAAAAAGCCGGGTGTCAGCAGCAGCGCGCCGGACAAAAGGATCATTGCGCCATGGGCCAAAGGCTCGGTCGGATCGTCCAGGGTGGCGAAAGATTGCTGCAATTGCCCCAGCGCCATGCGACCTTGTGTCCGCACCAATGTGGTGCCCAGAACCGCCGTCAGAACCACGATGGCAAGGGTGGGCCACAGGCCGATCAGCCCTCCAACCTGGATGAACAGGGCGATTTCGAGGATCGGAACCAATAAAAATGCCAAGAACAGGTACATTTGCGTTATCCTTTACCTATGGCCGAACTGTGGACTTGCCACCAACTGTCACCTACATAGTGGCAGGAGGCCGCGTACACAAAGTCTCGGTTCTGAAAAGAGGATGAAATGAACGAACCCATGATCCAGCTGCTGGTACTGGCCGGAATTGCCGTTTTCCTGATCCTGCGTTTGAAAAGCGTGCTGGGAACGCGTGAAGGTTTCGAAAAGCCCCCCGTTCCGCAACAGCCCGACACGGGCGCGTCCCGTCGTGATTTCGAGGTGATCGAAGGTGGTCCGGATCATGACATCACCGACCATGTTCCTGAAGACAGCGAACAGGCGCAGACTTTGGCTGCGATGAAGCGGATAGAGCCCAGCTTTTCGGTCAGTGAATTTGTCCAGGGTGCCCGTGGCGCCTATGAAATGATCGTAATGGGGTTTGAGAAAGGCAATCTGGATGAGATCCAGCCCTTCCTCGCCGAAGATGTGTTCGAAACCTTTGTCTCGGTCGTATCCGCGCGCGAAGATCAGGGCCTGACGATCGAGGCCGAGTTTATCGGCGTGCGTGAAACCACCCTGACCGAAGTGTCCTTTGACAAAGACACCAATGAGGCTGAGATCACCATGAAATTCATTGGTGAGCTGACCTCGGTTGTGCGGGATCGCGGTGGTGACATCATCGAAGGCAACCCGAACACCGTGAAACGCCAAAAGGACAGCTGGACCTTTGCCCGCGTGATGGGCAAGGACGATCCGAACTGGCTGCTTGTTTCCACGGACGCATGATTGCCACGCTCCGGTCGCTTATTCTGGTGGGTGCGATGACCACTGCCAGCGCCGCCGGAGCCGAGGCGACGCGATCCGTTCTGTCGTTTGATGACCTTCAGGGCTGGGCCGAGGATGACCACGGCGCGGCCCTTTCCGTTTTTCTGAACACCTGCGGTGATCTGAATGACCCGGATTGGCGCGCTTTGTGCGGCGTGGCCCGGACTTATGAGGGGGATGCCGCGCGGTCCTTCTTTGAACTCTTCTTCCGACCCGTTTTGGTCGAAGACGGCAAGGACGGGCTATTCACCGGGTATTTTGAGCCCGAGCTTGACGGCTCCCGAACCCGGACGGATCGGTTCAAATATCCGATCTACAAGATGCCGCCCGAGGCGCGCGATGGGCCGTGGCTCAGCCGGCGCGAGATCCTGACCAGCGACGTGATGCAGGGCCGCGGGCTTGAGATCGCCTGGGTCGATGACCCGGTTGAGCTGTTCTTTCTGCAAATTCAGGGCTCTGGCCGGGTGCGCCTGCCCGATGGAGGTGCCTTGCGCGTGGGATATGGCGGCGCGAACGGGCAGCCCTACCGCTCGATCGGGGTTGAGCTGGTCCGGCGTGGTGCTTTGGGTGCCCACGCGGTCAGCGCGCAGATGATCCAGGCATGGGTCCGCAAAAACCCCGAAGCCGGGGTTGAGTTGTTGTTCCACAACCCATCTTACGTGTTCTTCCGCGAGGTCAGCCGGGTTGCGCCGGAACTTGGGCCCTTGGGCGCAATGAACCGGTCGATCACGACCATGCGCAGCATCGCGGCCGATCCGGCCTATACGCCGCTGGGTGCGCCGGTCTGGGTTGAGAAAGACGGCAAGAAACCTATGCGCCGCCTTATGATCGCGCAAGATACCGGCGCGGCGATCAAGGGGGCGCAGCGGGCTGATATCTTCTTTGGAACAGGCGATGAGGCCGGGCAAGTCGCTGGTCGATTGAAAGACCCCGGTCGCATGATCGTATTGCTGCCGATCCAGCGTGCTTACGCCATGGCGACGGATGACTACTGATGACCCGGCGCAAACTGACCAGCGACGAGATCGATCTTTGGCGCAAGGTCGCCAAACAGGCTGAGCGGCTGCACCCTGAGATCCCTCAGACCGTGCATCCGACAACCCTGCCGAAACCGACGCCCAAGAAACTGCCAAAACCCCGGATCGAGGCGTTTGAACTGGGGCAGAACCAACCCTCCAAGCCGTCTGCCAATCGCTTGAAACCGTCGATCACCGAGACGCTGCGCGCGGCCCCCGTTCAGATGGACACCAAGGCCTTTGGCCGCATGAAACGCGGCAAGCTCAAACCCGAGGGCAAGTTGGACCTGCATGGGATGCGCATTGACACCGCGCATCCGGCGCTCGTGCGCTTTGTGCTGACAGCGCAGGCGCAGGGCAAACGTCTGGTTCTGGTGATCACGGGCAAGGGAAAAGACCGCGACGAGCCGGGACCGATCCCGACCCCACGCGGTGTTTTGCGTAATCAGGTGCCACATTGGCTGTCGATCCCACCGCTGGCGCAGGCGGTGATGCAGGTGACACCTGCGCATATCAGTCACGGCGGAGACGGAGCCTATTACATCTATCTAAGGCGGGTCCGCTAGACTGCGCCCGACGACCGAGAAAGCCAGAGACCCTCTGGCAAGCCCTTGATCCCTACTGATTGGCGACCTGCGCTTGCCCGGTCTCAGACAGAACCACCTCTGTCGCACCCGAGGGGTTGCGTTGGCTGCCGGGGATCAAAAGATCGATCCCTGAACGGCGGTTTCCAAGAGTGTTCCCGACACGCCGGGCCGAACTGAGCAGCGACAACAAGGCGGGTGAGGTTGCAGCAACGAAATGCGAGGACTCGGCATCGCTGTTGAACGCGGTCGCGTCGATCACTTCGATCGGATAGTCGGCCAGCGCCTCGGTCGTACTGATATTGCCCAGCCGTTCACTCCCCGGTGTACCGCGAATCCGGGCCGAGATATTTAGGATCTTGTCCTTTTGCGATACCATCACGACAAAGGGATCGGGCGGAGTTTTTATGCTGTCCATTTGCGAGCGAAACACGTCAATATCCAGATCGGGTGAGATCAGGAACACGCCATCAAGGTTGCGCCGTGACCAGCCCGTCGCGCGCAGCTCGGCTTGACGCATCATCTCCATCGACAGGGCGCCACCCATGGAATGGGCGACCAGCACAACCCGTTTCACGCCGATGGATTTCAGGTCGCGGATTGTCTTTTCCAGCCCGTCGCGGGCAAACAGCATACTGTCCAGATCATAGGCATAGCCTGCCCCGCGCGCCTGACTGGGCCAGGAATAAATCAGGACTGATCCGGGGATGTCCAGATCATGCGCCAACTGCGCCGCGCGAAACGCGGTCTCGGTGTGGGTCGAGTTATACCCGTGCACAAAGATCGACACATCATCCTGTCCGCGTAGCTGGTTTGCCAGCTCACGCGGGCCGGACAGGTCTGTTGTGTTGGCCAGAACGAACTGCTTTTCCGGGTTTGGGTTCGCATACGAAAACTCCAGCGATCCCGGCGTGCGGTTCGGCGGGATCGAGACCGTCATTTTATGGTACTGCACCCGATCGCCCCGGTCGGCGTTGAATGTCCCGTCGGGGTTCCGCCCCCGGGTTGTCGCCGCGTAGACGGTTTCCGCTGTTCCCACGTTCAGGGCAGATGGCACAGTCACCTGTGCGGTTCTGTCGACGCAAGCGCCCAGTGTGGCAACGGCAAGAAAGGCAATACTCAAACGCAACACGGCTCAACCCTCAAAGAAACGGAGTTTGAGTCACGGTTATCAATTTCTGGTGCAAGGTCCAGCCGGAACGAAAATTCGCCGCCAAATCGGCGGCGAAATACAGCTGGATTTGTTACAATACGTAACGGCTGAGGTCGGCCGATTTCGTCAACTCGCCCAGATTTTCATCCACGAATTGCGCATTCACCGTGATCTCGGCCCCGGCCTGATCGGGCGCAGTGAACGAGAGTTCTTCGAACACACGTTCCATCACTGTGTAAAGCCGCCGGGCGCCGATGTTTTCAACGGTCTGGTTCACATCCGCAGCGATCTTGGCCAGTGCCGCGATGCCATCATCTGTGAAGCTGACGGTGACCTCTTCGGTGCCCATAAGGGCGGTGTATTGGCGGGTCAGCGCGTTGTCGGTCTCGGTCAGGATGCGGACAAAATCCTCTTCGGTCAGTGCGCGCAGCTCAACCCGGATCGGCAGACGGCCCTGAAGCTCGGGCAGCAGGTCTGACGGTTTGGCAATGTGGAATGCACCCGAGGCGATGAACAGGATATGGTCGGTTTTCACAGGGCCATGTTTGGTGGACACGGTTGTGCCCTCGATCAGAGGCAGCAGGTCGCGCTGGACCCCTTCGCGGCTGACATCGCCACCGCGCGCTTCCGCGCGCGCGCAAACCTTGTCGATCTCGTCCAGAAAGACGATGCCGTTCTGTTCGACCGATTCCAGCGCCACGCGGTTGACGGTTTCATCATCCAGCAGCTTGTCGGCCTCTTCCCCGATCAGAAGGTCATGGCTTTCGGCTACTGTGACTTTCTTCTTCACGGTGCGACCACCGAAGGCTTTGCCGAAGATATCGCCCAGATTCATCATGCCCATCTGGCTGCCGGGTTGGCCGGGCATGTCAAACATCGGCATCGGATTTGAAGTGTCTGACACCTCCAATTCGATCTCTGTGTCGTCTAGCTCACCTGATTTCAGCTTTTTGCGGAACATCTCGCGCGTGGCCTCGCGCGCGTCCGTACCAGCGATCGCTTCGATCACGCGATCCTCGGCGGCCTGATGGGCTTTGGCCTTCACATCCTCGCGCATGTATTCGCGCGTCTGGATGATTGCAGCATCGGCCAAATCGCGCACGATCTGTTCCACGTCGCGACCGACATATCCGACCTCAGTAAATTTGGTGGCTTCGACTTTGATGAAAGGCGCGCGCGCCAGCTTTGCCAAACGGCGGCTGATCTCGGTCTTGCCGACGCCAGTGGGTCCGATCATCAGGATGTTCTTGGGATACACTTCATCGCGGATATCATCAGCCAGCTGCTTGCGTCGCCAACGATTGCGCAGAGCCACGGCCACTGCGCGCTTGGCGTCTTTTTGCCCGATGATGAAGCGGTCCAGTTCCGAGACAATCTCGCGCGGGGTCAGGTCGGTCATATGCGTTTTTCCGTCTGTTTCGCAGCGGAACCTAATCATAAGCGCCAAAAACACAAGCCGATCACGGAAACATCACGACAACTCACAGAAGGCACACGGATATTCGTTGAGATGTGTATCGCCATGCGAGGGTCGCGTGCGGCATAACCGTTCGCGACGGGCACACAGGCCCGCATCTATCTTATGGAGATACCGCATCATGATGACTCGTCGTTCGCTTTTTGTAAAAGCAGCAGCCACCGGCGCAGCCTTGACCCTTGCCGGCACCACCACTGCCCTGGCTGGCGGCGCCAAAAAGAAAGGCACGTTCGAGGGCCGTTCGAACCACATCACCAGCGGTTCGGTGAAACTGGTCAAAAATGGCGACCGCTACATCGTTGAACTGGGCGATGACTTCTCGTTGGACGGAGGCCCCGACCCGCGCGTGGCGTTTGGTAAAGACGGTGAATACGCTCCTGACACCAAACTGGGTGCGCTGCTCAACCTGACCGGCAAGCAATCCTATGCTGTACCGCCGACCATGGATGTGTCGGGCTACAACGAAGTGTACATCTGGTGCGAGGTCGCCGGAGTCCCATTGGGCGTCGCATCGCTGAAGTAATCACGGCGTCAGAGGTCGGGCTTTCCGACCTCTGACACATTGTTAGGTCGCAGCGCGACTGTCTGTTACACTCGCCCCAAGCTATTGGAACCGGGGGCGTTTTTCATGACCAAGATTGCCAAGATCACCCTGCTGTTTGTGGTGTTTGTTGACCTGATCGGACAGGGGCTTGTCTTTCCGATCATCAACTCTCTGATCATGGAGACGAATTCCGGGTTCCTGCCTGAAAACACCCCCAACGGTCGCCGCCATTTTTACTATGGGTTGGTGATCGGTTGTTTCTTCCTGTCGTGGTTTCTGGGGGTTGTCTATGTCTCGAAGGTCTCGGATTCCATCGGACGCAAGAACGCGCTGCTGGTTTGCCTTGGCGGAGCGTTGGCGGGCTATGCCATAACCATCGCCTCGCTTTACCTCGACAGTCTGCTGTTGCTGATCCTTGGCCGGTCGATCACCGGCTTTACGGCGGGCAACCAGCCCATCGCGCAGGCGGCGATGATAGATGGCAGCACCGATGCTGCCGACCGCGACCGCAATATGGGGTATATCGTGACTGGTGTCAGCTTTGGCCTTGTCGGGGGGCCGATCATCGGGGCTGTCCTGTCGGATTCCGCCCTGTTGGGCAGCTTCGCCACGCTGAGGACACCCTTCTACGGTGCCTTTGTTCTGGTGCTGGTCGCCATCTTCCTTGTGATGACCTTCTTCAAGGACACCCGCAGCGAGCGTGCGCCTTTTGTCTTTCGCCCGCGTGATATCACCGACAGCCTGATCGCCGTGCGCGGCCATCCGATGGTTCTGAAAATCCTGCCGGTCTATTCCTTCTTCATGATCGCCAACGTCACCTTCTATGTGTTCGTCGACAATTTCCTGACCAGCCGGTTCGGCTATGGCGTGATCGGAGGCAGCATGGCCATGGTCGTCATCGGCTTTGCGCTGGCCTTTTCCAGCACCTTCCTTGTGAAACCCGCGCAAGAGAGGTTCAGCAAGCACAAGATCATCTATGTCTCACTGATCTCGATGGTGATCTGCGGGCTTGCGTTCGCCTTCAGCCCCAGCGGCGTGCTTAGCTACGTTCCGGTCTTCTTCTTCTACTTCTTTTTTGGCGTCTCTTACCCGACCCTTCTGGGCCTGTTTTCATCCAGCGTCAGTGAGGCGGATCAGGGTTGGGTCATGGGCGTGACCACCGCAGTCTTCTGCCTGGCCGGAGGGGTCATGTCCCTGATCGGCGGCGGGTTGATGAGCATCGACATCCGCGTGCCCTACTACATCGTGATCATCGCCGCGATCTTTGGACTGATCGGGATGCACCGCCGCTGGAAAGGTAAAGAGATCATGGCACTACTGACCTGAGATTTCCTCGACCGTCAGGTTGCCATTGGTATAGACGCAGATATCAGCTGCAATCGCCATCGCCTCACGTGCTACCGTTTTGGCAGGCTTGTCGCTGTCCATCATCGCGCGCGCGGCGGCGAGGGCAAAGTTGCCGCCCGATCCGATGGCGGCCACGTTGTGCTCCGGCTCCAGCACGTCCCCTGCCCCGGTGATCACCAGCAGGTCTTTTCCGTCTGTGACGATCAGCATTGCCTCAAGCTTTTGCAGGTATTTGTCGGTGCGCCAGTCTTTGGCCAGCTCGACCGAGGCGCGGGCCAATTGGCCGGGCGTGGCCTCAAGCTTGGCTTCCAGCCGCTCAAGCAGAGTGAAGGCATCCGCGGTCGACCCGGCAAAGCCTGCCACAACCTCGAACCCGCCGGGGGACAGGCGGCGAACCTTGCGGGCGGTGCCTTTGATCACGGTCTGACCCAGGCTGACCTGTCCGTCCCCGGCAATCACCACCTGACCGTCTTTCTTGACGCCAATGATCGTTGTGCCATGCCAACCGGGAAATTCGCTGTCTGCCATCAGGGCCTCCGTTCATCACTGGCACCCTATATGGGCCGGAGCCAGCGCCAACGCAACTGTTCACAAGCTGCCCAAAAGATATGCAAGAAACGCAGATCGGGTCTACCAGACTGGCAATTGTGAGACTCAGACCCCTGCACTACATGAGGCTTACAACCGACATTGGGTCGGCTGTTTCAGTTTGAAGGACTGCGCAAATGGCAAATATTGCACAAAACACTGCGCCGCTCGGAGCAGCTACCATTCTGCACGTAGTGGACGCGTTCACTGTAGCTTTCGAAAAAGCGGTTGAGTGGAACGAAACGCGTTTGACACGCAAGGCGTTGTCGGAACTGAGCGACGCTCAGCTGGAAGATATCGGTCTGACCCGCAAAGACATCATCACCATCTGATCCGTTTCAGATCAGCCGTAGTACAGAATAGCCGCTCGTCCGAGCGGCTTTTTCTTTTTCAAACCAGCCTGTATTTCCCTGACATATCCGGCAGATAGGCCTCAACCGCTGCGGTTGCGATGACGTGGCGGGTGCCTGCATCGCTGTCCTCGACATCCAGCCCGCCCAACACGGCCCGCACCTCGGCCCTGCCCCGTGGCAAATCCTGCGCGACCAGCTTGCAATCCACGGCCTCGGGCTGCTGTACACCAATTGTCACCACCACGCGCATCTCTTTGTGGTCCACGCCCAAGTGAGAAAACAGAGTGATCGAGGAATGATGCAGTGCGTCCTGCACCGCCCGCCTTGCGGCTTTGGTATAGTCCTGACCATAAAGGTCGTTGCCGGTGCCCATCTCAAGAATGATACGTTTCTCAGTCATTGCGCGGGCTCCATGTCGAACGAGACGATGACGGCGGCGTTTGCGATCACTGTGTGGCCATCGGCATGCGGTTTCTCGATGTCCAGCCCACCGCGGGTGACCGTGATGTTCGGCTGACCATAGGGGAACACGGCCTTCAATGCGTCGCGGTCCACCTTTTCGGGTTGCTGCACGCCGATCTCGGCATCAATGATCATCGCCTCTTTGGGAAAATCGAACAGCTCGGCCATATTGACCGAGTTATGCCACAGCGCATCCTTGATCGCGCGCAGGGCGGCCTCGGTATAGTCCTCACGCCGCAGGGACGTGCCCATACCAAACTCCACAAGAACTCGTGTTTTTGCCATCAAAGCCTCCGGGTCATAAAAAAGGCGCCCGGTTCGGGGCGCCTTTGATCATTCGCATTCCAATCCGGATCAGATGGATTCGTCGATCCAGCTTTGCAGGGCAGCTTTGGGTGCCGCGCCCGCGCGGTTCGAGACGACCTGACCGTCCTTGAAAATGAACAGTGCCGGGATGCCGCGCACGCCCATCGCAGCGGCTGCGTTCGGGTTGCTGTCCACGTCCACCTTGGCGATTTTCACCTTGTCGCCATATTCAGCGGCCAGTTCTTCCAGAGCGGGGCCGATCTGTTTGCAGGGACCACACCATTCCGCCCAGAAATCCACAACCACGGGAACGGTCGCGTTCTTGACTTCGGCATCAAAGGTATCGTCGGTAACGGCTACGGTCGACATATTCTGTCTCCTGAATGGGGTGAACTTGGGAACAGAACCTAGGTGCCGCGTCAGGTAAGGTCAAGATATCCGGGCGCGGGTCAGCGCCTCCGTCACAAGATCGTGTGGCAGCCACATCAACGCGGCCGTCCGTGTCCACAGGATGGCGGTACGGATGGTCTTTTCCGGGTAAATCTGACTTAGCGCCTGCGCATAGGCCCCCATCTGCCGCAACAGGCCTTCGGGGCAGGCTTCGACCTGGTCGGGTACCGTGGCATTTGTTTTGAAATCAACCACATGCACTTCGGTGTCCGTTATGATCAGCCGGTCGATGACACCATGCATCCGCTGCCCGTTCAGCTCGGCTGAAACGGGGACCTCGGCCAGTGCGTTCATGGCGAAAACCGGTTGCAGGTGATCCGCCGTCAGGACCTTGGTGGCTTCTGACAGCAGCTCGGCCCTAGCCTGATCTTGCATATCCGCCAGAACCCGAGCGCACAGTATGGGCCAATCATCCCGAGGCGCGCCGGGAAGATGTTCCAGCAGCAGATGCAATCGGGTACCGCGTAGCTTTGCAGCCTCTTCATCCTGCCCGGCATCACCGGGTAGCGCCTTTGCCCCGCCAAGATCTGACGGGCTGAGGGTTTCCGGCTCTGACTGCGGATCTTTTGCCGGATGCTGGAACAATGCAGGCAGGTCCTGACCAGGCGTGCCGTGTTCGCTGCGCTCGACCAGCGGCAACCCCTCCCAATCACCATGGGCCAGTCGCCGTGTCTGGGACCCGTCCATCTGTGTCGCGCCCGCGCGCTCCATCGCGGTCTCAACCATCTGATACCAGCTGGTTCCGTCCTTTCCGACATCCCCTGCCGCTGCCACGATCAACCACTTTTCAGCCCGTGTTAGAGCCACATATAGCAGTCGAAGGCGCTCATTCTCCTCACGGTTCCGAGCCCCCTCGCGGGCGGTTGAAATCAGCTTGGGCGAGACATCGGCGGGAACTTTCCACAGGGGCGTTCCATCAGCCACCATGATCTCGGCATCGCGCGGGGCCTGCCGTTTGCCGGTATCCGGCAGGATCACGATGGGCGCTTCCAACCCTTTTGAGCCATGCACGGTCATCACGCGGATCATGTTGCCCACGCCGCTCATCTGGCGTTTGATCTCAAGATCGTCGGTCTGCATCCAGACCAGAAAGCCGGTCAGGCTGGGAATATCGGTTCGCTCATAAGCCAAAGCCTGCGAGAGCAGCGCGTTTATCCCGTCCTCGGCCTCGGCCCCCAGTCGACCCAACAGTTTTCGCCGCCCGTCATGGCGTGTCAGGATGCGCTCGATCAGGTCATAAGGCCGCAGAAAGTCGATCTGTCCCCGCAGATCGTTGAGGATCGCAAGCGTCTCGGGAAACTCGCCCGAGCGATTGCGCAGCGCGGCCCACAGGAATTTCTCTTGCCGGCGATGGGCCAGATCGAACAGCGCCTGCTCGGACCAGCCGAACAGAGGGGATTTCAGGACCGTCGCCAGCGACAGGCTGTCCTCGGGCGTGGCCAGAAAGCTCAGCAATGCCGCCAAATCCTTGACCGCCAGTTCCGCGCCGACTTTCAGCCGGTCCGCCCCGGCGATGGGCAGATGCAAGGCTTTGCAGGCGCGGATGATCTCGGCAAACAGGTCTGAGCGGCGCTGGACCAAGATCAGGAAATCCCCCGGCTGCACCTTGCGGCGCACGAATGTGCCAGGCGTTTCGCCATCTTCGGGAATTGTGGCCCCAGTGTCGATCATGTGCTTGATCGACTGCGCCACCTGCTCGGCCAGAATGACGGTATGGTGGCGCGACCCAGGCCGATCTACCGGATCGGTCCAATCGCCATCCTCGTCTTCTTCGACCTTTTCGACCAGGGGCCAGAGGTCAACCCTCCCCGGCAGGTCTGTCTTGAACGCGCGGTGCTGACTTTCCTTGTGAAACCCGGCCTCGGCCTGATTTTCGAACAGCAAATCGACCAATGACAGGATCGCGCTGGAGGACCGGAATGAGTATTCAAGCGTAGAATCCCACAGTTTAGAGTCTGATTCTTTCAGCTTCCGCCCAAACTCGGCCTGCATCCGGTCGAAGGCTTGCGGGTCGGCGCCCTGGAAGGAATAGATCGACTGTTTCTTGTCACCGACCACAAAGATCGTGCGTTCAACTTCCGATCGGGCCCCTTCCCCGCTGGTGAATTCCTGCGCCAGTTTCTCGACCACGTCCCATTGATCCGGGCTGGTGTCTTGCGCTTCGTCCACCAGAATGTGGTCGATGCCGCCGTCCAGCCGGTACAGCACCCATTCGGCTACCGCCGGGTCGTTCAGCACCTGTCGCGCACGCAGGATCAGATCGTCAAAATCCAGCCACCCGCGCAGCTGTTTACGGCGTTCGTATTCTGGCAAGAAAGCTGCGGCGAAGCGATGCAAAACGGTGGTTTTTTGCGCAGCAACCAAAGCCAGCCGTTGTTCGCGCGCGGCCTCGACCCGCAACATCAGCGATTCCAGCTGTAGCATACGGTCCGCCAGAGCGCCTTCGCGCAGAGCTTTGGTCGGGAAACCGTTGATCTTGGCGGTGAACGGCTCCTTTGCGCCCTTGCCCGTTAGCAACACGCCTTCCAGTGTTGGCAGATGGGCCAGTTTTGCCTCGGTGAATGTGGCGAGTTTTACGGCGGCCTTGGCATTGTTGCCGCCGCTTTCGATCAGCGCAGGCAGCATGGATTGGATCAGATCAACCTCACCGCCCAGAAACACCTGACCCGCAAGGGTGTCGTCGTCAAAACCTTCGGGCAGGCCAAATCGCTGCAACAGGTCCGCGCGCTGCAAGGGCTGTTCGAACAGGTTCCGCTTTTGGGTCACCGCCGCCGTCAGCTTGTCAAACCCGGTATCGGTGACAAACCGGGCGATATCTTCGATCAAGCCGGCCTGAGGGCCCTCGGCGAAATCTTCGATGATCTCCTCGCGCAGCAAAGCGGCGGCGCGGTCCTCCATCTCGGCAAATTGAGGGCTGACACCGGCCTCAAGCGGGAAGCGACGCAGCAGCGAGGCACAGAAAGAGTGGATAGTTTGGATTTTCAACCCACCCGGCGTTTCAATCGCGCGGGCAAACAGGGTGCGGGCCTGCGCAAGACGGTCCGAGTCGATCGCTCCTTCGACGCCCAGATCCGTTAGCTGCGCCAACAACGGTGCGTCCCCCAGCATCGCCCATTCCCCCAGCCGTTTGAACAGCCGGTTCTGCATCTCGCTGGCGGCGGCCTTGGTATAGGTCAGGCACAGGATGTGCTGCGGCTGCACCCCGCTCAGCAGCAGCCGCGCCACGCGGTCGGTCAGCACGCGGGTTTTGCCCGACCCGGCATTTGCCGCCAACCAGGTCGAGGCATCGGGGCGCGCGGCCTGCACCTGCCGCTCGGTGGCGTCGTTGCGGGCACTCATGTCAGGTCCTCAGGGAAGGTTTCAGCGGTGCGGTCCCATTCGCCGAACCGGGCCAGATGATCATAGTCACCGATATCGGTGTCCTTGTGCAGCATGCGACGCGATGAGAAGCCCTGATCAGGCTCTAAATAAGCAGAAATTAGCTCTTTTAGCTCAGCCAAAACCTTGTCGGTGGGTTCTTTGGCCAGCGGCGCGGCGACCTCTTTGTAGCTGCCGCCCATACCGATGAAGATCGCCTCGGCCACGTCGGTGGGGTCGATCCCTTCGATGGCGCCCTGTTCGGCCATGGCGGCTTCGATCAGCAGCTGTTTGTCGAACTTCGCCTGCTGGCTTTCGGTCGGAGGCGCGCCGGTTTTGTAATCCACAATCCGCAACGCCCCCCGGCTGTTGCGGTCGATCCGGTCGGCGCGTCCGGCGATGGTGAAATCCAGAGGCTCCAACACCAGTTTCATCGCGGCCTCAAACGACACCGGGCCACCGTCGCCCCGACGATTGACCTCGGCACTCAGAAAGTCGTCGGCGATCCGTTCCAGCCGCGCCAGCCACAGTTTGCGGGCGGTCGGCCAGGCGACATGAACCTCGAGCAGCTCATGTGCGCGTTTCAGGAAATTCTCGCGGGTCAGCAAGGCGGTATCCAGCACGCTGTCCTTGACAAAATGTTCCAGGATTTCATGGATCACGATCCCGCGCAGCAACGCATCTGGGGCCTGCACCAGCGGATCGAGCGGTTTCAGGCGCAGCACATGTTTAGCGTAAATCGCATAAGGGTCGCGGATCAGGCGCTTGATCTCGGTCACCGAAAGGCGGCGCGGTCGGGCGGCAACCGGAGGTTTGGGCGAGGGGCGATGCGCCGCGTCAACCTGGGGGGCTCGCTCTAGTGTTTTGGCCCAGTTCAGATAGGTTTGACCCCGCGCGCGCATATCTGCTAGCGCCGTCTGGCCGCCTTGGTCAGGCAGGCCCTGCAATAGGTTCGTCAGTCGGTTCAGCCAGCGCGAGGGCACGGTTTCCGCATCGTCCGAGCGGGTGGCGCGGGTCAGCCAGACCTCGGGCGCGCCGATGGCCTGTTGGAAGTCATGCGCCGAAAGCCCGATCCGCCGTTCGGGCAGCAACAATCCCGCCTTGTCGCGCATCTGGCGGTTCAGCCATGGGTCTGGCGCTGGCGCTTCGGGCCAGCTGCCCTCGTTCAAACCACCGAGGATCAGCAGATCCGCGCCCTGCACCCGGGCCTCGAGCGTGCCCCAGATCATGATATGCGGGTGCGGGGCGTCGCGGTCGCGGACCTCTTCTCCGGCCAGAAGCGCGCCCAGCAGATCGGCGAAGTCATGCGCGGTCATGGGGCCGCCGTGATGCGCCTCATCCCGCAGATTGGTCAAGACAGACTGGGCCTTTTGGCCTGCATTCTTGTCCCAAAGGGTGCCGTGATCGCCCGCATGTCCGGCCGAGATCGCCTCGGCCAGAGACAGCAATCGGTCGACCCATTCGGTCAGGGGGCGTTCTCCGGTGACTTGCTGATTGCAAAAATGCGCGCTGACCCAGCTCACCCATTCTTCGGGCGCTTCGGTGCGGATCGCGGATGCGGTCAGGCTGGTTTGGTCCGGGAATGGAGGGCCATGGCGGCGCAGGTCCAGTTCCAGATCGCGGGTATGCAACAGATGGCCCCCGCGTTCACCCCCGTCATGGCACAGGGGATGTTTCAGCAGGGTCAGAAGCGCCTCACCCTCCAGACGGCGCGCAAACAGGCCCGCGACATGGCGCAGAAACCGGCCGGGCGGGGAGAGTTGCAGCGGCAGACCGGCGCTATCATCGGGCAGGATGTTCCAGCGATCCAATGCCGCGCTGACCTGCCGGGTCAGCATCCGATCGGGTGTGATCAGGGCGGCGGTCTGGCCTGTTTCGGCCGCCTGTCGCAGGCGAAGGGCGATGGCAAGGGCTTCGGACCGGGGTGAATCCGCCTCGACCAGTGTCAGGTCGTGCGTGGCCTTGTCCAACTCGGTCAGCTGTGGGCCTTCGGACATCCACGCGTCGGTGATGGGGGCAGGGCGCAATGCCAGCGAAAACAACCGGTTACGCGCGGGTGAGGGCGGTTGTTCATCCGTCCAGTGCTGGATCTGGTCAGGATCCAACCCCAGCTCTCGCATCAGTTTGCGGAACCGATATTGCGGGTGATCCTCAGAGGTCAACGCCTCATCCAGACGGTCCCAAACGGCGCGCGGCTGGTCGAAATCATAGCCCGGCAGGATCAAGGCTCCTTGTGGCAGGCGCGCGACGGCTTGCATCAGCATCAGCGTGGTGCCGCGCGATCCGGTTGAACCGGCCAAAATGACGGGATGTTGCGGCGGAGCCTCCTGCCAGCGGGCAATCAGGTTTTCGACCACCCGACGTTGCCGCGCCTGTGCATCCATCGCCTGATCGCCTGCATCGACAAAATGATCCGCGATGCCGATAAACGCCTGTGCGCGGGCCCAATGACCGGACATATCGCTGACATCCAGTTGGCGGATCGCCTCTGGCGACACACCCTCGCCCTGCATCTCATCAACCAGGGCAGCCAGGCTGTCGGACAGGTCGAACAGCGAGGCCCTTGCGGCCAGATCAGGCTGCTGGTCCAGCAGTTTTGAAATCAGCTGTGTCAACTCCAACCGCCGTCTCAGCGGGGGGATGGCGGGTGGAATCTGCGCCAGATCAACACTTTCGCCCAGATCGGTGACCAGAGAAAGCTTGGGCAACAGACAGGGCGGCCCCTGATCGAACAGCTCGCGCACCCGCCGGGCCATACGGCGCGTGTTGACCACCAATTGCACACTGGCCAGCGCGTGCGGAGGGCCAGAGGCGCGCTGCCGCAGCCCGTCAACAAGTGCCTTGGGAAAATCCGTGCCCGGCGGAACGGCGAATACCCGTGGATGTGCGCTGGGGTCAAACATCCGCCAGCATCCCCTCAGCCAGAGCGATCCCTTCGGGTCGCCCGACATCACACCAACGGCCGGGATATTCCAGCGCGAACAGGCGCTTGCGGTCGTGCATCTGGTTCCATAACAGATTTAGCGAGAAGGCCTGTTCCGGGATATGCTGCAGCCCATCGGTTTTAAGAATCTGCACGCCGCCATACACCAAACCCGGCCCCCGCGTGATCCGCCCTTCTGCATCGGCGGTAAAATCCCCTTCGCCCGCATGCCCGATGGTTTGACCAATCGGGACACACATCAACAGTGCATCCATCCGGTCCGGGTCCCATGCCTGTTGCAGTAGGCTCAGTGGGTTGGGCCCGGTCCAGATTGCATCCGTATTCATGGTGAAAACCGGGCCAGTGCCAAGCAGAGGCAAAGCCGCCCGCAAGCCGCCGCCAGTTTCCAGAATCTCGGGCGTTTCATGCGAGAGCAGGATGCCTTTGGGTGCCAGATGCGCCTGCAACTGATCGGCGTGATAGTGCAGATTTGCCACCACGCGGGACGGCTGAACGGCATCCACCAGCGCAAGCGCGTGGTCGATCAACGGGCGTCCGGCGACCTTGATCAAAGGTTTCGGCCGATCCTTGGTCAGCGCGCCCATCCGGGTGCCGAACCCGGCGGCAAACAGCATCACGGCGTCGGGGGATTGGCTCATGATGCTTTCAGCCTTGCGAGGTTTTCCGCAGTTGGTTCGGGCAGGGCGTCGCGCAGGATGTTGGCAACCGGGATCAGCGCGGGATGCTCCAGATCGCGCATCAGGTGCGCCCATGTGGCGGGTATCAGATCAACGTAATGTGGCTTGCCATAGTCTGTGGCCAGCCGGGCAAAAACACCCAGAATACGCAAGTTTCGTTGCGCGCCCAGAACGCTGTAGGCGGTGCGGAAGTCGTGGTCATCCATGCCAGAGGCCGCGATATAGCGATTGACCATCTGCATTTCGATCCCGGTCGGCACGGTCCGGCGAACATCCTGCAAGAGCGACACCAGATCGTAAGCCGGGTGCCCCAGCATCGCCAGTTGGAAGTCCAGAAGCCCAACGCGCTGTACGCCCTCGCGCTCCGGCAGCCAGATCAGGTTTTCGGCGTGGTAGTCCCGCTGCACGACAACTTTGGTGCCTGAGGTCTCGTGCAGCAGGATATCAGCAAAGCGCAGCTCGAACCGCTCTCGCGTGTCTTCATCGTGGTCGCCCAGAATGCCATGCACGTATTTCGTGAAGGCCAGAGCGGCCAGTTCGGTCATCAATGTGGGGTCGTATGAGGGCAGGGGCAGGATCGGGGCCTCATGCAGGTGCAAAAGAACGTCTGTCGCTGTCTCATAGAGGGCGCGTTCCCGGCTCGGGTCCTTGGTCAGAACGCGTGAAAACAGATCGTCGCCCAGATCTTCCAGTACCAGAAAACCGTTCTGATTGTCTTCGGCGTAAATCTCGGGCGCGCTAAGGCCGATTTCGCGCAGATGGTTCGCGATCCGGACGAAGGGTTCGACATCTTCTCCGCGATCCGGCGGGGCGTCCATCAGAACCGCTGTGCGACCAGTCGTTGGGTCTGTCAAACGCTCATACCTGCGGTTCGAGGCGTCGCCGGCCAAAGGCGCGCGCGTGGCATTGGCCCATGGCGTCTGTGCAATCAGTGCCTCGGCCAGCACAGTGCGATCTGTCATAGAGTATTCTCCAGTTTCCCAAGCCATTTCGGATCAGACCAGGACAGGCTCAGGTGGCGCGTCTCGGTCTCTACCGGGTCGGTTTGGAAGGCAAGGGTCAATGCGGTGTCGGGGGTCAGCGGCCCAAGTTTGTCGGGCCATTCCACAAGGCATAGCGCGGTGTCGAAGGCTTCGGTCAGACCCAGCTCGTCGACCTCATCCACCGAGGTCAGCCGGTAGAGGTCGCAATGCCAGATCTCGCCGATCTGCGTGTCATAGGCCTGCACCAGCGTGAAGGTGGGTGAGGGCACATCCTCGGGCGGGTTCATCAGTGATTGGATAAGGCTACGGGCAAAATGCGTCTTGCCGCTGCCGATCTCACCTTGCAGCAACAATACATCCGCAGGTCTTAAGGTTGCACCAAGGCGCGCCGCAAAATCTGCGGTGTCCTGAGGGCTTTGCAGGGTGAGGGTAACGGGTGCCGAATTCATGGCGCCACAATGGACTTGCGCCCCAGCGGCTGCAACCCGGTTCAGGCGCTGATCTGAGCCATGGGTTCGGCGGTCAGGGATTTGCCGGCCGTCGCAAAGCGCACGATCGTGGCACCGTTCTGCATCGGCGTGACGGTACAATCCAGCGCAACGCCGCTGCGCATCCGGATTTCGGCGTTCCATTCGGTCCGATCGACGCGCATGTCGACGAAATCGCGGATCTCACCCAGCACTGGGGTGGCGACGCAGTGGTCCTGCCAGATGCGCGTGACCTCGGTGATCGTTTCACTGTGAAACCCGGCCTCGTCCTGCGTTCCCCAAAGCTGTTGATAGGCATAGTTGGTCAGGGCCAGCGTACCGTCTTCGGAAAAGACCGCGATTGCGTCGGCCAGCTTGTCGAGGATCGATTGCATCAGGTCCATTTCGGACCTGAAGCGTCGGGTCAGGGTGATCTCGGCGGTGATGTCTTCGAACAGGAATGCGACCGCCCCGTCAGGATGCGGGCGACCACTGACAGAATAGACCGAGCCCGAGGGCAGAGACCATGTTTCCTGATAGTTCCCGTCCTCGGCCGCCTCGAGAAGATCGTTCATCTGATTGCGCCAAGACCGATAGTTCTTGGGTTCCGGCATCATGTGTTGATCCCGCAGTCGGTCAAAAAAGCTGGAGATATTGGGACGGCAGCTGAGGAAATCCGGCGGCAGGGTGGTCAGGTCGATCAGCGCCGGATTGAACAGCGCCAGTTGGCGGTTGCGGTCGAAAATAGCCAACCCGATTGACAGCTGCGCAAAGGTCTTGGTCATTGTCTGCACGAATTTGCGTTGGGCGGTTTCGGCCTGCACAATTGCATTGATATCAACGGCATAGAAGAGGCGACCTACCGTATGGTCTACCTGAGTCAGGTCGAACCACAATTTGCTGTCGCTTCCAGCCACGTCGATCGAGACGCGGGATTTCCCACTGCGCCGCGGCTCGGCCCCGGTATCCGGGAACAGAGGCAGGGTCAGATCGGCATCCAGCCCGCGCACCTTGCGAACAAGGGTGACATAGGCCGCGTTGCACCAGCGGACGCTTGCATTTTGATCCAGCAGCCAGACAGGATAAGGTGCCTGATCCATCGCCAGCCGGATCGGATCATTCGGATCGCGCAGCTTGGTTTTCGTGTCCCGCGACGGTTCGTGCAGCTGTATCCGAACGATCCCGTCAATCCATTCGCACAGAACCTCACGCTCAACCGTGCAGTCGATGGCTGAGACAACCAGATTGCCCTGATCGCGCACGATGTCGGGCGTTTCCGGAAAGGTCGGAAAGTCGCGCTGCAGCAAACGTCGCAAATCGGTCCAGTTCGCGACATGTTCGAAACCGGCAAGGGCAATGTCAGAGTGGCTGATCAGGCGATCCCCGTCGAACAGAAAAACGGCGTCGAACAAAGAGCTTGCGGTGAACATGCCATAGCTGTTGTCCCGCCGGGCACGACGCGGCAGCAGCCACAGAACGGCAAAACAGCACGAGACCAGGCTGATCGCGGCCAGAATGATCCAGTCTGCCATCTACTTTCCTACCTCAAGCCTGCACAACCTCGGCACAAACTAAGGCAAGAATGGTTAACGGTGTCTTAACTCAGACCTGAATATGCTGGTTGCGCCCCGAGGGTACCGGGGTATCGCCTTGCTGCGCGTCGATGCGTTTGCGGGGCCATTCGACCCTGACGATTGCCCCCCGGCGGTCGGGCTTGTCTGAAAGGTGCTGATATGGGTCCGAGCCGTTGGCAAATTCCAGATCCGCCCCGCTGCGCTCCAACAAGGTTTTAGCGATGAACAGGCCCAGACCCATACCCTCATACTCGGGGCGCGCACGCTGATCGGTTTCGGCCCGCCTGCGCCGCATAAATGGATCACCAATCCGCCCGATCAGATGCGAGGGATAGCCGCGTCCGTCATCCATGATACAGACGGTGATCTTGTCCGAGGTCCACTCCGCCTCGACCCAGACATTCGCGCGCGAGAAATCCACCGCGTTCTGGATCAGGTTGCGCAAACCGTGAATGATCTCGGGTTTGCGCAGGATCGAAGGTTGTTGTACATCCCCATCCAGCACAGGCCCTTCGGTGAAATGTACGGCTTTGCCCCGGTCGATATGCGGCTCGGCCGCTTCGTGGACCACAGTGGACAAAGGTGCCTGACGCAGATGCAGATCGTCTTTGCCGGCGCGTCCCATATCGCGCAGGATGTCCCGGCATCTGTCCGCCTGCTCGCGGATCAGGGCAGCGTCTTCTTTCAGCTCGGGACGGTCGTCGAGCTCCTCGATCAACTCGGAACTGGCGAGTTTGATCGTCGCCAGAGGGGTTCCCAGCTCATGCGCGGCAGCGGCGACAACACCGCCCAGATCGGTCAGTTTCTGTTCGCGCGCCAGTGCCATATGCGTGGCCGCCAGCGCCTCGGACATTGAACGCGCCTCGGAGCTGACCCGATGCGAGTAGGCCCCGATAAACACGATGGCAATGATGATCGCGGCCCAATTGCCGAACAGAAGAATGTCAGGGATCCGCAGGACCAGGCCAATTTCGGTCCGCAGAGGCAGGTGAAATTCAGCCAGCAGCGTAGCCAGCGCAATTGCCACGGCCCCCACAATCAGCGTGGACCGGGTACTCATGACATTTGCCGAGATCGTGACCGGACCCAGCAACAGCAGGGCAAATGGATTGTTCAATCCGCCGGTCAGATACAGCAGGATCGCCAGTTGAAACAGATCGAACAGCACCATCAGGAAGTTCTGGAACTCGGTCAGGCGTTTGTTTTGCGGGAACAGGAAACTGGCGGTCAGGTTGCCAATCACCGAAACGCCGATCGCCAGATAACACAGGGTAAGTTCAAGCTGCACATGATAGCTGTGTTGAGCCACCGTGATGGCGGTGATCTGGCCAAATATGGCTACCCAGCGCAGCAGGATAAGGGTGCGCAGCCTGATCCAGCTGCTGCGTTCCTGACCGCCCCATAAACTCTGGTTGGATTCTGCCATTGGTCACTTATGTCCTGTTGCATCGGCTGATCATCTTGATAGGTGTCCCGACCGATACGATCAACAACCCCTTGTACACGGAAAACGATCATGACCCGCCTATATGCCATTCTCGCAGCTGTCGTTCTTGCCATCGGCCTTGGTGCCATGTGGCTTCTGACAATCGGGTCCGGGTCGGACGACAAATATGCGCAATGCCGGTCCAGCCAGATCGCGGGCGGGGCGGCAGCGATTGGCGGACCGTTCGAACTGGTCAATGACAAGGGTGAGCCGGTCACCGACAAGGACGTGATCACCGAGCCGACGCTTGTCTATTTCGGCTATACGTTCTGCCCCGATGTCTGCCCGTTCGATATGTCCCGCAACGCCGAGGCCGTGGACATTCTGGCCGAGAGTGGGCAATCCGTGACACCGCTGTTTATCTCGATCGACCCCGATCGCGACACGCCCGAAGTGGTCGGAGACTACGCCTTCAACCTGCATGAACGTCTGATCGCGCTGACCGGCTCACCCGAGCAGGTCAAGGCCGCCAGCCAGGCCTACAAGACATATTACAAGGCCCATGACAAAAGCGACGAATACTATCTGGTCGACCATTCCACCTTCACCTATCTGGTTACGCCCGAAGATGGGTTTCTCGAATTCTTCAAACGTGAAGATACAGCGCAGCAAATGGCGGATAAGGTCGGTTGCTTTTTGGAGCAAGCCGGGTCCTGACAAGTCGGTTTGACCTTTGGTCCAGCGCTGCTATTACTTCTAGGTAAAGCCAAAGGCATGAAATAGCGGAAAGACTCAACCATGGCAGACAGTTCTCAGCTTGATATCGGCCCCGATAAGTCTCTGCTTCTGGTTGATGATGACGAGCCGTTCCTGAGGCGCCTTGCCAAAGCCATGGAAAAACGCGGGTTCGAGGTTGAAACCGCAGGCTCCGTCGCTGCAGGCCGTGCCATCTCCACCGCGCGTCCGCCGGCTTATGCGGTCGTGGATTTGCGGCTTGAGGATGGCAACGGTCTGGATGTCGTCGAAGTGCTGCGCGAAAAGCGCCCGGACAGCCGGGTCGTTGTGCTGACCGGCTACGGGGCCATCGCCACCGCCGTCGCCGCCGTCAAGATCGGCGCAACCGACTACCTGTCCAAACCCGCCGACGCCACAGACATCACCAACGCGTTGCTGGCCAAGGGCGACGAACTGCCCCCACCCCCTGAAAACCCCATGAGCGCCGATCGCGTGCGCTGGGAACATATCCAGCGGGTCTATGAGCTGTGTGATCGCAATGTCTCGGAAACGGCCCGCAGGCTGAATATGCACCGCCGGACGTTGCAGCGGATATTGGCGAAGCGTAGCCCGCGTTAGCAGACAGAGCTTGGACTAGTCTGTTCAGAGGATAGTATTATTCGCCAGACTTAGGGTAAATAAACCCGTTCACCGGGTACAAACTGCCATATTGCCCCGGAACGCTTTCGACCCGGACCAGTGTCCAGTCATTGTTCTTGGAGACGTCTTTCACACCCATTTTCAATGACACTTTGTTGCGGTGCCAATTGGCGTGGTTCACGATGACGACCCGGTCGTTTACAATTTCGGACACGACAGCCACATGACCCAGCCGCATCCCGCGCGTTGCCCGAAATGACATGACCGAACCGACAGCCGGTTCGTTGCCGCGCTCAAACGTACTGCGCGCCTTGCCCCACCAGTCCTTGGCATTGCCGCGAATTTCGATACCGCTGAGGTTACGTGCGTAGGGCACACACCACACCCGTTGCCCACGGGCCTGCTTTTGCGAGACTTCTTGCAGGGCCATTGACTGACGTTCCGGATCAAGTTGCGCGTCGGTCGGGCCATGGGCACAAGCAGAGACCAGAGTCAAAAGCCCTACCGCAATTGCAGTTCGCGCGCCGCCGGGTAAGCGCGGCCAAGCCGTGTTTGATATGCGTTTGCCCGTATTCAAGAATCTTCACTGCCCATTTTGAAGACACGCAAGTTTTAGGGGCATCTGATGTGTTGTGAAAAGAGGCTTGTCAGCACACGGCAAGATTTCGCCTGTCCTCAGCTACATCGCTAAGACAATCGGGTGAGATTGTAGACGTATTTGCAACCGAAGTGCTGGTTTCTGGGTGTCGCCGGAATACGCACCGCCGAACGCAGCAGCAGAATTTGGTGAAGCGCAATTCGCGCTAGTGTTTGCACCTTGGACTTGCTGTCAGTCTGGGAGCTTACTTGATTGCGACATGTTGGTTGCTCCATTGTCTGTTCTTAAAGTAGCAGACAGCCAAACCCGACAGGCCTATGAAGACCCCCCAATTGCCTGCCGTTTCAAATACATATGCCAGCCTATGCGGCGGAAAGCAGTCCTTGCCGCAGCGCAAAGCGATTCCGGCCCAGACTAGCCAAGTACTCGAGTAGACCACGAAGCTGAAGAAAAAGGCAGCCAAGAGCGGCAGCAGGGGTCTGTTCTTGCATCGCGCAGAGTAGGCTTTGGCTCCGATCCAAATCGTTAGGAACAGATACGGCCACACCCAAATGGTGATCGCTGTAACTGCCATTGACCATCGCTCTGCGTTTGAGTCCACATAGCACTTGGTGCAGCCATCAAACAGAACAGCTGAAATGATAAAGCAAAAGAAATTCAATGATATGAAGGACCCGTAGACTAAGAGGCGTCGAACTAAAGCCTGCATTCTCCAACTTTCTACTTAGCCTTCAATCAGCAAAACAAATTGAGTAATTCGCAATGCCGCTCAGCAAAGGCCTTTCGCACGTCCACGGGCGGTCTTAGCCTGATCTCCAACCCCTCCATCACCGCCCGATCCGGTCGGCCAAAGAACTTCGTCGCCTCTGCCCCGGAAAACCCCGCGATCTGGGTGGCCTCCATCCAGGCGCTGATCTTGTCGGCCTTTTTGATCTGCCGTTTCACCGATTTCGGCACCTCGGCAGGAAGCCCAAATCGAATATGTATCGCCGCCGCCAGACGGTCATCCAGCGCGCCATAATCCGGGCCAACGGCGGATTTGACGGGTGAGATCATGTCGCCGATAACGTATTCCGGCGCGTCGTGCAGCAAGGCCGCCAGCCGCCATTTCACGGGCGCTTTGGGTGCGATACGGCCAAAAAGCTCTTCGACCAGAAGGGAATGCTCGGCCACGGAATAGGCGAAATCGCCCGCCGTTTGTCCGTTCCAGCGCGCCACAAAGGCCAGACCATGGGCGATATCCTCGATCTCGATATCCACCGGGGTCGGGTCCAGCAGGTCCAGCCTGCGGCCTGAAAGCATCCTCTGCCATGCGCGGGGTTGTGTTGCCATTCTGCCATGCCTTGTGAAGTGGGACACATCAAAAAGCGTCCTTTGGTGCTATGATGTACCTGTCAGGATCACCAGCTGCCAACGTTTTCTTGAGCATTCGTGCTTTGAATCCACACCAACTGATCCCGACATTTAAACCGAGGGGGCACTGGCTTCTCCCGGTGCGCTCCTCTCACAAAGTGAAACGAAAGGAGTTTGCTATGTTCAAACGTTTATTCGCAATCGCCCTGACCTTTGGTATGGCCGCCACGGCACCGCCCGCATTTGCCCAGAATTGTGCAGAGCGCGAGCAGGTGGTCGACAAGCTGCAAAAAAGCTACTCGGAAGAGCTGGTTTTTGGCGGTTTGCAGAAATCACGCGGCGCGCAGTCGGTCATGGAGGTCTGGACCTCCAAAAAAACGGGTAGCTACACCGTTTTGGTGACCCACGCGAACGGCTTAAGTTGTATTGTCGCCGTTGGCACCGATTTTTTCGAAGCGATTCCGAAGGTCAAGGTTGACGGCACGCCCAGCTGATTTTGCGGCGTAACTTCCCGTTTTCGGTCATCCACATTGCCACCTGCCCCAAGGGATGCTAGGGGCAGCCGGAACTGTGATTGACCGCAAAAATGGAGCGCCTGATGGCCGGGGACTATATCGTCAAAGACATTTCGCTGGCCGGGTTTGGCCGCAAGGAACTGGATATCGCCGAAACTGAAATGCCGGGCCTGATGGCGCTGCGTTCGGAATATGGTGAAAGCAAGCCTCTGAGCGGTGCGCGGATCGTTGGGTCGCTGCACATGACTATCCAGACCGCCGTTCTGATCGAAACGCTGGTTGCCCTGGGCGCCGACGTGCGCTGGGCGTCGTGCAACATCTTCTCGACTCAGGACCACGCGGCGGCTGCGATTGCTGAAGCTGGTGTTCCGGTCTTCGCCATCAAAGGCCAGACGCTGGAAGAGCATTGGGATTATCTGGACAAATCCTTCCTGTTCGAAGACGGCCCGAACATGATCCTGGACGATGGCGGCGACGCGACGCTGTACATCCTGCTGGGCGCACGCGCTGAGGCGGGTGAAGACATCATTCCCGTTCCCGGATCGGAAGAGGAAGAGGTGATCAAGAAGCAGATCGCCAAGCGTATGGCGGCCTCGCCCGGTTGGTTCACCAAGATGCGGGACCAGATCCAAGGCGTGTCCGAGGAAACCACCACCGGCGTGAACCGCCTGTATCAGCTGGTGAAAGACGGCCACCTGCCGTTCCCGGCGATCAACGTGAATGACTCGGTCACCAAATCGAAGTTCGACAACAAATACGGCTGTAAGGAATCGCTGGTCGACGGTATCCGCCGCGCCACTGACACCATGCTGGCCGGTAAGGTTGCTGTCGTGTGTGGTTATGGCGACGTGGGCAAAGGCTCGGCCGCCTCGCTGTCCGGCGCGGGCGCGCGCGTGAAAGTGACCGAGGTCGACCCGATCTGCGCGCTTCAGGCTGCGATGGACGGCTATGAAGTCACATTGCTGGAAGACGAAGTTGCAACGGCGGATGTGTTCATCACCACCACGGGCAACAAGGACGTGATCCGCATCGAGCATATGCGCGCGATGAAGGACATGGCGATTGTCGGCAACATTGGTCACTTCGACAACGAAATTCAGGTGGCCAGCCTGAAGAACCACAAATGGACCAACATCAAGGAACAGGTGGACATGATCGAGATGCCCTCGGGCAACCGTATCATCCTGCTGTCCGAAGGCCGTCTGCTGAACCTCGGCAACGCCACCGGTCACCCGTCCTTCGTGATGTCGGCCTCGTTCACCAATCAGGTTCTGGCGCAGATCGAGCTGTTCACAAAAGGTGATCAGTACAACAACGACGTCTATATCCTGCCCAAGCATCTGGACGAGAAAGTGGCCCGCCTGCATCTGGATCGCATCGGCGTGAAGCTGACCAAGATGGACAATGAACAAGCGGCCTATATCGGTGTTGCGCCGGAAGGCCCCTACAAGCCCGAGCATTACCGCTACTGATCGCGGATCGGGTATGACCAAACATTCAGGACGCCGCCGGATATTGTATCTGGCGGCGTCTTTCTTTTCGATCATCGTATTTCTATTTCTTGTTGGGTCGGCCGGATATGTACTGCTGTCGCATCCCAAGTCACCGCTGCCCGACCACTGGAACCCTCTGCGAAATCTCACACTTACCGCGCCGGTTACGCCCGTTACCAAGTATCAGATGAACCAGGCATTGGCGGATGAGACGCAGTGCCGGGCCACGCTGTTTCAGGCCGGTGTCGCGTTTTCAGAGATGGAGGATCTGGTGGTCGACCAGAACTGCGGAATCTCCGGGCGGGGTGAGCTCTCCCGCTTGGTCAGTGCCCGGGTGGGCGGGGTCGAGACCCGTTGTGCAACCGCCCTGCGTTTGGCGATGTGGGAGCATCACGTCGTCCAACCCGCCGCGCAGGACCTGTTGGGTACTCAAGTGCGCACCCTGAAGCATCTGGGCAGCTATAATTGCCGCCGCATGCGGACCGCGCAAGGTGAAAACAGCGGTTGGAGCAGCCACGCAACAGCGGATTCAATTGATATCATCGGGGTTGAGCTTGCGGATGGGCGAACACTCAGCCTGTTGCAGGATTGGTCCCTGCCGGGACCCGAGGCCGCGTTTCTGCAGCGGATCGGGAAGGGGGCCTGTGACTGGTTCCGCGTGGTTCTCGGCCCCAATTTCAACCGACTGCACGCGGATCATTTTCACCTGCAAGGTCCCGGCTGGGGCTATTGCCGATAGGTATCCCGGCCCCGCAGATCAGGGCCGGGCCAGGATCAGCGTCCGCTGACCGCATCCGCCAGCGATTTGAACCGGACGATCTTGTAGATCCCCTTGGAGGCATCCTCGCCATTGTTCAGAACGGGTGAGCGGTGCAGCTCGTTAATCGTGGCATAGACATACCCATCCGCACCGATCGAGAACCCGTCTGGCCACGGCAATTCGTCATCCGACTGGAACAGAACCTCGTAGCTGCCATCTGGCTTGGTCACGCCCAGCGCATTGTCCGTCATCGCAGTGATATAGACGTTGCCACCGGTATCCACGGTCGATCCATCCGAGATCGGTTTATCGCCATAGCGTTCGACCTGCGCCTCAAGTTCGGCATCCGACAGGCTTTCATCCAGCAGTGCCGCAGTGGGGATGCGGTACATCGCGCTTGCCGTCATCGGGGCGAAGTAGACCCACGTATTGGTTGGATCGACGGTGATCGGGTTGATGCCGATTTTGGCGGGATTGCCGCCCAGCGTGATCTCGCGTCCGTCAATCACCATCGGGGTATCCTCGGGGATGGTGAATTGGGACCCCTCCAGTACGCGCCGGGCGCGGCCCGTCTCAAGATCAACCACGATAATGGCCGAGTTCTGACCGTCACCCGTATCCGAGATGTAAACCGCCCCATGATCACGGTCCACGGCCAGATCGTTCAGGAACGAGGTCGGCCGCGCGACAGGGGCGCCGATATAGTGGATCGCATGCAGCGTCTCGGTCTTGGTGTCCCAACCTACAATGCGCCCGGTCTGGTTTTCACCCTGACCGTCCAGCATCCACAGGATACCATCGCGATCTGCCCGCAGGCCCAGAACGCCGTTCAATCCATCGGCATCGTCTTGCGGGGCGCGGGCCCAGTCCTCGGTCGGGTAGGGCTTGGTTGATCCGTCGGGCATCACTTCGACCACGCGCAACTCTGGCCCGTAGAATTCATGAACCGACATGAACATGCGCCCATCCGGTCCAATCGCCAGATTGCCCGGAGGCATGGCCTTCTCGAACTCAAGATACGTTTCCAATTCGGCTGCCGCGGCGGGCAAAGCCAGCGCCAAGGCGCATGTAGCTGCATAGAGCGATTTCATCGGGTCCTCCTCTGATGTACCCGATCAGATATCATTTGAAATTTTCGCGGATAACTGGCTCAAGTTCGAAACCAGTGTTAGGAATTTTCGAATGTACCATGTGAACGATCTGCTGACCTTTGTCTCCGTCGCCAAAACCGGAGGGGTCGGATCGGCTGCAAAGGCGCTGGGCATTTCGGCCGCGACGGTCAGCCACCGGATCGCGAAGTTAGAAGAGGTGCTGAACCTCAAACTTTTTCACCGCAACAGCCGCCGGGTACAGCTAACCAATGAAGGTCTGATCTTTCTGGATCGGATCGAACCTTTATTGGCGGATCTGCGTGAAGCCGAGTTGGAGGCAGGAAGCGGCAAGGGCGCGTTGCGAGGCCATCTGCGCGTGACTCTGTCACCATGGATTCTATCCCGGTTCATCATGCCGTTGATGGACGGCTTTCAGGAGGATCACCCGGACCTGACCATCGAGTTTCTGGCCGTCGACCGCTATGTCTCTCTGGTGGATGAGGGCGTTGATTGCGCCATTCGCGTTGGGCAATTGGCCGACAGTACCATGAAGGCGCGCAAACTTTGCGACAATGACCGGATCATCTGCGCCGCGCCGGGTTTCATTGCGCGATACGAGATGCCCAAATCCGTCGAAGACCTGCGCAAGATGCGCTGGGCGTGTTTGCCCTGGCAGACACGGTTCGACACCCATGAGGGGCAATTGTCCGTCACACGACGCATTGCAGTTTCCAACTCGGACATGTTGACCGAAGCCGCGGTGCAGGGGCTGGGGCTGGCGGTCAAATCCCGTCTGGCCGTTCAGCGAGAGCTGCAGCAGGGTACGCTGGTGGAGGTTTTGCCAGATGCGTTGAAATCCCCTTTTGCACCAATTGCCTTTGTTCACGCGGGCAGCAGCACACCGGGGCGCAAGGTTCGTGCGTTTTCGGACCTTTCGGATCGGGCCTTTCACGACGCGCGGCAAAGGCGCTCCTCCGCTTAGGGGGAAAGCGCGGAATTTTTCCCTTTGTGGGAATAGGAGGAATGGCTAGGCTTCCGACACCTGTTTTTAGGATTTGAGTAACTGCGGCCTGGACTGCTGATAGGGAGACTGTTTTATGGGAAAACGCGACGATCTGATCGCCAAATACGCCGATGATCTGAAAAACAAATGCGGCATGGATGCCGATATGGACCTGCTGACCAAGGTCACTATCGGTTGTGGCCCGGCGATCTATGACGCCGACGCGTCGACTGTGGCAGCCAGCCAGAGCGGAGAGCTGGAGACTGTCAAAAACAACTTCCTCATCAAAAAACTGGGTCTGGCAGACGGGCCTGAGCTGATGGAAGCCATAAACGCGGTTCTGGAAACCTATGGCATGTCCGAGCGCAACAAGTACCGTGCCGTGGTCTACTACATGCTGACCAAGCATTTCGGCAAAGAATCCGTTTACGGCTAAACGTAACGCTTTCAAACTAAAGCGTTTTGCGTTTCACCTGAGGCAAAACCATCGAAATGCGCGTTCGACCTTAGGGAGAGGCAGCATATTTCGATTCAAATCAAACGCAAAGCGATCCAAACGCCCGCCCATCTATCGGCGGGCGTTTTTGTTTTGAGTTATATTTTAAGGACTTGGTGTTTGAAGCGGCCCAAGAAAACAGGCTATGGTCCTTATGTGGCCAGGACGGTCAGAACCAACAGATTCCAATACGCGTGTGGTGAGTAGGGAGCACGTGGGGTAGGGAAGGTTCTGCACCGCGCAGGGCCTTCCCTCTATTTTAAAGCGCTTTGCGTTTTGCCTTAGGCAAGGCCGTCGAAATGCGCATTCGACCGCAGGGAGAGGCAGTGTATTTCGATTCAAATCAAACGCAAAGCGATCTAGTCGGCCTCGGTCGCACCCAAAGCACAGATCACCTGCCATTCTGCCTCGGTGACAGGCTGCACCGACAGCCGAGAGTTTTTGACCAGCACCATTTCACCCAATCGTTCATCCGCTTTGATCTGATCCAGCGTGACGTGAACTTCAAATGGCCTTACCGCCTTGATGTCCACGCATTCCCAACGCTCGTCATCGGTGGTGCTGTCGGGATGGGTCTCGGCGCAGACCTCGACAATGCCTACGATCGCCTTGTCCTTTTGCGAATGGTAAAAGAACCCGCGATCACCGATTGCCATCTGCCGCATGAAATTGCGCGCCTGATAGTTGCGCACGCCGTCCCATTCTTCGCCCGTATCCCCTTTGGCAACCTGTTGGTCCCAGCTCCAGGTTGATGGCTCGGATTTGAACAGCCAGTACGCCATCAGCCGATCACCTTCTTCCACGGGATCAGTTCGACGGATTGGAACAGACCTGCCTTGGCATAGGGGTCATTGTCGGCCCAGCTTTGCGCAGCGGCCAGATCTTCGACATCGAGAATCACCAGCGAGCCGATCATCGCGTCTCCGTCCAGCAGCGGGCCAGCCTGCGATACAACGCCGGTTTCTTCGATATAGGCCAAATGGGTCGAGCGGTTGTCCAGGCGGGTTTGCAGCGCGCCGGGTTTGTCACGGGCGATAAGGGCGATCAGCATGTTATTCCTCCTTGAGGGGTCGGTTGAGCAGGGTTTCGATGGCTTGCGCCACACTGTAGGCGCCTTGGCTCAGGTCGGCCACTGTGGCGCTGATAGGCATATCCAGACCTTCGGCCCTGGCGATATCGGCCATGGCGCGGGCGGTGGCGACGCCTTCGACGGTTGTTGTGGTATCGAAGGGCTGATTTCGACCCAAACACAGGCCAAAACGGTAATTTCGGGACAGTTCGGACGAGCAGGTCAGCACCAGATCGCCCAACCCGGACAGCCCCATAAGCGTCTCTGGTTGCGCCCCCCGCATGAGGGCAAAGCGCTGCATTTCGGCAAAGCCGCGCGTCATCAGGGCAGCACGGGCGCTGTCGCCCAGCCCGGCGCCGATGGCAGCGCCACAACCGATGGCCATAACGTTTTTCAATGCGCCTCCCAGTTCCGCTCCGATCACGTCGGTGGTGCGGTATAGGCGCAGATTGGCGGTGGTTAGTTCCGCTTGCAGTGTTCCGAGCAGATCGGCATCTGCACAGGCCAAGGTCAGCGCTGTCGGTAGACCTCGGGCTATGTCATCCGCAAAGCTGGGGCCAGTCAAAAGCGCTGGGCGTGCGTCCGGGATGGTTTCGCGGATCACGGAAATCGGCCCGAGGCCTGACGACAGTTCGATCCCTTTGCAGCATGCAACCAGCGTCTTTCCGGCCAGAGCTGCGACATGTTCCTGCAGCGCGCTGCGCAATTGCTGCATTGGGACCGACACCAGAAGGACATCGTTTGCCGCCGCTACTTCGATATCAGAGGTGACGGTGATGGCATCGGGCAAGGTTACATCGGGCAATCGGTTCTTGTTGATCCGACTATCCTGCATGGCTTTCGCCTGCTCGGCGCTGCGCGACCACAGGGTGACCGGCCCGTTTCCTGCTAAAGAGATCGCCAGAGCCGTACCGAACGCCCCTGATCCGAGAACCGAAACACTCATGCCTTTGCGCCCTTCTTACCGCTGCCCAGCATGGCGGGGCTGGTCTGATCCAAGGGCCAGCGGGGGCGCGCAGTCAGGTCCAGACCGTCACGCGCGCCAGTGCGAAAACGCTCCATCCCCGCATAAGCGATCATGGCTGCATTGTCGGTGCAAAGTGCAAGGGGAGGGGCGGTGAAACGCGCGCCTTTTTCGGCACAAACAGACTCTAATGCGGCGCGAATGGCCGAATTTGCCGCCACACCCCCGGCGACGGCAATCACGGGGTCCGAGGGGGCTTCGGCCAGATACAGATCCATGGCGCGTCGTGTTTTCTCGGCCAGAGTATCAACGACAGCCTGCTGAAACCCGGCGCATAGATCGGCGCGATCCTGACGGGTCAGGCCAGTTTTTTCGGCAACGATCTGATCACGCATCCGCATCAACGCGGTTTTCAACCCCGAGAAAGACAGGTCACATCCGGGCCGGTCCAGCAGAGGCCGGGGAAACCTAAACCGCTTGGGATCGCCCTGGCGCGCCTCGGCCTCGACCGAGGGTCCACCGGGTTGCGGCAAGCCCAGAAGACGGGCAGTTTTGTCAAAGGCCTCGCCGGGGGCATCGTCGATGGTGCCGCCCAGACGGGTGAACTGCTCGGGCCCGTGGGCGATCAGATATTGGCAGTGCCCGCCCGAAACCAGCAGCATCAGGTACGGAAAGGCAATTCCATCCGTCAGGCGCGGGGTCAGAGCGTGACCCGCCAGATGGTTCACGCCGATCAAGGGCAGGCCAGTCGCTGCACTGATCCCCTTGGCGCACATGACGCCGGACATGACCCCTCCGATCAGGCCGGGCCCGGCGGTGACGGCGATGGCGTCCATTTCGGCCAGTGTTAGACCCGAATCCTTTAGCGCCTGCACGACGCAGACATCCAGCTTCTCGGCATGGGCGCGGGCGGCGATTTCGGGGACAACACCCCCAAAAGCGCTGTGCAGCTCGGTCTGACCATGGACAATCGACGACAGCACTTCGGCCCTTTCGCCGTCGGCTTGGCGCACGACGGCAGCGGCTGTGTCGTCACAGCTGCTTTCCAATCCAAGGACGGTAAGTGTTTGCACCATTGGCCTGATCCGTTGCATCATGATTGCCAAGCGGGGTACCACCCTGCGCGGACGCAAACAATCCCAAGGCCGAAGGCGCCGATAGTTGTATTTGTTGATGACCCGCCCTCGCGCCGCCTCGGAGAGGTTCGTTGCGCAGCTTCCCACCCGCGTCAGATCGCGTGTTGAGGTCATCCATTCCCCCATTCTGGAAATCAAACCGCTGGCAGTTCCGATTTGCACGGCCGAGACGCAGGGGCTGATATTCACGTCCTCCAACGCCGTTAATGCGGCGGCGTCGGCAGGTGTGCGCCGGGATCTGCCTGCCTATTGCGTGGGTCCGACTACGACCGCAACCGCCGAAGGCGCGGGTTGGGATGCGCATATGGTCGGTGGCACAGCAGAAGAGCTTGTGGCCGGTCTCTTGCAGATCAGACCAGCAAGCCCACTGCTGCATCTGCGTGGCGAACACAGCCGGGGCAACATCGCCGAGCGTCTGACCGAGATGGGCGTAACGACGCGCGAACAGGCGGTGTACCAGCAGCTTCTGCTGCCGCTCAGCGCGCAGGCACAGGCTGCAGCGCAGGGCCAAAGGCCAGTGATTGCGCCAATTTTTTCACCTCGCACCGCGCGACAATTTGCCGATATCTGGGTGGGCGTAGCACCTCTATGGCTGGCCGCAATCAGCGAGACAACGGCGGAACCCCTTAAATCCTTGGGGTATGAACGTCTGAAGATCGCCAAGGAACCAACACCCAGGAAGATGCGTAAGGCCGTTAAAAAGCTCGTGAAACACGCGATGCGGGTTGAGGGCGGGCCGGGTGCAGACTAACTTGGAGCAGTCTGTAGTTCTGGTGATTTTGGAATCAATAAGGGGAATTTGACGGTGGCGGGCAAAAAGAAATCCGATCAGGAACCGGTGGAAACCCCGAAAACAGACGATCTGGTCGAAGACGTAAATGTTGAATCCGGTGGTGTGGCTGAAGGGTCACCTGTTGACGAAGACACGCCGAACGAGGAGCTGACTTCCGAAGCCGAAGCCGAAGCCGAAGCCGAAGCCGAAGCCGAAGCCGAAGCCGAAGCCGAAGCCGAAGCCGAAGCCGAAGCCGAA